>NZ_JAAVUN010000198.1 GCF_012163155.1 Kocuria subflava
GTAGTGGTCCGTGAGCAACGACGTCGGTGCCGGGGTCCAGGTGGAAGTCTGTGCGTTCACAAGCGCCACTCTAGTCGGAGGGCCCGTACCATGGAGCAATCATGATCTTCACGAAGCACCCTCCGCACGGTGGCCGATCCGCTCGCGCGGCCCTGCCCCTGTCGGTGTGTTCTACCGCAACCCTGGGGCCCGCCGTGGACGAGCGGACGGAGACCAGCGCATCGGAACAGGTCTCCACGGACACACCGTGGCAGGTCGTGGTGTGGGACGACCCCGTGAATCTGATGAGCTGGGTGACGTGGGTTTTCCGCACCTATTTCGGCTTCCCGCAGTCCAAGGCACACACGCTCATGATGGCCGTCCACACCGACGGGCGAGCCGTCGTGACCTCCGGGACCCTGGAGGAGGCGGAGAAGCACGTGGCTGCTCTGCACGGTTACGGGCTCTGGGCCACGTACGAACGCGCCGGGGGACAGAACGACGGAAACGCCGGTGGAAACCAGGAGGGTCGGCACTGATGGCGCAGCCGTGTCGTTCCACGCCGCCCGGATTGATCGCTCGGGTGGACCCC
>NZ_JAAVUN010000199.1 GCF_012163155.1 Kocuria subflava
GACGACCAACTCAGGGGAGAAGCCCCTGGCGCTCTACGTGTTCAGCGAAGACGACGACGTGCGGACCGCGTTCAGAGGGGAAACCTCCTCCGGAGGACTTGTCCTGGGCGCGGCCCTGGTTCACCTGGCCCACCCCCAGCTGCCCTTCGGCGGGGTGGGGGAGTCCGGAATCGGGGACTACCACGGCGGGTACTCCCTGGAGACCTTCAGCCACCCGAGGGCCGTCTTGGACAAGCCACTCGCCCCGGACACCTTGAAAGTGATCTACCCGCCGTACGGGCCGCTTAAGTCACGGTTGGCCAAGATCGCGTTGGGGGCACCGGCACCGTCAACCGTCGTGCGCAAGCTGTTGAACCGGTGACCGACACGCCGCGACATGTTTTCCCAAAGTGAATTCTGGGTGCACGGGCGCTGTCCCCGGGTACTCCACACCTGTGGACAAGAGACGGCACGAACGGCCGCCGCGGCGTGAACACGGGGGAGTCCCGCGCAGCACGTTGTGGATGAAAACTGTGACTCTGGGGACAGCATGAGGACAACAGGTCCAAAGGGTCAGACACGACATCTTG
>NZ_JAAVUN010000002.1 GCF_012163155.1 Kocuria subflava
CGGCTGGGCTATCGACTCCAAACAGGACTCCACCCTGGTCGTGAACGCTCTGGACATGGCAATCCGTGCACGTCAGCCAGGGACCGGAGGGATCGTTCATGCGGATCACGGAGTCCAGTTCACCTCCTGGGTCTTCACTCAGAAGATCCGTTCAGCGGGACTGCTGCCGTCGTTCGGGACCGTCGGCGATGGCCTCGACAATGCGATGATGGAGTCGTTCTGGTCGACGATGCAGATCGAGCTGCTGAACCGGAAGAAGTGGAAGACGCGCATCGAGCTCGCGAACGCGATCTTCGAGTACATCGAGGTGTTCTACAACCGTCGTCGCCGGCACTCCTCCCTCGAGTACGCGACACCCCACGATTACGACCTCGCCCGCACCCCGCGGGCACTCACCACCATCGGAAGCTAGCGACCAAGAGTGGAAACCTAACCGTAGGGCAGGTCAAACTGTCACCTAGATGTGCGGCAGTCCCTTCGCACAGGCAGTTCGGGTCGCGTCCTCCGCGCAGGCACCGTCAGTTGAACGCGCGTTGGCCCACATCCAGCGAGATCGCGGCGGTAGAATCGTGGTGGCATCATCAGGTAGGCGGTCCAGCTTTCGCCGCGATCGCAAGCAAAGGGGCGCGGAGTGGCGGGCATCGAATCGGAGGTCTTGGAGACCTTCCTGGCTGCACTGACAGATGTGGATGACGTGCCGCCGCAGGTGACCGAGAGCCTTGCAGCGTTGCTGGCGGCGGACAAGCTACCGAAGCCGGACCAGCTTGTGGCGCTCTACACCGATGCGAGTGGTGAGTCAGCGCTGTGATCCAGGTTCAGAAACTTCGAATAGAAGAGTTTCGCGGCATTCGCGACCTCGACCTCGACCTGGGCAGCGGTTCCTTCGTGGTGGTCGGGCCGAACGGGTCGGGTAAGAGCGGAGTGGTAGACGCCATCGACTTCGCGTTGACGGGCAACGTCGCTCGCCTCAGCGGAGCTGGCACGGGCGGCATCTCTGTCGCGAAGCACGCGCCGCACGTGCACCAGCGGGATAACCCAGCCGCTGCTAGCGTCACCTTGACGTTCACACACCCAGCCAGCGGACAGACCGGTACTCTCACTCGTAGCGTGAAGACCGCGGGCCAGTTCAGCCTGGAGCCCAAGACTCCCGAACTCGTCGCAGCCGTGGAATGGGCTGCTCGCCATCCTGAGTTGATCCTGTCTCGACGTGAAGTCATCAAGTATGTCAACACCGAGCCGGGGAAACGTGCCCAAGAGGTGCAGGCTCTTCTTAAGCTCGACCGTATCGACGAGACTCGTCGCCTACTCAACACGGCCCGCAACAAGACGAGCGCTGCCGCCAGGAGCGCGGACGACGCCGTGAAGTCCGCAGAGGATGCCGTCAAACGCGGCCTCGACATCACCGATCTGCTGCCGAGCGAGGTGACGGTGGCGGTCAACAAGAAGCGTGAAGTGCTCGGCCTGGAAGCGCTGCCAGCAACCACCCTTGAGACTGACCTCAGCGCCGGAGCCAGAACCGACGATAGTCAAAGCACTTTCAACCGAGCTTCGGCCATCCGGGACATCGAAGCCGTCACCAGTTACATGGCTGAGCACGAAGACCTGGACAACGCAGCGAACGATCTGGGCGCGGCGTTGAGCGATCTCGATGCCGATCCCGCAGTCCTCGACTCGCTAAAGCACCGCCAACTGGTCGAGACCGGCCTGCCACTAGTGATCAGTACCGCCTGCCCGCTGTGCGACCTGGAGTGGCCCGATGTCGCGTCGCTGCGGAAGCATCTGAACGACAAGCTCACTCGATCCGAGACCGCCGCAACGCTCCAGCAGCGCATCCAGACCGCTGCGGGCAAGGTGATCGGGCAACTTCGCGGGGTGCGGTCCCTGATCCAAGCGGCACAACCGCACGCTGTCACGATGGGACAGTCTGCGTTGCAGACGTCTCTCTTGGAGTGGTCGAATGACCTTGCCGCGTTCGAAGCGAAGCTGACGACAGTCGAGTCCGTCCGTGACGAGTCCGAACGCGTCACCACCGATCCGTTGGACACTCCGTCACCGATCGCTGATGGATTGAAGGCGCTTCGAACGACGATCGAAGCACTGCCAGACCAGACCACGACCGAGGCCGCACGGACCTTCCTCACTGTTGCCCAAGATCGTTGGACTCAACTACGCCAAGCGCGGGCGAAAGCAACGAAGGCAACCGCAGCTCACAAAGCCGCGAACGAGGTCTACGAGAAGTACAACTCTGTGGCAGACGCGGCACTGACGACGCTCTACAAGACTGTCGAGACCGACTTCAGTAACTTCTATCGGCAGATCAACTCTGATGACGAATCATCCTTCAAGGCAGGGCTGTCACCCACTGCTGGGAAGCTCGACCTCGAAGTCGACTTCTACGGGCTCGGCATGTTCCCACCGATGGCCTACCACAGCGAAGGTCACCAGGACGGGATGGGAGTCTGCCTCTACCTGGCCCTGATCAGGCAACTCCTCAAATCGGACTTCCGGCTTGCCGTTCTCGACGACGTAGTGACCTCCGTGGACACTAACCACCGCCGACAGTTCTGCAAGCTGCTCAAGGACGTCTTCCCCGACGTCCAGTTCATCATGACGACCCACGATGAGGTTTGGGCGCGACAAATGCAGTCCTCGGGACTCATCGCTCGACGTTCGCTCGCTCGATTCCACGGCTGGACCGTCGATGGGGGACCGTTCTATGGTCAAGGTGTCGACTTCTGGACTCAGATCGAAACCGACCTTGCCAGTGACGATGTCCCTGGCGCGGCTCATAAGCTGCGGCGCAATTTGGAGTCGTCACTGGCCGATGTCGCTGCGAGCATCCAAGGTCAGGTCGTGTTCCGCGCCGATAACAACTACGACCTCTCATCCTTCTTCTCAGCGGTCAAGGGCAGGCACGGAGACCTTCTTAAGAAGGCCACCGCCTCGGCAAACTCATGGAACAACGACGCGGCGAAGCAGAAGGTCGAAGCTCTGAAGGGTGAGCGAGCGAAGGCGATCCTCGCCCAGGACGGGGAGAACTGGGCGATCAACGCTCTCGTCCACAACAACGACTGGGCGACCATGACGAAGGCGGACTTCGCGCCAGTCGTTGAAGCCTGCAAGCAGTTCCTCGACCTGTTCACCTGTAGTAACGATGCGTGCGCCGGGTGGATCTATGTTCTCGGTATCCCCGGAAAGGAAGAAGAACTCCGGTGCTCCTGCGGGGACTTCAACCTGAACCTAAGGAAGAAGTAACGCCCTGCCTCGTGTGCTCCACATGGTCGCGCGGAGGTTCGTGCGACTGGCTAGTGAAACGTCACCACTTCTCCCGAGTGGCTTGCCGGGGAGTACTTGACCCCGACCTGGTAGCGGCGGACCGTGCCGGTGTCGTCGGGGAACTCCACTGGCACCGTGAACATTAGCGCGTCGTTCTCGGGCGCGGGCTCGCCGTCACGGGTCCCGTGGACGAAGCGCAGGTTGAACATGAGGCCACTCCGGATCTTGACCTCAATAGCCTGAGCGAGTTCCTCAGGGCTTAGCCCATCTAGCCCGGCTTTGCGCACCGAGGCTCCGTGACCGTCAGCATCACTCGTCAAGTAGATGAATCGTCGTTCGTCGAGATCAAGCTTCAACTCACTGAGCGGGCTCTGCGCGCCACCAAGCGCGGTCAGTGTTAGCGCGCTGTCTTCGTCTGCCCACTCAGGTACGCCGTTGTCCATGCGGTGCTCGAGTACCACGCCGTAGAGCGTCTGCTCAACTCCGACGAGCCGGAAACCGTGGTCTCTGGTGGGCGGGGTGATGTGCGGTGAGCCGTCTTCGTCGGCTGGGACGACGAGCGCATCGCCGTCGCGGATCGCGTACTGCGGAAGCAGCATGAACGACTTGAGTGGAGTCCATGTCGAGCAGTCGATGTACCCCAAGTACGCGGCCGTCGAATCTCGCAGCGCAGCGTCCATCGCGCTGACCTGTGTTCGCGACATATTCGTGAGATAGAGGACGTAGTACTGCTCAGTGGCCAATCGAGGAAAGTCGTTCGTGCGGACCAGGTTCTCGTCCAGTTCTTTCCACACCCAACCGGGCGGCGCGTTGAGGATGTCGCCCTGGCTGATCGCAGTCCGCTGAGGCCCGTGGCGCCAGAGCCCCGGCAACCAAGATTTCGAGAGTTCGAAACCATAATGGTCGCTCCCGGCGGCGGTGGAATCGAAGACGAAAGCGACCTCCGCATGCGTCGCTCGGGGAGTAAGCGCCCACCGCAGGTCGGCGTACTCCACGCCGCCCTTGACAAGTTCGCGGGTCGTCTCGCGATGCAGCGCACGGATCAGGTCGCCGACGTGTTTGCTGTCAAGGTCGAGCGCTGCCGCACTCGATGAGACGTACACATTCGTGTAGTTGTTCAGCGAGTGAGTAGTGAAAGCGGAACCTGTTGTGTCGGTAGGTACATCGGACTCGCTACTCATGTTCCGATCGTCCCACACTGAGTGTTCCTCTTGGGGAAGTCGGCTACTCGATCGGAGACGTCGCTTTCTTGCTGTCGCGGCCTAGTGATCGACTGCCGCTGGTGCTCCGGATGCGCTCTGGGTTGACCACAGGCCCCTCCTCGGACCGACTGCCAGTCCGTCGGTAAGGGTCCAGTGCTCGCTTGGATCACGACAGCAAGTCCTTCGTGTGTGTCCACACCGTCATCCGATACACGCCGAACCGCCGGGAGATCGAAACCACGCTCTCGCCGTCCGCTCGGGCAGTTCTAATAGCGTCCACTTGGCTTTCTGTCAGCGGTGTTCTAGCTCGTCTCCTAGGGTTCGCTAAGACCTCGGGCCCGTCCTCGGCTGCATCTTGAGGCTCGTCGCCAAGACCGAGTTTCGTCTGAGTCCACGCGGAACCGAGCCGCTCGAACCTCTGCCAGGTGTTCGGTTTGAGTCCACCCGCGTCCACCAAACAAGGACGGATCCCGCGAAACATCGCGGGATCCGTCCTTTTGTATTGGGGGAGCCGTGGCTCAGTCGGCGAATTCGCGCACGGCCGCTCCCATGTGCTCGATGGCCTCACGCACAATCGCGGGTGAGGTTCCGAAGTTCAGGCGCACGTGGCCCTGACCGCCGGAGCCGAACGGGGCGCCGTCGTTGAGAGCAACGTTGGCGTGGTTGAAAAAGAAAGCTGCAGGACCGGTCAACCCGTGCTGTGCCGCGGGGGTGTCTGGCCCCTGTTCCGGTAGGTCCAGGTCCGTGCAGTCCAACCAGGCCAGGTATGTGGCCTCGGGGGCCTGGATCTCAACACCGGGCAGGTGCTCGCGGACCAGCTCCATCACAAGGTTCCGGTTACCGGTCAGTCCCTTGAGCAGAGCCGTGAGCCAGTCCTGTCCATCGGTCAGGGCCGCTGTGTGGGCCAGGACTCCCAGGTGGCTGACCCCGCGGTCAACCGTGGAGGAAACCCGTGCCAAGTCAGCCTGCGCATGAGGACCAGCACACAGTACGGCAGCCTTCAAACCGGCCAAGTTCCACGCCTTGGATGCGGAGAACACGGAGAACGCGTTCTGCGCGCCGTCAACGCTGAGCAGGGGAGTGAACGGCGTGCCGTCCAGCATCAGGGGCGCGTGGATTTCATCGGCGATGATTCGGCCATTGAACTGCCTGGCGATCTCAACCACGGCTGTGAGCTCGTACCGGGTGTGCGCCACTCCGGTGGGATTGTGTGGATTGGCCAGCAGCAGAACGGGCTGCCGGGTGGTGGCCCGCGCCTGCTCAAAGGCAGCGGAGATGGCAGCGGGGTCCAGGCGCCCGTTGTCAGTCAGGGGCGCCTCCAGCACTGTGCGGCCCAGCTCACGTGTGAACAGGTAGAAGGGCGGGTACACCGGCGAGCACACGATCACCGCGTCTCCCGGCTCCGTCAGCACGTTGATGGCAGCGCTGATACCGGTCATGACATCTGGCACGGTGCGCATGCGATCGGCACTGAAACCGTCCCATCCCCACTGGTGCGCAGCGAACTGTTGGAACGCCTGCGGGTAGGGGTCCCCGGACGGGTATCCGGTGTCGCCGGTGCGCAGAGCATGGGTCAACGCCTCGACGACGGTCGGTGCAGGCTCCACGTCCATTTCAGCCACCCACAGCGGAAGAACGTCCTGCGGGTAGTGCTGCCATTTCTCGCTGGTGCGCTTGCGCAGCTGCTGCCGGGTGAGGGTTTCCAGAGGGTTTTCCACGATGGACATGGGGCGAGCCTATGCGCCCAGCCGGCAATGGCGGGCTCCGTGACGCCGGGTGAACATTGCTACAAGACGCGTGCCCGTGAAACGCTGAGGTAAGTAGGCTGACTAATCCTGTTGGCCGTACGGCGCAGATGGAAGGGTGCTCATGCAACTGGCAGAACTCCGAAAGATCTACGACGCCGAAGGCCCCTACGCCACGGTTTACCTGGAAACCCAGGAAGCCAGCGAGGATGCCGCCAAACAGATCGAACTGCGGTGGAACAGCCTGAAGTAATCCCTGGAGGAGCAACAGGCGCCCCAAGAAATCCTGAACGCCGTGGAGCAGGCCATCATGGCTGAGGACTCCCACGAGGTGGCCACCGCATCCACACAGGATGAGCAGGGGCAGGAGCAGGAAGCTGGATACGAAAGCTCCGAATCCGTGCAGAAGCCGCGCGGTGGGGCACTGTCCCACAACCAGATCCAGCGCCGCGCGGAACAAGCCGTTCAGCAGAATGCCCGCGACATCGCCGAGCACCTGGAGAAGACCGCGCGTTCATGGAACCCGGATGTGTTGATTCTGGCCGGAGAGGTCCAGGGACGCACCGCTCTGGCCGCTGAACTGCCCCCGGCCCTGGAAGAGATCAAGCATGACGTCGAGCGTGGTGGTGCTCAGGACGAACGTGCTGAGGAAGCGCTGGCCGATGAACTGCAGAGCATTGCAGCTGACTTGGCGGTCAAGAATGCCGCTGATCACGCGGGGAGTTTTGAGCAGGCCAAGGCGCACAACCTGGCCGTGGAGGGCGTTGACGCTGTGGCCCACGCAGCCGGTGTGGGCGCCGTGGAGACCCTCCTGCTGGGCACGGAGGCCAAGACGGAGCAGGAATCCAACGTGCTGGCCGCGTGCGTGCGCACGGACGCCGAACTGGAACTGATGGACCTGGACGCGCAGGACGGCGTGGCTGCAATCCTGCGGTTTGACGTTTCCGACTTCCCCGGTAGCTGAGTTTCGGATTCAGCGGTCTTCAGAGGTTGAGGGACCACGCACGGTGCGCGGCAGGTGCTCATGAGCACTTGCCGCGCACCATGTTTCTCAGCGCCGTTGGCGGCGGGCGCTCACCGTGCTGCCGATGCTGGCGGCCACCACCAAGGTGACTGCCACAATGCGCAAGGGGCCGGCGGCCTGGCTCAACAACACCCACCCTGCAATCGAGGCGACCACCGGTTCCATGCTCAACAGAATCCCGAAAACGGGCTTGGGCAGGGACCGAACGGCGGCCAGTTCGAACGAGTAGGGCAACAGGGAAGCCAGGATGGCGGTGCCCAGGGCCAACAGCAACAGGTGCGGATCTGAGACCACGGTGGTCACGTGTCCGGCGCTGACTGGCATCAGCAGTAGTGCCGCCACCACCAGAGCCATGGCCAAGCCACCCGTTCCAGGAACCAGCTGCCCCACTTTGGCGCTGGTCAACACATACAGGGCCCAGAAGGCTCCGGCGATCAGGGCAAAGGCCACACCCAGCGGATCCAGTGAATCCAAGCCGAGCACACTTTCCACTCCCAGCAGGGCCATCCCGGAGATGGCCAGTCCCACCCAGACCAGATCCCGTGCTGAGCGGGACAGAACCGCAGCCAGCAACAGGGGCCCCAGAAACTCGATGGCCACCGCCGTGCCCAACGGAATCCGCGCAATGGCCGCGTAGAAGAAGCCGTTCATCAGGGCCAACGCAAACCCGAAAGCGATGACCGCCTTCCATTGCTGTTTGTTCCAACTCAGCACCCGCGGACGGACCACCAAACACAACACCACTGCAGCCAGGGCCAGGCGGAAGCCCGCCGTGGCCCAGGAACCCATCACGGGGAACAGTTCGGTGGCCAGGGCAGCGCCGAACTGCAGGGACACACAGGAGGCCAGAACCAGGGCTGCAGCAGAGCCTGTGCCCAGTTGTCCTGGACGCTGATCGACGACGACGGCGGGGGCCGGTGGTGCGGTGGTGGTCATGGCATCCAGCATCCAACCCCATGTTGAATTAATCCAGCGAATGGTTCTTACCCATGTTGATCAGCTGAACTTACTTATAGTGGTTTCATGTTGAATGTCTCCCGCCTGCGCATGCTCGCCGAACTCAAGCGCTGTGGCACGTTGGCGGAAGTGGCGCGGGTGCTCTCCTACACCCCCTCCGCGGTCTCTCAGCAGTTGTCCCTGTTGGAACGTGAGGCGGGGGTGGTTTTGCTCGAAAAGGTGGGGCGCGGTGTTCACCTCACCCATGCTGCGGAGACCTTGGTGGAACACGCCGATGCCGTGTTGCGGCGGCTGGAACAGGCAGAAGCGGAGTTGGCTGCCGCGCAGCCAGAGGTGAGGGGCACCCTGCGGGTCGCCTCCTTTCAAACCGTGGTGATGACTGTGCTCCCGGCAGCTTTGACCGTGTTGGAACAGCGCCACCCCCAGCTCCAAGTGGCCATCACACAGCGGGAAGTTGACTCCGCCTACCAGGGCCTGATGGCTGGTGACTTTGACGTGATGGTGGGGGAGGAGCTTCCCGGTTTCCCCGTGGAGCCCCGGCCCGGCTTGGACCGAGTGGATTTGCTGCAGGACCCGCAAATCCTGGCGGTCCCGCTGACGGGCAGGTTCTCGGCGCGGGTGGATCAACTTGCCGACCTGGCCCAGGCACCGTGGGCCCTGGATGCTGCCGACACCCACATGGGCCTGTGGTCACGCTCCATGTGCCGAACAGCCGGATTTGAACCGCGCACGGTACTGGAATCCCCGGACCCGGCCTTGCAGTTGCACATAGTCAGAGCCGGTCACGCGGTGGCTTTTGTGCATGGCCTGGTGGGAGCGCAGTACACCTCCGGAACGCAGTTGATCGAGTTGCCTGGGCGCCCCCATCGCAAGATCTTCACGGCCGCCCGTTCCTCCCGAGCTCAGCACCCCGCCATCCTGGCGTTCAGGGAGGTGCTGACTGAAGTCGCACAAGGGTTGGGCACGGTCACGGGCAACCACACCATCATGCTCATGCCACCCACGGTCCACGCCTTGAGCCAGTGAAGATTTCCGCCACCACCAATCGGCCCCGCAGCAGGCCCGAAAAACGCAGCCGAACCGCAGCTTAAGCTGGTGGCATGACCTACGGCTGGTATCCGCAGCACCGAACTCACGGGCCAGAAGAGCCTGGCCTGGGTGTGGTGGTTCATCAGGGGATGCCGTTGCCTGAGGCCACTGCCGGGCACCGCTGGCTGGCCAGACTGATTGACGCCACCCTCATCCTGGCCTTGAGCCTGGGATGGGCCTTGACGTGCGCTGGACTGACACAAGACCGCGGTCTGGCGATCTTGCTCGCCGGCCTGGGGTGCGTCGTCGTATCGGTTCTGGCCGGAGGGCTCTACGGCGTCACAGCCTCCCCAGGGCAGCTGATCACGGGAGTCGTGTCCCTGCAAACACACACCGGTCAACCAGTGGGATTCTGGTGGGGCGCCCTGCGCTATGTCGTCACCGGCCTGGTGCCACTGTGGCTGGCGATCAAGCTCTGGGAAGCCCTGACGGGCGGGGCCGCGAAGAGCAGGGGCTGGAGCAGGCCCGTGAGTGTGCTCCACCGCAGCATCCCGAATTCAACGGAAAGCAGGCAGCACAGATGACCTTGAAACTGGTGGCCGTGGACATGGACGGCACGTTCCTGGATGCCTCCAGCACCTACGATCACGAACGATTCGCACGGATCCACCAACAGCTCACGGACCGTGGGATTCAGTTCGTGGTGGCCAGTGGCAACCAGTACTGGCAGCTGAAATCCCATTTCCCGGACGTTGCGGACATCCTGTACGTGGCAGAGAACGGCGCGGTGGTGGGAACGGATTCCCAGATCCTCCGTGTGGAGGCCATGCAGCGCCAGGACGCACTGGGCGCACTGGAAGTGGTCAGTTCCTTTGAGGATGTTCACGCTCTTGCCTGCGGTGTCCAGGCCGCATATGCACTGGAAACCATGGACCCTGACATGCAAGCCATCTTGCGCAAGTACTACATCAAGATGGACCTGGTGGCGCAGTGGTCAGATGTTGAGGATGACATTGTGAAATTGGCGCTGGGCTGCCCGCCGGAGCGCACGGAAGAATTGTTGGAGCAGATCGGGCAAGCTCTACCGTCCACCGTGGTCCCGGTTTCCAGCGGTCACGGGTCCATTGACCTGATTGGCCGGGGTGTCAACAAGGGAACCAGCCTTCAATGGCTGTGCGGGCAACTCGGCATCGACCCAGCTGATGCCATGGCTTTCGGGGACGGCGGCAACGACGTCGAGATGCTCCAGCTGGTGGGCTGTGGCGCGGTCATGGCCAATGCCCCGGAAGCCATCAAGGCAGTGGGAGACATTGTGGTGGGATCACACGATCAAGCCGGCGTCCTGGACCACCTGGAAACCGTGTTGGCCGCAGGTTCGGCGTGAAGGCGCGCTCCAGAACGCCGCGCCCACAACCGCAGGGCACCAGCCTGCGCAAACTGATCTCTGCCGAGGTTCTGGCCGACCGACTGGACCGGCCATTGGGTCTGCTGGGCCTGATCTACCTGTTTGTGATCCTGGGCCAGTTGTTGATCCAGGACGCCGGGTGGACCACGATTCTGAACATTGTGGGTTGGGCGTTCTGGTTGGTGTTTGCCGGCGAGTTCCTGCTGCGTGCCTACATTGCCGGGTTCCAGTTGGAGTTCTGGCGCCGGACCTGGTGGCAGGTGATTTTCCTGTTGCTGCCGTTCCTGCGTTTCTTCCGTGGCGTCCAAGCCCTGCGGGCGCTGCGGCTGAGCCGGATCACGCGTGTCAGCGGCATACTCTCTGCAGGTCTGCGCGGCTCACGATCGGCGGGGCGGCTGCTCACGGACCGCATTGCATGGCTGGCTGCCGTCACGGTGGTGGTCATCCTGGCCGCGTCCCAGCTGGTGTACGCGGTGGAGTCTTACACCAGTTATTCGGACGCGCTGTATCAGGTCAGTCTGGCCACGGTCACTGGTGGTGGCATGGATCCGCAGGACGCATTCGGCCGCGTGGTTCACGTGGTGCTCTCGGTCTATTCGGTGGTGGTTTTTGCGACTCTGGCCGGTTCCCTGGGTGCCTATTTCCTGCGGGATCAAACCGCAAAGAACGACGACGACGCCCGGTGACACGTCCCCGAAAATCCCTGCTCGACGCATGATGACCATCCAATGATCTGCGGACCTGTGTTTCATGAAGTTGCGCAATCCTGACATGCGGGGAAAGAGCACTGACATGTGGGGAAACAATCCAGGTCTGTTGAGGAAAATCGTTGCTGCTCGTCGCGGGCGGGTGCATACTTCCGTCAGCGGCACGTGAATCTCCAGGCCGTACAGGGGTCATGCAATCTCCGTGAGCCCCGTTCCCGTCCTCTGCTGGAACAGGATTTCTCATGAAACCTATTGTTTTGCGCAGCGCCGTGGTGGCTGCACTGGGTGGTTTGCTGTTTGGTTTTGACACGGCTGTCATTTCCGGGACCACTCAAGCTCTGACTGAAAAGTTTGATCTGGGCAGCTTTGCTCTGGGATTCACGGTGGCTTCAGCCTTGATCGGCACCATCATCGGCGCGCTGACCGCAGGGCGTCCCTCAGACCAGTACGGTCGCAAGAAGATCCTCCTGGTCATTGGCGTCCTCTACCTGGTCTCCGCCGTGGGATCAGCTGTGGTGGACAACTGGTACCTGTTCCTGTTCTTCCGCTTCCTGGGCGGTATTGGCGTGGGCGGTGCTTCCGTGACCGCACCCATCTACACGGCGGAGATCTCCCCTCCGCGTCTGCGTGGACGCCTGGTGGGTCTGGTCCAGTTCAACGTGGTGCTGGGCATTCTGCTGGCATACCTGTCCAACTTCTTCATCGCCCGTGCCGTGGATGAATCCGTGGCCTGGCGGTGGATGTTCGGAGTGGAAGCGCTGCCCGCCGTTGTTTTCATCCTCTTGTTGTTCACCGTTCCGGAATCCCCGCGGTGGTTGTTCCTCAAAGGCAACACTCAAAAAGCTCGCACCAACGTGGAGTTGTTGGCCTCCAGCCCGCAGGAAGCCAATGAGTTGGAACGGGAGATCCAGGATGCCGTGGCGGATTTGGCACAGGACACCGGTAAAGTTCCGTTCTTCGTGCCCAAATACCGCCGAGTAATATTTTTGGCCGTGGCCATTGCCGCCTTCAACCAGCTTTCCGGAATCAACGCCATCATGTACTACGCACCGGACATTTTCCGTATGGCAGGCGCCGGTGAGGATTCTGCGTTCCTTCAATCGATTGCCGTGGGCGGCATGAACCTGGTGGCCACCATGGTGGCGCTGACCGTGATCGACAAGTTCGGCCGACGCAAGCTCATGCTGATCGGTTCCATCGGCTACCTCATCAGCCTGGGTGTGATCGCCATGCTGTTCTTCACCCAGGGCGGCAACTTTGGTGCGGTCAGCAGCAGCCTGGTGTTGGCCTCCCTGTTGCTGTTCATTGCCGCCCACGCCTTCGGTCAAGGCTCCGTGATCTGGGTGTTCATCTCGGAGATCTTCCCCAACCGCGTCCGCGCACGCGGCCAAGCCCTGGGTTCCTTCACCCACTGGTTTGCCGCGGCACTTATCAGCTGGACCTTCCCCTGGATTGCCGGTGGCCTGGGCCCGGGAACGGCCTTCGCCGTCTTCTTCGTGTGCATGATCGGTCAGCTGGTGTGGGTGCTCAAAGCCATGCCGGAGACCAAGGGCATTGCCCTGGAAGAGATGGAGGAGCGCCTGGCCGCGCGTTGAAGCCTGGGCGCACCAACGGCGCACCTGGGGACCCGCACGACCGTGCCACACCCCGAATCAACGACGAAGGGGGTGGGGGGGCCCCCGGCGGCGCCGGTGGTGTGGGTGGGGGGGGGGGGGGGGGGGGGGGGGGTGGGTCTCTGGTTGCGGTGCCGGGCGATTGCGGGCATGAGTGGGTGGAACATGGCAGCAGGAGCATGGTCGTCAGGCCCTGCTCGCACTGATTCGGAAGGAGCCACCATGCCTGAAGTACGCGCTTACGCATGCGATGACAAGACCACCCAGTTCCACCCCACCACCGTGACCATCCCGGAGGCGGGTCCCCAGGACATCACGTTCGAGATCAAGTACGCAGGTATCTGCCACTCGGACATCCACACCGCCCGCGAGGAATGGGGACCGGCAAAGTTCCCACTGACCCCGGGACATGAAATCGCCGGGATCGTGACCCAGGTGGGCTCGGAAGTCACCAAGTACAAGGTGGGTGACAAGGTGGGTGTGGGCTGCATGGTGAACTCCTGCGGCACCTGCGAGTACTGCCAGGCCGGGGAGGAGCAGTACTGCGTGGGGGACGGAGGCACACTGTGGACCTACGGGGATGATGCCCAAGGCAACCCCACTGCCGGCGGATACGCGCAGGGATTCACGGTGAATCAGGACTTTGCCGCTCGCATCCCGGATGAGATCCCGTTCGAGACAGCAGCCCCGTTGCTGTGTGCCGGGATCACCACCTACTCACCGCTCAAGCGGTGGGGTGCCGGACCGGGCAAGAAGGTTGCCGTGGTGGGTCTGGGTGGACTGGGTCATATGGGTGTTCAGATCGCTGCTGCCATGGGAGCGGAGGTCTCCGTGATCTCCCAGACCCGGTCCAAGGAGGAAGACGGCAAGAAGTTCGGAGCAACCGACTACCACGCGCTGTCAGAGGAAGGGACGCTGGAGAACCTGCGGGGAACCTTTGACCTGATCCTGTGCACCGTCAGCGCTGATGACCTGGACTATTCAGGTCTGTTGGCAACGCTCAAGCCCATGGGCGTTTTTGTGGACGTCGGCCTGCCGGAGAACCCCACCACGTTGCATCTGGCAGGTCTGGTGATCGGATCCAAGGTCATGGCCGGATCCCAGATCGGCGGCATGGCAGAAACTCAGGAGATGCTGGAGTTCTGCGCTGAGCACGGTGTTCACCCGCAGGTTGAGCTGATCTCCGGTGAGGAGATCACGGAGGCCTACAACAACGTGGTCAACTCCAAGGTGCGCTACCGCTACGTGATCGACACCGCCACGTTCTGAGGCGCTTGCGCACACGCCAACTGGTGGTTGGCCGACAACAGGTGGCAGTTTGGTCCGTCATCACCGGATGATGACGGACCAAACTGCCACCTGTTTGTCAGCAGCTGCGCCTACTTCTTGGATTTGCCCGACTTTCCGTTCTTGCCGGACTTCTTGGAGGACTTGCCATCAGAGTCCTTGGCGGCAGCTTCCTCCACCTTGGCGGAATGATCCGCAACCTCATGCTGGAGGGAGCGGTCCGGGCGGCGGTAACCGTTGGTGCTGGGACGCTTGGGCAGCTTCAGTTCAGGCAGAGGCACCCGCTCCCAAGGCACCCGGTCCAGCAGATCCGCAATCATGTTGATCCGGGCCCGGCGCTTGTCCTCAGCCTCCACAAAGTTCCACGGTGACTCCGGGATGTCCGTGTGGACCAACATGGCATCGCGCGCTCGCGAGTAGTCCTCCCACCGAGTGATGGACTCCAGGTCCATCGGGGAGAGCTTCCAGTGCCGCATGGGGTCCTCCATGCGGGATTCAAAGCGCTTGTACTGTTCATCACCGGAGACGGAGAACCAGTACTTGATCAGGATGATCCCGTCCTCCACCAGCATGCGCTCAAAGATGGGGCACTGGCGCAGGAAACGGCGGTACTCCTGGGGGGTGCAGAATCCCATGACACGTTCCACACCGGCGCGGTTGTACCAGGAGCGGTCGAACAACACGATCTCACCGGCGGCCGGAAGGTGCTGGATGTAGCGCTGGAAATACCACTCGGACTTCTGGCGTTCGGTGGGAGCCGGAAGGGCCACAATGCGGGCGATGCGCGGGTTCAAGTACTCGGTCACCCGCTTGATGGCTCCGCCCTTGCCGGCAGCGTCACGGCCTTCAAAAATCACGACGACGCGCTGCCCGGTGGCCTTGACCCATTCCTGCATCTCCACCAGCTCAGCCTGAAGGCGTAGCAGCTCGGCCTCATAGATGGCCTTGTTCATACGCTTGCGAGGCTTGGGGGCGGGTGCGTCCTCAAGGTCCAGGGCGTCGTTGTCCATGGGGTCGTGCTCAGCGGTGTCTTTTGCCATGACGGAAGGTTATCCGCAGGCTGTACGTGTGAGCTACTTCATGCGCAGTGTTTCAATTCGTCGGCTCTCCGGGGTGCCCGCGGCGAGCTTCTGAAGATGCCCGATCACCGCGGCCAACCAGGTTTCCACCGATTCTTGGGCCCGTGGGGTGTCCGGGTAACGGGCGCGGATGTGCAGCCCGGAATCGGTCACCACACACCAGACCTGCACACCGTTCGTGGGAGCTGAGGCAGAGATGTGTTGAGGGTTCAGGGACTGCGGCAGCGCGGCAGGCAACCTGCGGTAGTCCAGGTACGAGATCATGAACATCCCGGGCGGAACCGGCATGCCACCGTACGGCCTCATGATCGGTTCCAAGGCATGGGAACCCAGCTGCAGGGCTTCCCGGACGGCCGCCCGGCACATGGCCAGATCGGGATTGGACGACTCCACCACGGAATTGGTGATGAACCACCCCACGGCCTCCTGCCACCGGGGTTCCGTCCTGGAATGCACGGGCAGCACGGCCCGCAACGGGGAACCGGCCAGTTCCGAACAGGCCTGAGTCATGGACGAGATGACCATGGTGAAGGGGCGGTGGCCCACATCCTGGGCGTGATCTTCAAGGTCCCGGAGTTGCTGCGCATCCAGCACGGCCCTGGTGGTGACGGCCTCAGCAGGTGTGGGCTGCAACTGCCCCAAGGGAAGCGGGAACGTGGGCATGGTGCCGTGTCCTGCACTGACGATCTCCTGCCACCGCTGATGAATGGTCTGCGGTGCTGACGCAGCGGCCGCCAGGGCCCGGGTGTGCTCGGCAAAAGATGCAGCCTGCGCCACGGAATCATCACTGGCCGGGGACTTCACCAGGACCAGGGCTTCCAGGAAGTCATGGGCCAGCACCGGCAGGGACCATGCGTCCACGTGAGAGTGATCAGCGGCCAACACCACCGTGGGGGACTGACTGGTGTCCTCCGGGTGGATCACACACAACCGGTGGGAGGGTGTGCCCAGGGGGGAACAGGCACGGTCCAACACCGTTTTGAGCGTGGCGCGTGTTCCCTCTGCGGTGCTCGGGTGCTCCTGCCAGCGGACACTCAGCGGTTCATGGATCTGATGCAGGGTGAGCTGGGCGTCGCCGTGATAATCGGAGGGCGTGCGGAAAACGGTCCGCAAGGTCTGGTGCCGCCGGATCAGACGCAACCATGCAGCACCGAGTTCCTGGCGGGTCGCAGGCCCGGGAAGTTCGAAAGACACGGCCATCCAGGTTCCGGGACGATCCCCGGCGCCCACATGCATGCGCTGGTCAAAGGAGATCGGCAGCAGGCTTCCGGCTGCTGCCTCTTCAACAGCCAACGTGCACGTGGCCAGGGCACCCTGGGGGAGGGTCGCGTGTGTGATGTTGGTCAGATACAACCGAACCTCCCGTGCTGCGTCGTGTTGATCCTGTACCCGTTTGCGTTGATCCTGTGACCAAAGCGCGAGTTTCAGTATCCGGGCCAGTGTTAACAGCGTGTGAGATCTCCACGGATCCTTGACGTGATGGACACCAGGACGTCTCATGGGCGGCACTCAGCGTGATCCAACAGGACTACCGTGGAACCATGCCGTCCTTCACCCTTGATCATTGCACGCTGGACTACCAGGTCTCAGGTCCAGTGGAGGACCGAGGTTCGCCTGCCGTGGTGCAGTTGCACGGGTTGATGTCAGACACCCCGTCCAACACCAGCGGCGGGCTGGACCTGGCGGCGTTTGTCCCCGGTGCGCGGGTGGTGCGCTATGACGCCCGGGGACACGGGCGTTCCACCGGTGAGCCCGTGGTGGACGACTGGTTGTGGCCCAACCTGGCACACGATCTGTTGGCGCTGCTGGAGCACGTTTTCCCGGGCCAACCCGTGCACGGCATTGGGCCGTCCATGGGCTCAGCCACACTGCTCTATGCGGCACTGGATCAGCCCGAAAAATTCGCATCACTGACCCTGTGTGTGCCCTCCACCTCGTGGGCCACGCGGAGGGGACAGGCAACGATCTACCGGGAAAGCGCGGAGATGATCGAAACCCTGGGGCTGGAGACCTACATCCGCGCCACCAGAACAGTGCCGCAACCCCCTGCTGTGGCCGACCGCGAACGACACCCACCGCGAGTTGCCGCAGACCTACTGCCGTCCGTACTGCGCGGAGCCGCGGCCACGGACCTCCCGGACCCACAGATCCTCTCCAGCATCACGGCAGCCAACCTGATCCTGGCCTGGTCCGACGACGCCGCCCACCCCCTTTCCAGCTCAGAGATCCTGAGGGAGGCCCTTCCTGGGCAGAGAATGCACATCGCGCGGACTCCGGGGGAACTGGCCACCTGGCCCCGGCTGTGTGCCGAGTTCGTGCGCGAGTGTGACAACGCGTGAGCTCTCACCACGTGATGTTGGTGGCTTTTGGTCCCTCTCCAGTCTGATTCCAGGATTGGGGGAGCATGATCAGCGCATGGATTTCTGTCATCAGGTGACCTCCGCGTTCCGCGATCCCGGGTCCGTGCTGCAAGCGGCAGGACCATTGGCGATCGCCATCATGACGGTGTTCATCTTCATCGAGTCCGGGCTGCTCTTTTCGTTCCTGCCCGGTGACTCCCTGCTGTTTGCTGCTGGGATGCTGTTGCCCTCCATGGGAACACCGTTCTGGCTGGTCTGGGCGTTGGCTGCGGGGGCTGCCATTGCCGGTGGTCAGGTGGGCTACATGCTGGGCAACAAGTTCGGCCGCGGTCTGTTTTCTGACAACGCCCGCGTACTCAAAACCAGCCACTTGGTGAAAGCTGAAGCATTCTTTGTCCGCCACGGCGGCAAGGCGCTGGTGTTGGCGCGGTTCGTGCCCATCGTGCGCACCTACGTGCCTCTGGTGGCAGGGGCCAGCAGCTACCGGTACCGGAAGTTTGTGGGTTGGAACGTCACAGGTGCTCTGCTGTGGGTGACCATCATGCTCACCGCCGGGCGGCTGCTCGGCGGCATCCCGTTTGTGGCCGAACACGTGGATCTGATTGCCATCACCATCGCGATCCTGTCCATCATTCCCATCGTGGTGCACGTTTTGGCATCCCGGAAGTCACAGACCCAAGACCACGGCGTGGCCTGACCCAGCCCTACCCGGCCCAGGGCACCGGTGGGGCTGTGACGGTCGGGTGAGTGACCGGCGTCGTGGTGGTCCGGGCTTGCTGTTGTGGAAGACTTGAACCCATGTCACCCAGTCGAAATGACGCCAACCAGATGCCCGTGGACCTGGCCACCGATCTGCGCCAGACCGTGGACCAGGTCACCAAGGAAGCGCTGAATGTGGGGTATCGGTTGGAACAGCGTCTGACCATGGTGCGGCAGCGCCGCGCCAAGCAGCGCGGTGATTTCCCCGTGATGGTGGCCTTTGACGGTTTTGGCACCACCGCCCACGTGCGTGTCCTGGGCCGTGCGCTGCTGAAGACCGCCGGCCCGGAGGACCCCACGGCGGAAGACGCCTCCTCCATCCGGGGCTGGCGCTCGTTCACCTCTCTGCCCATTGCCTTTGCCCACGTGGACGTGCGATTGGGAGGGCGCGAATTCCGTCTGGTGGCGGACAAGGGTGGTGTGATCGATGCCGATCTGGAGATCGCCTTGGAGCCGGGAATTCACCAGGCCGAGTTGCGTACGGAAGGCTCCTCCTGGGCCACCTCCCGGATGACCGTGGTGAGTCAGACCCAGAAGATCGGCGTGGTCTCTGACATTGACGACACCGTGATGGTCACGGCTCTGCCGCGTCCCCTGCTGGCGGCCTGGAACTCCTTTGTGCTCAACGAACACGCGCGGACACCAACGCCGGGCATGGCGGTGCTCATGGAGCGGCTGACCAAGAAGCACCCGGGTGCCCCGTTCATCTACCTCTCCACGGGAGCATGGAACGTTGCCCCCACGTTGCGCCGGTTCCTCTCCCGCAACGCTTACCCGGCCGGTGCCCTGTTGCTCACGGACTGGGGCCCGACGACGGATCGGTGGTTCCGTTCCGGTCCACGGCACAAGGTGGAGAACTTGGAACACCTGGCCAAGGACTTCCCGGACGTGAAATGGATCCTGATCGGGGATGACGGCCAACACGACCCGGAGATCTACGGGGAATTCGCTCAGCGCTACCCGGAGCACGTGGCTGCAGTGGTCATCCGTAACCTGTCCCCGGCAGAAGCTGTGCTGGCTTCTGGTCAGCTGCTGGCCGAGGACGGTCCCCGCATTCCGGAGGGCATCCCGCTGATCGAAGCCAACGACGGCGCCACGATCGCTGAGAAGTTGGTGGAAGTGGGCCTGCTGTAGTTGTGGTGTCTGACCCAGCGCATAGCGTGGGGTCATGGAGACAACGACTGCTGAGACCTTTTGGACACCTCTGAATCAACAATCGGGGTATGACTCGCAACTGGCACCGGTTGAGGGTCTGGACGCTGCAGATGCCGAGCGCATTGACGCCACGGTGCACTCCGTACGGGCTGCTTTCGCACCGCCGGTGGACCTGGAGACCCGGTTGGATCGACTGGACCGGCTGGAATCCATGCTGCGCAGATGGGAGGCCCCTCTGGTGGAGGCCCTGGGGCAGGATCTGGGCAAGTCCACCACGGAGGCATGGACCACGGAACTGGGAACCGTGTTCGGAGAAATCCACCATCTGCGCCGCCTGTTGCCGCAGTGGATGGCCCTGTCCAAGGTTCCCGGCAGTGCAACGTTGGCACCCAGCCGGGGATGGGTGGACCACCAGCCTCTGGGCACGGTCCTGATCATTGCCCCGTGGAACTACCCTGTGCAGTTGGTCCTGTCCCCATTGGCCGGGGCCTTGGCGGCAGGCAACACCGCCGTGGTCAAGCCCTCTGAAGTCACCCCGCACGTTGCCCAGGTTCTGACGGAGGCGCTGCAGGACAGTCTTGCGGACTGTGTGGGTGTGGTCACGGGCGCTGTCCCGGAAACCACGCGTGTGCTGCAGCACCGGTTCGATCACATCTTCTACACCGGCAACGCCACCGTGGGACGTGTGGTCATGCGGGCAGCTGCCGAGTACCTGACTCCGGTCACCCTGGAACTGGGTGGCAAATCCCCGGTGTGGGTGGATGACACCGTTGATCTGAAGGTGGCGGCCCAGCGGATTGCCTGGGGTAAGTTCCTCAACGCCGGTCAGACCTGCGTGGCACCGGATTACGTGATGGGCCCGCCCCAGGTGCTGCAGCGACTGGAGACTCTACTGGCTGCGGCGGTCACCTCCCTCTACGGTGCTGATCCTGCCCGCAGCGACTCCTACGGGCGGATCGTGAGCCGCCGGCACCTGGACAAGTTGGCCACCACACTCAGTGAGGTGGCCACGGAAGACATGATCTTTGGTGGTGGCACTGATGCTGAACAGCTGTACGTGGCACCCACCGTGGTGCGGCAAGCTCCGGATGGCCCGCTGATGCAGGAAGAAATCTTTGGCCCGGTGCTGCCTCTGGTGGAGGCAGCAGATCACCACCAGGCCATCCAGTACATCAACGCCAGGGAGAAACCGCTAGCGCTGTACGTCTTCAGCCAGGATGACGCCGTCCGATCGGAGTTCCGTGCCCTGACATCATCCGGTGGCATGTGCGTGGGTGCACCGGTGATTCATTTGGCCCACCCGCATCTTCCGTTCGGCGGTGTGGGGGAGTCCGGTGTTGGCAACTACCACGGCGCTTATTCGCTGCAGACCTTCAGCCATGAGCGTGCCGTGTTGGACAAGCCGTTGAACCCGGACACCTTGAAAGTGGTCTACCCGCCGTACACCGCCATCAAGGCCAAGGGCGCCAAGATCGCCATGGGACTTCCGTCACCAACAGCAGCTGTCAGAAAGCTGTTCGGCGGAGGATCGACACGCCCACGGTGAGGTTTCGTCATGTGAATTCTGAATGCACAGCAGAACATCGTGGGCTGTCCACACCTGTGGACGCAGGTCGGCTCCCGGGGCGAGTTCGGCATGATCTCGCGGGGGAAGCCGGAGGGCCTGCTGTGGATCAAACAAGGTGATCTGGGGATGAGGTGAGGACAACCACTCGCGGTGCCTGACACGACATCTTGGGGTTGCAGGCAGCACCGAACACTAGATGTAGTATCGATGCTCAGCACAGGAGAGAGGTCCACCCAGCGGACCGGTCCGCGTCATCCACGGGATGGAGACGCACGTACTTCCCCGGCCGGCTTCTCCCCACCGCCATACAGACCACCCCCACAGGAAGGGACTCTTGACATGTCCGTGACCGTCTACTCCAAGCCCTCCTGCGTCCAGTGCAACGCCACCTACCGTGCACTCAAGAAGAGTGACATCGACTACACCGTCATTGATGTCACCGAGGACCAGGACGCCTACAACCGTGTGGTGGCCATGGGCTACCAGCAGGTGCCCGTCGTGGTCGCCGGTGAGGACCACTGGTCCGGTTTCCGCCCGGACAAGATTTCCTCACTGCGCGTTCGCCGCTCCGCTTGAGGTTGTGCGGCTGGTGCCCGGGCTTTCGGACACCAGCCGTCGCACCGAAGGCGTGTGTGGTCAGACCCAGGCCGCGTCTCACAGACGGTCCCAGGAATCTCCACAACCATCCCAGCGTCAACGGAAGTGATCTGCCATGTCGGCCTTGTCCGCACTCCTGGAAGCTGCCCGCCACCGCGAGCACCAACCAGACAGGGACCCAGGCAACGGTGAACAGCTTCCGGACGGAGCCACCGACCCCGTCGTCGTCTATTTCTCCTCCGTCTCCGGCAACACGCACCGGTTCATGGAGAAACTGTGGGCCCGCAAGGTCCGGCTCCCACTGCACACCTCCCATGAACCCCCCGTCATGGAGGAGCCCTACGTGCTGGCCGTGCCCACCTATGGGCGGCCCGAAGGTTCCGGAGCAGTGCCACCCCAGGTGGTGAAGTTCCTGAACGTGGAAGCCAACCGCGCCCTGATGCGGGGTGTGCTGGGGGCAGGAAACACCAACTTCGGCGACAAATTCTGTATCGCCGCAGACAAGATCTCCGCCAAGTGCGGGGTGCCCGTGCTCTACAAGTTCGAGTTGATGGGCACCCAAGAAGATGTGAACAAAGTGAACGAAGGACTGATGAAACTGTGGCAGTGACCACCCACACCTTACACGTCGGCATTGCCGAGTCCGGGCACGACGACCCCTCCGTTCCGGAGAAGTTCCGGGGCATGGGCTACCACGAACTCAACGCAGTCCTGAACCTCTACGACGCCGACGGCAACATTCAGTTCGAAGCCGACCGGCAGGCTGCCCGCCAATACTTCCTGCAGCACGTCAACGAGAACACCGTGTTCTTCCATGACCTGGAGGAAAAGCTGAAGTACCTGGTGGACCACCAGTACTACGAGCCCGCGGTGCTGGACCAGTACTCCTTCGAGTTCATCAAGAAGCTCTCCAAGCAGGCCTACGCCCACAAGTTCCGCTTCCAGACCTTCCTGGGAGCCTTCAAGTTCTACACCTCCTACACGCTCAAGACTTTCGACGGACGCCGTTACCTGGAGCGTTTTGAGGACCGTGTGGTCATGGTCTCCCTGTACCTGGCCGACGGTGACCAGCAGTTGGCTGAGAAGCTGGTGGAGGAGATCATCACCGGTCGTTTCCAGCCGGCCACCCCCACGTTCTTGAACGCCGGCAAGAAGCAGCGCGGTGAAATGGTTTCCTGCTTCCTGCTGCGCATGGAAGACAACATGGAGTCCATCGGACGTTCCATCAACTCCGCCCTGCAGTTGTCCAAGCGCGGCGGCGGCGTGGCCTTTGCCCTGACCAACCTGCGTGAATCCGGGGCTCCGATCAAGAAGATCGAGAACCAGTCCTCCGGCGTCATCCCGGTCATGAAGCTGCTGGAGGACTCCTTCTCCTACGCCAACCAGCTGGGTGCCCGCCAGGGAGCCGGCGCGGTCTACCTGCACGCCCACCACCCGGACATCTACAAGTTCCTGGACACCAAGCGGGAGAACGCGGATGAGAAGATCCGCATCAAGACCCTCTCCCTGGGTGTTGTCATCCCGGACATCACGTTCGAGCTGGCCAAGAAGAACCAGGACATGTACCTGTTCTCCCCGTACGACGTCGAACGCATCTACGGCATGCCCTTCTCCGACATCAACGTCACGGAGAAGTACCACGAGATGGTCAACGACGCCCGGATCTCCAAGACCAAGATCAACGCGCGTGAGTTCTTCCAGACCATTGCCGAGGTCCAGTTCGAATCCGGGTACCCGTACGTCATGTTCGAGGACACCGTGAACAAGGCCAACCCCATTGAGGGCAAGGTCATCATGTCCAACCTGTGCTCCGAGATCCTCCAGGTATCCGAGCCTTCCGTGTACGACGCCGACCTCGGATACTCCACGGTGGGCAAGGACATCTCCTGCAACCTGGGCTCCTTGAACATCGCCCTGAGCATGGATTCCCCGGACTTCGGGCTGACCGTGGAGACCGCCATTCGTGGTCTGACGGCAGTCTCTGACAAGTCCGAGATCGAATCCGTGCCCTCCATCCAGCGTGGCAACTCCATGTCCCACGCCGTGGGCCTGGGCCAGATGAACCTGCACGGTTACCTGGGCCGCGAACACATCCACTACGGGTCTGAGGAAGGTGTTGATTTCACCAACATCTACTTCTACACCGTGGTGTTCCACGCAGTGCGCGCTTCCATGCTGATCGCCAAGGAACGCGGCGAGACGTTTGTGAACTTTGAGAACTCGGACTACGCCAACGGGTCTTACTTTGACAAGTACACGGACCAGACTTGGCTGCCGGCCACGGACACTGTGCGGAAGATCTTTGCCCGCGCCGGTGTGCACATCCCCACCCAGGACGACTGGCGTGAACTCAAAGCCCAGGTGGCCGAGCACGGCATGTACAACCAGAACCTGCAGGCCGTGCCGCCCACAGGCTCCATCTCCTACATCAACAACTCCACCTCCTCCATCCACCCGATCGCTTCGGCCATCGAGATCCGCAAGGAAGGCAAGCTGGGGCGCGTCTACTACCCGGCTCCGCACATGGACATGGAGAACCTGGAGTACTTCCAGGACGCGTACGAGATCGGCTACGAGAAGATCATCGACACCTACGCTGCTGCCACCCAGCACGTGGACCAGGGCCTGTCCTTGACGCTGTTCTTCAAGGACACCGCCACCACGCGTGACATCAACAAGGCGCAGATCTACGCGTGGCGCAAGGGCATCAAGACGATGTACTACTCGCGGATCCGCCAGCTCGCACTGGAAGGCACCGAGGTCGAGGGCTGCGTGTCCTGCATGCTGTGATCAGCCACGTATCCGCCGAGCGTTGAGTTGTTCCGCCCATCAGCTGTGATGGGCGGAACAACTCGCCGTTCGGCAACACACCAACATCAGCCGAGCAAGGAGAAACCCCCGCGATGATGAGCGAGAAGGTGGAGCTGCTCCACCACAACGTGGAAGCCATCAACTGGAACCGCATCCAGGACCCCAAGGATGACGAGGTTTGGGACCGGTTGACCGCCAACTTCTGGCTGCCGGAAAAGGTGCCGCTGTCCAACGACGTCCAGTCCTGGAACACGCTCACGGATGAGGAAAAGGACCTCACCATGAAGGTGTTCACCGGCCTGACCCTGCTGGACACCATCCAGGGAACCGTGGGTGCCGTCTCTTTGATCCCGGATGCCGTGACCCTCCACGAGGAAGCGGTTTACACCAACATCGCCTTTATGGAGTCGGTGCACGCCAAGTCCTACTCCTCGATCTTCTCCACCTTGGCTTCCACCAAGATGATCGATGAAGCCTTCCGCTGGTCACGGGAGAACGAGTACCTGCAGCGCAAGGCAGACATTGTTCTGGAGCGTTACGTGGGGGATGACCCCCTGAAGAAGAAGGTGGCCTCCACGCTGCTGGAGTCCTTCCTGTTCTACTCCGGGTTCTACCTGCCCATGCACTTCTCCTCCAAGGCCAAGCTGACCAACACCGCGGATATCATCCGGTTGATCATCCGTGACGAAGCTGTGCACGGTTACTACATCGGCTACAAGTTCCAGAAGGGCCTGGAGAAGGAAACCCAGGAACGCCGTGACGAGCTCAAGGACTTCACCTACGACCTCCTGGACGAGCTCTACGAGAACGAGATCGCCTACACCGAATCTCTCTATGACGGCGTGGGCTGGACCGAAGAGGTCAAGAAGTTCCTGCACTACAACGCCAACAAGGCGCTGAACAACCTGGGCTACGAGGCGCTGTTCCCCAAGGAGATGACCGACGTTTCCCCGGCGATCCTCTCCGCCCTGTCCCCGAACGCGGACGAGAACCACGACTTCTTCTCCGGGTCCGGTTCCTCCTACGTGATCGGCAAGGCCGTGAACACCGACGACGAGGACTGGGACTTCTAAGCCCGCTTCCAGACCGAGGTTTCTGCCCGAGAGACTCGCGCTCGGCGGGCAGAAACCTCGGTCTGGGCTGGGGTCAACGTTGGTGGAAGCGAGTTGGGGAGAGGGCCTGGGCTGTTTCCACTGAGCACCACGTCCCGATCAGATCCTCCAACAGCAGATCGGCTGCTGCCCTTGCCAGTGCTGTGCTGGTCTGGAAGCCGTAACCGGACTGCCCGGCCAGCCACAAGAACCCGGCCAGCTCGGGATCGAACCCACAGACCGGCACACCATCCGGTGCTGCAGTGCGTTGCCCGGTCCAGGAGCGCACGATCTCCGTGATGCGCAGGGAGGTCACCGCGTTGATCTCCTCCACCAGGGCCTGCATCTGTCCCGGATGCGGTTGGGAGTCGCAGGGATCTTGGGGTTCGGCCTCACCGGAGGAAATCAAGGCACCCACCGGATCTGCTCGGTAGTACCAACCTCCATCGGCCGTCACCACCACAGGGTGATCCGCAGCAAGCGGCTGTTCCAGGGAGACCAAGGCGGCGGTACGCCGCAACGGCTGCAACCCCAAGGGCTCAGCACCAAAGAGCTGGGAAACTTCATCGGCCCAGGCCCCGGCCGCATTGACCACCAGGGGGCTGCGCAGTTCATTTGAGCCGGCCGTGATCTCCCAGGCGTCGTCGTCGTAGGTTGCTGCGGTGACTGGCGCATCAGTGAGGATCTGGACGCCTGCCTCCGTGGCGATCCTGCGGTGCCACTCCAACAATGAGGAGGCATCCAGGCGTACGGCGTCGTCCTCGAACAGGCCGCCAACCAGTGCCTCCGGGTGCATGGGGGAGAGCTCCGGGCAGAGCTCGATCACGGCATCGCGGGAGATTCGGGTGGAGTAAAACGTGCTCTCGGCCGCCAATTGCGCCTTGGAGCCCACCACCACCGTGGGGCATGGCCAGATCACGGGTTCCTCCAGATCCTCCAATCCCTTGGCAAGTTGCGCCACGGTGCGCTCCGTCAGTTCTCGGACCGGCGGTGGCCCGTAAGCGGGGCTCAGGTGTTGGGCGGACCTGCTGGAGGTGTGGTGAGCCAGGGTGGATTCAGCCTCCACCAGAATGATTCGGTGACCGGTGGATCGACGGCGGGTGAGCTCGGAGATCAGGGAGAGTCCCGAGATGCCACCGCCGATCACCACAATCTGTGCGTCTATACGCATACTCCAATCCTCACATACGCACCGTAGTGAACCTGTAGACGCGTGTTGGGGGACGGAAGAGTCGTCACTCGGCGTGTTATCGCCACTTGTCGCAACGATGACAGGGATTCGTCCACTGCTCGGGGGACGGGTCTATGCAGTGCGAGAAGCGTAGTCAGTGCGGATACTGTGGATGTGTCAGGGTGTGCGCAGTTCTGTTGTCTCCCTGCGTGTTCCTCCACCGGGCCCACCAGCCCCCAGGACACCAAGACCTCTGCCGACGTTCGGATGTAGCCGATGCCCAAGGACACTCCGTACAGCCCTGTGCCCACAGACCTGTACGCCAATCCAGCAGCTCAGTACCACAACCCAGCAGTCCCGTACCACAACCCAGTACTGCATGCAGCCGTGGGTTCCGATCAGACGGCTGCCCCCGTTGACGTCTTCGATGACGACCCCGTCCGATCCCTGCCCGGGCGTCACGCTGCGTCACCGACCGGCAGTTCATCGTCCATGCCCGTGGTGCCTTCTCCGGTGCTGACCTTGGGGTGGGAGCGGCGGCGGAATCTGGTGGCTTTGCGCACGGTCCTGGCCCTGGTGTTTGTGGTCTGTCTGGGACTGGACTTGGGCGGGGTGGCCCCCCAGCGACCCCAGGCGAGTCTGTTGGAGCGCGCTGGAGAATTGGGTTCACCCGCTTTCCTGGGTCAGGTGTCCTTGGGCGCCATGTTTGTCCTGACGGGGATTCTGGTCACCCACTTCTACCTGCGCCGTGCACCCAGGATGGTGTGGGGAAACCTGGTGGCCCAGACCCTGGCCACCCTTGCTTTCACGGTGCTCCCGGGGGTGGTGTTGATTGCGCTGTTCTCTGAGATCGTGGCCGTGTCCACGGTGATCAAAGTGGTGGCGGCCATCCTGCCGGCCTGGGTGCTGGGATGTGTGAGCGTGGCGGTGGTGTTCCGCACCCAGTGGGCAAAGGCCAATGTCACGCGGATAGCCCCGGCGCTGATGGTGGTCTCCATGATTTTGGCCTTTGTGGTGGGCAGCAGTCTGTCCAAGCACGCGCCCGTGGTGGGGACGGCCTTGTGGGCGGATCCCACCTTTTCCTGGGCGCAGGCTGTCATGTGCACCACTCATTTGCTCTCGTGCTTTTTTGCGGGCAGTGCTGTGGTGGCCGTGGGGGACCTGTTGTTACGACGCCGCACCCTCCAACGCTTCCTGCTGCCCGTGATCGGGGTGGTGGTGTTTGTGGTGGCACTTCCCCTGGCTATGGCTGGGCTGGATGTTGGCCCACCGTTCCTGGCCTTGGCTTTGCTGCCTGCGGTCATGGTGCCTGTCCCATCGCTGGTGGCGGGCCGTGACTTGTGGATCGGCCTGGTGCTCTACGGGTGGCCCGTGCACCTGATGTTCATGACACTGGGTGCCACCCAGTGGTCTCCCATGGGCAGCGCTGTTCTGGGAGCCACCTTGGCGTTGGCGCTGGCAGCTGTGTCCTGGCGTTACGTGCAGCGGCCTGTGGCCAAGAGGCTGACTCGCTGTGTACCGCAGTCGCGTTCCCGGACGGCACCGGAACCCGAGGTTGAGCAACAGCCCGAGGGCCAGTCGGCGCGATTCCGCCTGTTGGCTGCGGCCGAAGGGGACAAGCTGGCCTGACCCTGTGGTGCTGTCAGCGGGGGAGCCGGGAGCCTAATACAGTTTCAGCCATGACTGATCTCCTGGTGGTTGCCGCCCATCCTGCGGAAACCACATACCTTCCTGCCGGCACGGACGTGGTGCTCACCGGCATTGGGATGTCCCGGGCCGCAACGCACACCACACGCGCCATCGTGGAACGTGTCCCGGATGCCCGCAACAGGGGCAGGCTGACGGTGGTGAACCTGGGCAGCTGCGGTGGTTTGTGCCCCGGTGCTCACGGCATCTTTGAGCCCTCCCTGGTGATCAACCGGGACATCGACGCCGAATTGATGCGAGCCATGGGCTCCGATCCGCAAGAGAGCATCAACCTCACGGAAATGGGGCAGCCCGGAGACGGCTCAGTGCTTGCCACAGGGGATTCCTTTGTGGCCGGCGGCCCCGTACGTGATGCCCTGGAGCAGCGTGCAGACCTGGTGAACATGGAGGGATTCGCCGTGGCCGTGGCCTGTCGGGAAATGGGAGTGGGTCTGCGCATGGTCAAACACGTTTCCGACGACGCCGGCGAGCAAGCCTTGGACTGGGCCACGCGGGTGGACCAATCTGCACGTGCTCTGGCCGACTGGTGGGAGAACTTTCGGTCCGGGGAGAGCCCGGCATGAAACTGATCCGTCAACGCGAATCCCTGGGTGCGCAACAGGACTACCAGGCCGGGGACAACATCCTGCGGGCCGTGCGATCCGGTGCCGCCGGTCCCGTCCTGCGGATCTACCAGCCGCGTCCCACCGTTGCCTTTGGACGCCGTGACGAGCTGCTTCCAGGTTTTGCCGCCGCTGAACGGGCCGTCCAGCGCGCAGGATTCACCCCGCTGGTACGCAAAGTCGGCGGCAGGGCAGCCGCATATCACCGCGGATGTCTGGTGATCGATCACATTGAACCGGACCCGGATCCCAAGGCCGGAATCCGGGAACGCTACCGACTGTTTGCGGACATGGTGGTTGCTGCCATGGAGGAGTTGGACGTACCTGCAGAGGTGGGGGAGATCCCCGGCGAGTACTGCCCCGGTGAACACAGTGTCCACGCCACGGGGCGCACCATCAGCTCCGCATCAGAAACCATCAAGTTGGCCGGTTCCGCCCAGCGGATCGTTCAGGGAGCCTGGTACTTCTCCACCGTCGTCGTCGTGGAGCAGGCCGAACCCCTGCGGTCGGTGCTGACGGATGTGTACCGGTGTTTGGGACTGCAGTGGAGCCCGTCCACGGCCGGTGCCGTGGAGGACCTGCGACCGGGTACTCGGGTCAGCGACGTCGAGGCCGCGTTGCGAAAGGTTTACGGAATGTATGCACGGCACATGGGGCACGGATCGCTCCAGGAACAGGCCTTCTGATGTGCGGACGATACGTGATTGCACGCTCAGTGGATGACCTGCTGTTCGACGTCGGTGCCGTGGCCGGTCAACCCCTGCAGGACCTGCCCACCGGGGAAGTGCGGGCCAACTGGAACGTGGCTCCCACCAGTGAGGTGCCGATCCTGCTGGAACGCTTGGACGACGACGCCGCTGCCCCCTTGCGCGAACTGCATGTTGCCCGGTGGGGACTGATCCCGGGGTGGGCCAAAGAGGCATCGATCGGAACACGTGCCTTCAACGCCCGCTCCGAAACCGTGGTGGACAAGCCCATGTTCCGCTCAGCCATTCGGCACCGGCGCTGCGCTGTCCCGGCCAACGGGTACTACGAATGGAAAAAACGATTGGATGCCGACGGGCAACCGGTCAAGGCCACCAAGGACCGGCCGGCCAAACAGCCGTACTACGTCCACCCGGCAGACCCTGAGCAGAACATCTGGTTTGCCGGGATCTACGAGTGGTGGCAGGACGTCGATGGCACGTGGGTGCTGTCCTGTTCCATCCTCACTACGGAGGCGCCCTCCACGGATTCGCAGCAGGAGAACCTGGCTGAACTGGGAGAGCTGCACGACCGGCTGCCCATTGCCCTGACGCGCGGCACGCTGGGCGACTGGCTGGACCCCACCCTGGGTGCGGGCAAGGACGCTGAAGCCAAGGAATCGGTCCTGGAACTCGTGGGCAGGGTTCGCCAGGAGGCCACAGAAGCGGCTGCGCCCTGGCAGTTGCGTGCCGTTGGAAGTGGTGTGGGCAACGTCCGCAACAACTCCCCGGAATTGGTGGAGCCCATCCAGGCTCTTTTCTGAGCTTCCGTTTCATCCGGCGCAACGGCGTCGTGGCGCTGAGGACAACACATGCCTGAACTATCTGCTTCCCACGGGAAAAGCCGGCGACCCATGGTGGCCCTGATGGATGGTCCCGCGCCGTCGCTACGGGACCAAGTGGCGGCACAACTGCGCCACGCCCTGATTGCCGGTGACTTTTCCCCAGGTGAGGTCCTCAGTGCCCCCACCCTGGCCGTGGAATTCGGGGTGTCAGCCACCCCTGTGCGTGAAGCCATGCTGGATCTGGCCGCAGAAGGTCATGTCAGTCCCATTCGTTACAAGGGGTGCCGCGTCACCGAGGTCTCTGAGGAGACACGGCGGCAGGTGTTGCAGTTGCGAGCCTTGATTGAAATACCGCTCATGGTGGAGGTGGCAGGTCGGGGCATCTCCGCCGAGCTGGCCAGAGGTTCGGCCGATCTTGCTGAGCAGAGCATTGATGCTGCAGCTGAGGCGGATCTTGTGCGGTTCATCGAATTGGACATGGAACTGCATTTGGGGTTGCTGGCTGCAGCAGGTAACCCGATTGCCGTCCGGCAAGTGCGGTCCCTGCTGGCCATGACGCGGTTGACGGGGCTGAAGGAACTGGAGGCCAAGAATCAGTTGATGGACACTGCACGGGAGCACCACCAGATTGTGCAGGCTGCCCAGTCCCGTGACGCCGAACTCATGGGCCAAGTCATGACCCAGCACCTGGGGCATGTGACCGGGGTGTGGGCGGGGCAGCAGGAGCCTGAGGCCAACCAGAGGTGAGGCCTGGCGGAAGGATTCTTCCTCGCCTTCTGTGGCCAACTGACATTTAACATTGGACTGTGGCAGAGATCACGCTGCGGCGCCTCGGGTGCTCGCTGCCTCACGACTCATCCTCTGGCGGTGTCCCTTGAACTCCGGTCACCCGCCGCATTCCACACCAACCCCGGAACGCGACCATGAAGTCGCTCTGACCGTGGAAGAACAACGCGAAGGCAAAGCCACCACGGTGGGCGCCAAGAAGACGAACGTTCGCGTGCTCTCCGGATCCTTGGCTGGAAGTTCCATCGAGTGGTACGACTTCTGCCTCTACGCCACTGCATCTGCACTGATTTTCAACAAGCAGTTCTTCCCCACGGACGACCCCTACGTCTCCCAGATGCTCTCCTACCTGCCCCTGGCGCTGACGTTCTTCATCCGTCCGTTCGGTGGCATCGTTTTTGCCCACTTCGGGGACCGCGTGGGACGCAAGGTGACCTTGGTGGTGACTCTGTCCATGATGGGCGGTGCCAAGGTTGCCATCGGCCTGCTGCCCACCTACGACCAGGTGGGAATCCTGGCCCCGATCCTGCTGGTGATCTGCCGTATCATCCAGGGCCTGGCCATCGGTGGTGAATGGGGCGGTGCCCTGTTGTTGGCAGCCGGCGCGTTTGCCGTGGTCTCAGCCTTCGGCGAGGACTTCCTGACCGGCATCGGCTGGCGAATCCCGTTCATCGCCTCCATCCTGCTGGTGATCGTGGGCCTGTGGATCCGTGGCGGGCTGGGGGAGACCCCTCACTTCAAGCAAGCCAAGGCCTCCGGGAGCATTCCCAAGATGCCGCTGATCGACACCTTGCGTCACCACTGGCGCGCGGTCCTGGTGGCTGTGGGCGTGAAGGTGGCGTAAACCGCACCCTTCTACATCTTTGCCACCTTTGCGGTGTCCTATGCCACCGGTGTGCTGGGGTACCCCCAGTCCGCTCCGCTCAACGCCGTGATGTCGGACGCCGGTTTGTCCACGGTGTTGATCCCGGTCATGGGTGCGTTGTCGGACCGCGTGGGACGTTGCACCGTCTACTTCACCGGGACGGTGTTGATTGCGCTGTTCGCTTTCCCGTTCTTCATGCTGGTGAACCTGGAACAGACCTGGGCACTGTTTGCCGCCGTCATTATCGGCCTGGGCGTGGTGTGGCCTCCGGTCACCGCAACGCCGGGCACCATGTGCTCGGAGATCTTCTCCGCAGAGGTTCGTTACACGGGTGTGACCCTGGGTTATCAGATCGGCGCCGCACTGGCAGGCGGCACCGCCCCGCTGATCGCCACGTTCTTGCTGGCGGAGTTCAACGGTTCCTGGCAGCCCATCTCTGTTTACCTGCTGCTCACTGCTGCCATTTCCCTGACGGCCATTCTGTTTGCCCCGGCCATCGCCCGGCGGGAAGCTGCCACGGAGGTCACCCCGGTGGCTGCGCAGAACTCCGTTGAGACCTCGAATTCTGCGGAGGTTGACCGCTGATGACCACTGAAGCATCGCAACAGGGCCAGGCCCCGCCGTGGTTCTCCACGGCAGACATCACGGCCGCGGTGTCCCCGGGACGTGCTCGGGAGCTCATTGAAAAGGCCTTGGTGAGCGCCTTTGACCCGGCCACGGATCCCGCCAGGATGCCGGTGCACGCCGGTGACGGGCATCTGCTGATCATGCCGTCGGTCATCGGGGACTGGACCGGCACCATGGTGGCCTCGGTGTCTCCTGGCAACCCTGAGAGGGGGCTGCCCAGAATCCAGGCCACCTACGTTCTCATGGACACCCAGACCTTGACCCCACGGGCATTGATGCACGGTGATGGTCTGACGTCATTGCGAACGCCTGCCGTGTCAGCAGTGGCTGCCGATCACCTGGCGCACGCACGGACCGCCAAGCTGGTGGTCTTTGGCACCGGTCCCCAGGCACTGGGGCATCTGGAGGCTTTTGCGGCCATCAGGCAGTTCCAGGACGTGGTGGTGGTGGGACGCCAACCGGAGTCGGTGCAAGCAGCAGTGGCATTCGCCCTGGATTTGGAGATGCCTGCCCGTGCGGGGCAGCCGGAGGATGTCACCGATGCCGACGTGATCGTGTGCGCTACCTCCTCGCCCACACCACTCTTTGACGGGACTCTGGTCAAGGACGCCGCTTGCGTGGTGGCCATGGGCTCGCACGAACCCGAGCGCCGCGAGTTGGACGCCGCCCTGATGGGACGCGCCCAGGTGGTGGTTGAAGACACGGTCACCGCCTTGCGAGAAGCAGGGGACGTGGTGCTGGCCATCAACGACGGCACCGTGAACCGCCAAGGCCTGGTGAACCTGGTGGATGTGGTCAACCACCGAGTGGAGGTTGATTTCACCCGTCCGCGGGTCTTCAAGGGAGTCGGCATGAGCTGGCAGGACTTGGCTGCGGCAGGCGGCGTGTTCCAGGCGTCGTCGTCGTGAAGTGACCGGTGATCTATCGGTCCCCACCCCGGCACCCGTGAGGTGCGGGGGCGGGGACCGGTAAGATCGCCTGAGTCGAGCGCGGCCCCGGTACGGCCGTGCCCCAACCACGGAAAGGCAAGAACTCCATGAGTGACCAGGTCCCGGAAAACGGCCCCCAGATTTCGGTGGTGGTGGACGGTGAAACCCGTCAGATCACTGCAGGCACCACCGCAGCCCAGCTCTACACGGACAACCGTGACGTTGTGGTGGCCCACATCAACGGAACCCTGAAGGACCTTTCCACCACCCTCAACGACGCCGACACCGTCACCCAGGTGCTCATCTCCGATCCCGAGGGCCTGGAGGTGCTGCGTCACTCCACCGCACACGTCATGGCCCAAGCGGTCCAGGAACTCAAGCAGGAGGCCAAACTGGGAATCGGGCCGTACATCCGCGACGGCTTCTACTTCGATTTTGACGTCAACGACGCTTTCACGCCTGAAGACCTCAATGCGATCGAAAAGCGGATGCAGAAGATCATCAACACCACCCAGTCGTTCCGTCGTCGGGAAGTCACTCACGACCAGGCCGTGGAAGAGATGGCCGATGAGCCCTACAAGCTCGAGTTGATCGGTTTGGCCCACGGACCGGGCTCAGGTGCTGAGGGTGCCTCCGTGGAAACCGCAGCCGAAGGTGCCTCCCAGGAGGTCGGTGCCGGTGAGCTGAGCATCTACGACAACGTGGACCGCAAATCCGGCGAGATCATCTGGCGGGATCTGTGCCGCGGCCCGCACCTGCCCAACACCAAGCTGATCGGCAACGGGTTTGCCCTGATGCGCTCGGCTGCCGCCTATTGGCGCGGTTCGGAGAAGAACAAGCAGCTGCAGCGCATCTACGGCACGGCCTGGCCCACCAAGGACGAACTCAAGGCCTACAAGGACCGCCTGGCGGAGGCTGAACGGCGTGATCACCGCCGTCTGGGCAATGAACTGGACCTGTTCTCCTTCCCGGATGACATCGGCTCCGGACTGGCTGTGTTCCACCCCCGCGGTGGCTTGATTCGCATGGAGATGGAAAACCTCTCCCGTGAGCAGCACCTCAAGGCCGGGTACTCCTTTGTGAACACCCCGCACATCACCAAGTCCACCTTGTTCGAACGCTCAGGCCACCTGGGGTTCTACAAGGACGGCATGTACCCACCCATGCACATGGACCAGGAGGAGGACACCGCCGGGAACATCACCAAACAGGGCGCGGACTACTACCTCAAGCCCATGAACTGCCCCATGCACAACCTGGTATTCAATTCCAGGGGTCGGTCCTACCGGGAACTTCCGCTGCGGATCTTTGAGTTCGGCACCGTGTACCGCAACGAGAAGTCCGGTGTGGTCCACGGCCTCACCCGTGCTCGCGGATTCACGCAGGATGATGCCCACATCTACTGCACCCGCGAGCAGATGAAGGATGAGCTGGCCCGCACCCTGCAGTTCGTCCTGGACCTGTTGACCGCCTACGGGTTGGAGGACTTCTACCTGGAGCTCTCCACACGGGACCCGGAGAAGTCGATCGGTGATGACCAGACCTGGGAGGCGGCCACCCGCACCTTGGAGGAGGTGGCCACCGAATCCGGTCTGGAACTGGTCCCGGACCCGGAGGGTGCTGCCTTCTACGGCCCCAAGATCTCCGTGCAGGCACGCGATGCTATTGGCCGGACCTGGCAGATGTCCACCATCCAGTTGGACTTCTTCATGCCCGAGCGGTTTGAAATCGAATACACCGCCGCCGACGGCACCCGTCAGCGCCCGGTGATGATCCACCGTGCGTTGTTCGGTTCCATCGAGCGGTTCTTCGGTGTGCTCACCGAACACTACGCGGGGGCGTTCCCTGCCTGGTTGTCCCCGGAGCAGGTCCGTGCCATCCCCGTGGCGGATGCTTTCGACGACTACCTGGGCGACGTCGTCGAACGCCTGCGCACGGCAGGGGTGCGGGCAGAACTGGATGCCTCCTCGGACCGGTTCCCCAAGAAGATCCGCACGGCCTCCAAGGACAAGGTGCCGTTTGTGCTGATCGCCGGTGGCGACGACGCCGAGGCCGGTGCCGTCTCCTTCCGCTACCGCGACGGCTCCCAGGAGAACGGCGTGCCGGTGGAGGAGGCGATCGCCCGGATCACGGCTCACGTGAACAACCGCGTGAACGTGGACCCGCGCCCCTCCGCGGTGGCCCAGGAGGAGGACGCGATGTGGGAGTCCCCAGGCGTTGACCCGGAGGCCGGGGGTGCGGCCGGGGAATCGGATGCGCTGAGCACGGGCGGGGAGTCCGGCCAGGACCAGAGCGCACAGGGCTGAGGCACTGATGAGTGAGCAGCAGGCACCCCACCACTGGATTCGACAGGACGACTTCCAGCTGGCTGGGGTGCCTGACGCCTTTCAGCGGCTGTGGACCCCGCACCGATTGGCCTACGTCCGCGGGGAGGACACCTCCGTTCGCACACGCCCCGGGTGCCCGTTCTGCACGGGCCCGGACTACGACGACGCCGAGTCGCTGATCATCCACCGTGGAGAACACTGTTTTGTGATCCAGAACTTGTTCCCCTACAACCCCGGTCATCTGCTGGTGTGCCCGTACCGACACGTGGCGGACCTTGAAGACCTGACCCTTGAGGAACTTGTGGAACTCATGGAACTGACCCGCGATTCAGTGATTGCCATCCGTGCAGCTGCTTCTCCTGATGCGTTCAACACCGGTTTGAACCTGGGTGAGGCAGCAGGGGGTTCCCTTGCTGCGCACTTACACATGCATGTGGTGCCGCGCTGGGGTGGGGACGCCAACTTCATGCCGGTGACCGCAGGGACCAAAGCCATGATGGACACCCTGGGTTCCACGTGGGAGCTGACACGGGCCGCCTGGCCCAAGCGCTGACCCCGTCCCGGCCCCGCCCGCACCCCCTCCGCCGAGTAGGCCTTTTGATCGCTGCTGACCCACTCAGGGGCGATCAAAAGGCCTACTCGGCGGGAGAGGGAAAGGGTCAGGAGAGCAGGCCGCGGCGCTGCAACAAAGGCTGCATGTCCGGGTCCCCGCCCAGCAGCTCACGGACCCCGTCCATGGGATCGGCCTCGTTGCCGCGAGAGAGAATGGTGCTGGCGAACCGGTCACCGGTGCTGCGGCTGAGCCCACCGTTGGTGTTGAACCACTCCACGGCGGCGGCATCGATGATCTCCGACCACAGGTAGGAGTAGTACCCGGCCGCATAACCCCCGGCAAAGATGTGCTTGAACGTGGCGGAGGTGTAGCGGGGGTCCACGCCGTCCACATCCAGCCCGGCAGTGGTCATGGCGTCCTGGTCAAAGGTCTCCAGATCCGGTGCGGGATCTGTGTGGGTGCGCTCATGCCATGCCAGGTCAATGGCGGTGGCAGCCAGGTACTCCACGGTGGCAAAGCCCTGACCCTGGGTGTCCGCCTCCCGCAGCCGGTCCGCGATCTCCTCCGGCAACTGTTCACCCGTGCGGTGGTGCCGGGCGTAGCGGGGCAGGACGTCTGGGTGCAGGACCCACATCTCGTAGACCTGGGAGGGGAATTCCACCACGTCGCGGGCCACCTTGGTGCCGGCAAAGGAGGGGAAGTGGACGTCTGAAAGCAGCCCGTGCAACACGTGCCCGAACTCGTGGAACAGGGTGGTCACCTCTGCCACGGTCAACAGCTTGGGCTGTCCCGGTTGCGGGGAAACAAAGTTGGTGTTCACCGTGATCACGGGTTTTTGCGCCCCCAGGTGGTTCTGATGCACCAGGGTCCCCATCCAGGCGCCACCTGATTTGGTGGGGCGGGTCCACCAGTCAGCCACCATCAGGCCGAGCGTTTCGCCGGTCTCAGCACGTTGGCATTCGTAGACCTCCACCTCGGGGAGGTACCCCTTGAGGTCCCGGCGCTTGGTGAACTCCAGCCCGAACAGCTCCCGGGCGGTGTGGAACAGGCCGTCCTCCACCACGGCGTAAAGCTCAAGGTAGTCCCGGACGTCCAAGGTGGTCTCCGGTGAGTCACTGGCCGTGCGTTCAGCCAGGAAAGGCCAGTCCCAGGCCGCCAGGGGCTCGTCCTGGAGCTCTTGCAGGGCCTCACGTTCTGCCACGGCATTGCGCACTGCGGGTTCGGCCACCTGAGCCAGCATGTCCTGGACATTGGACGGTGAACCAGCTGCAGCTTGGGACATCACTAGGTCGTCATGGCTGGTGTAGCCCAGCAGGTGCGCTTGTTCTGCCCTGAGCTCGGCCACCTCGGCAGCAATCGGACGCAGGTCCACGGTGGATCGCGTGGGCAAGGGGCCTGTGGCACCGTCCGGACCGCGGCCGCGGTCCATGGCCGCTTGGTGGATCTCCTGGCGCAGGGCCCGGTCGTGCAACTCCCGCAACACCGGTTGGGTGGTGAAGGCAGCCAGTGACAAGAGGTGTCCGTCCGAGTGTCCCGCGTCCTCAGCTGCACGCTTGGCAGCATTGATGGCAGCCTCACTGAGCCCCTTCAACCGCGCACGATCCGTGACGTGCACGGACGCCCGTTCGTTCTCCCGCACCAGTTGGGTGCTGTAGCGAATGCTCAGCGCGGAGAGGCGATCATTGATCTCCCGCAAGCGGGTCTGGTCCGCTTCTTCCAACAGGACACCGGAGCGCTCGAACCACCGCGTGTACTCAGCCAGCACGCGTTGCTCGGTGGGGCTCAGCCCGTCAGGGGAGACCGCCACCACACGGTCGTAGAGATCCCGGTTCATGGTTACGTCCGCGCGGTGTTGGGACAGCCGCGGAGCCATCTGCTCATAGAGCTCCTGCATGTCGTCCGTGAGGTGTGAGGAGGTCAGGGTGAAGAACACGGACTCCACCCGGTCCAGGAACAGTCCTTCACGTTCCAGCACCTCCAGTGTGTCGGCCAGCGTGGGGGGCTCCTGGCACTCCACCACGGTTTTCACCGCGGCAAGGTCGGCAGCCATGGCGGCCTCAAAGGCCTCCGGGAAGTGCTGGGGCTGGATTGCGGCAAAATCCGGCAGCTCACACGGCAGGGTGCTGGGGGTCAACAGCGGATTGGTCACGAAGGACGGCTTCCTTCCAAGTCTCCGGTCGCTTCCGCAGATGATGTGTGTCCAGGGTGCCTGGCACCTGCGGGAGTGGTCGCGGGCGCAAACGACCACTGGCCATCCTAGGTGTGATCCCCGTCCACCCCACACGCGGGCCTGCCGGAACAGGACTGCAAGATGGCCCCCGTAGGATGTTGCTCATGTCCAGACCACTCGTGAGGCTCCTCGGCCAGGGCGTGCGCGCCGCCACCAAGATGCGCGGCGGCGGATCGGCGTTCCCTGGCCTGGTGATGGAGAAACTGCACCCCGGATTCGTTGCCGAACAGTTGGCCCGTCTGCCCCACGGGGTGGTGGTGGTCTCCGGAACCAACGGCAAGACGACGACGACCAAGATGGCCGTCCAGTTGCTGGAATCCCAGGGGTTGAAGGTGTTCACCAACCGCACGGGTTCCAACTTTGTGCGTGGTGTGGCGGCGTCGTTGTTGGAGGAAATCTCCCTGACCGGGCGGTTTGACGCTGACATTGCGGTCCTGGAACTGGACGAGGCCCACGCCGTCCACTTTGTCCGGCAGGTCAAACCGCGTTTTGCCCTGCTGCTGAACGTGATGCGGGACCAGCTGGACCGTTTTGGGGAAATTGACACCACTCGCCAGATGCTGGCCCAAGTGGCAGCTGCCACCACGGAGGCGGTGATTCTCAACCGCGAGGATCCGCGCATTGCCTCCCTGGCCCAGGACGTCCAGCCCGATACGCGTGTGCTCTGGTACGGACTCTCCGAGCAGTTGCGGCCCATGTTCCCCTCGGACGACGACATGCGCGCCGCCGACGGCCCTGCCGCCCCCACACCGGAGGGCGCGCCCCAGCCTGAGCCCGTGGTGGAGCTGGCCCACTTTGAGGCCACGGACGTCGACTTCCTGGTGCACGGTCAACCCGCCCAGGCCAAGGTTCACCTCTACGGTGTCTACAACGTCTACAACGCCGCCGGTGCACTGGCCTTGGCGCTCACGGTCACGGATGACGGCCGCGCGGTGAAAGCTGCGGGCGCCGGAGTCGAATCCCTGCTGGATGAATTGTCCCGGGTGACGCCTGCGTTCGGCCGAGGTGAGACCATCACGGTGGGAGAGACCCCGCTGCAGTTGTTGTTGGTCAAGAACCCCGCGGGCTTCCGCCTCTCCCTGGCCTCCGCCAAGCCGGAGGCCTACGCCACCATGATTGCGATCAACGACGAATACGCTGACGGCCGGGACGTCTCTTGGCTGTGGGACGTCGAATTCGACTCCCTGCGGGCAGGCGGTGTGGATCTGGTCACGGGCACCCGCGCGTGGGACATGGCCTTGCGACTGGACTACGACCAAGTCCCCATCCAAGAAGTGGAACCGGATCTGACCGAGTCCTTGCACAAGTTCATCACCGCCGCTGACGGCCGCCCCATGCGAGTGTTCTGCACCTACACGGCCATGCTGTCCCTGCGCCGCGCACTGCGCGCAGTCGCCGACGTCCCGGAGATCTGAGCCATGACCACCACAACGTCCATGTTCCCGCAGACCCCGGGATCAGGTTCGCCCACAGACACCGTGGAGCCCGGGGGGCTGGGGGAGATCCACCTGGTCCAGCTCTACCCTCGGGACATGAACATCTACGGTGACTGGGGCAACACCTTGACCTTGAAGCGTCGCCTGGAAAAGCGCGGCTACGGGGTCAAGCTCACCGACTACAACCCCGGGGACTCCTTCCCTGCCGACGGCGACATTTTAGTGGGCGGCGGCGGCCAGGACTCCGGGCAGTTCCGGGTCATGGAGGACCTCCAGAGCATCAAGCCGGTCCTGATGCAGTTGGTTGACGACGGCGCCCCCATGCTGGCCATCTGCGGTCTGTACCAACTCTTTGGGCACGAATTCCGCACGATCGGCGGCCAGACCCTGCCGGGTGTGGGGATTTTTGATCTGACGACGGTAGGTGGTGAGCAGCGGCTGATCGGCAACATCGTGACCGAGTCGGAGAAATTCGGGACCATCATCGGCTATGAAAACCACTCGGGACTGACCAAGCTGGGGGCCGGGCAGCAGCCCTTGGCACGCGTGGTGGCAGGTGCCGGCAACGATGGCCAGGACGGTACGGAAGGTGCGGTGACCAAGGAGGTCATCGGCTCCTACCTGCATGGATCCCTGTTGCCCAAGAACCCCGCCCTGGCGGATCATCTGATCGCAACCGCGGTGCGTCGTCGTTACTCCCATTACCATCTGGAACCCCTCAATGACACCCTGGCCACCAAGGCCCGTGAGGTGGCCCAGTCCAGACCGCGCTGAGCCGAACACACCCCGTGTTCTCCGCCAGGACTAGACTGGCTGCCAGATTTTTCCGGAGCCGGCTGACCCGCTGCCGCGCAGAAGCATCCGGTGCCGGAGCGCACACAATATTTTTTGCCACAGGAGGCACACATGTCAGGTCACTCCAAATGGGCCACCACCAAGCACAAGAAGGCCGCGATCGATGCCAAGCGCGCCAAGGCCTTTGCCAAGTACATCAAGGGCATTGAAGTTGCTGCGCGTCAGGGCGGGCCGGACACCGCAGGCAACCCGGCACTGGATCTGGCGGTGTCCAAGGCCAAGAAGAACTCCGTGCCCAATGACAACATTGACCGCGCCATCAAGCGTGGAGCCGGGCTGACCGGTGAAGTCATCGACTACTCGGAAATCTTCTACGAGGCCCGTGGCCCGCAGGGTTCCGCGCTCTACATCGAGTGCTTGACGGACAACAAGAACCGCGCTGCCTCTGAGGTGCGTGTGGCCGTCACCCGCAACGGTGGCACCATGGCCGACCCCGGCTCCGTGATGTTCATGTTCGAACGCAAGGGCGTGGCAGAGGTGACCAAGACCGACGGCCTGACCGAGGACGACGTCCTGATGGCCGTCCTGGATGCCGGTGCTGAGGAAGTCGTGGAAGAGGACGAGGTCTTTGAAGTGGTCTCCGAAGCCACCGACCTTGGCGCCATCCGCACCGCCCTGGAGGAAGCGGGACTGGAGTACAACAACGACGACCCCGTCTTCCGCGCCAACATGAAGGTGGACCTGGATGCCGACGGCGCAGCCAAGTTCTTGCGCCTGGCCGATGCCGTGGAGGCCCTGGACGACGTCCAGAACGTCTACTCGAATGCCGAGATCTCCCCGGAGGTCCTGGCTCAGCTCGAGGCCCAGGGCTGAATGTCCACTGCCGAGCAGGTCATCCTGGGGGTTGACCCCGGGCTGACCCGCTGCGGATTCGGTGTGGTGCGGATGCGCGCCAACCGGCAGGTGGAATGGATCCATCACGAAGTGCAGGGCACCTCAGCAGATCAGCCACTGGAACAACGCATCCTGAGCATCGCGGTGGCAGCGGAATCCATGATGGATCGCTACCACCCAGATGCGCTGGCCATTGAGCGGTTGTTCGCCCAGAACAACGCGCCCACCGTGGTGGGTACGGCGCAGGCCTCGGGCGCCGTGATTGCGGAGGCGGCTCGGCGCAAGGTGCCGGTGGCCTGGCACACCCCGTCCGAGGTCAAAGCGGCCGTGACGGGGGACGGTGCTGCTGACAAGGACGCCGTGACGCGCATGGTGGTGCGCATCCTGGGCCTGTCAGCCCCGCCCAAACCTGCGGATGCCGCAGACGCCATTGCCATCGCCATCTGCCACGGGTGGCGCTCGGGCGTGGGCTCGGGCTACGACGCCCAGGCCGCCACGGCCACCCACCAGGGCGCACAGACTCGGCTGGCGCGACTGCAGGCCGCCGGCGGTTCACGACTCACGCCCGCACAGAGGGCGTGGAAGGTTGCTGAACAGAAAGCTCGGCGCGGCGGGCGCTGAAGCCGTGGTTTGACCGCAGCGCTGCTAGTCTGGGCAGCGAATAGTACACATGTTCGAGTCTGCTGGTTGAAGGTGTGCCGCAGCTCGGGCCACCCCACGGAAGGACCCCCATGATTGCAGCGGTGCGCGGAGAAGTTCTGCACAAGGGCTTGAGCACCGTGGTGGTGGACGTTCACGGGCTGGGCCTGGAAGTCCAGGTCACCCCGCTGACCCTCTCCGGTCTCCACACCGGCCGGGAAGCCACACTGGCCACCTCCTATGTGGCTCGCAAGGATGATTCCCCGCTCCTGTTCGGTTTTGCCGACACCCAGGAGAAGGAAGTTTTCGAAACCATGCTGGGCGTCTCCGGAGTGGGACCACGCACTGCACTGGCCGTTCTGGCCACCTTGGGTCCCGACGACGTCCGTGCCGCAATAGCCAGTGGGGATCCCAAAGCCTTCACCGCTGTTCCAGGCATTGGGCCCAAAGGGGCCAAGCGCATCGTGCTGGAACTGGCGGACAAACTGGTCCCTGCGGATGCCCCGCAGACTTCCTCGCCGTCACCAGCCGAGCCGGCACTGCCCGTGTGGCGCATCCAGGTCACCGAGGCACTGGTGGGTCTGGGCTGGAATGAGAAGGATGCATCCCAAGCCATCGACGACGCCCTGGTTGGCAGCGAAGAACTTGCGGAGTCCGGAGATGTGGCAGTGATTCTGCGCACCGTTCTGGCCTGGTTGGGGGCACGAGCCTCCACGGCGGCGGGGGAGCGTGACCGTGGCCGGTGATCGCGCAGCCGTGAACGGTCGAGACCGCCTGGTGGCAGCAGACACGGAACCTGATGAGAAGACCGTGGAAGCAGCCCTGCGCCCAGGAACCCTGGATGACTTTGTGGGTCAACCGCGGGTGCGGCGCCAGTTGTCCCTGGTGTTGGAGGCCTCCAAGCTCAGGGGCCGCAGTGCTGATCACGTCCTGCTCTCGGGGCCTCCTGGACTCGGCAAAACCACCCTGGCCATGATCATTGCCGAGGAGATGGGTGCTCCTCTGCGGATCTCCTCCGGCCCGGCCATCCAACACACCGGTGATCTGGCCGCCATTCTGTCCTCCCTGACGGAAGGGGAGGTGTTGTTCCTGGATGAGATCCACCGCATGTCACGGCCTGCGGAGGAAATGCTCTACATGGCCATGGAGGACTTCCGCGTGGACATTGTGGTGGGCAAGGGTGCCGGTGCCACCTCCATTCCCCTGGATCTTCCGCCGTTCACCCTGGTGGGCGCCACCACGCGTGCGGGCCTGTTGCCCGGACCCTTGCGTGACCGTTTCGGATTCACCGGACACCTGGAGTTCTACGCGGTGGAGGAACTGGTCAGCGTGCTGCGCCGTTCCGCCGGTCTGTTGGACCTGGACCTGAGCACGGAAGGTTTTCAAGAAGTGGCCTCCCGTTCCAGGGGTACCCCGCGTATTGCCAACCGTTTGTTGCGCCGTGTCCGCGACTGGGCGTTGGTGCACGGTGTGAGTCGCATTGATTCGCGGGCAGCGTCTTCGGCGTTGGAAATGTACGAGGTGGACCCACGCGGGCTGGACCGCCTGGACCGCAGTGTCCTGGAGGCCCTGGTCAAACACTTCGGCGGCGGGCCGGTGGGGCTCTCCACCCTGGCCATCGCCGTGGGCGAGGAAACCGAAACCGTGGAGGAAGTGGCTGAGCCCTATCTGGTGCGGGAAGGTCTGCTGGCCCGAACCCCGCGTGGGCGCATCGCCATGCCGGCTGCCTGGGAGCATCTGGGACTTGCGGTTCCAGCCCATGCCGCCTTTGGGGACCCCGCACTCCAGCGGCCGGAAACTGACTCGGACAGCGAACACTGAGGCCGGTCAGGCCAACCTCAGACGGTCAGTCACCTACCATGAGTGGATGCGCGTGTGGCCCCTGCGCCGGTACGCCATGTGAACTTCCGTCACGGTGACACCAGCAGCACCACCGTGAGAACCACCGATGCAGCCTGGCTGCAGAATCAGGAGACCACGTGCTTTCCTCCGCACTGACCCCCGCCTTGACCGCCCAGCCCATCGTGTCCGCCCAGACTGATGCCAGCTTGTCGGCCGCCGGTCAGAACGCCGGAGGCTCAGGCCAGTTCCTGTTCTTCGGTGTGATGATCGGTCTGCTGGTGCTGATGTTCTGGTTCACCAACCGCAACCGGCGCCGTCAACAGCAGAAGATGAAGGACCAGCAGTCCAAGATGGTCCCCGGCACCCAGGTGATGACCAGTTACGGTCTTTACGGCCGGGTGGTCAGCATTGATCAGGAAGCCGTCAAAGCGTTTCTGGAAATCGCTCCCGGAACCCAGGTGACCGTTCACCTGCAGACGCTGACGACCGTGGTGGATGATCAGACCCCGGGTGAACAGGGCACCGGCAACACCGGTGCCACCAGCACAGAGAACAACTGATCTTGTGGTGTAGCGTCCACCGGGGATTATCCCTGGTGGACGCTTTACTGTGACCACATGATCTGGCAGCAACACTGATCGGCCTGATTCCCGGCCGGTGCCTGCTGCTGTAGAACGAGTACCGCTGACAAGGACCCTGCCCATGGCGACTGCCACTTCTCAACCCCCTGAGGGGTCTCGGAAGAGTTCATCCACCACATCGGTCAAAGACCGCACGGAGATTTCCCGCGCCCTGAGCCGCGCCCGGACGTCCCTGATTGCGTTGACCGTGGTGATGCTGGCGTTGATCGGTCTGTTGGCCTGGGGTGCCGGACGTGGCAGCACGGACTGGACCCCGCGCCTGGCCTTGGATCTTGAGGGTGGCACCCAGATGGTCCTGACCCCGCGGTTGCAGGGTGAGGACGCCGGGCAGGAGATCACCCAGGAACAGCTGGATCAGGCGGTGGAGATCATCCGCCAGCGTGTGGACGGCTCGGGTGTCTCAGAGGCGGAGGTCACCACACAGGGTGGCTCCAACATTGTGGTGTCCATGCCGGGCGCTCCGGACAGTGCCACCCGCGAACTCATCCAGACCTCAGCACAGATGAGTTTCCGTCCTGTGCTGTTGACGGGCGCGGCTGAGGCGGTTCCGGAGGATCAGCGCACGGCTGAGGACCAGTTGCCGAACCCCACCGCGGAACCCGCCGACTCCTCTGACACCACTTGGATCACCGCTGATCTGATGCAGGAGTTCGAATCCACGGACTGCACCCAACCGCAGAGCCCGGAGGAGCGTGCTGCGCAGAACCCGGATCAGGCCGTGATCGCCTGTGAACCGGAGGCAGGCACCAAATACATCTTGGGTCCGGTGGAGATCCAAGGCACGGAGATTTCTGACTCGAGCTACGGCATGGCCCAAGGTCAGGGAGGTACCACCACCGGACAGTGGGCTGTTGACCTTCAGTTCAACTCTGAAGGCACGGAGACCTTCCAGCAGCTCTCCGAACGCCTCTACAACATCGGCCAGACCACACCCGGGGATCCGCGCAACCAGTTCGCCATTCTGCTGGACGGTGAAGTGATCTCCGCCCCCCAGATGAACGCCGTGATCCCCAACGGCCAGGCCCAGATCACGGGACGGTTCACGGAGGAATCGGCATCGTTCCTGGCCGAGCAGCTGCGTTACGGGTCCCTTCCCGTCAGCTTCTCCATTGCCTCCGAGCAGCAGATCTCCGCCACCCTGGGTGCTGATCAGCTGCGCATGGGCATCATTGCCGGGCTGATCGGCCTGCTGCTGGTGGCAGTGTGGTCCATCATCCAGTACAGGTGGCTGGGCTGGGTCAACATCATCTCCCTGATCGTGTTGGGGCTGATGTCCTGGCTTGCCATCACGCTTCTGGGCTGGGCACTGAACTACCGGCTGTCCCTGGCCGGTGTGGCCGGTCTGGTGGTGGCCATCGGCATGGCAGCGGACTCCTTCATCGTGTACTTCGAACGCATCAGGGATGAGGTCCGCATCGGACGCACCATTCCCTCGGCCATCGATCACGGGTGGAAACGCGCGCAGCAGACCATCTTGGCCTCCAAGGCCGTGAACCTGATCGCCTCCGTGGTGCTCTACTTTGTGGCCGTGGGCAACGTGCGCGGGTTCGCCTTCACCCTGGGTCTCACCGCGGTGATCGATCTGCTGGTGGTTTTCTTCTTCACCCACCCGGTCATGGTCTACCTCTCCCGCACCAAGTACTTTGGCCGCGGCAGCCCCGGGTCCGGACTGGACCCCAAGGCGCTGGACGCCGTGCCCTTCTACCGCGGATCGGGACGGTTGCGCACCCCGGACGATCTTGACCCCGCCTCCGGTGCCACCCAGATCGACGACGCCGACCCCACCACCTCCCGTACGGAGGACAGCGCCCCGGCCCAACCTTGGTCCCCAGAGGCAGCAACCTCTCAGACGGAGCAGACCGCAGAGCCAGAGGCCGCACCGCAGGAGGATCAACCACCGATCAAGGTGGCCACCGGTGTCAATGACGGTCTCACGCTGGCCGAGCGTCGTCGTCAAGCACGACTGTCCGCTGCTTCCGGAGGCCGGGCGCCTGCTGAGAACACCACCACGGAGAAGGGAGAGGCCTGATGTCACGGTTCGCCGATTTCGGTAACGACCTCTACAGCGGACGGAAGTCCTTTCCGTTTGTCCCCAAGCGCAAGTTGTGGTTGAGCATCGCAGCCTTGCTGGTGGTGATCTCCGCACTGATCCCTGTGGTCCGTGGGGGATTCAACTTGGGCATCGACTTCACGGGTGGCTCGGAATTCGTGGTCTCCAACGTTGCGGACAGCAGCCTGGAACCGGGCCAGGAGGCCGTGACCTCCACCGGGCACGACGGCGAATCCACGGTCACCAACATCGCCCCCGGCACCATTCGAGTGCAGACCGAACAACTCGACGACGACCAAACCTTGGCGGTGCGTGAAGCGCTGGTTCAGGCCTACGACGTCTCAGAGGATCAGGTGGCCTCCAACTTTGTGGGTCCCACGTGGGGTGCCGGGATTTCCCAGCAGATGATCCGCGGTCTGGTGATCTTCCTGGCCCTGACCGCCGTGGTCATGGCGCTGTACTTCCGCACCTGGAAGATGTCCCTGGCCTCCATGGCCGGTGTGTTCGTCACGGTGGCCCTGACGGTGGGCACCTACTCTCTGGTGGGTTTTGAGGTCACACCATCGGCCATCATCGGGTTCCTCACCGTGTTGTCCTACTCGCTGTATGACACCGTGGTGGTCTTTGACAAGGTCCGTGAGAACACCCGCGGGTTGCTGGACGGCAGCGCGCCACCGCCACGGTTGAATCGCGGATTCTCCGATCAGGTGAACCTGGCCGCCAACCAGACCTTGGTGCGTTCCATCAACACCTCCGTGGTGGGACTGCTGCCCGTGGGCTCCATCTTGTTCATCGGCGCCGCCCTGCTGGGGGCAGGGACGTTGAAGGACCTGGCCCTGGCACAGTTTGTGGGCATCGTTTGGGGCACCCTGGCCACGCTGTTCGTGGCCACCCCCGTGTACGCGGCTTTGCGGTCTGTGGAACCCGGTGTGAAGCAGCAGGAAGCCCGTGCAGCGGACCTGGCGTATCAGGCCGAAACGGTGGATGCGCCGGCTACAGAACCTACTGATGTTGCCCAACCGACCCATGCCGCCCAACCGACCGACGCTTCCGAGAGGGCCCGAACCCAGGCTTCTGCCCACAGCGAGTCCGCAGTCGGAGAGGTTCCCGGACGGTCCTAGAATGGTGTCCCTGACCCAGCCGGTGATCCGGCGCTGTGTCAGAGATGTTGAGCTAGGAGGACACCGTGGAGCAGAACTCGATCCAGTCCGATCGGGGCCAGCACCCGGAGTCCTTGCGCGCGCCTGATGCCACCACCGCTCATGCTGGTGCAACCGCACCGGTGGATGGAGACGCGCAAGGAGGTGGTGCGTCGTCGTCGCCTGCTGGTGCAGGTGGCCGGACGGGGTCCACCACCTCCGGTACCCACGGTGTGGTTCCCGCCGCCCGGCCGGTGTTCGGGCGGCCCGTGTTCCCTGGGCGCTCTGAGCGGATGCGCTCCGCGCTGTCGTATCTCTCCGGTGCCTCCATTTCTCAGTCCCCGCTGATTGAACCTCTGTTGCGCACTGTCCGGGAAAACGCACCGCAGGAGGACGTGACGGTGTTGCAGCGTGCTTTTGCCGTTGCAGACCGTCAGCACGAAGGCCAGAAGCGCAAGAGCGGGGATCCCTACATCACCCACCCGGTGGCGGTGACCACCATCTTGGCGGAGCTGGGAATGACCGGTCCGGTGTTGGTGGCTGCCTTGCTGCACGACACCGTGGAGGACACCGACTACACGTTGGAGCAGCTGAGCCAGGAGTTCGGTGAGGAAGTCGCCCAGCTGGTGGACGGCGTGACCAAACTGGAGAAGGTCCAGTACGGGGAACACGCCCAAGCGGAGACCGTGCGCAAGATGATCGTGGCCATGGCCCGGGACATCCGGGTGCTGCTGATCAAACTGGCCGACCGGCTCCACAATGCCCGCACCTGGCGGTTCGTCTCCCAGGAATCCTCTGCCAAGAAGGCCCGGGAGACCCTGGAGATCTTTGCGCCACTGGCCCACCGCTTGGGCTTGAACACCATCAAGTGGGAGCTGGAGGACCTGTCCTTTGCGGCGTTGTACCCCAAGATCTACGACGAAATAGTCCGCATGGTGGGGGAGCGTCAGCCCCAGCGGGAGCGGAATCTGGCGCAGATCCGCAGTTTGGTGGCCGAGGACCTGGCCGAATCGGGGATTGAGGCCGTGATCACCGGCCGACCCAAGCACTACTACTCCGTGTACCAAAAGATGATTGTGCGCGGTAAGGACTTCAACGAGATCCACGATCTGCTGGCGGTGCGGGTCCTGGTCTCCTCCGTGCGCGAGTGCTACGCGGCGCTGGGTTCCTTGCACGCGCGGTGGCGTCCGCTGCCGGGGCGGTTCAAGGACTACATCGCCATGCCCAAGTTCAACATGTACCAGTCCTTGCACACCACGGTGCTGGGACCCGGTGGTCGGCCCGTGGAGATCCAGATACGTACCCACGAGATGCACCGTCGGGCCGAATACGGTGTGGCCGCGCACTGGAAGTACAAGGACCACGCGCGCTCGGGTGGTGCCGGTGACACCCCCAAGGCCAGCTCCCAGGACATGGGATGGTTGAAGTCCTTGGTCTCATGGCAGGACGACACCAAGGACTCCACTGAGTTCCTGGATTCCCTGCGCTATCAGATCGACACCAAAGAGGTCTACGTGTTCACCCCGCGCGGGGACGTCATGGCCTTGCCGGCAGGTTCCACCCCGGTGGACTTTGCCTACGCGGTGCACACCGAGGTGGGGCAGAAGACCATTGGTGCCCGTGTCAACGGCAAGCTGGTGGCACTGTCCTCCACCTTGCAGCACGGCGACTGGGTGGAGGTGCTCACCTCCAAGTCTCCGGATGCCGCGCCCTCCCAGGACTGGTTGAAGTTTGTCTCCTCCCCACGGGCGCGGCAGAAGATCAAGCAGTTCTTCACCAAGGAGCGCCGGGAGGAGGCGATCACCCGCGGTCAGGAGGCGTTGACCCGTGCCCTGCGCAAGCATCACCTGCCGTTGCAGCGCACCGTGACCCAGGAGGCCCTGGTCTCCGTTGCCCAGCAGTTGAACAAGACGGACATCACGGCCCTGTACGAGGCCATCGGCAATGAAACTGTCTCCTCCCGGGAGGTCATCGACCTGTTGGTGGAGTCCGCCGGCGGTGCCGACGGTTCCGTGGAGGACTTCGCGGACACCATCTCCGCCATCCGACCCGTCAGACAGGGGGTTGCCGATTCCGGGGTGGCGGTGGACGGGGCCTCGGACGTGTACGTGAAGTTGGCGCGGTGCTGCACGCCCGTGCCGCCGGACGAGATCGTGGGTTTCGTGACCCGCGGGCAGGGCATTTCCGTGCACCGGGTGGACTGTTCCAACATGCGCAACCAGACCGAATCCGAGCGCCGGATATCAGTGCATTGGGCGCCCACGCAGTCCTCGGTGTTCCTGGTGGAGATTCAGGTGGAGGCCCTGGACCGGCAGAAGTTGCTCTCCGATGTCACCCGCGTGCTTTCCGAGAACCACGTGAACATTCTGGCGGCCAATGTCCACACGTCCTCGGACCGTCTGGCCATCTCCCGGTTCTCGTTTGAGATGGGGGATGCCCGGTACCTGGACCACGTGCTCAACCAGGTCCGCAACATTGACGGCGTGTACGACGTCTACCGGACTTCCGCTCAGCAGCGTCTGCCGGAGAAACCGCGGTCCACGACCTGAACCAGGGACCACCGGCTGCCCTCATGCGGGAACCGGCAAGCCCAACTGCCTGCACACCTTGCGGACCGTGATCACGCCTCTGGTGCGGTGTGGCAACCGGGAACGAGCGCGTAACAAGCCCACCACCTGCGCGCCGTCAACGCCCAGATGGGGTGCGGTCAACAGCAGCCGTAATGCCGCCAGCCCTGCGGGATCCTCCCAACAGGCCAGATCCGCGGCCGTGCGCAACGGTGTGGTCACGCAGCACCCGTGAAAGTGGTCAACGTCCTGGGGCTCGTAGAGCAGCTGACGCACGGTCCATCGCACCGCGGCACTGGGCGGTGCTGGGCGAGTGCTGCAGCGATTCTCCCGGTGCGTGACGAACTCCAGCACGGAGGGCGGGGTGGCGCAGGCATGGAACCAAGCGGCCGATCCCCGGTGCAGGATGGCGGACTCCCGGACCCTGCGTGGAACGCACACCGCCACCGCAGCGGCCTTGACCTGCCGCGTCTGGGCAGTGCCCACGGCCACATGGACCGGTCCCAGAACCGGCACCAGAGCTGAGTCTGTCACCAGGGCGGAGAGCTCTGCACCATTCACGACGGCGGTCGTAGTCTCCCAGCCCGGCGGTACCGTCCCGGCTCCGTGAGCCATCCACAGGGTTGGCTGCTGAACCGACGGTGCGCCGCGCAGAACAGCCGGTGTGGAATCAACCAGGCTCAGGCCCACGGGCCAACGGGATTCGACGGTCATGCCTCCATCCAAGCCAGTGGCCTGGACCAACGGGAAGGGGGTCGTCCATCCTGTGGATGAACGACCCCCGTCAGCCAGTGTGTTCAGCCCCGCCGGCTCAGCTCTCCAGCCGGCAGCCGCACGTCACAACCCGGCAGCACTGCGCTTGATCATGTCCCGCATGGCCTCAGCACTGCTCAGTTCCTTGCCCAGTTTCTTGGCTCGGGCGGAGTCGCCGGTGGATTCGGCCGCGGAGATCTGACCCTGCAGTTCCGCCACCTTCTCCTCGGCCTGAGTCAGCAGGCTGTTGGAGCGCACCTCGGACTCGGATGCCACCTTCTTGGCGCGGGTGCCGGAATCGGCGTCACGGACTGCTTCCTCCACGGCCTGCAACTCGTTTTCGATGCGCTTGAAGTGGGTACGCGGAACCTTGCCGATCTGATCCCAGCGGTCCTGGATGCCGGAGAGCTTCTTGCGGGCAGCACGGAGATCCGTGACGGGCAGAAGCTGCTTGGCCTCCTCCACCAGTTCCTGCTTGAGCTTGAGGTTCTCCTCGAACTCCTGCTCCACCTGGTCATTGGCGGACTTGCGGGCATCAAAGAACACGTCCTGGGCGGCACGGAACCGGACCCACAGGGCGTCGTCGTCACGGCGGGAGGCCCGCGGGGAAGACTTCCAACGGTCCATGAGGTCGCGGTACTTGCCGGCCGTCACGTTCCAGTCGGTGGAGCTCTGCAGGGCTTCAGCCTCCGCGATCAGCCTTTCCTTGACGCGCTTGGCCTCGGCGTTGTTCTCATCCAGCTTGGAGAAGTACGCGCGGCGGTGGCGGTCAAAGGTGGTGCGGGCGTTGCGGAAGCGCTTCCACAGGGATTCCTCGTCCTTGCGGGAGAGCCGGATTCCGGACTTCTGGTGCGCCTTCCAGGAATCGAAGAGCTCGGCCATGCGAGCAGAAGACTGCTTCCACTGGATCTTCTGCGGATCCTGTTCGGCGATCTGTTCGGCTTCCTTGACGATTGCGTCCCGCTGGGCAAAGTGTTCGGCCTTGGCAGCCTCCGTGGCGCGCTTGTGCTCGGCCTCGAGCTCTGCGATCCGCGGGCGCAGAGCTTCCAAACGGGCCTCCAGGGCCTTGACGTCGCCCACGAGCTTGCGTTCGGCCAGCTGAGCCATGACGTGATCCGCGTTGCGGTTCATGTCCGAGGACGCAGTCCCTGCCTCCACCCGCTGTTCCAGAACGTTGACCAAGGTGCGGGCGTCCTCGAACTTCTTGACAAAGTAGGCCAGTGCCTCATCCGCCGGGACCTCAGGTACCTGTCCGCACAGCACCCGCTCACCGTCCACCAGAACGTAGACGTGGCCGTCCTCGGTGACTTCACCGAAAGGGCGTGCTGCCTCGAGCTGTTCGGCCGACACGCCGTCGGCCGAACCGGCGCCGTGTGCTTCTGCCTTGGCGGGGGCACCGGTGGTGTGGTTGGACGCCTTGGAGGCAGCAGCGTCGGGACCGGGGACGGGACCCGGCGTGGCGGCTGTGTTGCCATCTGAGGAGTTGGCACCGGAGGCGGTCTCAGCTGAGGCGCTCTCAGGTGAAGCGCTGGCACTGGAGGCGGGGGCAGCGGGCTTGGGTACTGCGGGGGAGGGCTTGACGCCAGAGGGTTTGACGGCCGCGGGTGTGGGCACCTGGGGCTGGGTCTGGTCGTCGGATTCGAGACGTTCGGTCACCGCTGGAACTCTTTCACTCGTGCCGACCCGCGAACCCGGGGATCCGGGGGCGTTCGGCAGCTTGTCCTGGGGCCGCGGCGTAACCCGCGACACTGTACGAAACACCATGGTAGTCATGGGCGGGCCCGGTGCCGGACTCACGACGACGGAAACACCCGTCCGGGCGGTTGCTGCCCAGCCCATAAGATGGTCTGCGTCCCATTCCCCATCACCTCCCAGGAGTAACTCAGCATGGCTCCCAAGACCTCCCTGTCCGGCTTCCCCGAATGGCTGCCCGCAGAGCGCCTGGTGGAGCTGCACGTGCTGGACACCTTGCGGGAGACTTTTGAGTTGCACGGCTTCTCCTCCATTGAAACCCGCGCGGTGGAAACCGTGGATCAGCTGCTGCGCAAGGGGGAGATCGACAAAGAGGTGTACGGAATCTCCCGTCTGGCAGAGGACGAGGAAGCCGCCGCCGTGGCCAAGGAGGGCAAACTCGCCCTGCACTTTGACCTCACTGTGCCTTTTGCCCGGTACGTGGTGGACAACGCCGGGCACCTGAACTTCCCGTTCCGGCGTTACCAGATCCAGAAGGTGTGGCGTGGGGAGCGGCCGCAGGACGGCCGTGCGCGCGAGTTCACCCAGGCGGACATCGACGTCGTGGGTGACGGGACGTTGCCCTTCCGGTACGACGTTGAACTCGCGCTGGTCATGATCGATGCTCTCTCCAAGTTGCCGATCCCGGAGTTCAAGTTGCGGGTCAACAACCGCAAGCTGGCCGAAGGTTTTTACCGTGGCATCGGGCTCACCGACGCTCCTGCGGTGCTGCGCGAGATCGACAAGCTGGAGAAGTTCGGTGCGGACAAGGTTGCTGCCAACTTGCAACAGAACGTGGGCGCCACAGCAGAGCAGGCTCATGCCGCGCTGGAGTTGGCATCGATCCGCACGGAGGACGGCACCTTTGTGGAGCAGGTCCGGGCACTGGGTGTGGCTGACGAGCTGTTGGAGGAGGGCCTGAGCGAACTGGCCGAGGTCATGGCCGAGGGCGTGCGCCGGGCACCGGGGAAGATGGTGGCCGATCTGTCCATCGCCCGCGGCCTGGACTACTACACCGGCACGGTGTACGAGACGGTGCTGGTGGGGCACGAGAAGCTGGGCTCCATCTGCTCCGGTGGCCGCTACGAATCCCTGGCCACCTCAGGCAAGCGCACGTTCCCCGGGGTGGGGTTGTCTATCGGAGTCACCCGTTTGGTCTCCCGGATACTTGGGCAGAACCTGGCCCTGGCCTCCCGTGCGGTGCCCACGGCCGTGCTGATCTCCCTGGTGGACGAGGACTCCTGGTCCGATGCCCAGGACGTGGCCACGCAGTTGCGTGCCCGTGGCATCGCGTGCGAGGTCTCCGCCAGTGCAGCCAAGTTCGGCAAGCAGATCAAGTACGCGGACAAGCGCGGCATCCCGTTCGTCTGGTTCTCCTCGATCGAGGACGATGGCGTGGTCACCCACGAGGTCAAGGACATCCGCTCGGGCGAACAGGTCCCTGCGGACCCGAGTCTCTGGATGCCGCCGGCCGAGGACCTGTCCGTGTCCGTCAGTGCCTCGCAGGCCTGAGCGCCCGATACAGAGCGCGGCCCAGGATTCCGAGTGCCAGCACCACCACCATGGTGACCACGGAGGTCCAGGGCAATGAGAACGCCAGAGCCAAGCACCCCACCAGCCCCACAATGTTGACCACACGTGGTGCCCACCAGGGGCGATCACCCAGGGTCAGGGCCGAGAGATTTGCCAGGGCGTAGTAGACCAGCACGCCAAAGGACGAGAACCCGATCACGGTGTAGACGTCCGTGAGAAGCACCAAGGCGATCACCAGTACCGCCGTCGTGAGTTCGGAGACCCACGGCACGCCGCGGCCTGAGACTGCGGTGAGGGGGCTGGGCAGGTCACGGGAACGGGCCATGGCCAGGGAGGTCCTGGAGATTCCGGCGATCAAGGCCAGCAGGGCGCCCAGTGTGCCCAGGGCGGCGGCCACGGTCACGGCGGTGGCGGTCGCGGATGTGAGCCCGTGGGAAAGGCCGAGTGCGTGCACGGCGGTGAGCATGGGGGCATCCGAATCAGCCAGTGCAGCCGGTCCCACCACAGCCAGCAGCAGGGCACCCAACACCAGGTACAGCACCAAGGTGAGGCTCAGCGCCCCCAGGATTGCGCGTGGGATCGTGCGCTGCGGAGCGCGGACTTCCTCGCCCATAGTGGCGATCCTGGCGTAGCCGGCAAAGGCGAAGAACAGCAAGGCCGCCGCGGGGAACACGCCCCAGAGGGAACCAGGTTCGGGGCTGGTGGCCTGACCGGCGCCGTTTGATGGGTTGCCCACCACCACCGCCATGGCCACGCCCAAGGACAACAGAACGGTCAGAACACAGCCCACCAGCACCTTGGTGACGGTGGCTGTCCTGGTCACGCCCAGCAGATTGATCCCGGTCAACGTCAGGATTCCCACCACGGCAAACACCGTGGCCCACAGCGGAGTGTTCTGCGCGCCCGCAAGACCCAGGGCATCCAGCAAGCCCGCCACATCCAGCAACCCGGCTACATAGAGCCCGAACGTCATGGACATGGCCGCAGCCGAGGCGGTCTTGCCGGTGACAAAACTCCACCCGGCCACGAACCCGGGCCACGCTCCCAACCGCTGGTTGGCGTAGACGTACGTGCCGCCGGAACTGGGGTACCGCGCTGCCAACTGTGCAGTGGACGTGGCATTGCACCAGGCCACCACGGCGGCCAAGACCACGGCGGCCAGCAGCCACGAGCCTGCGTGGGCGGCAGCCGGGGCAAAAGCCACAAAAACACCTGCCCCCACCATGGAACCCACCCCGATCACGGTGGCATCCGTGAGACCCAGGCGGCGTTGGAGCTCGCTCGGACGGGTAGCGGGGGACTGTGAGGAAGACGGCACGATGCTCCTGGCGGATCGGCTGCTGAAGAGAACAAGCCCAAGTCTGGATCTGTAGACTCGGGCATAGAAAAACCTACGGGTGGCCGGTGAACCCACGGTGAACGAAACCCCGGGCGCTTGACGGCGAGCCGCGGGCGTCGTCGAACTGGCGCGTGATCACTGCCCCCGAACCCTCCACGGACGTAAGGAACTCATCAGTGCTGCGCACACACAGCCTTGGCGAACTCAACGCCGAGCTCATTGGTCAAACGGTCACCCTGGCAGGTTGGGTGGGGCGTCGTCGTGACCACGGCGGAGTGGCCTTCCTGGACCTGCGTGACGCCTCCGGTGTGGCCCAGGTGGTGGTGCGCAACGAAGAAGACTTTGACCACCTGCGCAACGAGTACGTCCTGCAGGTCACAGGTTTGGTGGAACGGCGCCCCGAGGGCAACGAGAACCCCAACCTGGCCTCCGGCGAGGTGGAGATCATGGCCGAAGAGGTCAAGGTCCTGAACACCGCAGCCCCCTTGCCGTTCCAGATCGACGAGCACGTTGAGGTGGGTGAGGAAGCGCGCCTGAAGTACCGCTACCTGGACCTGCGCCGCCCCGAGCCTGCGCGCATCATGCGCCTGCGTTCCGAGGTCAACCGGGTGGCCCGGAACCTGTTGCACGACCGTGGTTACCTGGAGGTGGAAACCCCCACGCTGACCCGTTCCACCCCGGAAGGTGCCCGCGACTTCCTGGTGCCGGCTCGCCTGGCCCCGGGTTCCTGGTACGCGCTGCCGCAGTCCCCGCAGCTTTTCAAGCAGTTGCTGCAGGTGGGCGGGTTGGAGAAGTACTTCCAGATCGCCCGGTGCTACCGGGACGAGGACTTCCGCGCCGATCGTCAGCCCGAGTTCACCCAACTGGACATCGAGGCCTCCTTCGTGGAGGAGGACGACATCATTGAGCTCGGTGAGGCTCTGGTGCGTGAACTGTGGCAGCTGATCGACGTCCAGATCCCCACCCCCATTCCCCGGATGACCCACGCCGAGGCCATGGAGAAGTACGGTTCGGACAAGCCGGACCTGCGATTCGGCCTGGAACTGACTGATCTGACCGAGTACTTCAAGGACACCCCGTTCCGCGTGTTCCAGGCCCCGTACGTGGGTGCCGTGGTCATGCCCGGTGGTGCCTCCCAGCCGCGCCGCGCCCTGGATGCCTGGCAGGAGTGGGCCAAGCAGCGTGGCGCCAAGGGCCTGGCCCACATCCTGCTCAAGGATGACGGCGAGATCACCGGCCCGGTGGCCAAGAACATCACCGATGACGAAAAGGCCGGCCTGGCCGCTGCCACGGGTGCCAAGCCCGGGGACTGCATCTTCTTTGCCGCTGGTGAGATCAAGCCTTCCCGCGCCCTGCTGGGGGCTGCACGTGTGGAGATCGGCCACCGCACCGGTCTGATCAACGACGGCGACTGGGCATTCGTGTGGGTGGTGGACGCACCCATGTTCGAACCCGCCTCCGATGCCGTTGCCTCCGGCGACGTTGCCGTGGGATCCGGTGCCTGGACGGCCGTGCACCACGCCTTCACCTCACCCAAGCCGGAATACTTGGACACCTTTGACACCAACCCCGGCATGGCACTGGCCTACGCCTACGACATCGTGTGCAACGGCGTGGAACTGGGCGGTGGCTCCATCCGTATCCACCAGCGCGAGATCCAGGACCGGGTGTTCAAGGTCATGGGCCTGTCCGAGGAAGAGGCCCAGGAGAAGTTCGGGTTCCTGCTGGATGCCTTCGCCTTTGGCGCCCCGCCCCACGGCGGCATCGCCCTGGGCTGGGACCGCACCGTGGCCATGCTGGCCGGAACGGAGTCCATCCGAGAGGTCATTGCCTTCCCCAAGACCGGTGGCGGCTTTGATCCCCTGACGGCAGCTCCGGCGCCCATCACCGCGCAGCAGCGCAAGGAAGCAGGAGTGGACGCCAAGCCGTCCGAACCCAAGGAGAACTGAGCTGGACGACGGCGGGCGGGCAACGTCGTCGTTGAAAGGCCGAGATCATGCGTTGCTGCACTTCCGGGCACGGAAAGTGCAGCAACGCATGACCTTGACACTGAGTGACTAGATCGACCAGTTCCACATGAGGCCGTAGAAGCCTCCGATCAACACACCCATCCAGATCCCCACCACGGTCTGCCAGTAGGTGTGATCCCCGGTGCGTAGACGGGACCAGGCCACGGCCACGGGAACCATCCAGGTGAGGAACACCAGCCACCCCCCTGCTAGGACGGGGACGGCCACGGCAAAGGTGGCGGCCATGGCGGTGTGGGCTGAGACCTTCCACGCCAAGGTGATGACCATCAGCGTGGTCACTCCCAGCAGCAGGAACATGGCGGTCAGTGTCACGGACATGGGTATGCCCAACGCCGGTCCCAGCAACAGTTGTGCTGCCAGCACGGCGACGATCAACACGCACACGCCGCCGTAAACCGGGAACCTGTGCTCGCGGCGTCTGACGTAGCGCGAATCAACCACACCGCGGCGCGACAGTGCGATCAGAACAGCCATGGGCAGTCCCAACAGCACCACGGCAGTTGCCGCCGCCCACCAGAAACCCCACCACCCGCTGTCCACGGTCCCTGCAATCAGCAGCACGGCGCTGGCCAAGATGGAGGGCGAGAGCATGGCTGCAATGGCGCGAGCCGCCCGGTTCTCACCGGGAGCGGTGGCGGCAGAGTGCTTGCCGTTGGTGCGCTGCAGTGGTGTGGTGGTCATGGAAAGATCGTAGAGGCATGGATGGTCTGACCAGCACAGTCCTTGAAGGTCTGAGCATGACGGCACGCAATGATGAAATGGGCTCATGCGAGTTCTTCTGCAACGAGCCAGTGCTGCCACCGTCACCGTGACCGACCCCGACGGCACCCAGCGGGTCACCGGCCGTCTCACCGCCCCCGGGCTGGTGGCTCTGGTGGGTGTCACCCACGACGACGACGCCTCCGTGGCTCACCTGATGGCCGACAAAACTGCAGGTCTGCGGATCCTCAGTGGAGTTGATGCCCAGGGTCGGGATCAGGCAGAGGCATCGTGCCTGGATCTGGGGGCGCCGGTGCTTGTGGTCAGCCAGTTCACGTTGTATGCAGACTGCCGGCGAGGGCGGCGCCCCTCCTGGAGCAATGCCGCACCGGGGCCGGTTTCCGAGCCCCTGGTGGAGGCCTACGTCCAGGCGCTGCAGGATCTGGGCGTGCACGTGGAGACCGGAGAATTCGGGGCGCAGATGGCCGTGTCACTGACCAACGACGGTCCCGTGACCATCCTTCTGGATTCCGAGGAACTGAAAAAACCGCGCCGCGGCTGAAGTCACCTGTGGGTCCAGCCTGGCCTGAGAGAACATGTGCTGTCTGAGGCAGCCGATAACCTGAGCCTGTGAGTAGTTCCCTTTTTGATCTCTCACCGCAGCAGGATCCCTCCGACGGCGGTGACCATGAATCCGGTGGCACTCAACCCGCCACCGGTGCTGCACGTGTGACCACGCCACGGCGGGCCACGGCCCCGTTGGCGGTGCGCATGCGCCCCCGCAGTCTGGATGAGGTGGTGGGGCAGAAGCACCTGCTCAAGCCCGGATCCCCGCTGCACGTTCTGGCAGGGGCTGACCGCGGGCCGGCCGGTCCCAGCTCCATCATGCTGTGGGGTCCACCGGGCACCGGCAAGACCACCATTGCGCACGTGATTGCACGGGGGTCCCACCGCAAGTTCGTGGAACTGTCCGCCATCACCGCCGGAGTCAAGGACGTCCGCGCGGTCATGGATCAGGCGCTCACGGATCGGGATCTGCACGGGCGGACCACCGTGTTGTTCCTCGATGAAATCCACCGATTCACCAAGGCCCAGCAGGATGCGCTGCTGCCCGGGGTGGAGAACCGATGGGTGGTTCTGGTGGCAGCCACCACGGAGAATCCGTCGTTCTCAGTGATCGCGCCGTTGCTCTCCCGTTCCCTGTTGCTCACGCTGAAGTCCTTGGAGCCGGAGGACATCGGGGAACTGGTGGATCGCGCCGTCCTCGATCCCCGGGGACTCAACGGTGAAGTGCATCTGGACCCCAAAGCGAGGGCTCACCTGCTGGAACTGTGCGGTGGCGATGCCCGTAAGGCCTTGACGGGGCTGGAGGCGGCGGCCGCAGTCGCCCTCTCCGAGCGTTCGGATGCCGCCGATGGTTCCGGGACACCGCCGGTGATCACGGTGGAGCACACCACGGAGGCCATGGACCGCGCGGTGCTGCGTTATGACCGCGACGGCGACCAGCATTACGACGTCATCTCCGCATTCATCAAGTCCATTCGCGGTTCCGATGTGGATGCCGCTCTGCACTATCTGGCACGGATGATCGAGGCCGGGGAGGATCCCAGGTTCATTGCCCGCCGCCTGATCATTTCTGCCACGGAGGACATCGGCACCGCTGATCCCACCGCTCTGCACACCGCAGTGGCGGCAGCCCAGGCGGTACAGATGATCGGCATGCCGGAAGGGCGGATCCCCTTGGCACAGGCCACCACCTTGCTGGCCACCGCGCCCAAATCCAATGCCTCGTACATGGCCATCGACCGCGCCATTGCCGATGTGCGATCCGGCAAGGCCGGGCCGGTGCCACTGCACCTGCGCGACGCCCACTACAAAGGGGCGGAAAAGCTGGGGCACGGCAAGGGCTACGTCTATGCCCATGACGCCACCAATGCGGTGGCACCCCAGCAGTACGCACCGGATGAACTGGTGGGTGTGGACTACTACCGTCCCACCGCCTACGGGCATGACCGGGAATTGGCGGCGCGGGTGGAGAAGCTGCGCCAGATCGTCCGCGGCGAACGCCCGTGACCGTGGCACAACTCAACCGGTAGCGTCACATGGTAAGTGCGCTGACCTGAAAGGACCGTCATGTCCCACCACCAGAACCGCCTTCACCGAACAGCCATGAACTCCCAGACCCGTGAGCAGGCACTCACGCAGATGGAACATGGTGAGCAGTTGGACGTCCTGGTGGTGGGTGGTGGCATCACGGGTGCCGGCATTGCCCTGGATGCAGCCACCCGCGGACTGCGCACAGCCGTGGTGGATGGTCAGGACTGGGCTGGGGCAACCTCGCGCTGGTCATCCAAACTGGTCCACGGCGGATTGCGTTACCTGCAGCAGCTGGATGTGAAGCTGGTTGCCGAAGCTCTGGGGGAGCGCGAGCGCCTGCTGTTCAACCTGGCCCCCCACCTGGTCCGGGCGGTGCCCTTCCTGTACCCGCTGAGCAAAAAATGGGAGCGGCCCTACGTGGGAACGGGCATCGGGCTGTACGACACCCTGGCGCAATGGGGCTCCAAGGTCTCCTCCCTGCCGCGCCGTGAACATCTCACGGTGGAGGAGATCAACAATGAGTTCCCGGATCTGCGCGACGACGCTTCCGTGGGTGCCTTCAAGTACTGGGACGCTCGGGTGGACGACGCCCGGTTGGTGTTGACCATCTTGCGGACCGCCGTGGGCCAAGGCGCTTTGGCTGCCAACCGCACAGAAGTGGTGGAACTGCTCACGGAAGAAGACGAGTTCCAAGACGGTCGCGTGGTGGTCGGCGCCGTGTTGGAGGACAAGGAAACTGGGCGCCGGTTCCCGGTCAGGGCCAAGCACGTCATCTCCGCAACCGGTGTGTGGACCGAGCATCTTCAGGATCTGGCTGGTGCTGAAGCCGGACTGCAGGTGTTGGCCTCCAAGGGGGTTCACATTGTGGTGCCGCGGGAACGCATCAACGGTGAGGTGGGCCTGATCCTGCAGACAGAGAAGTCCGTGTTGTTCGTGATCCCGTGGGAGCATCACTGGATCATCGGGACCACGGACACCCCGTACCAGCAGAGCCCGGAAACCCCGGTGGCCTCCGGTGCGGACATCGACTACGTCTTGGATCACGCCAACCAGGTTCTGGAGGATCCGCTCACCCGCCAGGACGTGATCGGTGTGTATGCCGGGTTGCGGCCCTTGTTGCAGCCGGTGGCCAAGGACGAATCAGCGGGGTCGGAGGCGGTTTCCACCAAGGTCTCCCGTGAGCACACGGTCATGGAACCTGTGCCCGGGCTGATCTCCATTGCCGGCGGCAAGTTGACCACCTACCGCGTCATGGCAGAGGACGCCGTGGACCTTGCCCTGGGGGATTCTGCCTCGCAGCGTCCCTCCGTCACGGACCGCGTGTTGTTGCATGGTGCTGACGGTTGGGTGGGTGTGGCCGCTCGCATGGACGCCATCCACCAGGAGATTCAGGAGGTGGCCGGCGATCAGTGGACACGCCAACACACGGAGGACCTGTTGCACCGTTACGGCAGCGCCTATGACGAGGTGCTGGCCATCATGGAGGAAGATCCGGCCACAGCCCAGCCCCTGCCGCACGCTCAGCAGCACGTGCGCGCTGAGATCATTCACGCCTGCCGCTACGAATCCCCGCTGCACCTGGAAGACCTGATGGACACCCGGACCCGGTTGACCTACGCGGCACCGCGCCACGGGTTGGATGCCGCGGAGGAAATCGCACAGATCGCGGCAGCCGAACTCGGATGGACGCGGGAGAAGATGACCGACGAACTGGCCGCCTACACGGCTCGCAGTGAGGCGGAGGACCGTGCAGCCCAGACCCATGACGACGCCGCAGCAGCCACAGCCCGTGATGCTGCCGGTTCCGTGGTGAACGGTTTGGGTGGACCTGATAGGACCCGCGCTCAGGCGTGATGTACCCGTGAGATGAGCCGGGGGCGTCGTCGTCAGTCGAGCTGATGGGTGGTGGCAGCAGCAGCCGTTGGCCTGGCCGGTGTCTGGGTCTCCAGGTGGGCCAGAACCTGCGTGGCGGTGCGGTCATCAATCACCAGGTCCGTGACGGCTCCTGAGCGCAGTGCACCCAGGATGCCCCGGACCTTGTGGCGCCCGGAGGCCACGCACAGGCGGCGGGGGATTCGGGCCAGTTCGGACGGTGTGGGGCCGGAAGCGCGGCGATTCAGATCGATGTCCGCGTACGTTCCGTCCTCACGGATGAAGACCGTGCACATGTCTCCCACCACGTTGTTCTCGTGCAAACTGCGCAAGGTCGCGGGGCTCAAATGACCTTCCGAGTACACCTGGGAGAGCACCGGGCCCTGGAAGGCACCCACGCTGAACACGGCCAGATCAGCCGCTGAGCGCACTGCCAGGATGCGACGCACGGAGGACTCCTGCCAGAGCAACGTCCGCGTTTGTTCCAGGTCAAAGAAAGCCGGTGTGGGGAAGGCGTACAGCTCCGCGTTGAAGGCGCGAGCCATGGTGGAGAGCACCGGACTGGAGGCGCCCACACCGGTGGAATGGGGGCCGGCGGCACCGTTGAGTTGCACCACCGTGACGTCCCGAACGGTGGAGGGCTGCAGGTGGGAGGCCACCTGGGAGGTGGTGGTGCCCCAGGCCACCCCCAAGGTGCTGCCGTCCGTGACCCACTCACCCACAAGGTGGGCTGCATAGCGGGAGACTGCTTCCAGTCGCTGAGCCGCGGGGGCGGTCCGTGCCGTGCCTGCCACGTGGATGCGGATCCCGAACAGGTCATGCATGCGACGGCTCAGCAAGTCTGATGGGCTGCTGGGCATCCGCAGGGACACGGTCACGATGCCGCGTTCCTTGGCCAGTGCCAGCATCCGCGACACGGTTGACCTGGAGACCTGGAAACGGTCGGCAACGGCTCCCATGGTCATGCCCTGCACAAAGTAGAGCTCGGAGACTTGGTAGAGCAATGAATCGTCGTGCACGCTGAATCCTCCCGTCTGCACGTATGTGCAATTCGTTTGAGCATACGTGCACAGCCGGGGCACAGTTGGGCGCAGACCATGCGGCGCAGCTCACATCCGGACCGGCGCAGCACACTCTTAACTGTCACAGCACACACCGACTGATTGAGGCGACATCCGTGCGAACAACCGTCATGACCCCGCTCTCCCGCCAAGCAGCCTTGGATGCCATGGCGGCCACAGGGGAGGCAGGAACCGCTGAGGGCAAGGAGCTGGACATCCTGGTGATCGGAGGCGGGGTCACCGGTGCCGGGATCGCCTTGGATGCGGCCACTCGTGGGCTTCGTGTGGGAATCGTGGAGGCTCAGGACTGGGCCGGTGGCACCTCCCGGTGGTCCTCAAAACTGGTGCACGGCGGCCTGCGGTATCTGCAGCAGCTGGATTTCAAACTGGTGGCGGAGGCGCTCAGTGAGCGCGAACGCCTGCTCTACACGCTGGCCCCACATCTGGTGAAGCCCGTGCCCTTCCTGTACCCGATCACTCGCCGCTTCTGGGAGCGGCCGTACGTGACAGCGGGCATCGGCCTCTACGACACTTTGGCGCATCTGGGCTCCAAGGTGGCTTCCATGCCTTTCCATCGCCACCTCACGAACCGTGGCGTGCGCCGAGCCTTTCCCAGCATCAAACCAGGCACCATGGTGGGTGCCGTCAAGTACTGGGACGGCAAGGTGGATGATGCCCGCCTGGTCCTCACACTGGTCCGCACGGCAGTGGGTTACGGCGCACTGGCAGCCTCCCGGACCAAGGTCACCGGACTGCTCAAGAACGACGACGGTACGGTGACCGGGGCTCATGTGCGGGATCTGGAATCAAGTAGTGAGTTCACCATCCGGGCGCGCAAGGTCATCACGGCCACGGGCGTGTGGACCGAAGAGACTCAGGACCTGGCTGACACCGATGGAGGACTGAAGGTCCTGGCCTCCAAGGGCATCCACATTGTGGTGCCGCGTGAGCGCATCCAGGGGGAGGTAGGGCTGATCCTGCAAACGGAGAAGTCCGTGCTGTTCGTGATCCCGTGGGAGCACTACTGGTTGATCGGTACCACGGACACCGCCTACCACCAGGACATCTCCGCACCCGTGGCCACCGGTGCGGACATCGACTACGTGATTGAGCACGCCAATGTGGTGCTGGACGATCCACTGACCCGGGACGATGTGATTGGTACGTTTGCCGGTCTGCGGCCCTTGCTGCAACCAGGTGTCAAGGACGGCACGGAGACTGCCTCCACCCAGGTCTCGCGTGAGCACACCGTGGCGGAGGTGACGCCGGGACTGATCTCCATTGCCGGCGGCAAGTTGACCACCTACCGGGTCATGGCGGAAGACGCCGTCGACTTCGCCCTGGGGGAGCAGCGTGCCAAGGAGCTGCCGTCCGTGACGGACCGGACGTTGCTGCACGGGGCTGACGGCTACCTGCCTTTGACTCGCCAGGTGGATCGTCTGGCGGCCGAGCACGGCTGGGAGACCGCCGTGGTGGAGCACCTGCTCAACCGTTACGGTTCGGGCATCGCGGAGATCGAAGCTCTGGTGGAGGAGCAGCCGGATCTGGCACAGCCCCTGGGTGGTGCGCCCACCTATGTGCGGGCCGAGATCGTTCAGGCAGCACGCAACGAAGGTGCTTTGCACCTGGAAGACGTCTTTGAGACACGCACGCGGATGACCTACGACCAGCCTGACCACGGCCTCGCCGTCGTTGAGGAAGTGGGAGATCTGCTGGCCGCTGAGCTGGGATGGGATCCCGAGCGGCGTGCCGCTGAGGTCGATGCCTACAAGGCCCGATGCGCAGCGGAGGATGCCGCAGCAAGAACCACGGACGATCCTGCCGCCGCTGCGGCCCGTGCTGCGGTACCGTCCCTCCAAACACTGTGATCCAGGGCACACCCATTTGGATGTGGGCCACTCCGGTGAAGATGAATCCACTGCAGGTTTGAAACCGTCCGCTGAGACAAAGGAGTCACACGATGAACGCTGTGTCCGCGCTGCTGCCCATGGAGGCAGCGGCCGAAGTGGTGCCCCTGAGCACCGTGTTCTGGTCAGAGGTGCTGGGCACCGGCATGCTCACTCTGCTGGGTGTGGGCGTGGTGGCCAACCACCTGCTGGGCAAGACCAAAGGCAACGGCGGCGGCTGGCTGCTGATCAACTTCGGCTGGGGTCTGGCCGTGTTTGCCGGTGTGTACGTGGCCTGGCAGTCCGGTGCCCACCTGAACCCGGCGGTGACCGTGGGCATCTGGGCCTCCGGCGGGGAGGAGTACGCCCCCGGAGTCGCCGTGTCGCTGGCCTCCACGCTGGTTTACCTGGCCGCTGAACTGCTGGGTGCCTTCCTGGGTGCGGTGCTGTGCTGGATCGCCTACAAGCAGCACTACGACGAGCAACTGGACCCCGCTGCCAAGCTGGGCACCTTTGCCACCGGCCCGGAGATCCGCTCCTACCCCTGGAACGTGGTCACAGAAGCCATTGCCACGTTCGTGTTGGTGTTCGTGATCCTCATGTTCGGCGGCACCCCCTCCGGTCTGGGCCCCATGGCCGTGGCCCTGCTGGTGGTCGGTATCGGCGCCAGCTTGGGCGGGCCCACCGGTTACGCCATCAACCCGGCCCGTGACCTGGGCCCCCGAATTGCACACGCCGTCTTGCCCATCCGCGGCAAGGGCGGAAGCGACTGGGGTTACGCCTGGGTTCCCGTTGTGGGCCCCATCCTGGGCGCCCTGATCGCCGGTGGCATCTTCCAGCTGTTCCCCGCCACCAATTTCCCGGCCTGAGCCTGGCGCCAGGCTGCTGCACAGCCCTGGCGCTGACCACACCCACAACCGACCCACCACAACGATGTGAGGAGTCCATACCATGACCACCGAATCCACACTCGAGAACACCGAAACAACCACGGAAACCAACCTGGAGAACAAGGCCGAGTCCTCCAGCAAGGCCCAGTACGTGATGGCCATTGACCAGGGCACCACCAGCTCACGGGCCATCATCTTCAACCACTCCGGTGAAATCGTGAGCACCGGCCAGTTGGAACACGAGCAGATCTTCCCCAAGGCCGGCTGGGTGGAGCACGACGCCCAAGAGATCTGGCGCAACGTCCGCAAGGTCGTGGCGGACTCCTTGGCCGTGGCCGAACTGACGGCCTCGGACATCGCCGCCGTCGGAATCACCAACCAGCGCGAAACCGCTGTGGTGTGGGACAAGACCACGGGTGAGCCCGTTTACAACGCCATCGTGTGGCAGGACACCCGGACCGCCAAGCTGGCAGAGCAGCTGGGCGGAGAGGAAGGCGCGGACAAGTACAAGGACCGCGTGGGCCTGCCCTTGGCCAGCTACTTCTCCGGCCCCAAGATCTCCTGGATCCTGGACAACGTGGACGGTGCACGCCAGAAGGCGGAGGCCGGTGACCTTCTGTTCGGCAACACCGACTCCTGGTTGGTCTGGAACATGACCGGCGGCACCAACGGCGGCGTGCACGTCACAGACGTCACCAACGCCTCCCGCACCATGCTCATGAACCTGGAGACCCTGGACTGGAACCAGGAGATCGCCCAGGACATGGGCGTTCCCCTGTCCATGCTGCCGGAGATCAAGTCCTCATCAGAGGTCTACGGTCATGGTCGCCAGACCGGGTTCCTGAAGGATGTTCCGATTGCCGGAATCCTGGGGGACCAGCAGGCCGCCATGTTCGGCCAGGCCTGCTTTGAGCCCGGTATGGGCAAGAACACCTACGGCACCGGTTCATTCGTGCTCATGAACGTGGGCACTGAGGTGGTCCACTCCGAACACGGACTGCTCTCCACGGTCTGCTACAAGCTGGGGGACCAGGATCCGGTGTACGCCCTGGAAGGCTCCATTGCCGTGACCGGTTCGTTGATCCAGTGGCTGCGGGACAACCTGGGATTGTTCTCGGACGCCTCCCAGGTGCAAGCACTCGCGGAGAAGGTCGACGACAACGGCGGGGCCTACTTTGTCCCGGCCTTCTCTGGCCTGTTCGCCCCCTACTGGCGCGACGACGCCCGTGGTGCCCTGGTGGGTCTGACGCGGTACGTCAACAAGTCCCACATCGCCCGCGCCGCCCTGGAGGCCACGGCCTACCAGTCCCGTGAAGTCATCGAGGCCATGAACAAGGACTCGGACGTGGACATGCAGGAACTCAAGGTGGACGGGGGCATGACGGCCAACGAACTGCTCATGCAGTTCCAGGCCGATCAGCTGGACATCCCGGTGATCCGGCCCAAGGTCACGGAAACCACGGCACTTGGCGCCGCCTACGCTGCTGGCATTGCCGTTGGCTTCTGGAAGGGCACGGAGGACGTGGCCAACAACTGGGCAGAGGACAAGCGCTGGGAGCCGCAGGAAGATCCTGAGACCACAGCCAAGTTCTTCCGCAACTGGCAGAAGGCCGTGACCAAGACCTTCGACTGGGTGGACGAGGACGTCGACTGACCGACCCCCCCTTCGCCGAGACCGAGGTTTCTGCCCGCCTGCAACCCCTGTGGCGGGCAGAAATCTCGGTCTTGGCGTCAGTGCAGGTCTCTTAGCCACCTCCGCAAGGCCATCAAGCGCTGGCGCGATTGCAGATCGTCCATGACGACCACTCGAACGTCCCACCCGTCGTCGCGAAGTTCATTCAGACGTCCGGCCTCATCGCGATACTGCCGCCAGTTGAGGTGGTGAACTTTCCCGTTGTACTCAAGAGCTTTGCGGCGCTGCTTCCACGCCAGGTCCAGGTACACCTTGCGTCCGGATGACAGCACCACTGGCAAGTTGTGGGCCGGTGGTGGGGCACCCAACTCAATGACCACCAGGCGCAGGACCGTCTCCATGGGAGACCACACATTGGGAGCGGCTTGATTCAACGCTTGGAACAGGAGTGCTTTCCCTCGGGTACCGGGGGCAATGCCATGCAGTTGCGCCATCAGATCTCCCGGCTGAAGCTGGAGGGGCTGCCCCGCTTCGTCAACAGCTCGAGCGAGCACGTTGTCCGCAGCCACGACCGCGCGCCACCCACGTTGCCACTTCTGGAGGGCGAGCAGAGTGGGCAATGCTGCGGTGACCTGGCTGCCCCAAGGTCCTGATTGCAGGGTGTGATGGGCAGCCAACTTACGCACCACGACGTCGTTGCCACGCCACAGCTTGTGCCCGTTCGGGACAACGATCTCCGGTGCAGGGTTCCAAGGAGTCCAGGTGCGGGCCTGACCCAGAACGCCATCCACCCAGTTCATGCCCCACATGAGAGGAATCTGCAGTGCCGCTGCCGCGCAGAGTCCGGAGACGGCTGCGTGGGGCACAGCTGAGGCGATCAGTGCACTGACCTCCCACGGCTGCAGGTCTGTCGGTGCGATGATGCCGTCCCATTGCGCCCACAGCCCGTGGGTCAGCGCCACCATGGAGGGGTCACGTTGCAGAGACCGGGTGCGGCGACCCCAACGCGCGGTGGTGTCGATCTGCGGGATGGGAAATCGCTGGGGCAGCGGTTCGAGGTACATGGTGGGCACGCTATGTGCGGCCGATTCCGCCCGTGCAGGTTGTCCACAGCCCGGAGGGAATACACCAGGTGGTCAGGACAACTTCTCCGCCTGTGGAGGACCTCTTCCTTCCGCTGAGACCGAGGTTTCTGCCCGCCTGCAACCCCTGTGGCGGGCCGAAACCTCGGTTTCGTCGGGGGCTGGTACAGTTGTGCGGTCGGCCGGCAAGGTGCCGCTTTGTTCTGCCCTCATGCCTCAACCACACGACGGGTCGGCCACCGAAAGCGAGCACCTGTAGCTCTGCGGGATTGCGGCTGATCCCCACCTCTCCACATGGACCGATCCATGCCTGGAGGCCGGACCGAACAGATCACGACGTCCGTCGTCGAACCTGCACCAGCAGGACGCGGCAGCGGGCGCCACCGCATGAAAGGTGACACATCAGTGTCTGACAACGCATTGCGTGCGCGCCGCCAGGTGCGCAAGTCCCGTGCCCTCGGAATCGCCCTGACGCCGAAGGCTGAGAAGTACTTTGAGCGCCGTCCGTACGGCCCCGGTGAGCACGGCCGTGCCCGCCGCAAGGCAGATTCGGACTACAAGGTTCGTCTGCTGGAGAAGCAGCGCCTGCGCGCCCAGTACAACATCCGCGAGAAGCAGATGCACCGTGCCTACGTCGAGGCCAAGCGCCGCGAGGGCCAGACCGGTGAGAACCTGATCCAGCTGCTGGAATCCCGCCTGGACGCCTTGGTCCTGCGCGCCGGTTTCGCCCGCACCATGGCTCAGGCCCGCCAGATGGTGGTGCACCGTCACATCCTGGTCGACGGCCAGCGTGTTGACCGCCCCTCCTTCCTGGTCAAGCCCGGTCAGATGATCCACGTGCACGAAAAGTCCGAGAAGATGGTCCCGTTCCAGGTTGCCGCCACCGGCGCCCACCAGGACGTGCTGCCCAAGACCCCGGCTTACCTGAACGTTGAGATCGACAAGCTGCAGGCCACCTACACGCGTCACCCCGAGCGCTCCGAGGTCCCCGTGACCTGTGAAGAGCAGCTCGTGGTCGAGTACTACGCTCGTATGGCCTGATCTGCAAAGTTCGACCTGATCTGCAACAACGACGACGACCGCGGCCCTCGCCACCGTTGACGCAAGAACCACCCCCGCACCAATCGTGGTGTGGGGGTGGTTCTTTTTCGGGTGGGCCCAGGCTGATGGGCGGTGGAGGGGATCAGCGCTTGTGCGGTGTGTTGCTCACCGAGTTCTTGGCGTTGAGGATGCTGTTGCCGTAGAACCCGTTGAAGGAGGCATCTCCCTCACAGGGGGCGGTGTAGCTGTCAGCCAGACCCGGGTAGGACATCACGGGCGCCTCGCAGGCCTTCTCCACAGCACCCTCGGTGATGAATCGTTCCACCCGGTGTGGCTGCATCTTCTTGCCACCCAACTGGTTGTCGGGTTGGCCGTGACGGGCAATGGTCAGGGCGGCCACACCCGTCACATGGGGTGCGGCCATGGAGGTGCCCTGCAGGTACTCGTAGTACGCGCAGTTGTTCTCCCCGGAGCATTCGCTGATCACAAAGGGGCTCAGGGACTCCCCGTTGGGCGCAAGGTCGGTCTCCGCACGGACCACCACTTCCGGTACTGCTGCCAGGATCATGTTTTCCGGGCGCCGGTTCTTGTCTGTGTCAGAGAAGTCCCGGTAGGCACCGCCCGGTGCCGCCACGGCCACCTGCTCCGTGCCGTAGTTGGAGTAGTAGGCCTTCAGGGAGCTGGGCCCCACGGAGGACACACTCATCACGCCGTTGCCTTCCGTGGGCATGACCACGCAGGAGGTGTCGATGGCGCGTTCACGCTCATTGCCCTCGCGGAAGTTGGGGCTGGAGCTGTCGGAGATGGGGTTGCCCAGGTCCTGGTGGCTGTTGCCCATGGCGGCAATCAAGGTGACCCCGTTGTTGCGGGCGTAGTCCAGTGCCCGATTGGTGGCCTCGATGGTCAACCGCTGGGCGGCCTGTTCCTCGGGGGAGTCAGCGGGGTTGGCGGCGCAGTTGAAGGCCCAGGGGTCAATGTAGAAGCTCATGTTGACCACATCGATCCCAGCCGACGGTGCGTAGGTCAGGGCGTCCAGGGTGGGTTGCAGGTAGAAGTACCCGCTGTCCTGCCCGTTGCGCAGGTTCACCACTTCGGCCTCTGGTGCCACACCGGTCACGCCGATCCCGTTGCGGGGTGAGGCGATGGTGCTGGCCACATGCGTGCCGTGTCCGTTTTCGTCCACGTCCGCGGCATCCGTGCAACTGCCGTCCGGGTCTTCGGCGCAGGCGCCGTCGATCTCTGGGATGTCCGTGGTGAAGTTCCTGGAGAGGGCCAGGTTGAAGTTGGCGGCGATGTCCGGGTGGTTGCCGTCAACGCCGGTGTCCATGATGCCCACCCGGGCGCCTTTGCCCATGGTGGTCTGGTGGGCGGCATCGGCCTCGATCATGTCCAGGTTCCACTGCCGGTCCCGCAGCGGGGCCGTGACCAGCGGAGTGTTTCCCTGGTGGTTCTTGCCCTTGCCGCGGCTCTGCCCGGGAGGGGCCTTGGTGATGTTCTGCTCGGTGGAGCGGGCGGCGGGGCGTTCTGCGCGGGCACGTTCGACGTCGTCAGCCTTGCGTTTCTTCTCCCCGATGTCGCCACGCGGGGAGTAGCCGATCACGGAATCGTCCATGGTTCCGGTGATCAGGGGATTCTGGTCCAGCTTCTGAGCCAAATCGGCTGGACCGTTGACCGTGTAGAGGCCGATGGCTTCATTGGTCTGAGCAACTTCACCGCCGGCTGCTTCGACGGCAGCGGTCACCTGGTCCGCGGCAGTTCCGGGTTCCGCCAGCACGAGTTGCCGGGTGGTGTCCTGGTTGTCAGCGGGAGCGGCGGTGTTCGACGGCGTGGCCCATGCGGGCTGGGCCGTCAGGAGTGAACCGATCATGGCAGCGGCGGCCAAGCCGGCGCCGATGCTCTTGGTGGTGCGCGGCATACTGCTCCTTTCAGAGGGAAATCTGCGTCGTCGCAGGTGCGAGACGAATTGCCGCAGATGTGACAGAAGTTACATCCATACTTACTGTTTGGTAAGTCCTGAATTTCTTGGACAGGTGGTTTCGGTGGCCCTGCCGGGGCCGCGCCGTGGTCGGTGTGCACCGGGATCGTGACCAATTGGTTACAGTAGAGCCACACCAAAGCGCCCGTTAGACCACCGGTTCACGCCAGCACTTGCTGACCGAGGACGGGTTTGGGCCCCATTGCAGAGCACGTCCCACCCGGGTGTGTTCTGCCTGAGTCAGGTAACAGGAGCCCGCAGAGCCCATGACCGGAGGAGATATTGCCGGCCTGATCGCCGCAGGCGTGTTTGCCGTGCTGGTGGCGCTGTTGGCCGTGCCCATCATCAAGTTGGGCCGTGTCTTCGATGAACTGCGCGTGTGGATCCGTGATCTCAACGCAGAAACCGAGCCCCTGATTGATGAGGTGGTCCGCACGGTGGCCACCACCAACTCCCAGCTGGAGAAGGTGGACGGCATCACGGACAACGTCTCCGATGCCTCGGCCAACGTCTCCGCCATGACTTCCCTGGTGGCCTCCACGGTGGGGCAGCCCATCATTAAGATGGCTGCGTTCTCCTCCGGTGTGCGCCGCGCTTTCAGCCCTGAGGCAGCCCGGGCACGCCGGGCCCAGGAACGTCGGATGCGCGATGCTGAGTCCAGCTCGGCCCGTTCCGGTGAATCAACGCCGCCGCCTGCTGCGGATGGGCCCCGAACACCTGCTGCTGCCCCTGCCGGATTTCACGACGACGACGCTGCGGCTGGGTCGTCGCCAACGAACCAACGTCCCTGGTGGGAGGGCACGGAGTTCGACACCGGTGCAGAGCCGATGACCGACGCCGATGCGACTCGAATCAACGCTGATGCGGATGAGGAACCCGTGACCGGTGATTCCCCCGTGGTGATCGAGATGGTGGGCGAGCCGGATTCAGCTCACGGGGATTGCACCCCGGCGGCTCGGCACGTTGCCAGGTCCACGCGTCACACTGTGTCGGACCGGCCTGCGAACCATGTATCACAGAGGCCTGTACCGGATGCGGACACCCGCGCCGCCGGTGAGCCCGGCCAGGAGGGAGAACGGTGAGCGCGATTGCACGCCTTGCACTGGTGGCAGCAGGGGCTGCAGCGGGTGCCGTGGCCACGCGGTGGGCAACCTCGGATTCCGGGCGCCGGACACTCTCGGAGCTCAGTTCCACCTCCTTGCCACATCGTGCGGCGTTGACGGGCTCCGGAAACGTGGCCGGGCACGGCGCGTCCCTTGAACCGCGTCCAGCCCGCGAGAACAAGGTGGCCAGCAAACTTCTGCGCGTGGCGCAGGACGTCCGTGCCGCCATGGACCAGCGGGAAGGTGAACTGCGTGCCCAGTTGGGGCTCCCCGCACCAGATCAGATCAAGGCACGTAGGGCCAACGGCACCAGCGCCGGCCCCCACCACTGAGAACGTGTCCCGGCAGTGCAACACTGGCCGAAGCTTCAGAACATTTGCCACCGGCAACAGAGACAAAGGACCGCGAGCACCACATGTTGACCCATGAGATCACCGAACGTTGGTTGACCTACTTCCAGAAGCAGGGTCACACCGTCGTTCCCTCCGCGTCGTTGGTCTCCACCCAGCCCGGTTCCATGTTCACCATTGCGGGCATGGTCCCGTTCATCCCGTACTTCCTGGGGCAGGAACAGGCTCCGTGGCCGCGTGCCACGTCCGTGCAGAAGTGCATCCGGACCCTGGACATCGACGAGGTGGGCAAGACTGCCCGTCACGGGACCTTCTTCCAGATGGCTGGAAACTTCTCCTTTGGTGACTACTTCAAGGAGAAGGCCATTCCCATGGCCTGGGAGCTGCTGACGTCCTCCACGGACAACGGTGGTTACGGCCTGGACCCGGAGCGGCTGTGGGTCACCATTTACGAGGGCGATGACGAAGCCCACGATCTGTGGTGCAACACCGTGGGCCTGCCGGAAGAGCGTATTCAGCGCATGCCCAAGGAGGAGAACTACTGGGACACCGGACAGCCCGGCCCGGCTGGTCCTGATTCCGAGATCTTCTACGACCGTGGTCCGCGTTACGGGCGCGACGGCGGCCCTGCAGTGGATGACGACCGCTACATCGAGATCTGGAACCTGGTGTTCATGCAGTACCAGCGTGGCGAAGGATCCGGCAAGGACTACGAGATCCTGGGCGAGCTGCCGCGCAAGAACATTGACACCGGTATGGGCGTGGAGCGCATGGCCATGCTGCTGCAGGGTGTGGAGAACTTCTACGAGACCGATCAGGTCCGTCCGGTCCTGGATGCCGCGGCCAAGCTCTCCGGCAAGACCTACCACGGTGCGGAGAAGGCAGAGGACCCCGGTTACGACGACGACGTCCGCATGCGCGTGGTGGCGGACCACATCCGGTCCTCCCTGATGCTGATTGCCGACGGCGTGACACCGGGCAATGAAGGCCGTGGCTACATCTTGCGCAGGTTGCTGCGTCGCGCCATCCGCGCCATGCGTCTGCTGGGTGTGACAGAACCTTGCCTCAATGTTCTGCTGCCGGCATCCCGGGATGCCATGGGGGAGATGTTCCCCGTGGTGCGCGAGGATTTCGAGCGCATTTCCCGGATCGCCTACGCCGAGGAGAAGGCGTTCCTAAAGACCATCGAGTCCGGTACCTCCCGGCTGGATGACGCCGTGGCCGTGGCCAAGACCCAGGGTGGTGCGGTGACCGGCGCGGAGGCCTTCGCCTTGCACGACACCTACGGTTTCCCCATCGACCTGACCTTGGAGATGGCAGCCGAAGCCGGCGTGGCCGTGGATGAAACCGCTTTCCGGTCCTTAATGAACGAGCAGCGCGAGCGTGCCCGCAAGGATGCCCAGGCCAAGAAGGGTGCCCACGCGGATCTGTCCGTGCTGCGTGCTCTGCAAGAACAGCGGGACTCGATCTTCACCGGCTACACCGAGCCCTCCACGGCAACCACCGTGCGTGCCTTGTTGGTGGACGGTGCCACGGTGCCCGCAGCCTCTCAGGGGGATGAGGTGGAGGTCATCCTGGACGCCACCCCGTTCTACGCAGAGGCCGGCGGCCAGGCCGCAGACTCCGGAACCATCACCGGCCACGGATTTGTGCTGACCGTGGCTGATGTCCAGCAGCCCGTCAAGGGGCTCTCCGTGCACCGCGCCACCGTGACCTCCGGTGAAGTGGCTGCCGGTACCGAGGCCGTGGCCTCCATTGACGTCCGACGACGTCGCGACGCCGAAATGGCGCACACCGGGACGCACATTGTGCACGCCGCATTGCACGACGTGCTGGGCCCGGAGGCCGTACAGCGCGGATCCTTCAACAAGGAGGGTTACCTGCGCTTCGACTTCGCCTGGGGCGAGGGCATGTCCGATGCCCAGAAGCAGGAAGTGGAAGGTCTGGCCAACACCGTCATCCGGGACGATCACGAGGTCATCACCCGTGAGATGCCCTTGGCAGAGGCCAAGGCGCTGGGTGCCATGAGCCTGTTCGGGGAGAAGTACGGGGACCAGGTCCGAGTGGTTGAGCTCAACGGGCCCTGGTCGCGTGAACTGTGCGGTGGAACCCACGTGGGGGACACCGCCCAGATCGGTTCCTTGTCCTTGATCTCAGAGGGCTCCGTGGGCTCAGGCAACCGGCGTGTGGAGGCCCTGGTGGGGCTGAACTCGTTCGAGCACCTGGCGGCTGAGCGCACCCTGGTCAACCAGCTCACGAACATGCTCAAGGTGCAGCACTCCACGGATCTGCCCACGCGAATCCACGAAACTCTGGAGAAGCTGCGCTCCGCTGAGAAGGAACTGGCCGCGTTGCGCCGGGAGAAGCTCACGGCACAGGCAGGGTCTCTGCTGGACTCCGTCCAGGACCTGGGTTCCCTGCAGGTGCTCACCCATGACCTGGGCGAGGTCTCCGGTGCGGATGATCTGCGGGCCTTGGCCCTGGATCTGCGCGGACGCTTGACCGAGCGCCCCGCCGTCGTCGCGGTCACTGGTGTGTCCAACGGGCGCCCGCTGGTGCTGGCGGCCACCACGGAAGCCGCACGGGCAGCCGGGGCCAAGGCCGGTGCCATGGTGCGCGTGGCCGCCGGTGTGTTGGGCGGCGGCGGTGGCGGCAAGGACGACCTTGCCCAGGGCGGTGGCCAGGACGCCAGCAAGACCCAGACCGCCTTGCAGGCGATCGTGGATCAGCTGCAGTCTCAGGCCGGTGGGTCACCCACGGGCGCAGGCGGTGGCAATGCGTGAGGTCCAGGCCTCACCGCAGCCGCTGAACCTGAATCTGCGGGGGCGGCGGCTCGGTGTGGACGTGGGCCAGGTCCGGGTGGGTGTTGCTCTCACCGATCCTGACGCGATCATGGCCACGCCGCTGACCACGCTGGAACGCGACCTCAAGAAGAACTTTGACGTCAAGATCGCGGCCAAACTGGTGGCCGAACACGACGTCGTGGAGGTGGTGGTTGGCCTTCCACTGGCCATGTCAGGGGAACACACCGACTCCACGCGGGCCGCTGTGAACTGGGCCCAGCGCCTCAGCGATCGGCTGGAGCGCAATGGGCACACGGCGACGGTGCACATGGTGGACGAACGCTGGACCAGCGTGCAGTCCCACCGGCTCCTGCTGGAGGCTGGGATCTCCCGGCGGGAGCACAAGACCAAGGTGGACCAGCAAGCGGCCGTGACCATCTTGGAGGCCGCCCTGGCCACAGCACGCCGCGCCGTGGAAGACCGTGATCCGTCCGTTACCGGAAGATCCGATCAAAATATTGACATGACCATGGACGAATCTGCCTCGTCCGCCAATCCGGAGGGAGACCTCACGTGAGTGAACAGCAGCGGGGCCCTGAGAACCAGGGCCACACGCCATCCCCCGGCGCCGGCAAAGGACTGTCCGGAGCCTTCCAGGTGGAAGAGCGCTCCGAAGCCCAACTGCAGCGACTCAAGAAGCGTCACAATCTGTCCCTGCTGGGGGCCATTGCCCTGTTCACGGCGGCGGCCGTGTTCACGGTCTCCGTTCTGGGCAACAACTTTGGGTGGTTCGAACGCCAGGACTACCGCGGGGACGGCAATGAGACCGTGAACTTCACCATTTCCGAGGGTGACACGGTGGAGCAGGTGGGGATCGACCTGGCCAACGAGGACATCGTGGCCAACGCCGGCAGGTTCATCGAGACCTTCAACGATGAATACCAGGGCGAGTTCATCCAGCCCGGTGACTACGAGATGCGCCGTCAGATGAGCTCGGAAGCCGCAGTGCGCGTGCTCATGGATGAAGGCGATCCGGCTCACTACGCGGCGGTGGCCAACACCTTGCGCATGGACGACACCTTCCAGATCCTCTCGGACTCCACCGGTATCTCCGTGGACGAGTTCGAGAGCGCGGCGGAGGACACGTCCAAGTTCGGCATTCCGGATGAGTTCCCCAACATCGAGGGTTACTTGCACCCCGGTGAGTACCGCTTCCCGTTGGATGCCACGGCTGACCAGATCCTCCAGGAGATGGTGGACCGGACCAAGGCCACCCTGGAACGCAACAATGTCCCGGAGGACCAGGCCTTCCGTGTGTTGACGGTGGCCTCCCTGGTGGAGTTCGAGGGCGTTCCTGCGGACTACGCCGATGTTGCAGGGGCGATCTACAACCGCATTGACCGTCCGGATGATGAAACCAACGGATTCATCCAGTCCGATGCCTCCGTGACCTACGGATTGGGCCGCCGCTCCTACGACTTCTCCGATGAGGAACGCAGGGACGCCTCCAACGAGTACAACACGTTCGCCAACCCCGGCCTGCCGGTGGGGCCGATCGGTTCCCCGGGCGATGAGTCGATCGATGCTGCGGCCAACCCCGCGGACAACGACTACTACTACTGGGTGACCACCAACCTGGACACCGGTGAAACCAAGTTCGCGGAGAACTTTGCCCAGCACGAGGAAAACGTGGCCGAGTACCAGAGCTGGTGCTCGGACAACCCCGGACGTTGTGACTGACGGGGTGACTGGTTCAACCACAGAAACGGTGCGGCGTGCCCATGCGGGAGTGGTCGGCCATCCGATCGGCCACTCTCGTTCCCCGGACCTGCATGCGGCAGCCTACGCCGTACTGGGGGCGTCTCTGACCTACACCGCCACCGACGTGGATGAAACTGAGTTGTTCGCCCACGTTGCTGATCTGCGGTCAGATCCGCTGTGGCGGGGACTGTCCGTGACCATGCCGCTGAAGTCGGAGGCCGCTGAACTTGCCGATGACCTCACGGACCTGGCGCAGGCCGTTGGAGTGGTCAACACCTTGGTGCATTCCGGTGACGGTCACCTGTTGGGCCACAACACGGACGTGGCCGGCATCATGGGTGCCGTGAGGGCCGCAGGCACCGTACCGCCCAGCCCACGCGCCGCCATCCTGGGTGGTGGAGGCACAGCCACCGCCGCGGTTGCCGCTGTCCAAGGGCTGGGAGCGCAGTCCGTGGACGTGTGGGTGCGCTCGGAGGCGCGGGCACACCGCACGACGACGGCGGCCGGTCACCTGGGCCTGCCGATCCACCTGAAGCCTTGGGACCAGGCCGCTGAGCACCTGGCAGGCTACGACGTCGTGGTGGCCACGTTGCCACCCCACGGATGTGACGAACTGGCAGCGGGCCTGGCCTCCATGCGGGGACGCACCACCACTGGTGTTCTGCTGGATGCCGCCTACGACCCGTGGCCCTCTGCGATCGCCCGCGCCTGGAAGCGCATGGACGGCAGCATTGCCCCAGGTCTGGACATGCTCATCCACCAAGCGGTGGACCAGATCAAGCTGTTCACACGACGTCCGTTGGACGAGGACCTGCCGGACCAGGACGCTGTGATTGCCGCCATGTGTGCCGCGGTGGGGCGGGCGCAGCCTGGCACGGACCGGTAAGATCGCCCAAGATCTTGCAGATCGCCTGACTTCCACCCTTGTCGCCAAACTTCCACTTAATGAGGAGAATCGCACCATGCTCCGTTGGCTCACAGCCGGAGAATCCCACGGAGAAGCCCTGGTGGGCATCATTGAGGGAGTGCCTGCAGGTGTTGGCCTGACCTCCTCGGAGATTCAGGACGCGTTGGCGCGGCGTCGTCTGGGCTACGGACGTGGGGCCCGCATGAAGTTCGAGCAGGACAAAGTGCGCATCCTGGGCGGTGTACGTCACGGCATCACCCAGGGTGGGCCCGTGGCCATTGAGATCGCCAACACGGAATGGCCCAAGTGGGAGCGTGTGATGAACGCCGATCCCGTGGACCTGACCGAATTGGAGGGCAAAGCGCGTAATGCCGCGCTGACCCGCCCCCGTCCCGGCCACGCTGATTTCACGGGCATGCAGAAGTACGCCCACGCTGAAGCACGCCCCATCCTGGAACGGGCCTCTGCCCGTGAAACCGCCACCCGTGTGGCCCTGGGTGTTGTGGCGGCCAAGATGCTGGAGGCCTTGGGCGTGGGCCTGGTCTCCCACACCACTGCCGTGGGGGGAGTTGAAGCACCCGTGGACGCCCACCGTCCCACCCCGGCAGACGTGGAGCAGCTGGACCACGATCCGCTGAGGTGCTTTGACGCCGCCACGTCCCAGGCCATGGTGGAGGCCGTGGACGTGGCTCACAAGGACGGCGAGACGCTGGGCGGCGTGGTGGAGGTGTTGGCCTACAACTTGCCTCCAGGCCTGGGCTCCTACGTGCACTGGGACCGGCGTCTGGATGCCCGGTTGGCCGGGGCGCTCATGGGCATCCAAGCCATCAAGGGTGTGGAGGTCGGTGACGGTTTCCTCACAGCCGCCCGCCCCGGAACTGCTGCCCATGACGAAATCGTGATCGGCGACGACGGTCAGGTCCACCGCGTCTCCAACCGCGCCGGCGGAATCGAGGGTGGCATGTCCATCGGGGACGTGCTGCGGGTGAGGGCCGCCATGAAACCCATTGCCACGGTGCCCAAGGCCTTGCGGACCGTGGACATTTCCACTCGTGAGGCCGCCCGGGCCCACCACCAGCGCTCCGATGTCTGCGCGGTGCCTGCAGCCGGTGTGGTGGCAGAAGCCATGACGGCGCTGGTGCTGGCCGATGCCGTGATGGAGAAGTTCGGTGGGGACAACATTGCAGAGACCATGCGCAACAAGGACGCCTACCTGGCCGCCATCCCGCAAGAACTGCGTTCCTCCGGTGAACTCAGCAGCTTTGACGGCCTGGAGGAGCCTGCCGAGGAACGCAACGCATGAATGCCCAGTTCTCTCCCAAGGATTTTGCCGAGACACTGGCGCACTCTGCGCTGAGCAATCCCGGTGGCAGAGTGGCCGGGGTTGACGGTGACCTGGGCCCGGTGGGCACGGAGGGGACTGTGGCCTTGACGCGTCCCGTGGTGTTGATCGGACCCATGGCAGCAGGGAAGTCCTTCCTGGCTCTGCACATGTCCAAATTCTTCGGTTACGACTTTGTTGATGCCGACCAAGTGATTGTGCAGCGCCACGGAGTCATCGCGGATCTGTTCGCCCAGCACGGGGAGAAGTACTTCCGGGACCTGGAAGCTGACGTGATCCAGGAAGTGCTGGCCGATCCCGCACATGCCAACGCGATCTTTTCCGTGGGTGGGGGAGCGCCCATGACGGACCGGGTGGCACAGATGCTGGAGCACGAGCTGGTGGCCTACCTCCAGGTGGATGCCGCCACCGTGTTCCCGCGGATCTCCGGCAACCGCAGCCGGCCCATGTTGCAGCCCGATCCTGAGCAGCGATGGACCGAGCTGTTGGAGCAGCGCCGATCCCGCTATGAGGCCTTGGCGCAGATCCTGGTGGATGGCACCAGCCAGCGTCAGGTGGCGGACATGGCCCAGGACCTGCACAACGACATTCAAAACCTGCACCAGCAACTTCACGGTGCCCACCATCAGACGTCTTCTTGAGGTTTCATTCATGACCACCACACGCATTCCAGTCACGGGCGCAACACCTGAGGCCAATTACCACGTTCTGGTGGGCAACGGCCTGCTGGGGCATCTGGGGGAGGTGCTGGGACAGCGGGTCAAAAAGGTCTTGGTGATTCACCCCCAGGCCTTGGAGGCCAACGGCCAGGTGGTGGTGGAACAGCTGCAGGCCGATGGTTACCAGGTCTACCAGGCCGTGATCCCGGATGCGGAGGAAGGCAAGCGCCTGGAAGTGGCAGGTTTCTGCTGGCAAGCGCTGGGCCAGGCGGACTTCACCCGCAGTGACGCCATCGTGTCCGTGGGTGGAGGTGCTGTGACGGACCTGGCCGGTTTTGTGGCGGCCACGTGGTTGCGCGGCATCCGGGTGGTGCATGTGCCCACCACGTTCTTGGGCATGGTGGATGCCGCCGTGGGTGGCAAGACCGGGATCAACACGGCTGAGGGCAAGAACCTGGTGGGTGCCTTCCATCCACCGGCTGCCGTGCTGTGCGATCTGGATGCTTTGAGCACCCTGCCCGTCAATGAGCTGCTCACCGGCATGGCCGAGACCGTCAAATGCGGATTCATTGCTGATCCCGTGATCCTTGACTTGATTGAGCAACACCCTCAGGAGGCCAAGGATCCCGGCTCCGCCGTGCTGCGGGAACTGGTGGAGCGCTCGGTGCGGGTCAAGGCTGAGGTGGTTTCGGCGGATCTCAAGGAGTCCGGGCGTAGGGAGTTCCTGAACTACGGTCACACCTTGGGCCACGCCATTGAGAACAATGAGCGCTACCAGTGGCGTCACGGTGCAGCCGTGGCCATCGGCATGATCTTTGCCGCTGAGTTGGGGCGCACTGCAGGCACCTTGTCCGAGGACGTCGTCGAACGGCACCACCGCATCCTGAACCTTCTGGGACTCCCCACCGAATACCGCTACGACCAGTGGCCCAAGCTGCTGGAGGTCATGAAGCGGGACAAGAAGACCCGCGGTGGCCTGTTGCGTTTTGTGGTGCTGGATGACGTGGCCCGCCCCCGGATCATGGAGGTTCCGGATCCGTCCGTCCTGTTCGCCGTCTACCAAGAACTGGTGCACTGAGCGGCACCCAAGATCACACGGCTGCTGACGGGCAGCCCATGCGTGCCTTGGTAGGATGGCCCGCAGCCTAAATCCGCGCGAGACGAAGAGAGCAACGTGGCAACCACCAACGACATCAAGAACGGCACCGTCCTGAATCTGGACGGCAACCTGTGGAGCGTCATTGAGTTCCAGCACGTCAAGCCCGGCAAGGGTGGCGCCTTTGTGCGCACCAAGCTGCGCAACGTGACCTCCGGCAAGGTGGTTGACAAGACCTTCAACGCAGGTGCCAAGGTGGACACCGCTCGCGTGGACCGCTCCGAGTACCAGTACCTGTACAAGGACGGCGACGACTTTGTGTTCATGGACAACTCCACCTACGACCAGCTGACCATCCCGGCTGCCGTGGTGGGCGATGCCGAGAACTTCATGTTGGAGAACACCAACGCTGTGATCGCCATGCACGATGGCTCCCCGCTCTACATCGAGCTGCCGCCGTCGGTGGTCCTGGAGATCACCTACACGGAGCCGGGCCTGCAGGGCGACCGCTCCACCGGTGGCACCAAGCCCGCCACCTTGGAGACCGGATACCAGATCCAGGTTCCCCTGTTCATCGAGAACAACACCCGCGTCAAGGTGGACACCCGCTCCGGTGACTACCTGGGCCGCGTCACCGAATGAGCGGGGCACGGACCAAGGCCCGCACCCGGGCCGTGGAAATCCTTTTTGAAGCGGAGCAGCGCGGGGAAGATCCCGTCAACGTGCTCGAGCGGCGCCGCAAGAACTCCCAGCAGCTCTTTGGTGCCTACACCGAGGAACTGGTGCGTGGTGTTCAACTGCGTGGCCCGGAGATCGACGAGGCCATTCAGACCTGGGCCCGCGGTTGGACGCTGGAGCGCATGCCCGCGGTGGACCGCAACATCCTGCGCCTAGGTGCCTGGGAACTGTTGTTCAACGACGACGTCCCGGACACCGTTGCCGTGGATGAAGCCGTGGGATTGGCCAAGACCTTGAGCACGGATGATTCGCCGTCGTTCATCAATGGTGTCTTGGGCCGTCTGCAAGGTGTGAAGCCCATGTTGGTGGATCTGCCGTCGGCAACCATTGACGCAGCCGCACCTGCGGCCCCTGAATCCGAGCCCCGGACCGACTGATCCGGTGTTAGGGTTCCTGCAGTAGCTTGTCCCTTTAAGTCCGTCCTGTGAGGCGGGGAAGGAAGGCAGCGCCTGTGAGTGAATATGTTGAAAATCCCACGCAAGGGGGCCCGCAGTCGGCGGGTGGTCTCTCGCGTCGGATACTCGCCGCAGCTGACATTGATCGCGCCCTGACGCGGATCGCCCACGAAATCCTGGAGTCCAACCGTGGCGCCCAGGACTTGGTGCTCCTGGGCATCCCGCGGCGCGGCTACCCGTTGGCGCAGCGGCTGGCCACCAAGCTGGCATCAATCGACTCCTTTGACCCGGCCACGTCCTTGGGGCAGTTGGACGTGACCATGTACCGGGATGACCTCCGGCGCAATCCTTCACGGGTTCCGTGGCCCACGGTCATGCCCCAGCGCGGAATTGATGACTCGACCGTGGTTCTGGTGGATGACGTCCTGTCCTCCGGGCGCACCATTCGCGCCGCACTGGATGCCTTGACCGAGTTGGGTCGTCCCGGAGTGGTCCGGTTGGCTGTCCTGGTGGACCGTGGGCACCGGGAGCTGCCCATCCGAGCCGATTTTGTGGGCAAGAACCTGCCCACTGCAGCCCGGGAAAAGGTCAAGGTCCGCCTGACTGAGATCGACGGTTGCCCCCAGGACGCCGATGCCGTGGATGAAGTGGTGATCGTTGGATGAAGCACCTGCTCAGCACCAAGAACCTGACCCGTGATCAGGCAATCGAGATCCTGGACACGGCCGACCGCATGGCTGATGTTGGCCAGCAGTCCGTGAAGAAGTTGCCCGCACTGCGCGGACGCACGGTGGTCAACCTGTTTTTTGAAGACTCCACGCGCACCCGCATCTCCTTTGAAACAGCCGCCAAGAGGCTTTCGGCGGACGTGATCAACTTCTCCGCCAAGGGTTCTTCCGTGTCCAAGGGAGAATCCCTCAAAGACACCGCACAAACCCTGATGGCCATGGAGGCCGATGCCGTGGTGATCCGCCACGGTGCCTCCGGCGCGCCCCAGCAGTTGGCCACCACCGGGTGGATCGATGCCGCCGTGCTGAACGCCGGTGACGGCAAGCACGAGCACCCCACACAGGCCCTGCTGGATGCCATGACCTTGCGTGAGCACCGGTCCAAGCTGGCCGGTACGGCCACCACGGGCACCGGGTTGGACGGCATGCACGTGGTGATCGCGGGGGACATCCTGCACTCGCGCGTGGCACGGTCCAACATGTGGTTGTTGAACACCTTGGGGGCGCGCGTGACGTTCGTGGCCCCGCCCACCCTGCTGCCGGTGGGTGTTGAACATTGGCCGGCGCGGATCGTCTTTGACCTGGACCAGGCTCTGGCACAGAACCCGGATGCCGTGATGTTGCTGCGGGTGCAGCGCGAACGCATGCATGCGGCGTTCTTCCCTTCTGAGGCCGAGTACGCCCGTTGGTGGGGCCTCACCCCGGAGCGGCTAGCTGCACTGGATGCGGCCGGTGCCACCACGGCGATCATGCACCCCGGTCCCATGAACCGCGGGCTGGAGATCTCCTCCGTGGCAGCGGATTCTCCCCGCTCCACGGTGCTGCGGCAGGTGGCCAACGGTGTCTCCGTGCGCATGGCGTGCCTGTACTTGTTGCTCACCGGTGACAACTCCGCCGCCCAAGTCCTGTGAGCATCATGGTGAGCATTACCGTTTTGACTGAGACCCACGCGAAAGGTTGGTTCCGATCATGAGCCAGGATCCGCAACAGGCCACCGCCGTGGACACGGGAAGCTGGTTGGTCTGTCAGGCCAATGTTCTGGGTGAAACGGTCACTGACCTGTTGATCGTGGACGGTGTGATCACTCAGATGGGCACCGAACTCTCCGATGAGAACGCCACGGTGATTGACGCCTCTCATCAGATCGCCCTGCCAGGTCTGGTGGACATTCACACGCATCTGCGTGAACCGGGCCGAGAAGACGCTGAAACCGTGGAAACCGGTACCCGTGCCGCCGCCAAGGGTGGCTACACCGCTGTGTTCGCGATGGCCAACTCCAACCCTGTGGCTGACACCGCCGGTGTGGTGGAGCAGGTCTGGGGGCTCGGGCGGGCGGCCGGCTGGACTCAGGTGCAGCCCATCGGGGCCGTCACGGTCGGGCTGGAGGGCAAGAACCTCTCCGAAATCGGTGCCATGGCCGAGTCCCGGGCTCAGGTGCGGGTGTTCTCGGATGACGGCAAGTGCGTCCACGACCCCCTCCTGATGCGCCGGGCCCTGGAATACGTCAAGACCTTCGACGGCGTGGTGGCTCAGCACGCGCAGGAGCCGCGCCTGACAGAAGACGCTCAGATGAACGAAGGTTCGGTCTCCGCCGACTTGGGGCTGGCCGGGTGGCCGGCCGTGGCGGAGGAATCCATCATCGCCCGGGACGTCCTGTTGGCCCAGCACGTGGGGTCCCGGGTACACATCTGCCACCTCTCCACCAAGGGTTCCGTGGAGCTGGTGCGGTGGGCCAAGCAGAGGGGGATCGATGTCACCGCCGAGGTCACGCCCCACCACTTGCTGCTCACTGACGAGCTGGTCCGCACCTTCGATCCCGTGTTCAAGGTGAATCCGCCCCTGCGTACGGACGAGGACGTGGCAGCCGTGCGAGCAGCGGTGGCCGATGGCACCATCGACGTCGTGGGCACCGATCACGCCCCGCACCCTCGTGAGGACAAGGAGTGCGAGTGGAGCTGTGCTGCCATGGGAATGACTGGTCTGGAGACCGCGCTGTCCGTAGTGCACCACACCCTGGTGGAAACAGGCGCCATCTCCTGGCGGGACGTTGCCCGGATCATGTCCCAGACACCCGCGCAGATCGGGCGACTGGAAGGACAGGGTCGCCCACTGGAGGTGGGGGAGCCTGCCAACATCGTGCTGTTCGACCCCGCCGCGGTCACCACCGTTGACCCTGAGAAGCACGCCAGCAAGGGACGTAACAGCCCGTACAAGGGGCTCACACTGCCGGGCTCCGTGCGCGCCACCTTCTTCAAGGGCCACCCCGTGGTGTTGGACGGCGAACTGATGCGACCCCACCCTGCAGCACGGTGAGAGACCCTGACCTGATGCACTACGCCACGGGAGAATCTGGCCTGACACGTCCAGAAATGGCCGAGTACGTGGGCAACTGGCCCGATGCCTCGAAATCTGGCCCGCCGTGGCACATCGTGAGAACCGGAAGTAACTGTGATGGATGAAAAACTGCTGACCGCCGTGCTGCTGGCCGTCTTTGTGATCGTGCTGTTCTCACTGGTGGGCCGGGCCTGGTTGCGCCGCACCCGCCAGGCCGAGGAATCGGGCTCACTGCCGGTTCTGCCCGCAGACATCGAGGACCGCGAACCAACTGCCGTGATCCCCGGCATGTACGTGGCCACCTGCCGTCACCGGGATCACCTGCAGCGGCTGATGGCACACAACTTGGGACTACGGACCTCCGCCACCGTGTTCATCTACCCGGACGGCGTGCTCTACGACCGCGACGGCGCCGATGCCTTGTGGGTGGATGCCGCCGCCGTGGTGGACCACGGCACGACGTCGGGAATGGTGGGCAAGTTTGTGGAGCGCGACGGGATCGTGGTGGTCTCCTGGCGCTTCCACGATCAAGTGGTGGACACCGGCATGCGCACCAAAACCCGTGAAGGCAAGACCGAGTTCCTGGAAGCACTGTCCACCCTGGTAGCTGATCAGACACAGTCAGCCTCCGCAGAATCAACCCCCGCACCGTCCACGAAGGAGACACCGTGACCTCGCTGTCAACCATCCCTGCCGCTCTGGTCCTGGAGGACGGCCGGATCTTCCGCGGACACGCGTGGGGAGCCACCGGCCAGGCCCTGGGTGAGGCCGTGTTCAGCACGGGCATGACCGGATACCAGGAGACCATCACGGATCCCTCCTATGCCGGTCAGATCGTTATTCAGACCGCACCCCACATCGGCAACACCGGGACCAACACCACCGACGACGAATCGCGACGAATCTGGGTGGAGGGCTATGCCGTTCGGGACGCCTCACGTGTGGCCTCCAACTGGCGTAGTGAAAAGCCCCTGGACCACCTGCTGGTGGAGCAGGGAATCGTGTCGATCTGCGACATCGACACCCGCGCTGCCACCCGCCACCTGCGGGACAAGGGGGCCATGAAAGCCGGGATCTTCTCCGGTGACGCGCTCAACGGTGTGACGGATGCAGAACTGGTCAAGACGGTGGGGGAGCAACCTTCCATGGCCGGCCGCCAACTGGCGGAGACCGTCAGCGTGGATCAGACCTACGTGGTGGAACCCTCCGATCACGGCTGGGAGTCCGAACCGCGGTTCGAGGTCGTGGCTGTTGATCTGGGCATCAAAGCCATGACTCCGCAGCGGATGGCCGAGCGTGGCCTGCGAGTTCACGTGGTTCCCGCAGACACCAGTTGGGAGCAGATCCAGGAGATCAACCCGGACGGGGTGTTCATGTCCAACGGGCCCGGCGACCCGCAGACCGCGCAGCGCCAGATCCAGGTCCTGCAGGCGGTTCTACGTTCCAAGACGCCGTTCTTCGGCATCTGCTTCGGCAATCAAATGCTGGGCCGGGCCTTGGGTTTTGCCACCTACAAGTTGCCGTTCGGTCACCGTGGCATCAACCAGCCGGTCATGGACCGCCGCACGGGCCGGGTGGAAATCACCGCCCAGAACCACGGGTTCGCCGTCGACGCCCCACTGGAGGGCCCGGTCACCGCACCGGTTGCGGAGTTCGGGCGCATTGAGGTTTCCCACGTGGGTCTCAACGACGACGTCGTGGAGGGTTTGGCATGCCTGGACATTCCCGCGTTCTCCGTCCAGTACCACCCTGAAGCGGCCGCCGGCCCGCACGATGCCGCATACCTTTTTGATCGTTTTGTGGATCTGATGCAGGATCCCGCCCAGAACCAGACGGAGGCCACGAACTGATGCCGCGCAGGACAGATTTGAACAGCGTGCTGGTGATCGGCTCCGGGCCGATCGTGATCGGTCAGGCCGCAGAGTTCGACTACTCCGGAACCCAGGCGCTGCGGGTGCTCAAGGAGGAGGGCCTGCGGGTCATCCTGGTCAACTCCAACCCGGCCACCATCATGACCGACCCCGAGTTCGCCGATGCCACCTACGTGGAGCCCATCACCCCTGAGGTGGTGGAGAAGATCATCGCCAAGGAACGCCCGGATGCCGTACTGCCCACTCTGGGTGGTCAGACCGCGCTGAACACGGCGATCGCCTTGGATGCCAACGGCGTCCTGGAGAAGTACGACGTCGAACTGATCGGGGCCAACATCGAGGCCATCAACCTGGGCGAGGACCGCGAGGCCTTCAAGGGTGTGGTGGAACGTTGTGGTGCCGAATCCGCACGATCGGAGATCGTGCACTCCATGGACGACGCCCTGGCGGCTGCAGAGACCCTGGGCTATCCCATGGTGGTGCGCCCGTCCTTCACCATGGGTGGTCTGGGTTCGGGCATGGCGTACAACGAGGCCGATCTGCACCGTATTGCCGGTGCCGGCCTGCAGTACTCACCCACCACGGAGGTGCTCCTGGAGGAGTCCATCCTGGGGTGGAAGGAGTACGAACTAGAGATGATGCGCGATGCCAAGGACAACGTGGTGGTGGTCTGCTCGATCGAGAACTTCGACCCCGTGGGTGTGCACACCGGCGACTCCATCACCGTGGCGCCTGCGTTGACTCTGACCGACCGCGAGTACCAGAAGCTGCGAGACGTTGCGATCGCCGTGATCCGCGAGGTCGGCGTGGACACCGGCGGGTGCAACATCCAGTTCGCCGTGGACCCGGAGACCGGCCGTGTGGTGGTCATCGAGATGAACCCCCGGGTCTCGCGGTCCTCCGCCTTGGCCTCCAAGGCCACGGGTTTTCCGATCGCCAAGATCGCCACCAAACTGTCCCTGGGCTACACCCTGGATGAGATTCCCAATGACATCACCCAGAAGACGCCTGCCTCCTTCGAGCCCACCTTGGACTACGTGGTCGTCAAGGTCCCGCGATTCGCCTTCGAGAAGTTTCCGGCGGCTGATCCCACACTGACCACCACCATGAAGTCCGTGGGTGAGGCCATGGCCATCGGCCGCAACTTCACCGAGGCCCTGCAGAAGGCCATGCGTTCCCTGGAACAGAAGGGGTCATCCTTCACGTTCGACAAGCCCGAGGTGGCGTTGGGCCCCAACGGTATCGAGCGCCTGGTGGAGGCCACGGAAGCCACCACCACGGAGCGGATCTACGCCGTGCAGCAGGCCCTGCTCAACGGCGCCACCCCGGAGCAGATTCACGAGCGAACCAAGATCGACCCCTGGTTCCTGGACCAGATCCAGCTGCTCAACCAGGTGGCCGACGTCGTCCGAGAGGATCCCAACCTCAGCCCGGAGACCCTGCGCCTGGCCAAGCGCCACGGTTTCTCCGATGAGCAGATCGGGGCACTGACCCACGCCTCCGAGGACGTGGTGCGCGGTGTTCGCCACGCCCTGGGCGTGCGGCCGGTGTTCAAGACCGTGGACACCTGTGCTGCCGAGTTCGAGGCCTTCACCCCGTACCACTACTCCTCCTATGACGAGGAGAACGAGGTGGCCCACCACGCCAAGCCCTCCATCATGATCCTGGGATCCGGCCCCAACCGGATCGGGCAGGGCATTGAATTCGACTACTCCTGCGTGCACGCCTCCATGGTGCTGCGCGAAGCCGGGCACGAAACCGTGATGGTCAACTGCAACCCGGAAACCGTCTCCACGGACTACGACGTCTCCACCCGCCTGTACTTTGAACCCCTGACCTTCGAGGACGTCATGGAGATCGTGGAGGTGGAGCGAGCCACCGGCGGTCTGTTGGGTGTCTACGTGCAGCTCGGCGGCCAAACCCCGCTGAAGCTGGCCGCGCAGTTGAAGGCGGCCGGTGTTCCGATCCTGGGCACCACGCCGGAGGCGATCGACCTGGCCGAGGACCGCGGGGAGTTTGCCCGCGTCCTGCAGGAGGCCGGACTGAGGCAACCTCGCAACGGCACGGCCCACACCTTCGAGGCCGCGCAGGTCATTGCCGATGAGATCGGTTACCCGGTCCTGGTGCGCCCCTCCTACGTGCTGGGTGGACGAGGCATGGAGATCGTCTACACGGAGCAGCAGCTGCGCACCTACCTTGAGAACGCCACGGAGGTTTCGCCGTCGCGGCCTGCGCTGATCGACAAGTTCCTGGAAGACGCCATTGAGATCGACGTCGATGCCCTCTACGACGGCCGCGAGCTGTACGTGGGCGGGATCATGGAACACATCGAGGAAGCTGGTATCCACTCCGGGGATTCGGCCTGCACCTTGCCGCCGATCACCCTGGGTCCGGATGTCCTGGACCGTGTCCGGGAAGCCACCGGTGCCATCGCCGCAGGCGTGGGGGTGCGCGGTTTGATCAACATCCAGTTCGCGCTGGCCTCGGACGTCCTCTACGTGATTGAAGCCAACCCGCGGGCTTCCCGCACCGTGCCGTTCGTCTCCAAGGCCACCGGTGTGCAGTTGGCCAAGGCCGCCGCCTTGATCGGCACCGGCAAGTCACTGCGCGACCTGCGTTCTGAGGGCTTCCTGCTTCCCGACGGCGACGGCGCCCGCCTGCCGGAGACCGCCTCCGTCGCGGTCAAGGAGGCCGTGTTGCCGTTCGCCCGGTTCCGCACCCGCGAAGGTGCTGTGGTGGATTCACTGCTGGGTCCGGAAATGCGCTCAACCGGTGAGGTCATGGGCATCGACAAGTACTTTGACACCGCCTTCGCCAAGGCCCAGGCCGGTGCCGGGGGAGCCTTGCCCACCGAAGGCAAGATCTTTGTCTCCGTGGCCAACAAGGACAAGCGGTCTTCCGTGGTCTACGTGCGGATGTTCAAGGAACTTGGTTTCGAAATCGTCTCCACCGGCGGAACCGCTGAGGTGCTCAAGCGCAACGGGATCGAATCCACGGTGGTGGCCAAGATCTCGGACAGGCAACCGGATGAGCACACCATCATTGACCTGATCCAGGCCGGTGAGATCGCCCTGGTGTTCAACACGCCCTCCAGTGGGGGCGACGCCCGTGGAGACGGTTACGAGATCCGCGCGGCGGCCACCAGCGTGGGTGTGCCCATTGTGACCACGGTGGCGGAGATCGGGGCTGCCCTGCAGGCTGTGACTGCCATGCGCTCCTACTCCTGGGACGTGACCTCCTTGCAGGATCACGCCGAGCGCCTCAACGCCGGTGTGGCCGAAGACTCGGTGGCCACTGAGTCAGCAGAGACCACTGAGCCCGAGGGCCAGCATGTCTGAGACCATCCAGGGCGCAGGCGGCCATGAACCGTATGGTGAACGGTTGGCTCGGGCCATCGGTCAGCGTGGTCCCCTGTGTGTGGGCATCGATGCCCACCCCGCCATCATGGATGCCTGGGGGCTGCCGCAAACTCCTGCTGGCTTGTTGCGACTGTCCATGACCGTGATTGAGGCCGCAGAATCCCGGGTGTCGGCCGTAAAGCCCCAGGTTGCCTGGTATGAGGCCCATGGATCCTCCGGAATGGCTGTGTTGGAGCAGACCTTGGAAGCCGCACGTGAGGCGGGCCTTCTCAGCATTGCTGATGCCAAGCGCGGTGACATCGGTTCCACCATGGAGGCCTACGCCCAGACGTGGCTTTCGGACGGTTCGGCGCTGGCGGCTGATGCGGTGACCCTCAGTCCCTACCTGGGTGCTGGATCGCTGGCCCCTGCCTTCGAGCTGGCCGAGGCCACAGGCCGGGGAACCTACGTGTTGGCCTTGACCTCCAACCGGGAAGGGGCCTCGGTCCAGCACGTGGGAGGCCGTGAATCGGTGGCATCTGGCGTGGTGAAAGCGGTTGAGGCGCGCAACAGCCACGCCTCACGAGCGACACGAACTGACAGTGATCAAATCGTTATAAATCCGCATGGTCTTGTGGTGGGCGCCACTGTTGGCTCCTCACCTCAGGCGGTCGGCGTGGATCTGGCTGACTTCTCCGGCTCGGTGCTGGCACCCGGATACGGTGCGCAAGGGGCCACGGCTGAGATGCTGGGTTCTGTGTTTGGGCACGTCAGGGGCCGAGTATTGGTCAATTCCGCACGTGGCATCCTCAGGGAAGGCCCTGGCCTGGGGCAATTGCGGCGCGCCATGGATTCAGCCACACGTGAGCTGGAGCCATTCCTTGCCGTTGCATAGGCGCTACTCGTGAGCAGGTTACGCAGGCGTTGAGTGCCGCCGTCGTGCGCCATTGGTGAAGACGACGACGCAATTCGACCCTCGCATGTGCTGTGACTACGCATAAACTCGCTAGTGACAGCGGATCCATTCGGTTCTGGTCGAACCGTGGGCCCGAGATCCGCGTCAACCAGAGAGGGAGAACACCAACATGGCATTGCGTATGTTGACTGATGACGAGCGTGCTGCTGCACGCCAGAAAGCCACGGCTGCTCGCGCGGTTCGCGCTGAAGCCAAGGCTGCACTGAAGGACCGCAAGATCACTGTGGCCAATATCCTGGAACGCGCCCAGACCGAGGAAGCCCTGAGCCGCCTCAAGGTCTCCGACCTTTTGGAATCCGCACCCGGAATCGGCAAGGTTCGCTCCGCCGCCATCATGGAGGAGATCGGCATCGCCAAGACCCGCCGTGTTCGTGGCCTGGGTGTGCACCAGCGCAAGGCGCTGATCGAGTACCTGGATTCCTGATCCACGTGTGGCTGTTGTGTTTCACCGGTTGTCTCCGGTGAGGCCACGGCCGTGATCTCAGCCATTCGGGCGCCCACCGCAGTGACGCGGTGGGCGCCCGAATCACGTGGTGGCGGTACGCTGAACCGAACGTCAAACCTGGCCGTGTAGTCCATCATTGCCGCGTATTCCATCGTCGCCATGTATCCCGTATTTGTCGAAAGGTTCCACTGTGTCCGAACTTCCGCAGGCTTCTTCCGACCGGCAGGCTCCGGCAGCGCCTTCGGTCACCGTTCTTGCAGGTCCCACCGCCGTGGGCAAGGGCACCGTGTCCACGTTCGTCCGGGACCACTACCCGCAGGTCTGGTTGTCGGTTTCGGCCACCACCCGTAAGCCTCGCCCGGGCGAGGTGGAGGGCGTGCACTACTTTTTTGTCACCGATGAAGAGTTTGACCGCATGGTGGGAGCCGGAGAGATGCTCGAGTGGGCCGTGGTCCACAACTCCTACCGGTACGGCACTCCGCGAGCCAAGGTGATGAAGGCCGTGGGGGATGGGCGCAAGGTCCTGTTGGAAATTGATCTGCAAGGTGCCCGGCAGGTGAGGGAGTCCATGCCGGAGGCCCAGTTCGTGTTTCTGGCCCCGCCCACGTGGGAGGATCTGGTGGCCCGGCTCACGGGACGTGGGACGGAGACACCAGAGGAACAGCGCGTCCGCCTGGAAACCGCTAAGATAGAACTCGCGGCTGAATCCGAATTCGATCACACGGTGATTAATGACCGGGTTGAGGCCGCTGCGGCAGCGTTGGTTGAACTCATGGGTCTGGATCCAACTCCCAACGCGTCCTGAGCCGCTCACAGACATCCACATGGTTGGGAGCAATCTTTTGTCCATTCAGAACCAGGGCATCATCGAGCCGCCGGTTGACCGCCTGCTAGCCAAGTCCGATTCCAAGTACGGACTGGTGATCTTTGCAGCACGCCGCGCACGTCAGATCAACGCGTACTACTCGCAGCTGCACGAAGGCTTGTTCGAGTACGTGGGCCCGCTGGTGGATGTTGACTTGAACGAAAAGTCTCTGTCCGTCTCCCTGCGGGAGATCGATGAAGGTCTGATCAACTCCACCGCCGTGGAGACCGCAGGCTTCTCCGAGAACGGCCAGTTGGTCGCCGAGTCCACTATTGGTGCCACGGACTTCTACGGTGAGGACTTCTTCGGTTCTGAAGCCGAGCTGGATTCCTCCATGGTCTTCTCCGACACCCCGCTGGTTGCCGAAGATGCTGAAACCGTTTCTGATGATGACGGTGCCGAGCTTGCCTCTGAGGAACTGGCACCCGAGTCGGTGGCAGCTGAGGAGCAGGCAGACGTCTCCGCAGAAGATCTCTGAGCAGACACCACGCCACATGCGCATCGTTCTGGGCGTAGGAGGGGGCATTGCCGCATACAAGTCGGCAATGCTCCTTCGTCTTTTCTCCGAAGCCGGCCACCACGTGGTGCCCATTCCCTCTCGTGCGGCCTTGGAGTTCGTGGGGGCGGCAACGTGGGAGGCCCTGTCCGGTGAAGAGGTCAGCACGGAGGTTTTTGACCGTGTTCCCACGGTGAACCACGTGGGTCAGGGCCAAGCCGCTGACCTTGTGGTGATTGCCCCGGCAACCGCGGACCTACTAGCACGGGCCGCTCACGGTCATGCCGATGACCTGCTCACCACCACATTGCTGGCCACTGAAGCTCCGGTGCTCTTTGCCCCGGCCATGCACACGGAGATGTGGGCCAATCCTGCCGTGCAGGAAAACGTGGCCATGTTGCGCCGCCACGGACACACCGTGTTGGAACCGGCAGTGGGCCGTCTGACCGGCAAGGACTCGGGTCCGGGACGGCTGCCGGATCCAGAAATCATCCGGGATGCCGCGTTGACTCTGGTGCAAGAAGCCAGCTCGGCACTGGTGAACGAACCAGGGACGGATCTCCCGCTGACCGGGCTGCGCGCCGTCGTTTCCACGGGTGGCACTCAGGAGGCTCTGGATCCGGTGCGGTACCTGGGCAACCGATCCTCCGGAAAGCAGGGACTGGCGGTGGTCCGCGCCTTGGCCGCAGCCGGTGCTGACGTTGACCTGGTGGCAGCCCATGTTGACGTCCCGTTGCCGCAGCAGCGAACACAGACCAACGGCGGGCCCTCCATGGGCGTGACTCGCGTGGGGTCGGCACTGGAGCTCAAGGAGGCCATGGAGGCATCCGCCCACGACGCTGACATTGTGGTGATGACTGCGGCTGTGGCGGATTTTCGTCCGGCGCAGGTGGCCGGCACCAAAATCAAGAAATCCACGGACAACGATGACGCCCCCGTGATCCAGCTGGTGCGCAACCCGGACATTCTGCGCTCACTGGTGCAACAGCGCCAGGACCAGGCACGCGATCAACTGATTGTGGGCTTTGCCGCAGAAACCGGTGACGACCAGAACGATCCCGTCTCCCTGGGGCGGCAGAAGCTGGCGCGCAAGGGCTGTGACCTGTTGTGTGTCAATCAGGTGGGAACGGACCTGGTGTTCGGTCAGGACACCACTGCGGTCACCATTCTGGCTGCTGACGGCAGTGAGCCGGTGACGGTGGCCGGATCCAAGGATGATGTTGCGCAAGCCTTGACCGAGCAGATCGTGCGCCTGCACCAGCGCAGCCACTGAGTACGACCTGATCAGCTGCGCGCCCGGCGGTGGCGAACTCCTAGCCTGTGCTGTCTGTGCTGTTGGGTACCCTGGTGTGCGTGACTTCCACCCCTGATTCTCTTCACGGTTCCGCCGCTGCTGTCGGCGGTGCTGCGGGCCGTTCCAGCTTGTTCACCTCCGAGTCCGTCACGGAGGGGCATCCGGACAAGATCTGTGACCGCATCTCCGATTCCATTTTGGACGCCCTGCTGAGCAGTGACCCCAGTTCCTCCGTGGCCGTGGAGACCATGGCCACCACAGGTCTGGTTCACGTTGCCGGTGAGGTGAAGTCCCACGGGTACGTGGACATCCCGGCCATTGTGCGCAAGACCATCCTGGACATCGGGTACAACTCCTCCGTCCAGGGTTTTGACGGCAAGTACTGCGGTGTGTCGATTTCCGTGGGGGAGCAGTCCCCGGAGATTTACGATGGCGTGTTCAACTCGCTGGAGAACCGTGAGGGCACGGCCAAGGACCCCCGTGATGCGCAGGGTGCAGGGGACCAGGGCATCATGTTCGGCTATGCCTCCAACGAGACCGATGTGTTGATGCCGGCACCCATTCACTGGGCGCACCGGCTCTCCGAACAGCTCACCCGGGTGCGCAAGACCGCGATCCTCCCGGAGCTGCGCCCGGACGGAAAAACTCAGGTCACGTTGCGTTATGACGGCATGACGCCGGTGGCGGTGGACACCGTGGTGGTTTCAGCCCAGCACGCCGAAAGCTATGACCTGGACCAGTTGCGCCATGACGTCCACGAGTCCGTGATCCAGCCTGTGTTGGAGGAATCCGGACTGGATCTGAGCCAGGTCAAAATCATCATCAACCCGGCCGGGAACTTCATCACGGGTGGTCCGGTGGGGGATGCCGGATTGACCGGACGGAAAATCATTGTGGACACCTACGGCGGCATGGCCCGCCACGGCGGTGGTGCCTTCTCCGGCAAGGACCCCTCCAAGGTGGACCGCTCTGCCGCATACGCCATGCGCTGGGTGGCCAAGAACATTGTGGCCGCGGGTCTGGCGGACCGGGCCGAAGCCCAGGTGGCTTATGCGATTGGCAAGGCCCGCCCGGTGGGTGTGTACGTTGACACCTTCGGCACCGAAAGCGTGGACCCGGCCGCCATTGAACGCGCTGTCCTGGAGGTCTTTGACCTGCGGCCGTTGGCCATCATTGAGGAACTTGACCTCAAGCGCCCCATCTACGCCAAGACCGCAGCCGGCGGACACTTCGGCCGCAAGGACTCGGATTTCACGTGGGAACGCACCAATCGTGCTGACCAGCTGCGGTCTGCCGTGAATGCCTGACACCAGCGGGCCCTCAGCGCAGCAGCCGCAGTACCCCTCAGCTCAGCGCCCGCAGGACCACACAGCACAGCAGCGGCCGGAGCACATAGCGGGCGAACAACTGGAGTTGTTGGCGGTGGCTGATTCCGCGCCACCGCGCAGGGATGCAGGCGCTGGCGGTGCGGGCAATCGCCGAGCACGGACCGGGTCAGCCCCTGGGACCGGGTCATCGGCTGGGACCGGCAAGCGATCTGGCGGCGGCGGTCATGACCACGCCCCGGCATATCTGGCGGAGGATCTGCCGGTGGCCCGGGTGATCCTGGAGAGTCACGTGCCACATCTGGATCGGGTGTTCGACTACGGCGTGCCGCGCGATCTGGCGGATCAGGCACAACCCGGAACCAGGGTGCGGGTGCGTTTTGGTGGTCAGCAAATGATGGGGTGGCTGATCGAGCGGGCCCAGGATTCCCAGGTGTCACGGGACCGCCTGCAGCCGCTGCAGCGGGTGGTCTCAGCCTGTCCGGTTCTCACGGAGTCCACGGTGGCCGTGGCGCGTCTGGTGGCGGCCCGTCATGCGGGAACGCTCTCGGACGTGCTGCGCGCGGTAGTTCCGCCGCGAGTGGCTGCCGTGGAGAAGCGTGCCGCACAGATGCTGGCCACAGACCCGGAAGACACCGAGGAATCCACAGGTTCTTCGTCCGAGTCGGACATTGGTCCGGGGTCTGATGCTGTCCCTGAGTCTGGTGCAGTTCCGGACTCTGATGCAGCGCGGGAGTCGGATGCAGTGAACGAGTCGGATGCGCCGGGCGTCGTCGTGGTGCCTGAGGACGTACTGCGGCTCTGGCAGCTCTATCAGAACGGTGCCACGGTGTGGCAGCAGCTGACCGAGGCGACTGACGATGCCGAGCCGGTACGCGCCGTGGTGCAAGCCTTGCCCTCCCACCCGGAGCACAACGCTCTGGATCTGGTGGCTCATGCCGTGGCGGCCACGGCGGCGCAGGGACGCGGTGCGGTGGTGGTGGTCCCGGATGCCAAGACCTTGGATCGGTTGCAGGCAGCCGTGGATGCCGTGGTGCCTTCTGAGATGGTGGCGCGTCTGCACAGCGAGGACAAGCCCACGCCCCGGTATCGCGCGTTTCTGGAGGTCTTGCACGGGCGTCGTTGCGTTGTGCTGGGAACTCGTCCGGCCGTGTGGGCGCCGGTGCACAATCCCGGGTTGATCGTGGTTGTCAACGATGCAGACACCAATCTGGTGGAGCAGCGCGCCCCCTACCACCATGCCCGTGACGTCGCCCTGTTGCGCAGCGAAGCCCAGGGACTGTCCCTGCTGCTGGTTTCCCACGCCGTGTCCCCGGAGGCTCAACGTCTGGTGGACACAGGTTGGGCCATGCAGCTCAGACCCAAGCGGGACGCTCTGCGGCGGCACATGCCGCGGATCGTGGCCACCGCGGATTCCTGGCATGCCGAGCGGGACTCTCTGGCAGGGCGGGCGCGCCTTCCGGAAACGGCCTACCGGGTGGCCCGCCAAGCCTTGGAACGTGGGCCGGTTCTGGTACAGGTGGCCCGTGCGGGCTACGCACCCACGATTGCCTGCGACCGCTGCCGGGAGCCTGCTCGGTGCACCGTGTGTGACGGTCCGTTGCGCATTGGTGGTCACTGCCAGATGCCGGTGTGTGGATGGTGCTCCCGGGAAGCCTTGGCCTGGTCCTGCGGGGTGTGTTCCTCCACAGGGTGGCGTATGACGAGCGTGGGCAGCCAACGTACGGCTGAGGAACTCGGACGAGCGTTTCCTCAGGTGCCGGTCATCGCCTCCTCCGGGGATGCGGTGCGCCGCAGTGTGACGGCACAGCCGGCGCTGGTGGTGGCCACACCAGGTGCCGAACCCTGGGCAGATGGAGGTTATGCCGCCGCCCTGCTGCTGGACGGTGACCGGATGTTGTCCCGTCAGGGGCTGCGCGCCGAGGACGAAACCCTCAACCGCTGGTTCGAGGCAGCTGCCCTGGTGCGTGCGGCTCCGGACGGTGGCACGGTGGTGATCACCTCCGAGCACACCCGGGCCGTCAACACCCTGGTGCGGTGGGATCCCACGGGGCATGCGGTCCGGGAACTGGCCGAGCGTCGTGCCCTGCACCTGCCTCCGGCGGTTCGTTCCGCAGCGGTGACCGGACCCCTTGATGCGGTCCAGGATTTCCTGGGGCTTGCCGGTCTGCGTGACAATGACCCCTCTGTGCGCCTGATCGGCCCAGCACCCGTTGAAACCCACGGACAATCCACGGAGGAGGAGAGCCACAGGGTGCTCTTGTTCTTCCCCTATTCGGTGGCAGCAGACGTCACGCGCCGTCTGCGCGCCGCCAGAGCCGAGGCCTCAGCCCTGCGGCGCTCAGCGCCCGTGCAGGTGCGCTGTGATGTGGCTGACCTCCTGTGACGCCCTCCCTCAGGTGGCCTCACGGCGCCAGACGACGACGCCGGACGTCGTCCACCACGCTCAGCAGTTCCCTGGCTGAAGACTCCCACGTGGAGGCTGCCGCGATGGCCACACCACGTTGCACCAGGGGCCAAGCACGCTCCGGGTCGCCCAGGACGCGAACGGCATCTGCAAAGGCTCGTGAATCACCCACTGGGGCGTAGAGTGCCGCGTTGCCTGCGACTTCACGGAAAATCGGGATTGCGGAGCACACCACAGGTGTTCCGGCACTCATGGCTTCCATGAGGGGCAGTCCGTAGCCCTCTCCCCGTGAGGCATGAACCAGGGCAGTGGCCTGCTGCAACAGGTTTCGGTAGGCGTCATCGTCCAGCCCGTTGTGAAAAACCAACCGAGCGTGCGGTGCCAGATCGGTGAGCTCCTGGCGTCGGGAATCACTGATCCCTGAGACCAGGTGCAGTTCATGGTGGGGGAGCGCAGCTGCCATGCGCACCAGGGTCTCCACGTCTTTGTACGGCATGAAAGAGCCCATGTAGATCAGCTTGTGGGCAGCATCCTGCCGTGACCGCGCCTCCCACAACCGGTGGGCCTGTTCCACGGAAACCACCTGGTGGGCGTCTGCGGCATTGGGCACCACGTGCACCGGGCGTTTGGTCAGCCGGCGCCGGCGGATCAACTCCGCCGAGGTGTGGGAGACCGTGGCCACCGCATCCGCACGGTTCAGGGCCACACGCTGGGGCAGCACAGACTCGTGGAACAACCGCCAACCTGCCCGCACGGCAGCGGGGAGATGTCCCGGGGGTGTGGGGTGGTCGTAATAGATCAGGTCATGCAGGGTCAGGATCAGCCCGAACCTGCGCCGGATGGCACCCATGGTCTGCATGGGGGAGAACACCACGTCCGGACGGTGGCGATTGAGCACCTGACCGGTCACAAGTTCCTTGGCGGAGACGGGATCCGGCCCCATGAACCAGGCAAGATCCGGCAGCTTGTCCAGCTGACGGGGGTCGGAGACCATCACCTGCACGTCAAGATCAGGGCGGGTGGGCAGGATCTGGGCCACACCGTGGGAAAGCCCTGTCACGTAGCGCGAGATCCCGTCATGGCGCCCCACCTTGACGTAACGGGCATCAATCACCAGACGGGTGATGTCGGCAGCGGGCACGGCTCACCGCCTCCGTCGTCGTGAGACCACGGGCAAGAGCTGGGTCAGTTGGGAGGTGTTGGGTCGGGCCAGGTCCAGGCTGGGCAGTTCGTCGTGGATCTCCACGGGCTCCGGAGCGGGCCCGATCAGGAATTGGTCCACCATTTCCGCCACCTCGGGTGCTTTCTCGTAATGGATCAGGTGGCCGACCTCTGGGAAGTCGTGGGTGAGGCGGCGTCGGATCCACGCGGCCATCCGTTGCTGGGAAGCGGGGCTGCCCATGGGGTCCTTGCCGCCGGTGATCAGCAGAACCGGCATGGTCAACAGTGGGGCCACCTCCGCCACCGTGCCCTCCGTGGATGCCTGATAGGCCTCCCGGAGAACCCTGTTGCTGGCGTAGCTGCCAAAGTAGGCGCGGTGTTGGTTGACGATGTACTCGCGGATCTCCGGGTCCTGAGTGGTGGTCATCTCCCGGCTCATGATGTCCGTGGCGGTGTTGCTGCGCAGCAGTTTGTCCCCGAGCCCGAACGGCAGTTTGGAACCCAGCGAATAGTAGGTGTCAGCAATCGAGGAGGCCAGGGCATTGTCCGTGGTCAGGGCCGGCTGGCTGATGGGATTGACCAGGATCAGACGCTCCACCATGCGCGGTGACTCCGCGGCCAGGTGGGCGGCAATCACGGAGCCGAAGGAGTGACCCAGCAGGGCAATGCCGTGATCGGAGTCCGGGGTCACGGTGCCATCGGTCAGAGCCTGGATGAACTCCCGCAGGAACCGCACATAATTGGCCACGCTGTGCGTGCTGTCCTCCCCGGCATCATCCGGGAATGATTCGGAGCGCCCGAATCCCGGCAGGTCCGGCACCACCACGTGGTAGCGATCCCGCAAGGCATCAGCCACCAACTGCAATCCGTGATGATCGCCGCGGAACCCATGGACCATGACCAGAAGCGGCTTGGGGTTGGTGTCGACGTCGTAGAACCAGTACCGGACCTTGTAACCGTCCAGGCGCAGACTGCGTCGTTCGGCTCGGGGGTTCTCCAGCATGGGTTCCTTTCAGACGTGTGAGCAGGTGGGGCACCACAGGCGATGCACCGTGCGTGCAGCCGTGACCAGTCTAGGCAGCGGGTCTGAGTGGGCGCTGAAGAACAGGCACGCACACCCGTGGTCCAGGGCTAGAATGGCACGGTCTGCCCTGACCCGATCCGGCCACCGCCCGTAACTTGCGGAAGCCGACAACGCGGCAGCCAGTCACCACCACCAACGCACAGCTCGAAGGCGAGGCACGTGAGCACGCAGCAGGAGACCACCGCAACCCAGGCCACCGCAGACGCGGATGGCGCCCAGGTGTGGAACGCCGCTGACCTTGAAGCCCGCTGGGGCGGTTGGTGGGAGCAACAGGGGGTGTTCCGCCCCCTGGATGACGGATCCAAGCCCCGCCGCTACGTCCTGGACATGTTCCCCTACCCCTCCGGTGACCTCCACATGGGTCACGCCGAGGCCTTTGCCATGGGGGATGTGGTGGCCCGCTACTGGCAACTGCGTGGATACGACGTCATGCACCCCATCGGGTGGGACTCCTTTGGCCTGCCGGCAGAAAACGCCGCCATCAAGCGCAACGCCCATCCGGCCGAGTGGACGTACAAGAACATTGAAACCCAGAAGGCCTCCTTCAAGCGCTATGGCATTGCCGTGGACTGGGACAGGGAGCTGCACACCTCCGATCCCGAGTACTACCGCTGGACACAGTGGCTTTTCCTGCAGTTCCACGCCCGCGGCCTGGCCTACCGCAAGAACTCCCCGGTCAACTGGTGCCCCAAGGACCAGACCGTGCTGGCCAACGAGCAAGTGGTGGACGGGGCCTGCGAACGCTGCCACACCCTGGTGACCAAAAAGGCCCTCAACCAGTGGTACTTCCGCATCACCGACTACGCAGACCGCCTCCTGGATGACATGTCCCAGCTGGAGGGCAAATGGCCCGAGCGCGTTCTGGCCATGCAGCGCAACTGGATCGGGCGCTCGCAGGGTGCTCACGTGAAGTTCGTGATCGACGACGCCCCCGGCTCGGCCGGGCAGCGGGAGGTCACCGTGTTCACCACCCGCCCGGACACCCTGCACGGGGCCACGTTCTTTGTGGTGGCAGCGGATGCGGATTTGGCCAAGGAGCTGGTTACCCAGGACCGAGCTGCTGAACTGGATGCATACCGGGAGCAGGTCAAGGCGCTGTCCGACATCGAGCGCCAGTCCACGGACCGGGAGAAGACCGGTGTGTTCCTGGGCCGCTACGCCGTGAACCCACTCAACGGTGAGAAGCTGCCCGTGTGGGCTGCTGATTACGTGCTGGCCGACTACGGCACGGGTGCCATCATGGCCGTGCCCGCCCATGACCAGCGTGACCTTGACTTCGCCCGGAGCTTTGACCTCCCCGTGCGCGTGGTGGTGGAGACCGAGGACGAGGACCCCGCAGTCAGTGGCGTGGCCACCGCGGGTGAGGGCCGCCTGATCAACTCAGGTGCCCTGGACGGTCTGTCCAAGGCGGAGGCCATCGCCCGGGCAGTAGAGCTCATTGAGCAGGCCGGTACCGGTGAAGCCACTGTGAACTACCGGTTGCGTGACTGGCTGCTGTCCCGTCAGCGTTTCTGGGGTGCCCCCATCCCCATCATCCACTGCGATTCCTGTGGTGAGGTTCCTGTGCCGGAGGACCAGCTGCCCGTGCGTCTGCCCGATGACCTGCGCGGTGAGCAGTTGGCGCCCAAGGGCCAGTCACCGCTGGCAGCAGCTTCGGATTGGGTCAACGTGGCCTGCCCCTCCTGTGGCGGTGCCGCGCAGCGGGACACGGACACCATGGACACGTTTGTGGACTCCTCCTGGTACTTCCTGCGCTACGTCTCCCCGAACGACGACGCAGCCGCCCTTGACCCTGAAGCTGTGCGCCGCTGGGGCCAGGTGGATCAGTACGTGGGTGGTGTTGAACACGCCATCCTGCACCTGCTCTACGCCCGGTTCTTCACCAAGGTGGTTCATGACCTGGGGCTGATCGAGCACACCGAGCCCTTTGACCGTCTGCTCAACCAGGGTCAGGTGCTCAACGGCGGGCGAGCCATGTCCAAATCGCTGGGCAACGGTGTGGACCTGGGCGAACAGCTGGACGAATTCGGCGTGGACGCCGTGCGCCTCACCATGGTCTTTGCCTCCCCGCCGGAGGACGACGTCGACTGGGCCGATGTCTCCCCGGGCGGAGCCCAGAAGTTCCTGGCCCGCGCATGGCGCCTGGCGCAGGACGTCACCTCGAGCCCGGGCGCAGATGCCGCCACGGGTGCGGTGGATGTGCGGCGGGCGACTCACCGGGCGGTGGCGGACGCGGCGTCGTCGTTGGAGAACCACAAGTTCAATGTGGTGATCGCCAAGACCATGGAGTTGGTCAACGCGCTGCGCAAGGCCATTGACTCCGGTGCCGGTGCAGCGGATCCGGCCGTGCGGGAGGGTGTGGAGGCGGTGGCCATCCTGCTCTCCCTGGTGGCCCCGTATACAGCCGAAGACATGTGGCACACCCTGGGTCACAACGACGCCGTGCTGCGGGCCGGCTGGCCCACCGTGGACGAATCGCTGCTGGTGGATGACACCATCACCGCCGTGGTGCAGATCAAGGGCAAGGTCAAGGACCGCCTGGAGGTGCCCGTGGAGATTTCCGAGGCAGAGTTGCAGGAACGCGCTCTGGCTTCCCAGGTCATCAAGGACCTGATCGGGGACGCCCCCGTGCGCAAGGTGATCGTCCGGGCACCCAAGCTGGTCAACATCGTGATCTGACCTGACACCACTGGTGAAGCCCATGCCCAAGATCGCCGTGGTCACTGATGATGCCGCCGCCCTCCCAGCCACGTGGTTGGGGCGCGGTGGTGCGGACGGTGCGCGGGCAGGGTTGCAGGTGGTTGGCATGCCGGTGATGGTGGACCACCAGATTTTCGCGCCGTCACAGGCCTCCGAGGAACCGGACCTGGCGCGATCCCTTCTGGTGGCGCTGGCAGAGGGCCGAAAGGTCACGACGTCGCGGCCCTCGCCTGGGCAGTTCCGCCGGGTGTATCTGCAGTTGCAGGAACAGGGGTATGAGGCCATTGTATCCGTGCACTTGTCCGCGGAACTCTCCGGAACCGTCTCATCTGCCCGGATTGCACGGCGGGGCATCACCATCCCCGTGACGGTGGTGGACACCCGAACGGTGGCCATGGCCCAGGGCTTAGGGGTGCAGGCGGCCTGGAACGCTGCAGCCCATGGGGCGGACATGGCACAGGTGGTGCAGACGGCGCGCACCGCTGCTCAACACCAGGTGTTCTTGTACGTCCCGTCCCTGGAACAGCTCAAACGCGGCGGGCGGTTGGCGCCGTCCGTGGCGCGGGTGGGATCCATGCTGCAGATCAAACCGCTGTTGACGGTGCAGGGCGGACGCCTTGTGGTGGCCGAAACACCGCGAACGGCCGTGAAGGCCAAGGCCCGGTTCCGGGCCCTGGTGGGTTCTGCACTGGAAGCTGCGATCTCAGTGGGCAGCGGGTCCGCGGTTGGTTCCCCCGAGCCGGATCTGGTGGTGCACCATCTGGCGGATCCGGATGGTGCCCATGACTTGGTCGGCGATGTGACGGAACAGTACGCACCGGATGCCGTGGCGGAGGTGGTGGAAATCCCGCCCGTGCTGGCCGCACACGTGGGCATTGGAGTTCGGGCGGCCGTGATCCGTCATCCGAACCTGCAGCCCTGATGGGTCGGCGGACCTCCGGGTCCCCGGGCGTGAATCCTCCACACCCTCCTTTCTGGTCCCGGTCACTGGGCTGACCCTCCACAGTTCGACGGTGCTAGTGGTGGAGGCAAGCCAGCGGTGATGTGGTGGGTCCATGAGCCCTGTGAACCACCGAGGTCGCCGTCGATTGGATCCTGAGGCCCCGGTGGAGCGACTCCGGGGCCTGTTGGCCAACGACGCCGCGGACCAGGATCAGCAGGAGGGCCAGGAGGACCCCGAGCCGGTGGCGGCAGATCAGAAGACCACGGCATGGACCCCGCCGGTGCGGTGGAAAGTCCCGTGGGCGGCGGTCCTCGTGGCATCGGTGGCACTTCTGGCCGTGGGGTTGAGCCTGATGTGGCCGGATCACGACGACTCTGAAGCCGTGGAGGTCTCTGCGGCCATCGGGACTGAGCCTGCGGGCAGCCTCTCGCCTGCGGCCTCCTCTGGTGCCACGGAAAGTGCTGGCGGGCCCACCGATGCCGGCACAGGGACAGTTTTGGTTCATGTGGTGGGGGAGGTTCGCAGCCCCGGTGTGGTGGAAATCCCGGCCGGCGGCCGTGTCCAAGATGCCGTGGAGGCGGCCGGTGGACTGACCAGTCAAGCAGTGGTCACTCATGTGAACCTGGCAGCACCGGCCACAGACGGTGTGCAGATCTCCATCCCGGATGCCGAGGGTGACCGCCAGCTGGCGAACAACCCGGTGGAGGTTGGCCCCTCAGCGGCACCTGAGCCGGCATCGTCCTCCAGCGCCTCAACTGCAGCGGGATCCAGTGGTGCGCTGGTGAATCTGAACACCGCCACTGCTGCAGAGCTGGAAACCCTGCCGCGGGTGGGGCCGGTCATGGCGCAACGGATCATTGAGCACCGGGACCAGGTGGGAGGGTTCCGCAGCGTGGAGGAACTGGATGACGTCACCGGGATAGGACCGGCTATGCTCTCAGCCCTGACCCCGTTGGTGACCGTGTGAACTCGGCGGAGCATCACCTGGCGGCGCCGCGCCCCACGGTGGACGTGCGGCTGGTCCCGGCCGCCGCGACGGCGTGGGGCACAGCCCTGGTGCTCACGGGTCAGAACTCGTGGGTGGATGTTTCCTCCGGCTGGTTGACTGTGGTGGGTTTTGTCCTCGGCATGGGGTCGGCAGGGGGTCTTTCGGCACTGGGACTGGCCTGGATTGCCAGTGGGGGCAAGCCAGGCAAACTGGTGTTACCCGACGCATCAGGGGGACTGCATCGTTTATCTGGTCGGATGCAGGCGATTGCTGTCCGGTGGCGCATGGTGGCCGCCGGGGCTCTGCTGTGCCTGATGGTCTCAGGGGCCGTGACGGCCACAGCACTCCAGCAAGAGGTGGGGGTGGACCGAGCCCTGTCCGATCTCAAGGAATCCCAGTCGTCGGGGGCCGGTCAGGAGAGCTCCCCGGCGCAGGGCACTGGAACAAATGGTGTCCACCGCGTGCGAATGCAGGTGGTGGACCGCCCGTTGGCGTGGTCGGCAGCTTCCACAGGGGGCAGCTCTGGTAGCGATGACTCGAGCTCACGCACCTGGGGACAGGATTCCGGGGAGGCAAGCGGCGGCGTCGTGATTGCGGTGCAACTGGAGAACGGTCAGGGGGCAACGGTCTTCGCGGGGGATTCCCGGTGGCGATCCGTGCGGTCCGGGGACATGGTGGAGGCTGTGGTCACGGTCCCGCCCTCGGCCGCCCGTGACCTTCAGCTGCGAACTTCCGGCGCCCCGAAGACGGTGGGCACGGTGGAGCGTGGTGCGTTCATCGGCTGGTTGGACCAGTCCAAACGTCGGTTCCTGGCTGGAGCCACCACACTGGGCCCGGAGGCCGTGAGCCTTCTGCCGGGCATGACCTACGGGGATCGGGCAGCCTTTGATCCCGAGCTCGAGCAGGCCATGAAAGACACCGGACTGACCCATCTCACGGCCGTCTCCGGATCGAACTGCGCTCTGGTCATGGTTCTGGCGGGTCACCTTGTGCTGGGATTCGGGGCGCGGCGTCGTACGTGCATTGTGGCCGGGCTGGCGGCCCTGGGCTCCTTTGTGCTGCTGGTGGGTCCCGATGCCTCCGTGGTGCGGGCAGCGGTCATGGGCACCGTGGCTGCGGTGGGAATCCTGGCCGGACGTGGTGGTACGTCCCTGGCCGCGCTGAGTGTGGCGGTGTGCGGGCTGCTCGTGGTGGATCCGGCCTGGGGACGGGACTTCGGTTTTGCTCTGTCCGTGTGCGCCACGGCCGGAATCATTGTGACCGGGCGTCCGCTGATCAGGATCTTGACCCAGCACTTTCCGGCGGTGGTGGCCACGGCCATTGCCATTCCCGTGGTGGCCCAATTGTGGTGTGCTGCCGTGCTCACCCTTCTGACGCCTGCGGTTCCGGTGTTCTCCGTGGTGGCCAATGCGGTGGTGGCCCCGGTGGTGCCGGTGGTCACCGTGCTGGGATTGTTGGCGCTGCTGGCCTTCGGCCAACCGTGGGCACTGGGGCACTTCGTGGGGCAGGGATTGCTGACGGTGGGGGACCTGCCGGCTGGATTCGTGGCGGTCACTGCCAGATTCTTTGCCGGATTGCCCGGTGCGGTGGTGCCGTGGTGGCAGCCGCCCCTGGGCCCTGTGGTCATGGCCTGCATGTGCCTGGTGTTGATCGTTCTGGTCCATCGGTGGGACGCCGCCATCTCCCGCAGGCACGTGTCGGGCCGGGTTGACCCGTCGCACCCGGGCCCGCCCGTCTCCGAGCAGCAATGGAGAGCACTGACCCGTACCCGACGCCGGTGGAGGTGGATCTCCTGGAGCATCACACTGAGTGCCGTGGCCGTCCTGGTGCTCGGGTGGTTGATCAAACCGGCGGTGCCAACCGACTGGATGGCCGTCATGTGCGACGTTGGGCAGGGGGATGCCATGTTGCTCCGTTCCGCCTCCGGAGGGGAAACGGCCACGGTGCTGATCGACTCAGGACCGGACCCCGGTGCGTTACGGCGCTGTCTGCGCACGGCTCAGGTGGATCAGCTGGACCTGCTGGTTCTGACCCACGACCATGCCGATCACGTGGCCGGAGCGGCTGGTTTGGACCAACAGGTCGGCATCCAACAGGTGTGGTGGTCCTCCGGCACCGGCAGACCGCCCCAAGAAATCACCGAGTGGTCCGTGGCCGTCCAACAACCTGCCGTGGGTCAGGTGTGGGAGCACAACGGATTGCGGTTGCAGGTCCTGGGTCCATCTGGAGACCCGGCACCGTCCGTGGATTCCTCGGGGGAGAACAACGCCTCCCTGGCCATTCGGGCCACCATCCAGGGGGATCGGGATCAACCAGGCGTTGCGGTGTTTGCCGCAGGTGACATGGAGGAGGACGGCGCCACACGGTTGATCCGTGACCACGGACACCAGGCGGGTGGTCCGTTGGATGTGGACGTCTTGAAGGTTTCGCACCACGGAGCTCGCAACGGCGGCACCAGGATCGTGGATGCCACCACTCCCAGCTTGGCTCTGATCTCCGTGGGGGAGAACAACGACTACGGTCACCCGCACCCCGACATCACCACCCATGTGGCAGGAATCGGGGCCGTGATGGCGCGAACCGACCACATGGGCACCGTGGGGCTCTACATCAATCCGGACGGCACCACCCTGGATGTCAGGCCCCTCCCATGACCCGCCTGACTCAGTGCACCGTGCGTTGTGGTGTCCGTGGCATGTGGGATTCTTGATCCATGCCACCCCGTAAACGAGCCCAGCAGGCAGCCACCGGACCCAGCTGGCGGGAGATCGAACCCGCTCCGTTGATCTTGCTGACCGGCAAGGAGGACTACCTGGCGGCACGCGCAGTGGACCGTGTGCGCGCGGCCGTGAAGGAAACCAACGGGGGAGTCGAGTTCACCCGAGTGGATGCCTCCACCTACGGCCCGGGTCAACTCTCCGTGTTGGCCAGCCCCTCCCTCTTTGACGATGCAAAAGTCATCCTGATCGAGGACCTGGCGCAGATGAACGATGACCTCCTCGCAGATGCGTTGGCCTATGCGCAGGCACCGGACCCGGAGGTCGTCGTCGTGATGGCGCACAGTGGTGGTATGCGCGGGAAGAAGCTGCTGGATGCCTTGAAGGCCACGGCAGTGGTGGTTGAGTGCGCGCCGCTGAAGAACGACCGCGACAAAGTGGACTTCGTCCGCCACGAGTTCCGGGTACACGGACGCACCATTGATCCCGACGCCGCTCGCGCACTGACAGAAGCGGTGGGATCATCCACCTCTGAACTGGCCTCAGCCTGTGCGCAGTTGCTCTCCGACGGACCGGAGCATGTGACCTATGACGAGGTGGAGACCTATTACGGCGGACGGGTGGAGGCCACGGCCTTCAAGGTGGCGGATGCAGCCCTGGCCGGGCGGTCAGAGGTGGCGCTGAAACTGTGGCGTCAGGCATTGGACACCGGTACGGATCCTGTTCCCATGGTGGCCGCGCTGGCCTCCAAGGTGCGCCTGGTGGCGGCTGTTCACGGTGTACGTGGATCAGCCCAACAGTTGGCCGGCAAGGTGGGTGCAGCCCCGTGGCAGGTGGAACGCGCCCAACAAGAGACTCGCAGATTCGAACAGTCAGATCTGGTGGCGGCGCTGCGCGCCCTGGCGGATGCTGATGCGCAAGTCAAAGGGGAGGCAAGGGACGCCGCCTACGCCGTGGAACGAGCCATCACCACCATTGCACTCTCCGGCAGGCACGCAGTGTGAGCGATTGGCCCTGAACACGGGGAAAGCCCCGCACCGTGATCACGGTGCGGGGCTTTCGCCACACGCCACGGGTGGTGAAACCCAGAAACGCAGTGAGCCTCAGGCCATGCCGTTGACGCGGGCTGCCAGGCCGGACTTCTTGTTGGCGGCGTTGTTCTTGTGCAGAACACCCTTGGAGACGGCCTTGTCGTACTTACGGGAAACCTCGCGCAGTGCGGTGGCGGCAGCGTCCTTGTCGCCGGCCTCAATGGCGGTGTCCAAGCGACGCACGTAGGTCTTCAGCTCGGACTTGTATGCGTTGTTGCGCAGACGAGCCTTCTCGTTGGTCAGAATGCGCTTCTTCTGGGACTTGATGTTTGCCACAGATAACTCCTTTGAGTGAGCGGTGATCGGTCAGTGAGGGCAAACGGACGGTGTCACCGACTGAGACGTGAGAGTGGGGATGCTCGCTTGGCGTCCTGTCCGCAGTGCCCGGCGATCAGCGCGGACACACAGCGAAGAACTCTAGCAGAATCAGCCCCTCCCGTGGGGTCAACGTGACTGGAGTCCGTGGATCACGGTGTTGAATCGGTCACGCCCCAGCACCGCGCCGTCGCGCCGGATGTCTGCTTCCAGCACCTGGATGATGCGATCAACGCGCACCTCTGACGGGCGCCCCTGCCGGTCCCAGTCACCCGTGCCGATGTCCACGTAGTCATCATCCCGGGTGCGGTTGTTGTTGTGGTCCTTGGAGGTCAGCATCAACGCCAACAGGTACTGCCCGTTGCGCCCCACAATCAGGACGGGACGGTCCTTTCCGCGCGAGTGGTCCTCCTGATACGGCACCCAGGTCCACACGATCTCACCGGGATCGGCCTTGCCATCCGGGTGGGGATCGTATTCAGAGCGCACAGGACCTCGGTAGTCACCCGGGTACGGCTGGGAGAGCTGCCCACCGGAGTGGCTGGTGCGCGCCGGGCCGTTGGAGGCCATCGTGGAGGTGGCCGGAGTCTGCCCGCCGCCACGGTTCTGGGACGACGACGCCCGGTCCTGTTGGCGCTTGATCTGCCGGTAGGCGGAGAAGGCCACTCGCACCAGGCGGGAGAGATTCACGTTCATGGGAGCCATTGAACCATCACCGGCGTGCAAGGCCCGGTGTCCATTTATGATCAGGGCATGAATCCCTCGCATGAGCACCACGTGACGCCGCCTGCCGGTGGTGAGCAGCTTCCATCCGGTCTGCACCGTGAACTCATGCTCTCACTGCAGGACTTCACCACTGAGTCATCACGCTATGCAGACAGCGTGCGGCGTGCCTACGGGCTCGGTCACTCCGATGTCCACGCGTTGTCCGAGGTCATGGCAGGTCAACGTCATGGTTCTTTACTACGAGCGGGAGACATCGCCCGGCGCCTGGTGATCTCGGCATCTGCTGCCACCGCGGTGATAGACCGTCTGGTCAAGAGGGGCCATCTGGTTCGCCAGCAGGATGCCCGGGATCGCCGAGAAGTGGTGCTGAAAGCCACCCCCACGGCGGCGGCCACAGGCAAGGCCATGTTCTCCGCCCTGGAGCAGGAACTGGGGGCAGAGTTGGCCACGTGGTCAGAGGCGGAAATTTCCGTGCTGCGTCGTCGTATGCCTCAACTCACCGAGGCCGTCCGGCGAGCACAAGACGTCACGCCGCCACCCCCTGACACCGCATGACGTGTTTATTTCGAATCTCGAAGCAGTGTGATGAAATAGGACAGTGACCTCCCCAGATCGCCCGCAGCCTGCTGCCCAGGCCGGGAAAACGCCGTCCTTCAAGGATCCCGCCCTGGCACGTCTGCAGCACAACGGCGCGGATCAGGTGCTGGCCAAGTTCCTGGAGCATTCCACGCGCCGCGCAGCTGAGATTTCGCCCAGGTTCGCCCAACTGTGGACCGAGATCGAACGCTTGAGCACCGGCGGCAAGAGGTTTCGTCCGGCGTTGGTGGCACTGGCGGCCAACGCCTATGGGGACACTGCGCAGTCCTCAGTCACCGATCGCATGATCGCCACAGTGGGGGCTGCGTTTGAGCTGCTGCACAGTGCCTTGATCATTCACGACGACGTCATTGACCGGGACATCAGCCGCCGCCACGGACCCACGCTCCATGCTGCTGCCCAACAGCGTGCTGAGGCTCAGGGAATTGATCACAAACGGGCGGCCCACTACGGCCACAGCGTGGGGATCATTGCCGGAGACCTGGCATTGAGCGGGGCACACCACTTGGTACACACCGCCGGCCTGTCACCGGAGCACGCCTGGCGGGTCCTGGAACTGGTGGATCACGCCGTGTTCGCCTCGGCTGCCGGTGAGCTCATGGACATCGACCACGCATTGCCTGCCGCCAACCCCACACCGGCCGCCGTCGTTGAAGCCACTCGGCTCAAGACCTCCGTCTACTCGTTCGAGGCCCCGTTGCAGGCGGGTGCCGTTCTGGCCGGGGCGCCCCAAGAACACATCCAGGTACTGGGTGAGATCGGAGTCAAGCTGGGCCTGGCCTTCCAACTGGCCGATGACTTGTTGGGTGTTTTCGGCAGTGATCGGGACACCGGCAAGTCCACTGACGGGGATCTGCGCGAGGGCAAACACACGCTGCTGATCGCAGAGGCAAGGACGCGGGATGGCGGTGCAGAAGTGCTCACCCTCCTGGCGCAGCCGGAGTTGACGGCCAGGGACGCAGACCGAGTGCGGCAGGTGCTCACGGACTGCGGTGCACGGCAAGCGGTGGAAGAACAAGCGGCACAAGCAGCTCGTGAAGCTGTTGCCCTGGCGGAAAGCGCTGAGCTGCCTCCCGCTCTGGTGCAGCAGTTGCGGGACGTCGCACGAGACGCCGTGGAGAGGATCCGATGAACTCGTCACCGTCAGATCCCGTGACACCGCCTCCGCCTGGTCCTGGGCCCGCGTCCCCGTCAGGTCCGGTCACGCCGTCATCGGCAGATCGTGCTGCTGCATTGCGTTACCACCGCACCGCGCAGGCTGCTGCAGCGGCCGTGATCAATCGGTATTCGACGTCGTTCGGGCTGGCGTGTCGCGTGCTGGGGCCCAGTGTGCGCACGCATGTGAGGTCTGTTTACGCCTTGGTGCGGGTGGCCGACGAAATTGTGGACGGAGCCAGCGCCGGGGCCGGAGTGAGCGCGCACGATGCACGGGAGCTGCTGGATGGACTGGAAGCCGAGACCCTAGAGGTATTGGAGCGTGGCTTCTCCACCAACTTGGTGGTGCACGCCTTTGGATTGGCTGCCGATTACGGGGGAATCGCCGCGGATCTGATCACCCCGTTCTTTGCCTCCATGCGGGCGGACCTGGGCGTTGATACCCATTCCACGGAATCGTTGGAAGACTACGTCTACGGCTCCGCTGAGGTGGTGGGGTTGATGTGCCTGCGTCTGTTCCTGGCAGAACACCCGGTCTCCTGTCAGCAGGAGGCTGCCTTGGTCTCCGGGGCTCGGCGCCTAGGCGCAGCCTTCCAGAAGGTCAACTTCCTGCGTGATCTCTCCGAGGACTACAACAGTCTGGGCCGCGTGTATCTGCCCGGTGCCGATCCGAGGGCCTTGACGGAAGCCACCAAGCACGAGTTCCTGGACGAGATCGACGCCGACCTGGCTGCTGCTCGTGCTGTGATCGATGACCTCCCCGCCAATGGGCGTACTGCGGTGCTGATTGCCCATGACTTGTTCGCCGAGTTGTCCGTGCGGCTGCGCAAGACACCGGCCGCTCAGCTGCTGACCACTCGAATCCGGGTCCCGGATGCCAGGAAGATGATGTTGACCACCAAGGCTGTGGCCTCCGCCAACCGAGGCCGGGCCACCGGAAGGAGACTGCAGGCATGAAACACGACGTGGTGGTGATCGGAGCGGGGATCACCGGACTGGCAACAGCGGCTCTTCTGGCCAAGGACGGACACCGGGTCACGGTGTTGGAACGTGGCCGGCGGGTCGGGGGTCGGGTGGGGCTCTACCAGCGCGACGGTTTCACCTTTGACACAGGGCCTTCCTGGTATCTGATGCCGGAGGTCTTTGACCACTTCTTCCGGCTCATGGGTACCTCAGCCGCGCAGGAATTGGACTTGGAACGGCTTGACCCCGCCTATCGGGTGTTCGGCCAGGACTATGCCGAGCCCCTGGATATCCGCTCCGATCTGGAAGACACCGTGCGGGTGTTTGAGGGCGTGGAACCCGGTGCCGGTCAACGAATCCGTGACTACGTGGCCTCCGCCGATCTGACCTATCAGCTGGCCGTACGGCACTTTCTCTACACGTCCTTCGGCTCACCCAAGGCATTCGCTCGGCTGCTGCACCCACAGGTACTGCGCAACATCCCGCGGTTGGGACGCCATCTGTTGGGCTCCCTTCACAACCTGACTCACCGCACGGTCACGGACACCCGGCTGCGTCAGATCCTGGGGTATCCGGCCGTCTTCCTGGCCTCCCGCCCACGCGAGACTCCGTCCATGTATCACCTGATGTCCCGGATGGACCTGGCGGATTCCGTGCAGTACCCGGACGGTGGGTTCTTCACCATCATTGGAGCCGTGGAGCGACTTGCCCGCCAGCACGGGGTCACCATCCGGCTGGACGCGGAGGTTGACCAGATTGTCACCGATCCGGTCTCTGCCGCGTCCCGCCTGGGCCTGGTCAAGCATGGAGTGGGCAAGCATCTTCCGGGCCAGCACACGGCTCGGGTGCGTGGGGTCAGCTGGCGTTCTGCTGACGGAGCCCAACATTTCCAGGCAGCGGATCGAGTGGTCTCCGCAGGGGACCTGCATCACCTGGAGACTCGCATGGTGGAACCGCACCTGCAGACTTACCCGCAGAAGCGGTGGGACCGTCAGCAGACCGGTCCAGGTGCGGTGCTGGTGTTGCTGGGCGTCCAGGGGGATCTGCCGGAACTGACTCACCACAATCTGTTCTTCACCCGGGACTGGGACACCAACTTCTCCGCGATCTTTGACCAACCCACCCGGGTGCCGGATCCGGCGTCGATCTACGTGTGCAAGCCCTCCGCAACGGATGCCTCCGTGGCGCCGGAGGGCCACGAAAACCTGTTCGTGCTGGTTCCCGTACCCGCGGATGTCAGCATTGGCCACGGCAACGACGACGGCGCCGGGTCCCCCCAGGTGGAAGCTGTGGCCGACCGCGTGATCGAACAGATCGGCCAATGGGCGGGGGTGGCGGATCTGTCGGAGAGGGTGGTGGTGCGGCGCACCATCGGCCCAGAGGACTTTGCCAAGGACTACCACGCCTGGCTTGGCAATGTGCTGGGCCCGGCCCACACCTTGCGGCAGTCCGCGTTCCTGCGTGGGCGGATGCGCAGCCGCCACATCGAGGGGTTGCACTACTGCGGGTCCACCACGATTCCGGGGATCGGTCTGCCCATGTGCCTGATCAGTGCGGAGAACGTGCTCAAGGACTTCAGGGGGGACACCTCCACAGGGCCCCTGCCGGAGCCGACCGTTTGAGTTGGATGAACTTTGCGCACCTGGGCTTCCTGCTGTTCAGCTTGGCCGGGATGATCATTCTGGACGCCCGGCACAAGCTGTTCTTCTTCCACGCACCGCTGCGGGCCGCGGTTGTCACGGTCACCGGTGTGGCGTTCTTCCTGCTGTGGGACATTGCCGGCATTGTGCACGGAATCTTCCTGCACGGCGCCTCCGACCTGGACACAGGGATCCTCTTGGGGCCGGAGATGCCACTGGAGGAAGTCGTGTTCCTGACATTCCTGTGCTACCTGACCATGAACTTGGTGGCACTGGTGGAACGACTCTTGGAGTGGTTGCAGAACCGGCCAGAGCGGCAGTCGGTACCTACTGCGCGGTCCGACTCGGACCGGTCTGCCAACGCGGGCGGTGATGTGTCGTGACGTATTGGGAACTGATTGTCATCTTCTGTGCTCTGGCGGCCCTGCCCCTGGCGCTTCTGGTGGGCTCCGGGACGCGCCACGGCAAGCGAAAGGTGACCACGGTCGTCGTCGTTCTGGCGATCCTTGTGGTGCTCACGGTGATCTTTGACTCCCTGATCATTGCAGCGGGGTTCGTGGAGTACGGCGAGGCCACGCTGAGCGGTATCATGTTGTGGAAGGCTCCGATCGAGGACCTGTCCTACGTGGTGGCCGGTGCCTTGTTGCTGCCGGCCCTGTGGTGGGCGCTGCGGCGTCCGGGGCACGTGTGGGGCCAGGTCACCACGTGGTTCGCCACCAGCAGGCCCATCTCCTGGGTGAACACGGCCTACCCGTTTGCGGCTGCCTACTTTCTGGCCACGGGGCGCGTGGACGACGTCCTGGTGATCGGCACGTTGTTCTTCCTGATCCCGTACAACCTGATGATGTACGGGATCAACGATGTCTTCGACTACGAATCCGACCTCCGCAATCCTCGCAAGGGTGGGGTGGAGGGTGCCCTCGTTGACCGGTCACAGCACCGGGGGATCCTGGTGGCATCGGTGCTCATCAGCCTGCCGTTCGTGCTGTACCTGCTGATTTCGGGCGATCTGGCGGCCGGGATCGTCATGGCAGTGAGCCTGTTTGCCGTGGTGGCCTACAGCCTCGAGGGCTTGAGGTTCAAGGAGATCCCCTTCCTGGACTCGGCCACCTCCGCCACGCACTTTGTCTCGCCCATGGTTTACGGCCTGGTGATCGCGGGAGTGCCGTGGAGCTGGAGCATGATGGCGGTGACCTGTGCGTTCTTCCTGTGGGGCATGGCCTCCCAGGCGTTCGGCGCCGTTCAGGACGTCGAGGCGGACCGAGCCGGTGGCCTCTCCTCGATCGCCACGGTCCTGGGTGCGCGCAGCACCGTGTGGGTGGCTGCCGGGATGTATCTGGCGGCTGGCATCCTGCTGCTGTTCACCGCCTGGCCCACACGGGTGGCTGCGCTGTTCGTGTTGCCCTATGTGGCCAACCTGGTGCCGTTCCTGCGCATCCACGACGCCGCCTGCGAAACCGCCAACCTGGGTTGGAAGCGCTTCTTGTGGATCAACTACGTGGTGGGCTTTGCCGTCACCATGTTGTTGATCTACTCCCGCGTGACCGCTTGACCCCCTGGGCCTTTAGGCCTTTAACCCCCGCGCCCCTGAGCCCGGGCCCCGGGCCCCTCAAACGCCCACCCGCAGCCAAAGCTGCCCGGTACGCGTTGCGCCGTCCTCAACGCATCCGGGACGGGTCAGCAGGGCATCGAGTTCGGTTGAGCCGGCTCGGTGTTCGGTTTCGACCACCGATAGGCACAATTCGTGGCGGAACCGAACATGGAGTGGGCGCAACCGTTCTGAGGGTTCGCGCGGGTTGGTCGATCCTCCGAGCGTGCGCGGGTCGGATCCACGCTGGAGGGCTCAAACCAAGCGCTGGGCGAGCCAGCTCAGCCACGCCTCCGCCCGGCGCGGATCCTGGACGTCACGGGTGACCAGAACTCGCAGATCCCAACCGTCATCGCGGAGCAGGTCCAGGCGGTGCATTTCATCTCCATACGTGTGTCGGTCGCTCGCGTGGACGGCGCCGTTGTACTCGATTCCAACTCGAGCTTCCTCCCATGCGAGGTCAAGATGCACAGTCCGCATCCTTCCGTGATCGTCCACCTGGATGGTCAGGTTCATCGTCGGGGCCGGCAGCCCGGCGCGCCTCACCATCATGCGCACCAACGTTTCCATGGGCGACCACGTCCGCGCCTGAGCCAGCGGCAACAGGTCCCTGATCCGGGTCGAGCCGATCGAACTGACGAGATTGGATTCGAGTACTGCCGCGATCTGCTGCGCAGTACACGGACCGTAGCGTTTGGCCCCGACCCGAACGTGCATGCCCATCAAGTGGTCCAGGCAGGCCACGATTCTCCAGTCCGTGAGAAAAGGTGCAGCCCAGACAAGGGCTTCCACCAGATTCACCGTCTGAGAGTCCCAGAGTCCGGTCAGGGCCGCTCCGTCCGAGCCCTTGGTGATCAAGAGGTCCGATCTGTGCTGATGTCCGCGTGTTCCCGAATAGGACAAGTGCGGCCTGCGCAGTTCCTGCTCCAGGTCCTGAGCACGCGGCGCACGGGGCAGCGTGAGACCATCACGTATCCAGACCGGTGTGTGCCCCACAGGCAGGCCGAACATCTGTGCGGCCGAAAAGCCTGCCACCCGGAAGTTGGTGCCAAAGTGCTGTTGGGCCAGAGCGGCAGTTTCCACGGAGTTCAGTGGTGCCAGACCCGGGGTGCCTCGAGCCCAGATGCCTCTGAGCACTTCAGCAAATTCGGGCAGTGCGTCCATTTGCCGTTTGCGCAGATTCCAGTGCGCTGTGGTGGCCACAACGGGTCGCGGCTGTCGCTGCGGGTAGTGAAATGTCGGCATGCAGTCACGCTAAACACCCCAGGGGTGCGTACATCAGTTATCCACAGGGTGATCTGAGGGAGAAGTACAGAGGACCTGGCCTGCGGTGACCGGTTCTGTCACCTCTGTGTTCGGTCTCGACCACTCCAGGGACCTTCTACTGGCGAATCCGAACTCCGGCGTGGCGTAACCGTACATGGAGGCGGAACTCAGCAACGGTCCAAGAAGCGACCAGCAGTCAGGCGGGGGAGGAGGGGGACGACGACGCCCGCGGGGTTCCGTCACGGGGGCAGCCACCCGGTGCTCCAGAGAGACCCCGCGCGCATGAGAGACTAAGTGACTGATCCATCCGGGCCGGATGGTGCGGCGTCGTCGTGAAAAGGCGAGGCGAGCCATCCGGGCCCTGGAATTGCTGACCGTCATGAAAGGCCCGCTGTGTCCCCACAGGCCGTTGTCCCGCCGGTGCCCGCGAGCACGGACCCGTCGCTGTTGCGCAGCTTCTGCATCATCGCGCACATCGACCATGGCAAGTCCACCCTGGCTGACCGCATGCTGCAGGCCACCGGTGTGGTGACCCCGCGGGAGATGAAGGCCCAGTACCTGGACCGCATGGACATTGAACGCGAGCGCGGGATCACCATCAAATCTCAGGCCGTGCGCATGCCCTGGGGGATGGGTGGCACGGACTACGCGCTGAACATGATCGACACACCGGGCCACGTGGACTTCACCTACGAGGTTTCGCGCTCGCTGGCCGCGTGCGAGGGTGCGCTGCTGCTGGTGGACGCGGCTCAGGGCATTGAGGCCCAGACGCTGGCCAACCTGTACCTGGCCATGGAGAACGACCTCACCATCATCCCGGTGTTGAACAAGATCGATCTGCCGGCCGCTCAGCCGGAGAAGTACGCGGAGGAACTGGGCAACCTGATCGGTGAGGACCCTGACCGCGTGCTGCGCGTGTCCGGCAAGACCGGTGAGGGCGTTGAAGCACTGTTGGATCGGATTGTGGAGGAAATCCCCGCACCGGTGGGCAATGCCGGGGAAGCCAGCCGCGCCATGATTTTCGACTCCGTCTTTGACACCTACCGTGGCGTGGTCACCTACGTCCGTGTGGTGGACGGGGACCTGAAGCCGCGCGAGCGCATCAAGATGATGTCCACGGGAGCGGAACACGAGTTGTTGGAGATCGGTGTGATCTCCCCGGAGCCCAAGCCCACCAAGGGTCTGGGTGTGGGGGAGGTGGGCTACCTGATCACCGGCGTGAAGGATGTCCGCCAGTCCCGCGTGGGTGACACCGTGACCGCTGCCCACAAGGGGGCCACGGAGGAGCTCGGGGGTTACGAGGACCCCAAGCCCATGGTGTTCTCCGGTCTGTTCCCCATTGACGGTTCCGACTACCCCGCGCTGCGTGACGCACTGGAGAAACTGCAGCTCAACGATGCTGCCCTGGTGTGGGAGCCGGAGACCTCCGCGGCGCTCGGCTTTGGTTTCCGCTGCGGCTTCCTGGGCCTGCTGCACCTGGAAATCACCCGCGAGCGGTTGGAGCGCGAATTCGACCTGGCGTTGATCTCCACGGCACCGTCCGTGTCCTACGACGTCACGTTGGAGGACGGTACGGAGACCGTGGTGACCAACCCCTCGGAGTTCCCGGAAGGCAAGATCAAGGAGATCCGCGAGCCCATGGTCAGCGCCACGGTGCTGGCACCGTCTGAGTTCGTGGGCGCCATCATGGAACTGTGCCAGTCCAAGCGCGGGCAGCTGGGCGGGATGGATTACCTGTCCGAAGACCGCGTGGAACTGCGCTACCGGCTGCCGTTGGCCGAGATCGTGTTGGACTTCTTTGACCAGTTGAAGTCCCGCACCAAGGGCTACGCCTCCCTGGACTGGAAGGCCGAAGGCCAAGAGGCTGCCGATCTGGTCAAGGTGGACCTGCTGTTGCAGGGGGAGCGTGTGGATGCGTTCTCCGCCATCACCCACAAGGACAAGGCCTACTCCTACGGTGTGATGATGGCCGGCAAGCTCAAGGACCTGATCCCGCGCCAGCAGTTCGAGGTCCCCATCCAGGCTGCCATTGGGTCAAGGATCATTGCCCGCGAAAACATCCGGGCCATGCGCAAGGACGTGCTCTCCAAGTGTTACGGCGGTGACATCTCCCGTAAGCGCAAACTGCTGGAGAAGCAGAAGGAAGGCAAGAAGCGGATGAAGATGGTGGGTCGTGTGGAGGTGCCGCAGGAGGCCTTTGTGGCCGCACTGTCCTCGGACTCCTCCGGCGAGAAGAAGAAGTAACCTCCCACCACTTCACGGACAGGAGCTGCGCCATGCCCGCTCTTCGCGACGGCGAACCCGCACCCGCCGACGGCCTGCTCCCACCCTCTGCGGTGGCCGGTGCGGCCGAACGCCAGTTCAGCCTCTACGTGCACGTCCCGTTCTGCTCGGTCCGTTGTGGGTACTGCGATTTCAACACGTACACGGCCTTGGAACTGGGGCAGGACGTCTCCCAGGAGGCCTATCACCGGGACGCCGAGCAGGAGATCCGGTTCGCGGATTCGGTTCTGCGCGCAACTGGCGCGCCGCGGCGGGCCTTGAGCACCGTGTTCTTCGGCGGGGGCACGCCCACCCGGTTGGCAGCAGCGGATTTGGTCAGCGTGCTGACCACGGCGCGGGAAACCTTTGGGATCACGACGACGGCGGAGGTCACCACCGAGGCCAACCCCGACTCCGTGACGCTCGAGGACCTGCAAACCCTCTCCGATGGTGGCTTCACCCGGGTGTCGTTCGGCATGCAGTCGGCCGTGCCCCATGTGTTGGAAACGTTGGATCGGACGCATGATCCGCGCAATGTGGGACCTGTGGTGCAATGGGCCAAACAAGCCGGCCTGTCCGTGAGTGTGGATCTGATCTACGGCACCCCGGGGGAGTCAGTGGCCGACTGGGAGCAGTCCTTGCAGGAGGCCATCTCTTATGAGCCCGAACACATCAGCGCCTATTCGTTGATCGTGGAAGACGGGACCAAGATGGCTGCCGCTATGCGCCGCGGTGAGATCCCCATGATCGATCCTGATGACCAGGCCGAGAAGTACGAACGTGCCGATGCACTGTTGGGTCAGGCCGGCTATCAGTGGTACGAAATCTCCAACTGGTCCCGTGCGGCACAGGGACGCACGGCGGCGCAGAATCGCTCCGCGCACAATCTGGCCTACTGGCACAATCAGGACTGGTGGGGGATCGGTCCCGGTGCCCACAGCCACGTGGGTGGTGTTCGGTGGTGGAACCGCAAACACCCCGTGCCGTACACCAATGCGGTGCGTGACGGGATCTCACCGGCCGCCGGGCGCGAATCCTTGGATGCCGGCACTCAGCTGTTTGAACGCATCATGCTGGAAACCAGGACTGTTGATGGTCTGCCGATTTCAGTTCTGCAGGAATCCGAACGCCACGAGGTGGCGGGACTTGTGGCCGAGGGCTTGATTGAAGGCCGTGCGGCCATCGCAGGTCAGGTGGTCTTGACCCTGAAGGGACGTTTGCTGGGCGATGCCGTGGTGCGCCGCCTTGTCCCTCAGCTCTCCTGAGAACGCCCTTGGGCTTGCCTGACACTGACGATTTCACCGGTGGAGGTCATGGGGCCGGAGGCCATGCGGGCCGCCTTGCGTTCGGCACGACGTCGGGTGACGACGTCATAGAGGTACCAGTTGAAGCGGTAGACGAACGGCCGACCCTTGTTGACCACAATGGCTGCCTGCAGCGAGCAGACTGCCAGGAACAACCACGCTGCCGCGGCCACCAGGGCAAAGATCCACCCGACGTAGGGGATGAAGGCCAGCAGCACGCCTGCAAGGACCACCAGGCTGGGGGTGAGGGTGAAGTTGGCTGCTTCCAGGGATTCCTGCTCCGTGAAGCGGGCGCGGCCACGGGACCACCGGTGCATCACGATGGCCGGCAGACAACCGGCAATGCCGAGCATGTGCGCCAGAGTGGCCATTTGTTGGTCATCGGACACGCTCATGGGGCGAGGCCGGGCTGAGACACCTTCAAAGGGGGTGCTGCTCTGGTCCTGGCCGGAAGTGGATCCGGGGTTCGGATCTTCTTCGCGGGGTCCTCGGCTGCTGTTGGTCGAAACGGCCACGGGTCACCTTTGTGATCAGGACTGCACCCCTGGTGCGGTCACTTGGTCGGGGCTGCGCAATGCCGCCCGGGGGGAAGCAGCGCCATGGTCAGAGCAGAGTTTACCTGGCGGTGGCCGCGTTGCCGGGAACGGTCACAAAATCGATGAGTTCCTCCACCTGTCCCAGCAATTGTGGTTCCAGGTCCGCGTAGGTGTTGACGCGGGAGAGGATGTGACTCCACGCCTTGCCCAGGTCCTCGGCCGTGGCGTGGGGCCACCCCAGTCCCCGGCAGATCCCGGTCTTCCAGTCCTGACCGCGGGGCACATGGGGCCAAGCCGGAATGCCCAGCACGGATGGTTTCACCGACTGCCAGATGTCGATGTACGGGTGGCCCAGAATCAGCACGTTGCCGGGCGCAGCAGGAACCTGCATGGCCTGGGCGGCAAGACGGGACTCCTTGGAGCCCTCCACCAGGTGATCCACCAGAATGCCCAGACGGCGCGTGGGGCTCGGTTGGAACTGCTTCACGGCGGCTGCCAAATCATCCACGCCGTGCAGGGGCTCCACCACAATGCCCTCCACCGCCAGGTCATGGCCCCAGACCTTGGCCACCAGTTCGGCGTCGTGCTTTCCCTCCACCCAAATGCGGGAGGCCTGCGCCGTCCGGGCCCTGAAACCCTCCACCTCCACGGAGCCGGAACGCGTCCGACGCCGGGCGGGGGCGGCGGGCGCCCGCCGCGGTTCAGCGGCAATCACCGGTTGGCCTTCGAACAGGAATCCCGGTCCCAGGGGGAAGGCGCGAATCTTGCCGTGCCGGTCCTCCAGGCTGAGCACCCGCATGCCACCAATGGTTTCCAGCCGCACCACAGCGCCCACCCAGCCCGATGAGACCTCCTCCAGAACCATCCCGCGGGCCACCGGCAGCGGCTTGGCCTCCGGGGGACGACGACGCTGGTTGAGCTCATCCAGGCTGGCGGGTCCCCAAGACGAATCAGACATGGTGCTCCTGGGTTCGTGTGGTGGAAGAAGGCGTGCCATCTGCTGGCGGCGGGCCGCGGGCACGCGAATCAGCCGCGAGCGTATCAAGCACGGGGCGCCGGTGCTGAGATCTGGCGGGGCCGTTAGAATCGTTGGCACTGTGCCGGTGACAGTGCCAATGGCAACACCAATTGTTCGCAGCTGAGCTCAGGCACCGCCACATCGTGAATCGGTCAGGAGACGGCCGTTGCCAACCGGGGAGGAGGAGACCGTGGACCACCCACGCCGCCAGCAAGTGCTGCAAGCGATTGTGGAGGACTACGTCCACTCCCGTGAACCGGTCGGTTCTCAGGCACTGGTGGAACGCCACCACTTGGGCGTTTCCTCTGCCACCGTGCGCAATGACATGGGTGTGTTGGAGGAGGAGGGGCTGATCATGGCCCCGCACACCAGTGCTGGGCGCATTCCCACGGAGAAGGGCTACCGCACCTTCGTGGACCAGATCACCTCCTTGAAGCCCCTGAATTCACCGCAGCGCCGGGCCATCCGCACGTTGCTGGAGGGCGCTGAGGACATCGACGACGTCATGGAGCGTTCCGTTCGCCTGCTGGCCCAACTGACGCATCAGGTGGCTGTGGTGCAGTACCCGGTCGCGGCCGTGGTCACCATCCGTCACGTGGAATTGGTGCGTATGGATGAACATCACGTTCTGGTGGTGCTGATCCCTGCGGATGGTCGCGTGTCCCAACGGACGATCGCCCTGTCGGCACCCGTGGACGAGCACGTGGTGCTGGATACCAGGGCCCGCGTTCTGGGGGCCGTGACTGCTCGGGCGGTGTTGGAGGCGGCGTCGTTGTTGGGCACCAGCGCGTTGCAGGCACCCGTGGAGCAGCGGCCGCTGTTGATGGCCGTGGCTGAAGCGCTGCAGGCACTTGCCGCTTCCAGCTCTGAACAGCGCATGGTGATGGCCGGAACAGCCAACCTTGCCCACTCCACCGGTGACTTTGCTCGTACAATCGGGCCGGTGTTGGAAGCCCTGGAGGAACAGGTTGCCCTGCTGAGACTGCTCTCGGAAATGCAGCAGGACGACCGTGGAATCGCTGTGCGGATCGGCGCGGATGACGCCTCCGACCCTCTGGTGGAGACCTCAGTGGTGGCCACCGGGTACGGCCCACAGGAATCAGCCAAGGTGGGTGTCCTGGGCCCCACACGGATGGATTATCCGCACACCATGGCGGCAGTGCGCGCAGTGGCGCGTTACCTGTCCCGGGTGCTGGATGCATGAATTGATCAAGAACACGGAACGGACTAATCGTTGAGCGATCACTACCAGACACTGGGTGTGGCCCGGGATGCCAGCGCTGAGGAAATCAAGCGCGCCTACCGCAAGAAGGCACGCACCCTTCACCCTGACGTCAACCCGTCACCGGAGGCTGCCGAAGAGTTCAAGCGTGTGGCCCATGCCAATGACGTTCTCTCCGATCCTGAGAAGCGCCGGATCTACGACGCCACCGGGGATGAGAACGGTCAAGCCGGTTTCGGCGGAGGATTTGGTGGTGGCTTCGGCGGCGCCGGAGGATTCGGTGGCTTTGGTGACATCTTCGACGCATTCTTCCAGGGTGCCGGCGGCCAGCAGGGCCCCAAGTCCCGGACCAGGCAGGGCCAGGATGCCCTGATCACGGAGCGGATCTCCCTGCAGGAGGCCGTGTTCGGCACGGACAAACGCATCACCGTTGACACGGCGGTCACCTGTCCCACGTGTGAGGGGACCTGCTGCCAGCCGGGCACCCATCCGGAACAGTGCAATGCCTGCGGTGGTGCCGGCCAGGTCCGTCAGCCCATCCGCTCCCCGCTGGGCACCGTGATGACCGTGGCACCCTGCCACAACTGTGACGGATTCGGCAGCGTGATCAAGAGCCCGTGCCAGGAGTGCTACGGGCAGGGTCGCGTCCGGGACAAGCGTCAACTCAACGTCAAGATCCCTGCCGGTGTTCGCACCGGAACCCGTATCCGGCTCTCCGGTCAGGGCGAGGCCGGTACCGCCGGTGGCCCCAACGGCGACCTTTACGTGGAGACCCGGGTTCAGAACGATCCCACGTTCCGGCGCGATGGCGATGACCTCCACATGGTGGTCCGGGTACCCATGGTGGCTGCCAGCTTGGGCACCACCTTGAAGGTGGACACTTTTGACGGCCCTCAGGAAGTCAGCGTGGCCCCCGGAACCCAATCCGGCCAGACCCGTGTGGTGGACGGTTTGGGCTCAGGCAAGCTCAACAGTCGCGACGGCGCCCGAGGCAACCTGGTGGTGCACCTGGAGATCGAAACGCCCACGGATCTGGATGACCGCCAGCGTGACCTGCTGCGCGAACTGGCACAGTTGCGCGGTGAGTCGGAGCACACCGGGACTGCGGTGAGCACCACGCACGAGCGCGGTCAGGGCGGTGGGTTCTTCTCCCGCCTGCGGGATCGATTCGCAGACCAGTGAGCCTGCCGGTTTTCAAGGCCGAATCCTCGGTGTCGCACCTCCGGACCGGTGAGCAGTACGTTCTCACCGGCCCGGAGGCACGCCACGCTGCCACCGTGCAACGCCTGGGCCCTGGCGAGATGCTGGACGTGGTGGATGGAGACGGCCACCGGCTCACCTGTGGCGTGGTTTCAGCCCAGAAGGATCAGGTGGTCCTCACCGTCGAATCCCTGGAAACCACTGAACATCGAGCCCCGGAAATCACCTTGGTCCAGGCCCTGGCCAAGGGAGACCGGGACCTCCAGGCGGTCGAATCCTGCACCGAGTTGGGCGTGGATCATGTGATTGCGTGGCAGGCTGACCGCTCTGTGGCCCGGTTCCGAGCGGAGCGCAAGGACAAACAGCTGGAGAAGTGGCGTAACACCATCACTACAGCTGCCAAACAGTCCCGGCGCAGCTTGTGGCCGGTGCTCGGTGCTCCCGTGGACACGCGAGCACTGGTGCGCCTGGTTCAAGATTCTCCCCAGACTCAGTGGTTGATCCTGCACGAGCAGGCACAGCGAACACTGACTTCCGTGTTGCGTGGTTCCGATCAAGAGGGTGGGATTTCACCCGGTGGCCAGGTGGGGATCGTGGTTGGCCCTGAAGGTGGCATCAGTGAAGCTGAACTGGATCAGCTGACGGCGGCCGGCGCCCGTCCCGTGCTCCTGGGCCCTGAGGTTTTGCGGTCATCGACTGCCGGCGCTGCTGCGGTGGTGCTGATCAACGCCTTCACGGGGCGTTGGGCCTGAGTCCAAGAGCAAGACCGCGGATCACTCGGGCTCGGCCACCGTCACCACAAAGTCATCGGAGAGCGCTTTGCCATCGGCATCCGTGGCCGTGATGGTCACCCGGTAGGTACCCGCTTCAAGAGTGACCGTGCGTGTGACCTCCACCCCGGACATGGCGGTTTCCGCGCGCGAGTAGTCCTGGTTCACGGCCATGCGTTGGAGCACCTCGGCTTCACCATCGAGTGATTCAACGGTGAGTTCGACGTCGTGAACGGGATCCGTGACGCGGCCCGACACGGTGAGCACCCCAGGTTCCACCTGAAGGCGCTCCGGTTCCAGGCTCACACCCGCAAGAGCGGCGGGATCGGCGGAGAGCTTGTCCGGCAGGGAATAGGACCCAAAAACTTCCTGACCGGATTCACCGTCCACCAGGATCCGCACCTGGGGCAGGTCCCCGCCGGTGACCAGGCCGGAGGACTGTGCGGCCGCCACCGCGGTGTGTACCATCTGCTGGACTGCCAATTCGGCGCGGTCTGCATCCAGGCTCTGGGACACGGCGGTGCTGGGAAGATCCAGGGTGATCACGCCGCGGGAGAACGATGTTCCCAAGGACGTGATCGGGGACCACATGGATCCGTAGTCCGTGTCCGCAGGCTGGGCCTGGGTCATGGCCATGACGGAAGATTCAATGGGATCGGCGGTGGCGGAGGTTCTCACCCGAACCGGTTCCCGGAACAGCCGCTGTGCCTGATCGCCGTTGCCGGTCCAGCAGACGGGCACCACGCTCTGCCAGGCCTGGTCGCCGGTCAGGCGGTCCGAGCGCAGGTCCACGGTTCCGCCGGCGGTGGTGGTGGGGGTCCCGTCAGAATGACTGCACGCCACCACCGTGAGGAAGACTGCCAATCCTGCACCCACAACGGTCTGGGTCACCCTGCGGGGTGTACGAAGTGCGAACACGGCGTCCTCCTTTCATCACGATCCTGGGTGCGCAGCTCAGCCAACTGGACACACAGCGCACCACCGAATCACATGGGCGGGTCACCCGTCACGCCCATGAGGTGCCGCCGGGCGGACCGATACCAAATCGGAATCTTGTGCACCGGCGGTACGCTTGGTCCAGCACCCGATCTAGGAAAGCGAGTTCTGGCCTCACCGCCACAGCCATGCACCATCCCACTTCATCGTCCGTTCGCACCCCCAGCGCCGCCGCGGGGCAGCGATCAAGCCGAGACCGACGCGTGATGACTTTTGCTGACCGGGAGACCATGGTCCGGTGCTTGGGAGAGGCCGACGCCGCACTGACGCAGATCGAGCTGGCCCGTCCCGGCACCAAGCTCTATGCCAAGGACCTCCAAGTTGTCGTTGAGGGCAAGCCGGAGGACACGGACGTCGTCGTGGCTCTGCTGGCCGAGCTGCAGACCCTGGCGCGCAAGGGCACACTGGTGAACCCCCAGGTGATTGCCCAACTGTTGGGGATTTTGGCCCGTGATGCTGCCGCCCGCCCGTCCGCAGCACTCAATCAGGACATTCTCTCTTCCCGCGGTCGCACCATTCGGCCCAAGACCGTGAACCAGAAGCTCTACACGGATGCCATTGACCAGAACACGGTGGTGTTCGGCATCGGTCCGGCCGGCACCGGCAAGACCTACCTGGCCATGGCCAAGGCGGTCCAGGCACTGCACGCCAAGGAAGTCTCCCGGATCATCCTCACCCGCCCCGCCGTGGAGGCAGGGGAGCGGCTGGGGTTCCTGCCGGGCACGCTCACGGACAAGATTGATCCCTATCTGCGTCCGCTCTACGACGCCCTGCATGACATGTTGGATCCTGAGACCATTCCCAAACTCATGGAAGCCGGAACCATTGAAGTGGCACCGCTGGCTTACATGCGCGGGCGGACTCTCAATGATGCCTTCATCATTCTGGACGAGGCCCAGAACACCACACCTGAGCAGATGAAGATGTTTCTCACCCGTTTGGGATTTGGGTCCAAGATCGTGGTCACCGGTGACATCACCCAGGTGGACCTGCCAGGGGGCACGTCCTCCGGACTGCGTCAGGTGGAGCACATTCTCCGGGGCGTGGAGGACATCGCCTTCCCCACCCTCAGCAGCGACGACGTCGTGCGCCACGAGCTGGTGGGCAAGATCGTGGACGCATACGGGCATTTTGATGCCACCAACCGCCTGCGCGGTGAACGCCGACAGCGCAAGCAACAGCGGCAAGACGCCGCTGCATCTGTCCAGGAAACTTCGGACGCACGCGCAGCTGCAGGTGCGGACGGGCAAGACGAGCAGGGCGCCCAGTCATGAACGTGGACATCGACCTCCAGTACCAGGTCAATGAGCTGCCGACCCACCAACAGAAGGATGCCGCGGCCTGGGAGGCCTACCGGCCCGAACGCCAACTGGCCTTGGTCCGCCACTGTTTCCGCACCTTGCACCTGGCCGAGTCCGTGGAGCTGTCCATTGCCGTGGTGGATGAGCAGGAGATGGCAAGACTGCACGTGGAGTGGATGGACCTGCCCGGGCCCACGGACGTGATGTCATTCCCCATGGATGAGCTGCGGGACGGTACCCCAGAACAGCTCACGGAGGGGACCCTCGGTGACATTGTGCTCTGCCCTGCCGTGGCTGCCCGTCAGGCTGAGGCTGCCGGGCATTCCACGGAAGACGAGTATTTCCTGTTGACCGTCCACGGCATCCTGCATCTGTTGGGCCATGACCACGCGCAGGAGGACGAACGTGAGGTCATGTTCGCCTTGCAACGTGATCTCCTCACCAGTTTTCTGGGCCGTCCGGCCCCCATGGAAACCATGCACTGACCGGTGGTCCCTCCGGTGAAAAACACTGATCGTCCTGCGAAAGGAGCCCATGGTGGGCACTGAGTTCTCACCCACTGACGCAGACTTCCGTGCCGGGTTCGCCGTGCTGGTTGGCCGACCCAATGCGGGCAAGTCGACCTTGACCAATGCCTTGGTGGGGGAGAAGGTGGCCATCACCTCCAACCGGCCGCAGACCACACGCCACACGATCCGCGGGATTGTGCACCGTGCGGACGGACAGCTGGTACTTGTGGACACCCCGGGTGTTCACCGGCCCCGGACCCTGTTGGGGGAACGCCTCAACGACCTGGTGGCAGAGACCCTCAGTGAGGTCGATGTCCTGGGGCTGTGCATTCCAGCCAACGAGAAGATCGGTCCCGGAGACAAGTTCGTGGCTGAGCAGCTGGCCCAGACGGGTGGTCGGCCGATCGTGGCGATCGTGACCAAGGCGGACACCGTCAGCCGTCAGCAGCTGGCGGAACAACTCATGGCCGTGGAGGCTCTGGGGCGGGAGGTTCTGACGGCCGAGTTCACGGAGACTGAACGACGCAAAGGCATCCGGGCGCAGAAGAAGGGCAAGTCCTACTCTCCCCGGGAAGTGCCAACTGATCTGGGGTTCACGGACGTGATTCCGGTCAGTGCCGTGGACGGGTTCCAGGTGGAGGCCTTGGGTGCGCTGTTGATCTCCCACATGCCGGTCTCACCTCCGTTGTATCCGGAGGGTGAACTCACTGATGAACCCGAGCTGACCATGATTGCGGAGCTGGTGCGGGAAGCTGCCCTGGAAGGTGTGCGGGACGAGCTTCCACACTCCTTGGCCGCCGTGTGCGAGGACATGATCGAACGTGAGGGGCGTCCGGAGGACGACCCCATGGTTGACGTCCACGTGTCCCTGTACGTGGAGCGACCGTCCCAGAAGGCCATTGTGATTGGCAAGGGCGGGGCGCGGCTGCGTGAGATCGGAGCGACCTCCCGCAAGCAGATCGAAAAGCTTCTGGGAACCAAGGTCTATCTGGACCTTCACGTCAAGGTGGCCAGGGAATGGCAGCGCGACCCCCGGCAACTCTCTCGACTCGGGTTCTGATCCGCGGGCCGCACCAGGTGAGCCCCGTCATGTCCAAACCGACATGTGACCTGTAATCTGCCCGGAAATGCATGAAAGTGGGCCTCCGGTTAGAGCCGCGTGGCCGCGGACGCGTAATCTCTGAGACCGTATCTTGTGGGCGGGAGTCCACCAACCGGCCGTGATCACAATCTGGCCGTCATCACCGTCGGGCCATGATCACCAGGCAGCCAACAACCACTGGAGCCCTATTCGTGAAGCAGAGCACCTCAACCGGTGAGCGCACACCGTGGGCCGACACCCGCCAAGCGGGTCGGCACTGGAGTGCAACCGCGGGCCGGAGCCGAGCCATGCGCTGGGCGCTGATCAGCCTGGCCATGGGTTTGGTGGTGCTGCTGGGCATCGGCGGTCTGGGCATCTATCGCCTCCAGCAGAACTTGATGACCAGCCCCTTGAACCTGGGGGACGAGCAGACCGTTGATGACGGTCCCATGGACATCCTGATCATGGGCTCGGACACCCGCCGGGGTGTCGGCAACGAACAGTACGGTGAGGTGGAGGAGGGCAACGGTGACGGCCGCTCGGACGTCATGATGTTGCTGCAGATCTCAGAGAACCGGGACAACGTCACGGTGGTCTCTTTCCAGCGTGACTTGATTGTGGACATCCCCGAGTGCACAGATCCCACCAATGGTAAGGTCTACGAGGCTGTGGACGATGCCATGCTCAACACCGCTGCGGAGAACGGCGGTCCCGGGTGCACGGTGGCCACCATCAACAAGATGACCGGGTTGAACATTGACCACTTCATGTTGGCCGACTTCAATGCCGTCACGGAGCTTTCCAGCACCGTGGGTGGCGTTGAGGTGTGCGTGAACCAGGCCGTGGATGACCCCAAGTCCGGACTCGACCTGCCCGCCGGCGTGTCCGCCATTGAAGGTGATCAGGCTCTGGCCTTCCTGCGTTCCCGTGCCGCTTTCGGTGATGGTGGTGACGAATCCCGTATCCGTTCCCAGCAGCAGTTCATGGCTTCCTTGGCCCGCAAGGTCAAGGAAGAGGGCACGCTGACCAACCCGGGCAAGTTGTACGAGATTGCTGATGTAATGACCAGCAACCTGCACGTGGACGAGCAGTTGGGCAACATCACTCGGATTGTGAGCATCGCCGGCATGATGTCCGGGGTGGATCTCTCCAACGTGGTGTTCGTGACCGCACCCAGTGAGGTCTACCCGCTGGATCCCAACCGCCTCCAGCTGGACAAGCCGCGTGCGGAGGAGCTTTTCCAGATCCTGCGTGAGGACGGCTCGCTGACGGATCAGCAGGCTGTCACGGGTGAAGCGACGGACACGGCCTCCCCGAACGACTCGGCATCTCCCGCGGACTCGGGGGAGAGCACGCAGCCCGCCGAGCAGAGTTCGGATGATCCGTCCGTGCTGCTGTTCACCCCTGGTGACATCCCCATTGAGGTGGTGGATGCCTCCGAGACCAACGGTCGTGCCAAGGAGCTCATGAAGGTCCTGGAAGACGCCGACTACACCCAGACCACCCAGGGGGAGGACTCCTCCGAGGTCCTGCCTGGAACCCAGATCCTCTACGGCCCGGGCTGGCAGTCAGCAGCCCAGCAGGTGGCTGACGAATTGGGCATTCCGCAGGCGCAGTTGGTGCCAGCCGGTGATCCAGAAACCACCGTGCAGCTGGTGATCGGCCAGGACTTCACGGAGGGAGACCGCATGAGCATGGACAGCGCGGTGCCGGAAGGCCTCTCCGGTCAAACTGCTGAGCAGTTCACCTGCCAGCAGTGAGTTGAATGGGTCACACGACCTCTCAAGTGATAACTTGCCTGTATGCGCACGCGCCGGATGCTTCTGCTTAGGTGCCGCAACGGGTCCTGACATCCACCACAGTGGGCCGGACTCCCGTTGCGGAGTTTGTGGTGCCCGGCCCGTCATCCGTGACAGCTGATCACGGGAAGTGATCAGCGTGGAGATCCGACGTACTCCTGAAAAACGCAGGATTCAACGGCCGGTTCCGTCAATACTTCACGGTGACGCCTTTTGGGAACAGGAAAGAAAAGGTCCCCGCCATGGAAAATCGCCAGCAGCCCTCCGGCATGCCGATCCACAAGTACGTCCCTTACCACCAGCAGTTGCCGTTCGAGCTCACGGAGCGCACCTGGCCGGACAAAGTCATCACCCAAGCTCCGCGGTGGTGTGCCGTGGATCTGCGCGATGGCAACCAGGCACTGATTGACCCCATGGACTCCAGCCGCAAGCTGCGGATGTTCGAGCTGCTGGTGGGAATGGGTTACAAGGAGATCGAGGTCGGCTTCCCGTCCGCTTCCCAGACCGATTTCGACTTTGTCCGCCGTCTGATTGAAGAGGACCGCATCCCGGAGGATGTCTCCATCCAGGTGCTCACCCAGTCCCGGGAACATCTGATCGAACGTACTTTTGAGGCGATCGACGGCGCCCCGCGGGCGATCGTGCACCTCTACAACTCCACCTCGGTGCTGCAGCGCAAGGTGGTGTTCCGTGAGGACCAGGACGGCATTGTGGACATTGCGCTGACTGGCGCGCGTCTGTGCATGAAGTACGAGGAGCAGTTGAAGGCCACCCGGGTGACCTACGAGTACTCCCCGGAATCCTTCACCGGCACGGAGGTGGAGTTCGCTGCTCGGATCGCCAACGAGGTGGCTGAGACCTTTGAGATCGGCGGAGACCGGGAGATGATCCTGAACCTGCCGGCCACTGTGGAAATGGCCACTCCCAACGTGTACGCGGATTCCATCGAGTGGATGACCCGCAATCTCTACAACCGGGATGCCACCATCCTCTCCCTGCACCCGCACAATGACCGAGGCACGGGTGTTGCGGCAGCCGAGCTGGGCTATTTGGCAGGGGCGGACCGCATTGAGGGTTGTCTGTTCGGCAACGGTGAGCGCACCGGTAACGTTGATCTGGTGACGCTGGGTCTGAACCTGTTGACCCAGGGTGTGGATCCGCAGATCGACTTCTCCAACATTGACGAAATCCGCCGCACCGTGGAGCACTGCAACCAGCTGCCGGTTCCGGAACGTTCTCCCTACGGCGGAGACTTGGTGTTCACCGCCTTCTCCGGCTCCCACCAGGACGCCATCAAGAAGGGCTTTGAAGCCATGGAGGCGCAGGCCCGGGCGGAGGGCAAGTCCACGGAGGAACTCGTATGGGGGGTTCCGTATCTGCCCATCGACCCCAAGGACCTGGGCCGCAGCTACGAGGCCGTGATCCGTGTGAACTCGCAGTCCGGCAAGGGTGGTGTGGCCTACCTGCTCAAGGCCGATCACGGTCTGGACCTGCCGCGTCGCGCGCAGATCGAATTCTCCGGCGTGGTGCAGAAGCACACAGAGACCACCGGAACGGAGGTCAGCGGCGATCATCTGTGGGGGATTTTCCGGGACGAGTACCTGCCCGCTGAAGACGGCGCACACCGTTGGGGCAAGTACCGGGTCAGCACCATCAGCACCACCTCTGAGGCTGACGGTGACACCCGGTTGGACATCGGCCTGGAGATCGACGGTCACCGGGTGGAGCGCACAGCCACTGGCAACGGACCGATCGATGCCATGATTCAGGTGTTCTTGAACGAGGGCATCGACCTGCGTCTGCTGGACTACACGGAGCACACGCTCTCGGCAGCTGCAGATGCCCAAGCGGCCTCCTACGTCGAGCTGGCCGTGGGCGGACGTGTGCTGTGGGGGGCGGGCATTGACTCCTCCACCACCCGGTCCTCCCTGAAGGCCATCGTCTCCGCCGTGAACCGCGCCATTCGCGATTCTCAGCAGAACTGAGCTGCTGCATGGCTGACGGTCAGGAGCACCGCTGATGCCCCGCGCCACATCATTTGCCTCCAAGTTCTACCGGGACACGGGGCTGGTGTTGCGCACTTACCCGCTGGGGGAGGCGGATCGCATCGTGGTGCTCTTGACCCGTGAGCACGGTCAGGTCAGGGCGGTGGCCAAAGGGATCCGTCGCACCGCATCCAAGTTCGGTTCGCGGTTGGAACCCTTCAACGTCTCTGACCTCCAGTTGGTCCACGGACGCAACTTGGACATCGTCTCCCAAGCCGTGGGCCGCAAGGGGTGGGCCACACCGATTGCCGCGGATTACGCCAAGTTCACCGCGGCAGCGGCGGTCGTGGAGGCCGCAGAGAAGATCACGGAGGACGACGACGCCGAATCCGGCCAGCACTACCTCCTGGTGGCCGGTGCATTGTCTGCCATGGCACGCGGGCTGCATGATCCCGCCGCCATCTTGGATTCCTACCTGATGCGGGCCATCTCCGTGGCAGGGTGGGCGCCGTCGTTCACCGTGTGCGCGCGGTGTGGTGAGCCGGGCCCGCACCGGTCCTTCAGCGCTGAACTGGGTGGGGTGGTGTGCGCCAACTGCAGGCCTCCGGGGGCGCTTGCTCCGGATGCCAGCACCCTGGAGTATTTGGAAACCCTGTTGCACGGCAACTGGGAACACGTGGATGCTGCCCCTGCACGCGTGGCCCGCGCGGCGTCGGCGATTGTGGCCGGCTACGTTCAGTTCCATCTGGAGCGAACCGTGCGGGCACTTGCTCTGGTTGAAAGGAACTGACGGCACATGTCCCGCTTCACGCCGCCTCCGGCACATCCTTCCGGTGCCAAAGCACCTGCCATACCCGCCAAATTCGTACCTCAGCACGTGGCCGTGGTGATGGATGGCAACGGACGCTGGGCCAATGAACGTGGCCTGACCCGTAATGAGGGCCACCGGGCGGGGGAGCGTGCCCTGGTGGATGTGGTGGCCGGGGCCATCGAGATGGGCATTCCCTACGTCTCCGCCTACGCGTTCTCCACGGAGAACTGGAAGCGCTCCCCCTCAGAGGTCAACTTCATCATGAACTTCACCGCCGAGGTCATGGAGCGCCAACTTGCCACTTTCCACGACTGGGGCGTTCGGATTCGGTGGGCCGGACGGCGTCCGCGTCTGTGGCGCTCAGTGATTGACCGCCTGGAGATCGCCGAACGCGAGACCCGGGACCATGACGTGGCCACGCTGACCATGTGCGTGAACTATGGTGGGCGGGCAGAAATTGCCGACGCCGCAGCAGCCATTGCGCGTGATGCAGCAGCCGGCAAGATCAACCCCAAGAAGATCGACGAATCCACGGTGCAGGCCTATCTGGATGAACCAGATCTACCGGACGTGGACTTGTTCCTGCGCTCCTCCGGGGAGCAACGGATCTCCAACTTCCTGCTGTGGCAATCGGCCTACGCGGAACTGGTGTTCCAGGACGTCCTGTGGCCAGACGTTGACCGCAGGACACTGTGGGCAGCAGTTGAGGAGTACGCACGCCGGGATCGTCGTTACGGCGGGGCGGTGGATCAACCCAAAGTTCAGTGATCGCTGACCGGCACGTCAACCAGTGGGCAGTTGCCGCAGCCAGTCCTGCAGGTCCTTGAAGGCCTTCTGCCGAATGGCAGGCGCTGAGCGGTGAACGTCGTGCAGGGCGCCGTCGTAGGAAATCACCCGCGGGGTGCGGCTCAGCAAGCCGATGCGACGCCGAATGGCACCCACGTCCAGCACGGTGTCCACCTGATGCATGCGGTTCTCCCACCAAGGAACCAACAGACTGCGTCGGGAGATCTGCAGCAGGACCGGAGCGCCGACGCCCTGTCCGCGGCCTACGAGCTCCAGGATCCGTAGCCGTGCACGTGCCGTGGAGGCCAGCAGGTTGACGGTGATGGGGAAGGACTCCTTGGGGCGCCAGTGGGGATCCACGCTCCAGCTGCCCTCCCGGTCGGCTGAGAGCGTGCGGTGGTAGTTGGTGTTGACCGGTACGGGGATGCGGACTGCGTGCCACCGGGCTGGAACCAGAGGAGCGACTGCTGTGATCAGCCGGTCCACCCACGGGTGGCCTTGGGGAGCGATCCACGGTGTGGCCAATGCCAGGCCCGCCACCTCTCCCGGCTCTTCCATCAGCACCAGGGACATGGTGAGCCCACCGGTGGAGTGGGCCACCACCACAAGGTGTTGGGGATCCACCGGTTTACCGTCCTGAAGGATGGCGTGGCGCGCGGCGTCAAAGTCCTCTCGGTATTCGGCGAGGTCAGCTGCCATGCCGGGGATTTCGCCGGTGGCAAGGATCTCCGGGGTGAGGTTGCGGCCGTATCCGTGCAAATCCATCGCATAGAAGTGGAAGCCGACTTCCACCACAGCCTGGGCGAGTTCCGGGTTGGCAAAGTAGTCGGACCAACCGTGAACGTACAGCACGGTGCCGCGGACCGGAGTTGACGGCGGTGTGTTGAACCGCATCAGACTCATGGTGGTGTGCGCGCCCCGGCCGGTCACCGGAATCTGGCACATGCTGAAATCCGGGCCCAGAACGTCCTCGGTCCACTCCATGCCGTCACCACCTCCTGCCGGGTCGCCGTGGGAAAATGCACCCATGCGTTTCTACCCTATGTTCTTCAACGTCGCCTTCTCATGGATGGATCCGGAGCGAGCTCATCACCTGGGATTCCTGGGCATCAAGCTGTGCCGCAAGGTGGGGGTCTCCCGAGTCTTGCGTCGGTTCACCGCGGCTCGTCCGGGTGATGCCCTGGAGGCCATGGGCATCACCTTCCCGTCCCGTTTCGGGTTGGCGGCTGGGTTCGACAAAGGTGCCACCGGCGTGGCCGCTTTGGCTGATCTGGGATTTGGCCACGTGGAGATCGGCACGGTCACGGGGCAAGCGCAACCGGGTAATCCCAAGCCTCGCCTGTTCCGCCTGGTGGTAGACCGTGCCGTGATCAACCGCATGGGTTTCAACAACGACGGCGCAGCCACCGTGGCCGCCCGTGTCCAGCAGGCCAGGGCGGAAATCGAGAAGGGCTGGTCCGGCACGGTCCGTCCCGTGGTGGGTGTCAACATCGGCAAGACCAAGGTGGTGGAGCTTGAAGATGCTGAGGGGGATTATCGAATCTCCACGCGTGCGTTGGCCCCTCATGCGGACTACATGGTGGTCAACGTGTCCTCACCCAACACACCGGGCTTGAGGGAACTACAGGCCGTTGAGTCCCTGAGGCCCATCCTGACCGCAGTGAGGGAGGAGTCCACCGCAGTGACGGGACGTCATGTTCCGTTGCTGGTCAAAATCGCGCCGGACCTGGCCGAGCCGGACATCCACGCCGTGGGGGACCTGGCGCTGGAACTGGGGCTGGACGGAATCGTGGCCACCAACACCACCATCGCCCGTGAGGGGCTCGGCTTGAATACCCCCTCCTCTGAGGTGGAAGCATGCGGCGCGGGGGGACTCTCCGGTGCCCCGCTGCGCATCCGGTCCTTGGAGGTCATTCGCCTGCTGCGCGAACACGTTGGGCCGGAGCTGACCATCATCGGTGTGGGCGGCGTGACCACAGCATGTGACGCCCAAGAAGTTCTGGCAGCAGGCGCTGACCTGGTGCAGGGCTACACGGCGTTCCTCTACGAAGGGCCGTTCTGGGCGGCGCGCATCGTCAAGGGTTTGCGTGCTTCGCGCTGAGATGTGAGATCACCGGTAACTGATGAGATCACCCACAACGGGGTGTCATCTCATCAATTACCGGTGATCTCACGGGTGGTGTGGAACCGATCAGACGGGGCGGCGGCCACGGCCCACGCGCGGGCGGGGCATACGGGTGGAGCGCCAGTTGATACTTCGGGTCAGGGCGTAGAAGCCGGTACCGGACTGGACTTCACCGAACTTTTTGCGCACAGCGCGCTTGGCTCCCGTCACCAACAGCACGGAATCCAGGATCACAACGATCAACAGGGCGTAGAACATGGCCATGACCAGTTCCTGCAGCCCGGTGGGGATCAGCATGAAGATCAACGCCGAAATGGCGATCGGCATCAGCAGCTCCGCCATGCAGAACCGGGAATCCACCCAGTCACGCACGAACGCTCGTTGGGCGCCACGGTCACGTTGCGGCAGATACCGCTCGTCTCCTGAGGCCATGCGCTGCTGGACGTGAAGACGCTGTTCGCGGCGGTTCTGGCGATCGGCCACCTTGGCTGCCTTGCGGTCCTTGGGGACCAGAGGTTGGTGACGCGCCGACTCCTGCTGCCGGCGGCTGGGTGTTGGACGCCCCTTGCCCTGGGTCGTTCCCGGACGAGTCACCGCGGATTCCTCCAGCGCGGGATCGTTGACGGGTTGCGGGTCAGCGGTCTCAGTCTTCTTGTTGCGTCCAAACACCCGCCAGAGTTTACCGGAGTCCACACTGCTCCGTGCGCCGCGGAATCGCGGCCAACCTTTGGCCACTCGGTGCGGCTCGTGTTTAAGCTCAAACCATGACCAACATGGATGCGAATTCCCACCAGGAACAGCAGATCGATCTCCAGCAGTTCAGGGAGGTCACCGAGCGCAGGTTTGATGCCGTGCTGAGTGATCTGAAGAATCTGGTCTCCATCCCGGGTATCGCCTGGGACTCCTTTGACCAAGCAGAACTCAAGCGCAGTGCACATGCAGTGGCCGACCTCCTGGCCGCTGAAGGTTTCGACTCGCTGGAGATCCTGCCCGCTGACGGCAACGCGGCTCACCCCGCCGTCATCGCCCACAAGGCTGCGGCGGAGGGAAAACCCACCGTGCTGCTCTACGCCCATCACGACGTTCAGCCTCCTGGGAATCTGGACTCCTGGAGCTCTGAACCGTTCACCGCTGTGCAGCGTGACGGCCGGTTGTACGGGCGGGGGGCTGCGGATGACAAGGCCGCGGTCATGGCGCACATCGGTGCGGTACGCGTGTTGCCTGAGGTCATGGGGGAGGACCACGGGCTGGGCATCACGGTGTTCATCGAGGGAGAGGAGGAAGCCGGCTCTCCGCATTTTGCCGAGTTCCTGCAGCGTCACCGTGAGAGACTGGCAGCCAACGCCATTGTGATCGCCGATTCAGCCAACTGGGAGGTGGGTGCTCCCACTCTGACCACCGGCCTGCGCGGCGTGGTGGGGGCCGAAGTCACCGTGCGCGCGCTGAAGCATGCCCTGCACTCCGGTGGTTACGGCGGCCCCATCCTGGACGGCCCCACGTTGCTGGCTCGTTTGATCGCCACGCTGCACGACGACGACGGCGCGGTTGCCGTGACCGGTCTGAAACACGCGGCAGAACCTGCCATCGATTACCCGGAAGAACAGTTCCGGGCGGATGCCGGTTTGCTGGACGGTGTCGAGCTGGCTGGGCGTGGAAGCATCACGTCTCGATTGTGGGCGCAGCCTGCGATTTCCGTGACGGGCATTGACGCCACCGCCGTGGATGTGGCTTCTAACACCATTTCACCGTCTGCCCGAGCCAAGGTGTCGTTGAGGATCGCGCCGGGGGAGGACCCCGCCGTCGCCGCTGAAAGTCTGAAGAAGCACTTGATCCACAATGCTCCGTTCGGAGCTGAAGTTCAGGTTGAGATTGATGAACAGGGTCCTCCGTTCAGCACCAACACCGATTCGGATGCGGCTCAAGACATGTTGTGGGCTCTTGGCCAAGCCTGGGACCGAGAGCCGTTGGAGGCAGGTATGGGTGGTTCCATCCCGTTTGCCGCTTTGCTCCAAGAGGCCTACCCGGAGGCCACCATTCTGATCACCGGAGTGGAAGATCCGGACACCCGGGCGCACAGAATCGATGAGTCCTTGCACGTGGAGGACTTCCGGCAGGTGATCCTGGCCGAGGCCCTGTGGCTGGCGCGGTGCGCCGGGGGTCGGGCGTAGCCTGAAGGAAGTGCATGGTCCTGCGGTCAGTGGTGCAGGAGGCCTGCCTCCGCATCGCCGAGCACGGGAATGAAGATCCTGCTCGCGTGGTTCGAGCATGCAGAAGGTCTGGGGTCGCAAGCAGGCGACCACGAAAGGAGAGCAACTCATGAGCGTCACCGCTGAAAACGCCACCACCCAAGAGCTGCCCACCCACGGCGTCAATTTGACTGACGTGGCGGCACAGAAGGTCAACTCCTTGCTGGAGCAGGAAGGGCGCACGGACCTGCGCCTGCGCGTGGCAGTCCAGCCGGGCGGTTGTTCCGGTCTGATCTACCAGCTCTACTTTGACGAGCGCGTTCTGGACGGGGATGCCGTCAAGGACTTCGACGGCGTGGAAGTGATCGTGGACAAGATGTCCGTGCCGTACCTGGAAGGTTCCACCATCGACTTCGAGGACACCATCCAGAAGCAGGGCTTCTCCATTGACAACCCCAACGCGCAGGGCTCCTGTGCCTGCGGGGATTCCTTTCACTGACGGTCTTTGGGCCTCCCACGTTCCCGGGTGCGGCAAAAGTTGCCACCAGTTTCTGACTCCTGACGGCACCGACCCAGCGTGACCGCTGGTGCTGGAATCCCACACCTGGAGGCCGAGCGGAACCCGAAAACCCCGCATACCCCAATGGGTATGCGGGGTTTTTCAGGTCTGGGTGTTTGTTCCGTCGGGCACATCACCTCCGAGTCATACCGGCACGCGGACACACTGACTGACACAGTGTCAGCACAGCCGGATCACAGGGGGTAAGCTCGGTCAGGAAACAGCATGCCCAGAACTGGAGCAGTCCCATATCTCCGCACCGGGCGCACCACCAAAAAAGAGGAAGGGCCGTCTGTGAGTTCGCACTCCCGAACCGACAGCCGTAGCACCAGGGCTTTGAAGCTATCCGGCCTCGGGGCCGTTGCCGTTCTGGCTCTCACGGGCTGTACGCAAGAAGTCCGCAACGGCTGGATGCCCATTGGCGACTCCGCTCCCACGGACAACGCGCAGAGCATTTTGAACTTGTGGATCGGCTCCTGGATTGCGGCTTTGGCTGTGGGCCTGGTGGCCTGGGGCCTCATGCTCTGGTGCATGATCGCTTACCGCCGCCGCAAGAACGAGGTCGGCTACCCCCGCCAGGTGGCCTACCACCTGCCGTTAGAGATCTTCTACACGATCGTGCCGATCGCTTTGATCGTCTCTCTGTTCTTCTACTCGGAGCGTGCCCTGGCGCAGATCATCCCCAGGTACGACAACCCGGACACCACAATTCAGATTGTGGGCAAGCAGTGGGCGTGGGACTTCAACTACGTTGACGACGACGTCTACTACTCCGGTACGCAGGCCCACCTGAACACCGACGGCTCCGAGGGCGTTGAGGAAACTCTGCCGACCCTGTACCTGCCGGTGGACAGCGACATCGAGATCGAGGTCGCCTCCCGAGACGTCATCCACTCCTTCTGGGTTCCGGCCTTCCTGGAGAAGATCGACATGATCCCGAACCGCACCAACTACATGAGCATCCACACGGAGCGTGAGGGCACGTTCCAGGGCAAGTGCGCTGAGCTGTGCGGTGAGTACCACTCAGAGATGCTGTTCAACGTTGAGGTCGTCTCCCAGGAGGAGTACGACAACCAGATGCAGCAGCTGCGCGACCAGGGCAACACCGGCCAGCTCGGTCTCGAGTACGGCCGTAACGTCAACCTTGACGAAAGCGGTCCGATCCAGCGTGAGAACCCTGTTGGCTCCAGCTACGACGACGAAAACTAAGAGGGGCTGAAGATGACTACTCTCGAGTACTCAGCCGATGACACCCGGACAGTGGCACCCGCAGTGGTGCCGCGCTCCAAGGGCAAGATCATCGTTGATTGGTTGACGTCAACCGATCACAAGACCATCGGGTACATGTACCTGATCTCAGCCTTCGTGTTCTTCTGCGTTGGTGGTGTCATGGCGCTGTTGATCCGCGCCGAGTTGTTTGCTCCGGGCATGCAGATCCTGGAGACCAAGGAGCAGTACAACCAGCTGTTCACCATGCACGGCACCATCATGCTGCTGATGTTCGGCACCCCGTTCTTCGTCGGTTTGGCCAACGTGATCGTGCCGCTGCAGATCGGTGCTCCTGACGTTGCCTTCCCGCGTCTGAACGCACTGGCCTTCTGGTTCTTCCTGTTCGGCTCCTTGGTGGCCATGGCCGGCTTCCTGTCCCCGCAGGGTGCGGCATCCTTCGGGTGGTTCGCCTACGCGCCGCTGAACTCCACCACCTTCTCCCCGGGAGTTGGTGGTGACCTATGGGTCTTCGGCCTCGCATTGCAGGGCTTCGGCACCATCATGGGTGGTGTGAACTTCATCACCACCATCCTGTGCATGCGCGCACCGGGCATGACCATGTGGCGTATGCCGGTGTTCGTGTGGACCACCTTGGTCACGGCCTTGCTGATCATCATGATCTTCCCGCCGCTGGCCGCAGCCCTGTTCGCACTGGGCATGGATCGCCGATTGGGTGGTCACATCTTTGACGCCGAGGCCGGTGGAGCGATCCTGTGGCAGCACCTGTTCTGGTTCTTCGGTCACCCCGAGGTCTACGTGCTGGCATTGCCGTTCTTCGGCATCATCTCGGAGATCCTGCCGGTGTTTTCCCGTAAGCCGCTGTTCGGCTACAAGGGCCTGGTGTTCGCCACCATCGCCATTGCCGCGCTGTCCGTGACCGTGTGGGCTCACCACATGTATGTCACCGGCTCCGTGCTGTTGGGCTTCTTCTCCTTCATGACCATGATGATCGCGGTCCCCACAGGCGTGAAGTTCTTCAACTGGATCGGCACCATGTGGCAGGGTTCGTTGACGTTTGAGACCCCCATGCTGTGGGTCCTGGGCTTCATGTTCACCTTCCTGTTCGGTGGCGTGACCGGCGTGATCCTGGCAACCCCGCCGCTGGACTTCCACGTGTCGGACACGTATTTCGTGGTGGCCCACTTCCACTACGTGCTCTTCGGCACCCTGGTGTTCGGCATGTTCGCCGCTTTGTACTTCTGGTGGCCCAAGTTCACCGGCAAGATGCTCAACGAGCGCATCGGCAAGGTCCACTTCTGGATCCTGTTCGTCGGCTTCCACATGACCTTCCTGATCCAGCACTGGCTCGGTGTCATCGGCATGCCGCGTCGTTACGCGGACTACATGCCGGAGGACGGCTTTGCGTGGATGAACGAAGTCTCCACCATCGGCGCCATGCTGTTGGCCGTGTCCATGATCCCCTGGTTCTGGAACGTCTACACCACGCACAAGAACGCTCCCAAGGTTGAGGTTGACGACCCCTGGGGCTTCGGTGGATCGCTCGAGTGGGCAACCTCCTGCCCGCCCCCGCGCCACAACTTTGTGTCCCTGCCCCGCATCCGTTCGGAGCGCCCGGCACTTGACCTGCACCACCCTGAGCTGGCCAAGGCCTCACCTCAGCAGTCCATGACCACCCACGCAGGCATGAAGGGTTGATCCACGTATGAAGGCAACTATCTACTCCCTGTGGATCGTCGGCATCTTCGTCATGGGTGCTGGGATCGTCTACGGCTTTGTGACCAACTTCAACGAATGGGCCGGTTTCCCGGCACTGCTGGCCACCGCCGCCATGTGCTTCATGTTGGCCGTGTACTTCATGCTGGTGCTGCGCTCCACCAAGGCCCTGCTGCCGGAGGACGACCTGGAGGGCGAAATCGCCCAGGCAGCCGGTGACTACGGACACTTCTCCCCGTGGTCATGGTGGCCGCTGCTGATCGGTGGCGCCTGCACCATCCTGGTGTTGGGTCTGGCCATCGACTGGTGGATCGTGGGTCTGGCTGTTCCGTTCGCCATTGTGGGTGTCCTGGGGCTGGTGTACGAGTACAGCACCGGCGAGCACGCACACTGACCTGATGGCCAGTCATCTGATGGGCTGACCGGAAATCCCCGCGCACGGCACAGTGCGCGGGGATTTCTCATGTCCATGCCTGGTTCGTGTGACGCACCTCCAGTTCCGGTGTGGTCCCGCCCATATGCCGGGGCCGGGCCTGGGGCATATTTTGTCGGACAACACATCTACGCCAACAGCATGACTCATGCACTCTGGCGGTTGGACAACGACGTCTTAGCGAGGAAACCCACCATGACCAAGCCCCTGTTCTACGCCTTCCTGATCCTGGGTGCCGCCTTGTTGGTGATCGGCATGTGGACCGTGGCAACTGCCGGGCCCCCTCTGCTGGGTTGGGTGGTGCTGGCCGGCGGCTTGATCATGCTGTGCGCACCCGCCGTTTCTTGGGGGTCTGCTGCGGCCGATAAGCTGGAGCAGTGAAAACTTTCGAGCAACTGTTCGCCGAAATCTCCCAGAAGGCCGCGGACCGGCCGGAGGGATCCTCCACCGTGGCTGAACTGGACCGTGGTGTCCATGGCATCGGCAAAAAAGTGGTTGAAGAGGCCGCCGAGGTCTGGATGGCCTGTGAGTACGAAACCTCCGATGAAGCTGCTGAGGAGATTTCCCAGCTGCTCTACCACCTGCAGGTCATGATGGTTGCCAAAGGACTCACCCTGGAAGACGTCTACCGGCATCTGTGACCCACTGGACAGGGCCTGCCCAAGCGCACCAGTGGTATCCCTGGCCCCGGTCGAATCGAGCTGCCCAACCGCGTCCATGACCGTGTGAGTTCCCTGGTGGAGACACCAACCGATCCAAGAACAGGAATCTGAATGCTGCGCGTTGCCATCCCCAACAAGGGAGCACTGTCCGAAGCCTCGACCACCATGCTGCGTGAGGCGGGTTACCGCCAGCGCAGGGATTCCCGGGAGTTGGTTCTGGTGGATCCGGAGAACAACGTGGAGTTCTTCTACCTCCGGCCCCGGGACATTGCCGTGTACGTGGGCGGTGACGTTTTGGACGTGGGCATCACAGGCCGTGACCTGCTGCTGGATTCCGCAGCTCCGGCCGATGAAGATTTGGCACTGGACTTTGCCCGTTCCACCTTCCGGTTTGCCGGACCCGCGGGGGAGTTCTCATCCCTGCAGGATCTGCAGGGCAAGCGGATCGCCACCAGCTACACCGAATTGCTGCGCACCTACCTTGCCCAGCAGAGTGTTCAGGCCGAGGTGGTGCGTCTGGACGGTGCCGTGGAGTCCTCCATCCGTTTGGGCGTGGCGGATGCCATTGCCGATGTGGTGGAGACCGGCAACACCTTGCGCGCAGCAGGACTTGAGGTATTTGCAGAGCCCATCATGACATCGGAAGCCTTGCTGATCCGGTCCCGCCATGAGATCGAACCCGAGGGCTTGGCGGTGCTGCGTCGTCGTCTGCAGGGTGTTCTGGTGGCCCGCCAGTACGTGATGATCGACTACGACGTTGCGGAGGAGAACCTGGAGGCCACCACCGCCATCACACCGGGAATGCAGGGCCCCACCATCTCCCCGCTGGGCCACGGCAATTCACTGGCCGTGCGCGCTATGGTGCGCCGCGCTGACACCAACAAGGTCATGGACGCGCTTTACGCCGCAGGTGCCCGGGCCATTCTGGTTTCCCCCATTCACGCGGCCCGTATCTGATCCGCCGCCTCAACCCATGCGCTGCGGGCGCCACGCCGCTCACAGCGTCCCTGTGACAAAGGAACCGCCTCCGTGACCGTAGCCGTACGTGTGATTCCCTGCCTTGACGTCGATGCCGGCCGCGTGGTCAAGGGTGTCAACTTTGAGAACCTGCGCGATGCCGGAGATCCGGTGGAACTCGCGGAGCGCTACAACCGCGCTGGTGCAGATGAGCTGACGTTCTTGGACGTCACCGCATCTTCCGGGGCCCGGGCCACCATGTTCGACGTCGTCGCCCGGACCGCGGAGCAAGTGTTCATCCCGCTGACGGTGGGTGGTGGCGTGCGGACCGTGGACGACGTCGACCGCCTGCTGCGCTGTGGTGCGGACAAGGCCTCCATCAACACCGCCGCGATTGCCAGACCAGAAGTGATCAATGAGATCACCCAGCGGTTCGGTAACCAGGTTCTGGTGCTCTCCTGCGACGCCAAACGCACGGGTAACACGGTCTCCGGTTTTGAGGTGACCACTCACGGAGGCAGACAGTTGACCGGGGTGGACGCAGTGGATTGGGCGGCTGAGGCGGAGCGCCGCGGTGTGGGGGAGATTCTGCTGAACTCCATGGACGCCGATGGCACGCGCAATGGTTTTGACGTGGAGATGATTCGTGAGGTGCGAGCTGCCACCACGGTGCCGCTGATCGCCTCAGGCGGCGCGGGGGAGCCTGCACACTTCCCACCGGCCGTGGCTGCCGGTGCTGATGCGGTGCTGGCCGCATCCGTGTTCCACTTCGGCCCCGTGGGCGCCATCGCCGAGGTCAAGGCTGCTCTGAGGGCTGAAGGTCACCCGGTTCGTTGAGGACGTGGCAACGTGTGAGCCCCATCCACTTCGTGAGTTCTGCTCGCGCCTGCCTATAGTGTCCGGTGATGTCTGAATCAACGCAGGAAGCCTCCCCACTGGAACCCTCACTGGCAGAGCGTCTCGAACGGGACGATCACGGCCTGGTGGCCGCCATCATCCAAGACCATGAGACCGATGACGTACTCATGTTGGGCTGGATGGATGATGAGGCTCTGCACCGCACCCTGACCTCTGGGCGCGTGACATTCTGGTCACGGTCCCGGCAAGAGTACTGGCGCAAAGGGGACACCTCCGGGCACCGCCAGTACGTGAAGTCCGTTGCCCTGGACTGCGACGGCGACGCCCTCCTGATCCGAGTGGAGCAGATTGGCGCCGCCTGCCACCGCAACACCCGGACCTGTTTTGACGGCGGAGAACTACCCGCAGTAGTTGGCACCGTCTGAGGCCCTGCCTCCTCACCCTTTTGTTGTTCACCGTCACCAGGAGCAGACATGGAGACTCTGGGTCTCATCACACCGTCCCTTGAAGAGTTCAAGGAACACGCCCGGCACCACCGCGTGATCCCCGTACGCACCACCGTGCTGGCGGATTCCCTGACTCCCATCGGTCTGTACCGCAGCCTGGTGCTCCGGTCCGATGGAACGGCGCCGGCGGGCACCTTCTTGCTGGAATCCGCTGCTCAAGGAATGTGGTCCCGCTGGTCCTGGGTGGGCGTCAGCTCCCGTGCCACGTTAACCAGCAATGACGGTCAGGCTCACTGGCTGGGGACACCCCCGGTGGGAGTGCCAACCTCTGGCTCTCCCGTGGAGGCCTTGCGTCAGACCATGCGGGAGTTGCAGACCCAGAGGTTCTCAGACGTACCACCACTGACTTCCGGCATGGTCGGATTCGTGGGATGGGAAGCTGTGCGCCACTGGGAGCACCTGCCCAACCCGCCGCAGGACGACCTTCGGATTCCAGAGTTGGCCATGAACCTGGTGGCGGACATGGCAGTCCATGACAACCAGGCCGGGACCGTCACCTTGGTGGCCAACGCCATCAACGTGGATGGCACGGACGAGCGTGTGGAGGAGGCCTATCTGGACTCCGTCTCCCGCGTGGAGGCCATGCTGGAGAACCTGTCCCAAGCCACGGCCCAGGTCAGCGTCACGGATCAGGCCACCACGACGGATCAGGCCACCCTGACGGGCCAGGCCACCACGATGGGACAGGGCGGCGGGAAGGATCAGACCCGTGGACCGGGGCCAGATTCTGGTGAGTCGACCCAGCGGCCGGATCTGGAATCGATTGTGGAACAGTCCTGGGACCGTGAGATCTTCATCGACTCCATCGGTGAGGCCAAGCAGGCCATCGTGGACGGAGAGATCTTCCAGGTGGTGATTTCCAGGCGGTTCAAAACAGACTGCACCGCAGCCCCCCTGGACGTCTACCGCTCCCTGCGTCGCATCAACCCCAGCCCGTACATGTACCTCTACGCCTTTGAGGACGTCAAAGGCCGGGACTATCACGTGGTGGGATCTTCCCCTGAGGCCTTGGTGACGGTCACCGACCGTGAAGTGGTGACCCACCCCATCGCCGGCTCCCGCCCTCGGGGCGCAACTCCGGCTGAGGATCTGGTGATGGAGAAGGATCTGCTGGCGGATGACAAGGAGCGCGCCGAGCATCTGATGTTGGTGGACCTCTCCCGCAATGACCTCTCCAAGGTGTGTGTGCCCGGCACGGTGGATGTCACGGAGTTCATGGAGGTGGAGCGCTTCAGCCACATCATGCACCTGTGTTCCAACGTGGTGGGCCAGATGCGCCCCGGCACGGAGGCCTACGACGTTCTGGCGGCCACGTTCCCCGCCGGCACGTTGTCCGGTGCCCCCAAGCCGCGGGCATTGCAGCTGCTTGACCGTTATGAACCGCGCCGTCGCTCCATTTACGGCGGGGTGGTGGGTTACATGGACTTTGCCGGAGACATGGACATGGCCATCGCCATCCGGACCGCCCTGTTGGTGGATGGCAAGGCCTACGTCCAGGCAGGTGGTGGAATCGTGGCCGATTCGGTGCCGGAAACCGAGGCCACCGAATCGCTGAACAAGGCCACAGCACCCTTGCGCGCCGCATTGGGTGCCCGCACCTTGCGCTCGGTGGGCGGCATGGAGAATACGACGACGGCCCCGGGCCAGGACCAGCAACACAACCAGGGACAAGACCAGGACCCGCCGCGATGAAAGCTCTGCGTTCCAAAAGCACGCTGATCCTGACCGGATTGGTGATTGCCGCTGCCTTGTTCGGTGCAGCCTCCATGGTGTGGTTCAACGTCACGGTGCCCAACCCGGTCCAGGACATCCAGGTGAGTGTGCGGGGCACGGAAGCCAGCCCGGCTGTGCCCGCGTTGTCCCTGGTGGCGGCTGCGGCCTTTCTGGCCTTGAGCATCGCGGGGCGGGTGCTGCGCTGGGTAGTGGCCGTTGTCATCCCACTGGCAGCTGCCGGGGTGTTGTTCTCCGTGATTTCTGCTGTCAGTGACCCGCAGCGGGCCACGGAGACTGCCGTGGGGGACAGTGCCGGGGTGGTCGGCACGGAGGTGGTTCCGGACCAGAGCTTGTGGCCCTGGGTGGCCCTTGTCCTGGCGATCCTGCTGCTGTTGATCGGCCTCTGGAGCCTGGTGGTGATTCCCCGTTGGAGTGCCGGTGGATCCACCAAGTACCGCCGTGAACGGGAAGCGACGGATCAACAGGCGCCACCTGCAACGGGTGTGCATGACCCTGATGCAGCTCGTCGTGACGGGATTGACACCTGGGATGCCTTCTCCGATGGCGAAGATCCCACAGGTCGGTGACCATCCCGTGGGTGCGTTGACTACGTCATGGCGCGCCCACAATGGCACAATGGAATGAGCAACTGCGTGTGATTGCACCACAGACCCTCCGGGCGCACGGGCGCTCACTGAAAACGGTTACCAGCCGCCGCTGGAACCACTGATCCACGGGAGACCGAACAGATGTCTAACCAGAATGAAATCGTGCTGGACCACACGGGCTACGTGGGCCACGGCAACACGCCCGCTGCCTGGACCTGCATTGCCATTCTGACGGTGGGTGTGTTGCTGGCCGTCGTGGGATTCACCATTCAGGTCATGATCCTGCTGTGGGTCGGCATTGCACTGTGCGGTGTGGGCCTGGTGGTTGGTTTTGTCATGAAGCGCATGGGCATGGGTTACGAAGGTGATGCCGCCCGTGCTGCAGAAAACGGTGGCCACGGCCACTGAACCCCTGATTTCTGCGTGACGACCAGTCCCTGATTTCTTGGGGGACTGGTCGTTCGTATCGAGTGGGCGCCTCAAGGCAACCAACGGGCTCTCACCACCCTGCTGACCGGCCGGCCAAGCACACAGAATTGAGACCACCATGACCCAACAGCACGCATTCCCTGCCGAAGAGCGCACCGGCACCGTGCTTGATCAGATCATCGACGGCGTGCGGGAGGATCTGGCCGAACGCAAGAAGCTGGTCTTCCTGGATGATCTCAAGCAGAAGGTGACCACTGTTGCTGCCCCGCGTGACGCCGTGGCGGCACTGCGCGGTCCCCACCCCGACTCCTTGGAAGTGATTGCGGAAGTCAAGCGGTCCTCTCCGTCCAAGGGTGAGCTGGCCACCATCACTGATCCCGCCGTTCTGGCTGCGGCCTACGAAAGGGGTGGGGCCGCCGTCGTCTCTGTGTTGACGGAAGCACGCCGGTTCAACGGATCCCTGCAGGATCTGGACGCAGTGCGCGCAGCCGTGAGCATTCCCGTGCTGCGCAAGGACTTCACGGTGGACGAGTACCAGATCTGGGAGGCTCGTGCCCACGGCGCTGACCTGGTCCTGTTGATTGTTGCGGCACTGGATGATGACACTCTGCAGCGATTCCTGGAACTTACACGCTCACTGGGCATGGAAGCCCTGGTGGAAGCGCACACTGCTGAGGAAATCGAGCGCGCCAAGAACGTAGGTGCACGGATCGTGGGTGTGAACACCCGCAATTTGAAGACGCTCGAGGTCGATCCCGATCTGTTTGGGCGCCTGGCACAGTTGTTGCCACAGGACGCTGTGACCGTTGCCGAGTCCGGTGTGACCTCACCCGACCACGTTGAGCTCTACGCAAGCCACGGGGCGGATGCCGTGCTCACCGGTGAGGCACTGGTGCGTGCCGGGGATCCCATGGGAACTGTCAGCGTGTTCCGCTCCGTGGGTGCTGCTGCCCGGGCTGCCTTGCGCAGTGAAGGCGAAGCCGCCGCGCAGGGCCACAAGTGGGCCAATGCCCCAGGCCCGTACTTTGGTGACTTTGGCGGGCGCTGGATGCCGGAGTCCCTGATTGCCGCTCTGGATCAGGTGGAGGAGACCTTTGAGAAGTCCCGCGCGGATGAGGAGTTCCTGGAGGACTTCCGCCGCCTGAGCCGTGATTACGCCAACCGGCCCTCGCTGCTCACGGAAGCCAAACGATTCTCCGAAGCTGCCGGCTGCCGGGTGCTGCTCAAGCGTGAAGACCTCAACCACACCGGATCCCACAAGATCAACAACGTCCTGGGTCAGGCACTGCTGGCCAAGCGCATGGGCAAGACCCGCCTGATCGCAGAAACTGGTGCCGGTCAGCACGGTGTGGCCACGGCAACGGCTGCCGCACTGATGGGCATGGAATGCGTGGTCTACATGGGTGCGGAGGACACGGAGCGTCAAGCACTCAACGTGGCCCGCATGGAGTTGCTGGGTGCGCGGGTGGTGGCTGTGCAGAACGGTTCCCGAACCTTGAAGGACGCCATCAACGAGGCCCTGCGGGACTGGGTGGCTTCCGTGGACACCACCCACTACCTGCTGGGCACCGCAGCGGGTCCGCATCCGTTCCCCGCCATGGTGCGGTGGTTCCACCAGGCCATCGGTGAGGAAGCCCGGGCGCAGTGTTTGGCACAGGTGGGTCGATTGCCGGATGCGGTGGCAGCATGCGTGGGCGGTGGCTCCAACGCCATCGGGATCTTCCACGGATTCCTGGATGATGAGGACGTAGCGCTGTGGGGCTTTGAGGCCGGGGGCGACGGCATAGACACCCCGCGCCATGCCGCCACCATTTCCCTGGGCCGCCCGGGTGTTCTGCACGGCGCCAAGACGTTCCTGATGCAGGACGAAGACGGTCAGACGATTGAATCGCATTCCGTCTCCGCCGGGTTGGACTACCCGGCCGTGGGCCCGGAACACGCCTACCTCAGTGCCGCCGGCCGCGCCACGTATCAAGCAATCACGGACACGGAGGCCATGGACGCCTTCCGCCTGCTGTCCCGCACCGAAGGCATCATCCCGGCCATTGAGTCCTCCCACGCCCTGGCCGGTGCCCTCAAGCTGGGGCAGAACTGGTCCCAGGAACTGGGGGAGGCCGCACGGGAGAAGGTTGTGGTGGTTTGTCTTTCCGGACGCGGGGACAAGGATGTTGCCACGGCAGCCAAGTGGTTCGGACTGGTGGATCAGGACCATGAAGAGATCGGGCAGGAGGCCCACTGATGACCGTCATGCAGCCCACGGACCTGGCCTCACGCATCATCCCTCAAGAGGCCCTGGTGCCGCGCGAATCCCGCCTGGCGGACCGCATCCAGCAATGCAAGGCTGAAGGCCGCCCCGCCCTGATCGGTTATCTGCCGGCCGGGTTCCCCACCGTGGAGGAATCCATTGAGGCGGCTGTTGAGCTGGGCAACAACGGTGCGGACATCATTGAGATCGGCATTCCCTACTCGGATCCTGTGATGGACGGTGCCGTGATTCAGCACGCCACGACCACGGCATTGGGCAATGGTTTCCGGGTGGCGGACGCGTTCACCGTGGTGCAGGCCATCGTCACTCGCACCAACTCAGTGCCGATCGTGATGACCTACTGGAACCCCGTGATGCAGCGCGGCGTGGACCGGTTCGCCCAAGAACTGGCCGAGGCCGGTGGAGCGGGCATCATCACCCCTGATCTGATCCCGGATGAGGCTGCCGACTGGTTTGCCGCCTCGGTGAAGTACGGCCTGGACCGGATCTTCCTGGTTGCACCCTCCAGTACCCGTGAACGCATGGAGATGACTGTTCAGGCTTCCAGCGGGTTCATCTACGCGGTCTCCGTCATGGGTGTCACCGGTGCGCGTGATTCGGTTTCGGATGCTGCCCGCAGTGTGGTGGAGCGAACCCGTGCCGCAGGTGGGACCAACGTGTGTGTGGGTCTGGGTGTCTCCAAGCGCGCGCACGTAGAGGAGATCGGTGCCTATGCCGACGGCGTGATCGTGGGCACCGCCCTGGTCAAGGCCCTGGCCGACGGCGGCCCTCGCGCCGTGGGCGAGCTGGCTGCTGAGCTCGCCGGGCGCAACTGAAACGGAATCTGTGAGCATGCCTGTCCTTCCCCAGTCCATTCCCTCTCCCACCTGGTCCAGCTTTGACCTGGGACCCTTGACCATTCACGCCTATGCGCTGTGCATCATGGCCGGAATGGTGGCGGCCGTGCTCATCACCCGACGCCGGTGGGAGAAGCGCGGACTGGATCCGGACATCGTTCTGGATGCCGCGTTGTTGGCCATCCCCATGGGCATTGTGGGGGCACGGCTCTACCACGTGGCCATCACGGACCCCACGTACTACTTCGGCTCCTGGGATGGTTTCCGGGAAATCCCCATGCTGTGGCACGGCGGTCTGGGCATCATGGGGGCCGTGGCCTTCGGGGCCCTGGCGGTGTGGATCATCTGCCGCCGCAACAACGTGCCCTTTGCCAAATTCGCCGACTGTGTGGCACCGGGTTTGTTGGTGGCCCAGGCCATTGGTCGCTGGGGAAACTGGTTCAACCAGGAACTCTTTGGCTCACCCACCACGTTGCCCTGGGGGCTGGAGATCTCCACCACCTCTGGCAACTTCCCGGCCGGTACCCCTGCCGACACTTTGTTCCACCCCACGTTCCTCTACGAATCCCTGTGGAACCTGCTGGGGGCAGCAGTTCTGATCTGGCTCAGCAATTCGGTGCGCACGGCTCACAGGGTCGATGGCGGCCGGCTCTTTGCCCTGTATCTGATCTGGTACGGGTTGGGTCGGTTGATGATCGAACTGTTCTTGCGGATCGATCCCTCCTTCATGCTGTGGGGTCTGCGCATTCACGTTTACACGGCGGCAGGCATCGTTGTGTTGGGTCTGTTGCTTTTCCTCTGGTTGCAGCGGCGGATTAGGGCCAGAAGCCATGCCGGCCAGGACGACGTCGCACGTGTGTGACCTTCAGATGTCGTCCGTGTAACAAGCGCGCAACGTCGTCGTCGTAGTGTGTGTGCGATTGGATTGGAGGCTGAGCTTCACGCCGTCGCACCGGGCCCCGGGGGCACCACGTTCTGCCGATGCCCCGCCCCACGCCGGTGATTCCGGCCTTCAACGTTCCACCCAGTGAGGAGAGTCTTCATGACGCAGCCCGATTCCGGACAGCAGCCGCAGACCGCATCCGCGGACGAGCAGGACACCACGCTGCCCCAGGAGACGGTGGAATCCCCGTTCCGTCAGTTCTCCACCGCTCCGGAGGAGCAGGGACTTTACAAGCCGCAGGAGGAGAAGGACGCCTGCGGTCTGGCCGTGATTGCCACCCTGACGGGGGAGGCCACCCACGAGATCGTGGAGAAGGCTCTGATTGCACTGCGCGCCCTGGAGCACCGCGGTGCGGTGGGCGGGGACGAAGGTACCGGGGACGGTGCCGGAATCCTGCTGCAGATCCCGGACGGATTCTTCCGGGAGGTCCTGGACTTCGAGCTGCCGGCCTTTGGTTCCTACGCGGTGGGTTCCGCGTTCCTGCCCACGGACTCCCAGGGCACCAAGAAGGCTGAGAAGATCAAGGCGGGCATGGCCAAGATCGCGGAAGCTGAAGGTTTGGAGGTCCTGGGCTGGCGTGATGTTCCCATCGAGGCCTCGGCCGTGGGGTCCGCAGCGCGTTCCGTGATGCCGTACTTTGCCCAGATGTTCGTACGGGAAGCACCGGATGCGGATGAGGCCTTCACCGGGCACATCCCGGTCTATGACCTCTCCGGTGAGGCCGCCCAGCGGCAACTGGACCAGAAGGCCTTCCGTCTGCGCAAGCGCAGCCAGAACCGGTTGGGTGTGTACTTCCCGTCCTTCTCCTCCTCCACCATTGTTTACAAGGGCATGTTGACCACGGCCCAGCTGGAGCCGTTCTACCCGGATCTCTCCGATGAACGTTTTGCCACCAAGTTGGCCGTGGTCCACTCCCGGTTCTCCACCAACACGTTCCCCTCCTGGCCGTTGGCTCAGCCCATGCGTATCCTGGCGCACAACGGTGAGATCAACACGGTCAAGGGCAACCGGAACTGGATGCGGGCACGTCAGTCCCAACTGAAGTCCCCGCTGTTGGGCCGCAACCCGGAGGAACTGTTCCCCATCTGCTCGGAAGGGGCTTCTGACTCCCAGTCACTGGATGAGGTGGCTGAGCTTCTGATGCTTTCGGGCCGGCCCATCACCCAGGCCATGATGATGATGATTCCGGAAGCGTGGGAGAACCACGAGACCATGGATCCGGACCGCAAGGCCTTTTACGAATACCACTCCACCTTGATGGAACCGTGGGACGGACCAGCTGCCGTGGCCTTCACGGACGGCCGCCGTGTGGGCTCCGTGCTGGACCGCAACGGTCTGCGCCCGGGCCGCTTCTGGGAAACCCAGGACGGTTTGGTGGTTTTCGCCTCCGAGGTGGGCGTGGTGGATCTCTCCGATCGCACCATTGTGCGTAAGGGCCGCGTGTCTCCGGGCACCATGTTCCTGGTGGACACCGTGGAGGGCCGGATCATCGAGGACCAGGAACTCAAGCGGGAGGTGGCCACCCTCAAGCCGTGGCGGGAGTGGACCGAAGGCAACTTGGTGCGCTTTGAGGACCTTCCCCAGCGTGAGCACATGGTGCACCCACGCCGCTCGATCGAACTGCGGCAGAAGACCTTTGGGTACACGCATGAGGAACTGCGCAAGATCGTGGGCCCCATGGCCCTTGCCGGCGCTGAGCCCATCTACGCCATGGGCACGGACACCCCCGTGGCGGTCCTGGCTGACCGCCCGCACCTGCTGTTTGACTACTTTGTCCAGTCCTTTGCACAGGTGACCAACCCGCCGCTGGATGCCATCCGGGAGGAACTGGTCACCAGTCTCAAGGGGGCACTGGGGCCCATGGGCAACCTGCTGACCACCAAGCGGGTGCGCACCCACCAGATCGGTCTGGACTTCCCGGTGATCAACAACGATCAACTGGATCAGATCCTGCACCTGGACGATGACGAGGACATGCCGATCGCCCTGAAGGTCCGCGGCCTCTACCGCCCAGAAGGTGGTGGCCCCGGGCTGCGTGCCCGGATCTCTGAGATCTGCGAAAAGGTCTCGGCCGCCGTGAACCGCGGCGTGGAGTTCATTGTGATCTCCGACCGTGACTCCAACGGCCAGTGGGCACCCATTCCTTCCCTGCTGCTGACCAGCGCCATCCACCACCACCTGCTGCGTTCGGCCACCCGCACCCGCTGCTCCCTGGTGGTGGAGGCCGGTGATGTCCGCGAGGTCCACCACGTGGCGTTGTTGGTGGGTTACGGCGCGTCCGCCGTGAACCCCTACCTGGCCATGGAATCTGCCGAGGAGTTGGTGCGCACCGGTCAGATCGCCGGTGTCACCGAGGAACAGGCGGTGGCCAACCTGATCAAGGCCCTGGGCAAGGGTGTGCAGAAGATCATGTCCAAGATGGGCATCTCCACAGTCTCCTCCTACTGCGGTGCCCAAACCTTTGAGGCACTGGGGCTCTCCCGTGACGTGATCGACGACTTCTTTGCGGGCACCCCCTCCCAGATCGACGGCGTGGGCCTTGATGTGATCGCGGAGGAAGCCGCTGCACGGCACCGTCGCGGCTACCCGGCGGACGGGGTCAAGGAGCCCTACATCGGGTTGGAGACCGGTGGCGAGTACGACTGGCGGCGGGACGGTGCACCGCACCTGTTCAGCCCGGAGACCGTGTTCCGCCTGCAGCACGCCACCCGAACGGGCCGCTATGACATCTTCAAGTCCTACACACGCCTGGTGGATGACCAGTCGCAGGAGCTCAAGACCATCCGTGGTCTGTTGAGCTTTGATCCCAACCGCTCACCGATCTCCATTGACGACGTCGAGCCCGTGGAAGCGATCCTCAAGCGGTTCTCCACCGGTGCCATGTCCTACGGCTCCATTTCCAAGGAAGCCCACGAGACGCTGGCGATTGCCATGAACCAGATCGGCGGCAAGTCCAACACCGGCGAGGGTGGTGAGGACGTCGACCGCCTCATGGATCCCGCACGGCGTTCGGCCATCAAGCAGGTGGCTTCCGGTCGCTTTGGTGTGACCAGCCTGTATCTGACCAACGCTGAGGACATCCAGATCAAGATGGCCCAGGGCGCCAAGCCCGGTGAGGGCGGTCAGCTGATGGCGCAGAAGGTCTACCCCTGGGTGGCCCGTACGCGTCACTCCACCCCGGGAGTTTCGCTGATCTCCCCGCCGCCGCACCACGACATCTATTCGATCGAGGACTTGGCGCAGCTGATCTACGACCTCAAACGCGCCAACCCCGGGGCCCGGGTGCACGTGAAGTTGGTCTCCGAAATCGGGATCGGCACCGTGGCCAGTGGCGTGACCAAGGCCCGTGCCGACGTCGTTCTGGTCTCCGGTCACGACGGCGGAACGGGTGCTGCACCGCTGAACTCGCTCAAGCACGCCGGTCTGCCGTGGGAACTGGGCCTTGCCGAGACCCAGCAGACGTTGATGCTCAACAACCTGCGGGATCGGGTGGTGGTCCAGGCCGACGGTCAGATGAAGACCGGACGTGACGTGGTGATCGCAGCGTTGCTGGGTGCCGAGGAGTTCGGCTTTGCCACCGCCCCGTTGGTGGTGGAGGGCTGCATCATGATGCGCAAGTGCCACCTGGACACCTGCCCCGTGGGTGTGGCCACCCAGAACCCGGTCCTGCGCGAACGCTTCACGGGCAAGGCCGAACACGTGGTCAACTTCTTCCGCTTCATCGCGGAGGAAGTGCGCGAACTGCTGGCGCAGCTGGGCTTCCGGACCTTGGAGGAGGCCATCGGCCATGCCGAGGTGTTGCGCACGGAGAAGGCCATTGACCACTGGAAGGCCAACGGCCTGGACCTGACCCCCATCCTGCACTCGGCGGTGCTGGAGCAGCCTGGACGCGCGGTGCGTTCCGGCAAGGGCCAGAACCATGAACTGGACCAGCACTTTGACGTGCAGTTGATCCAGGAAGCAGCCCCTGCCCTGACCAACCGGGAACCCGTGGCGCTGCAGCACACCATCATCAACACGGACCGTGCCGTGGGCACCATGCTGGGTCACCAGGTCACCAAGACCTTCCAAACCGATGACCTGGCCGATGACACCATCACCGTGGCGCTGACCGGTCAGGCCGGTCAGTCCCTGGGTGCCTTCATGCCCAAGGGCATCACCATCCGCTTGGAGGGGGATGCCAACGACTACTCCGGCAAGGGCCTTTCCGGTGGACGCATCATCGTGCGCCCCGAGCGTGACGCCGGCTTTGCCGCCGAGGAGAACGTGGTGGCAGGCAACGTGATCGGCTACGGCGCCACCAGTGGGGAACTCTTCCTACGCGGACGTGTGGGGGAGCGCTTCCTGGTCCGCAACTCCGGTGCCACCGCCGTGGTGGAAGGCATCGGCGACCACGGGTGTGAGTACATGACCGGTGGTCTGGCACTGATCATCGGCCCCACCGGCCGTAACTTTGGTGCCGGCATGTCCGGTGGTGTGGCCTACGTCCTGGACCTGGCGGAGACCTCCGTGAACCTGCAGTCCCGTAGCTCCGGTGAACTGCAGCTGGGGGAGTTGGATGCAGGCGACGTCGACACCGTGCGCACGCTGCTGCAGCGTCACGTGGAGGAAACCGGATCCACCCACGCACAGGCGTTGCTGGAGAACTTCGAGGACACGGTGGGTCGACTGACCAAGGTGTTGCCCCGCGACTACTCCGCCGTGTTGGGCATCCGAGCAGAAGCACAAGCCGCCGGCATGGACCCGGACGGCACAGAAACCTGGAACAAGATCCTGGAGGTGACCACCCGTGGCTGACCCGCGCGGATTCCTCAAGTACACCGAACGTCAGGACCGTCCCAAGCGGCCCGTGCCGGTACGCATCATGGACTTCAACGAGGTCCAGACGGCTCCGGATTCAGCAACCCTGAAGAAACAGGCATCACGCTGCATGGACTGTGGTGTGGCGTTCTGCCATCAGGGCTGCCCCCTGGGCAACCTGATTCCAGAATGGAATGACCTGGTGTGGCGCGGCCACAGCCGTGAAGCCGTGGCGCGCATGCACGCCACCAACAACTTCCCGGAGTTCACGGGCCGTGTGTGCCCGGCCCCCTGCGAGTCGGCCTGCGTGCTCGGCATCAACCAGCCTGCGGTGACCATCAAGCAGGTGGAGTACGCGATCGGTGAGATGGCCTTTGACGAGGGCATTGTGGAGCCGTTCATCCCGGACCGCCTGGTGAGCCAGACCGTGGCCGTGGTGGGCTCCGGGCCCGCCGGGCTTGCCGCTGCCCAACAGCTCACGCAGGCCGGATTCACGGTGGCGGTCTACGAACGTGACGACCGCATTGGTGGTCTGCTGCGTTACGGCATCCCCGACTTCAAGTTGGAGAAGGAGATCCTGGACCGCCGCCTGGACGTCATGCGCGCAGAGGGAACCCGCTTCCGCACCGGTGTGGAGATCGGCAAGGACATCACGTGGGACCAGCTGCGGCGTCGGTACGACGCCGTGATCGTGGCAACCGGAGCCCTGGAGGCCCGCGAACTCGGGGTTCCCGGACGTGAACTCAACGGCGTGCACCACGCCATGGAGTACCTGACCCAGGCCAACCGTGTGGCGGCCGGGGACGAGGTCCCCAACCAGATCCGGGCCGATGGCAAGCACGTGGTGGTCCTGGGCGGCGGTGACACCGGTTCTGACTGCATCGGCACCGCCAACCGTCAGAACGCAGCATCCGTGACCAACATTGCCATCGGGTTCGAGTTGCCGGCGGAGCGCCCGGATGACCAGCCGTGGCCCATGACCCCGCGTGTCTTGGACGTGTCCTCGTCACACGAGGAAGGCGTGGACCGAGTCTATCTGTCCTCCACCGTGGAGATCCTGGGGGAGAACGGTCGGGTCACCGGACTGAAGGTGGCTGAGACCGAGTACCTGCATGACGGCAGGCGCGTGCCCAAGGAAGGCACCGAACGCGTGGTGCCCGCAGACATGGTGCTGTTGGCGTTGGGTTTCACCGGTAACGAATCCGATGAACTCGTGGAGCAGATCCACACCGATCTGGACAAGCGCGGCAACGTGGCACGTGATGACACCTACATGACCACCGTTGACGGAGTGTTCGCCTGCGGCGACGCCGGCCGTGGCGCATCCCTGGTGGTCTGGGCCATCGCTGAGGGGCGCGCGTGTGCATCAGCGGTGGAGAAGTTCCTCACGGGCAGCACCAGACTGCCCTTCCCAGTGGCCCCCAGCACGCAGGCCATCAACCTGCGGTGAAACCGACGGCGGCGGGCAAAGCAACGCAACCCGCCGCCGTCGTTGCCCTGCCCCTGCCCCAAGGCGAGTAGGGTAGGACGTGAAGCAGGCCGGACACGGCCTGAACGCCCTGGCAGTGACGCCGCGTCGGCCCTTGTATCCCGCGCACGTTACGGGTCGATGCGCACGTTGCCCTGATGGGCCCATCCGTATTAGACCGAAAGGCATTCCTCATGAGACGAGCCAAGATCGTTGCCACGATTGGACCGGCTATTTCGTCCTACGAGAAGCTCACGGAAGCAATTCAGGCGGGACTGAACGTCGCTCGCCTGAACATGAGCCACGACACCCACGAAACTCACCTGATACAGTACGAAAACCTGCGTCGGGCTGCTGCTGACCTGGACAAGAACGTGGCCATCCTGGCTGACCTCCAGGGCCCCAAGATCCGCCTGACCACCTTTGTGGACGGACCCCACTTCCTGGAGGTCGGGGACGTCTTCACCATCACCAGCCGTGAGGTGGAAGGCACCAAGGAGATCTGCGGAACCACCTTCAAGGGCCTGCCGCAGGACGTCCGCGTGGGCGATGAACTGCTGATCGACGACGGCAAGGTGCGCGTGCGTGCCACCGCCGTGACCGACACCGATGTGACCACCGTGGTGGAAATCCCCGGCAAGGTCTCCAACAACAAGGGCATCAACCTGCCCGGCGTGGCCGTGAACGTGCCGGCCCTGTCCGACAAGGACGAGGAAGATCTGCGGTGGGCACTGCAGACCGGTGTTGACCTGATCGCCCTGTCCTTTGTGCGCACCGGAGACGACATCTCCCGCGTCCACGAGATCATGGACGAGGAAGGCATCCGCCTGCCGGTGATCGCCAAGATCGAAAAGCCCCAGGCCGTGGAGAACCTCCACGAGATCATCGACTCCTTTGACGGGATCATGGTGGCCCGCGGTGACCTTGGCGTGGAGCTGCCCCTGGAAGAAGTTCCCGTGGTGCAGAAGCGCGCCATCGAGTTGGCCCGTCGCTGGGCCAAGCCGGTGATCGTGGCCACACAGGTGTTGGAAACCATGATGGACAACCCGCGCCCCACGCGTGCCGAGGCCTCTGACTGCGCCAACGCCGTGCTGGACGGTGCTGACGCTGTGATGCTCTCCGGTGAGACATCCATCGGCAAGTACCCGATCGAGGCTCTGCAGACCATGGCCAGGATCATCGAGGCCACGGAACGTCACGGTTCCGAGCGCATCGGTGGCCTGCTGTCCGAACCGCGTACCCGCGGTGGCGCCATCACCCGTGCCGCTGTGACCATCGCCCGGCAGCTGGACATTGGCTACATCACAACCTTCACGCAGTCCGGCGACTCCGCTCGGCGTCTGTGCCGCCTGCGCCCCTCGCAGCCCATCCTGGCCTTCACACCGGATCAGAAGGTCAGCGCCTTCTGCGCACTGCTGTGGGGTGTGGAGCCCGTCCAGGCCGAGGCTGTGGACCACACCGATGAGATGACCAAGCAGGTGGACCGCTACATGTACCGCACCGGCCGCGCCGGTTCCGGGGACCTGGTGGTCATCTGTGCAGGCTCGCCCCCAGGCGTGGCCGGTTCCACCAACCTGGTCAAGGTCCACCGGATCGGTGACCAGCAGGATGCCGGTGCCGTGGCTGAGGACACCCCGGAGTACCACGAGAGCGTGGGTCCGTGGAGTGCCGACCGCTGATCCGTCAGTGACGTTGTGACTTGTTGCCCCGCGGGTTCTTGGGAACCGGCGGGGCAACGTCATGACTGGGGCCGAGAGGGAGAGCAACTTTCCCTGTCACCATCCAGATCGTCATACAGTGCCACGGAAACGGTGCGGGTCCGCGGTAGTGACCGCGTACTCGTTCAACGGGGAAGCAATGGCGTGGGAACGATGCAGCCGGGTGCGGGCCGAACGGAGGCGACCGGTACGCCGTCATGGTTCACGGACGTGCACGCGCATTTTGTGCCGCAGGCCTATCGCCAGGCGCTGCTGGAGCAAGGCATCAACTTTCCCGATGGCTCACCCATTCCGGAATGGTCCGCGGCCGGGCACGTGGAGGCGCTGGATGAACTGGGGATCACCACGGCCATGCTCTCTGCCTCCAGCCCCGGCGTGGAGGTGGATGGCCGCCCCGAGTACTGGGCGCGGTTGCTCAGCGAATCCGGTGCCGACGAGCGGACGGAGCATCCCGGGCGCTTCGGGCCCCTGGCTGCCTTGCCACTTCCGGAGATCGACGCATCCTTACGAGAGATCGCCCACGCTTTGGATGACCTGAACGCGGACGGTTTTGCCCTGCTGACCCACGTCCAGGGGGTGTATCTGGGGGATGCCCGTCTTGATCCCGTGATGGAGGAACTGAACCGGCGTGAGGCCGTGGTGTTTGTGCACCCCACCTCACCGGCCGGTTGCGCCCACGTGGACATGGGGCGGCCCGCGCCGCTGGTGGAGTACCTGTTCGACACCACGCGCGCCGTCATCAACCTGGTTCTCACCGCAACGCTGTCCAGGTACCCGGCCATCCGGTGGATCGTCCCGCACAACGGGGCGGTGTTGGCAGACGTGGCGGACCGCGTCCACCTGTTCCAACAGTACGTGCTGCATCCACCATCCGAACTGGATGTTCAGCAGGCGCTGAAGGGACTGTTCTACGAAGTCGGGTCTTCGGCGCCCTTCCCCAGGGCCGCCGCCGCGGTAAGGACCCTGACCACGGATGACCACATTCTGCTGGGCACGGATCTGCCGTATGCGCCACCGGCAGCCGTCCGAGCAAACATCCAGCGAATCCGCGGCGGTGAGTACCTGGAAGAACCGGGCCTGACGCAGCTGTGCCACGGCACGGCGGACATCCTGTTCCCGCGGCTGCACCCGTGAAACGGATCACTCGGGGTGACCGCGTGGGGCGGGTTTGCCGTGACACGTAGTCAACGGGGGAAGATCTCTCCTCGATACCGTTGCGCCCCGGGGCTAACTTTCCAGATCATGACCGAGAACTCACTGGGTGATTTCCTCCGAGCTCGGCGCGCCCGCCTGCGGACAACTGAGCTCGGAATCGTCGCCCCCACCCAACGACGCCGAGTGCCCGGCTTGCGCCGCGAAGAAGTGGCACAGATGGCGGCCATCAGCACGGACTACTACACGCGGCTGGAACAGGGCCGGATCCAGCCCTCGGCCGCCGTGCTGACTTCCGTGGCCGATGCCCTGCAGCTCGATGCCGCCACCACCGATTACGTATTCACAACTGCCGGACTCACAGCGCAGGCACCCGCAGCCACGCCGCCCGTTCACGACGCACAACAGTTGGCCTTGGTGCAGTCCTTCATCGACGACCTGCACATGACGCCTGTTTTCGTCGTGGGGCCCAGGACGGAGATCCTGGCGTGGAATGACCTGGCCGCAGCCATGATCACGGACTTTGCCGTCATCCCCGAATTTCAGCGCTACTTCATTCGCCTGCTCATCACGGATCCGGCCATGCGTGGGCTGTACGCGGACAGGGAGGAGGTCATGCGAATCTCCGTGGAGCAACTGCGCGCCTTGAACGCAACAACACCGGATGACCCCGAGCTGTGCCATCTGGTGCAGGAGCTCAGGGCCATCGACCCGGACTTCGCGTCCTGGTGGAATGCTCACGCCGTTGCGCCGCGAACATCGGGGATGAAGGTCCTCCGTCATCCCGTGGTGGGGGAACTGCACCTCGACTGGATGGCGCTGACGTGGAACACCGTTCCCGACTGGCAATTGATCGCCTGGAAGTCTCCCGCGGAAACACCCACCCACCAACGGCTACAGCTGTTGGCACAACACAGCAAGGAGCTGAGAAAATGTCGAAGGCACTTCCTCCCGTGGCACTGGGAACCTGGTCCTGGGGCGCAGGTTCTGCCGGCGGTGACTAGATCTTTGGCAACAACCTGGACACCGCAGATCTGGAACCGGTGCTCGACGCCGCCATGGCCGCGGGTCTCCGTCTCTGGGACACCGCCCAGGTCTACGGCGGCGGGAGTTCCGAGCAGATCCTGGGAAGACTGGCCTCCCGGTATCCGCGTGAAGAACTCATCCTCTCCACCGAGTTCACCCCGCAGATCGCACCCGAGTCACAGAATTCGGTCCGGGACCTACTGGAGGGCTCCCTGGAGAATCTGCACACGGATTCGGTGGACATCTACTGGATCCACAACCCCTCCGACGTCGAACGCTGGACACCGTTCCTGGCGGAACTGGTGCAGACCGGCAAGGTCGGCCGCATCGGTGTCTCCAACCACAATCTGGAGCAACTCCAGCGGGCCCAGGAAATCCTGGCACCCAGCGGGGTGCGGATCACTGCCGTCCAGAACCACTACAGCCTGTTGTACCGGTCATCGGAAGACGCCGGGATTGTGGAGTACTGCGCACAGGAGGGGATCGACTTCTTCGCCTACATGGTGCTGGAACAAGGCGCACTGTCCGGGAAGTACGACGCCGAACACCCCATGCCCGCTGATTCCCAGAGGGGCAGGACGTACAACCCGATCCTGCCCAAGCTCACCCCCGTGTTGGCGGAACTGTCCGCCATCAGCCAGGACCATCAGGCCACGGTGCCTCAGGTCGCCATGGCCTGGGCCATCACCAAGGGCACCATTCCCATCATCGGCGTCACCAAGGCGGAACAGGTCAACGATGCAGCACAGGCTGCAGCCCTTGAGCTCAGCCCCACGGAAATGTCCCGCCTGGAGGACGTGGCAGCCGCCAGCGGAGCGCAGACCCGCGGTGGCTGGGAAGCCCCCATGGTCTGAGACCGCCTCCCGACCCCACCTGACCATCGCCTCCGACCGTGGACCTGACAGCAGCCACCGCTTGCTTCTGAGGCGGATCACACCGAAGGGACCTTCCAGATGGCTGACTCCGCGTCCACATCGGTGCCCGGCACCAAACATCACGGTCCGCACCGCGCCGTGGACACCAGCCAACTCTTCTTCGACCTGGTGTTCGTTTTCGCCATCACGGAAGTCTCCGGACTGATCCGTGAGCAACCCGATGCGCAGGGGTGCTGCGGGCCGCCATCCTGCTGGCCATGATGTATTGGTTCTGGGTGCTGAGCACCATCCAGACCAGCTTCCGTCAGATGAGCACGGCGGGCAACCGCTTGGTGATCTTCGGGTTGACCTTCACCGCGTTGCTGATGGCCTTGGCTATCCCCGCCGCTTTCGAGGAACGCGGTCTGCTGTTCGCCGGGGCCTATTGGTCCGGGCGTGCGCTGGTGTTCGTCACCCTGGCCCGGCGTACGCCCGCCGTGAGGCCCGTGTACGCGGTGAGTCTTCTGCTAACGGGACCTCTGCTGGTGGCCGGAGCCCTGCTGGAATCGCCCTACCGGGAGGTGCTCTGGGCGGCAGCGGCCCTGGCCGAAATCCTGGCACCGCGGGTGAACCACCGCAGGATGCGCACCCTGGTCTACGACCTCGAACACATCGTGGAGCGCTTCGGTCTGCTGGTGATCATCGCCCTGGGGGAGACCATCATCTCCACCGGAGAACCGCTGGCGGAGACCATGAGATTCAGCCTTCCGGAGATCATCACCTTCACGGCGGCGTTCGTGTTGACGATCTCCCTGTGGTGGTTGTACTTCGACCACTCCGCAACGTATCTGGGCAGGCACCTGGAATCCGCACCCGTGACCTTCGAGGCGGTTCGGGGCGCCTTGACCTACACCCAGTTCTGGATCGTGGGCGGGGTCATCGCCGTGGCCGTCGGGGTCCATGAATCCCTGTTGGAGCCATTGAAACCGCTGCCGGTGGTGGTGGGACTGCTCATGTTGGGAGGAACCACGGCGTTCTACGCGGTGTTCACACACCTGCGCTTCACCGTCACGGGGCGGCTGCACCGGTCCAGGATCCTGGGCGTTCTGGGCTGCCTGGTGCTGGCCGTGGGGCTTCCGTGGCTTCCGGCGGCCGGAGTCATGGTGGGGTTGGCCGTGCTGACCGTTGCCACCAATGTGTGGGAGCGTCTGCACCCGGCCAGCGCCGGGGCACCGAGTGGCGCTGACTGGTACCTGGACGAGCACTAGGACATGGTTCTGACGAGACCCCTGGCGTGGCCGGTGACCGGCCCTGCCAGGGGTCTTGATTCTTGTGCCCAAGGTGGGACTTGAACCCACACTCCGAAGAACCGCATTTTGAGTGCGGCGCGTCTGCCAATTCCGCCACTTGGGCCAGGCACGCGAAAAAGTGTACCCCACATCCGGTTGTACGCTGGACAGTGAGCACGTAGCCCATCACCAGACGCTTTCAAGGAGCATCGGCAGTGAGCCAGAACAGCAGTCAGCCCGAGCAGTCCGCCCAGGGAACGGGTCAGTCAGTGGACGTGACCGAGGCCGAAGCCATGAAGGGAGCCGGTGCCCCGGAATCCTTCAGCACGCGCAAGCGTGTGCTGGTGGCTGAGGACGAATCCCTGATCCGCATGGACGTGGTGGAAATGCTGGAGGGTGAGGGCTACCAGGTGGTGGGGGAGGCCGACAACGGCCAGCGCGCTATTGACCTGGCTCGCGAGCTTGAGCCGGACCTCGTCCTGATGGACGTCAAGATGCCGGTTCTGGACGGCATCACCGCCGCCGAGCAGATCGCCTCCGACCGCATTGCCCCGGTGGTGCTGCTGACGGCCTTCAGCCAGAAGGAGCTCATTGAGCGGGCGCGGGAAGCCGGGGCCATGGCCTATGTGGTCAAGCCCTACACGGCAGCTGACCTGATCCCGGCCATCGAGATCGCCCTGTCCCGCTTTGAGGAGATCGTTTCCCTGGAGGACGAGGTCTCTGAGATGAAGGATCAGTTCGAGACCCGCAAGATGGTGGAGCGGGCCAAGTCCTTGCTCATCACCAAGATGGGTCTGAGCGAGCCCGAGGCCTTCCGCTGGATTCAGAAAACTTCCATGGACCGGCGTCTGTCCATGCGGGAAGTGGCGGAAGCCATCCTGAATCAGGTCGCCTGACATCTTGCGGTTCGGGTGGTCTCCGGTCACGGTGTCGGTGACCACCCCTAAGATGGGTCCGTGAGCGATCAGAGCCAGCCCAAGCCCGCCGTCGTCGTGATCGGTTCCAAGACCGAGAATCCCCAGGAAGTGCAGTTGCCGGTGCCCGTGTCCCGGCCGGAGCGCAAACTGTTGTTGATTGACGGCCATTCGCTGGCCTTCCGCGCCTTTTTCGCCCTGTCCCGTGCGGCTGAGTACGGCAACGGTCCGGCCTTTGTCACGGAATCCGGGGAGCACACGGAGGCGGTGTACGGCTTCCTGAACACCATGACCAAGCTGATGCGTGAGCAGAAGCCCACTCACCTGGTGGTTTCGTTCGACCTTGAGGGTCCCACTTTGCGTTCCCAGGAATACGGTGAGTACAAGGGCGGCAGGGATGAGACCCCTGAGGCCTTCCACGGTCAGGTGCCCCGCATTCAGGCTGTGTTGGAGGCACTGGGGGTTCCGGTGGTGACCAAAGAGGGTTACGAGGCCGACGACGTCCTGGCCACCCTGGCCCGTCGTGGTGCCGCTGCCGATTTTGAGGTCCTGGTGTTCTCCGGTGACCGGGATGCTTTCCAGATGGTGGATGACCACGTGACTGTGGTGTACCCGGGCCGCACGCCGTCTGATCTGAAGATGATGGATGCCGCAGCCGTCATGGAGAAGTACAAGGTCCCTCCGCAGTACTACCCGGATCTGGCAGCGCTCACCGGCGAGCAGGCGGACAATTTGCCCGGTGTTCCCGGTGTGGGTCCGGGCTTTGCCGCCAAGTGGATCGAGGCCTACGGAGACGTTGAATCCGTACTGGAGCACGCGGAGAAGATCACCGGCAAAAAAGGTGAGGCGCTGCGGGAGAACGTGGAGCTGGTGCGCCGCAACCGCAAACTCAACCGGTTGGAAACGGGTCTGGACCTGAAGATCGAACTGGACCAGGCCGAACTGCCGACGCCTAATCAAGACGCCGTCAACGCGTTGTTCGATGACCTTGACTTCGGCTCCGGGCTGCGCGGCCGTGTGTTCGAGGCCTTCGCAGGCCCTGAGGCCGGTCCCGCGACGGCTGTCTCCGGTCTTGAGGTGGCAGAAACCGTTGAATCTGCCCAGCAACTTTCCGCCTGGCTTGATGCCGCGGCCGGACGGGAGACCGCGGTACGGCCCCTGCGCCACGACGACGACGCCCCGCAGCCAGGTGGCCGGGAAGTCACCGAACTCTTGTTGGCGCGTGGCAGTGCTGAAGAGCATCCGGCCACGGCTGTCCACCTGGATCTGATGGACGCGGATTCCCAGCTGGAGCAAGTTCTGGCCGACTGGCTGGCTGATGCCGAGCACACCAAGGTGGTCTGGGGTTTTAAGGATCTGTGGAAGTCTCTGCACCTGCGGGGGCTGGAGCTTGAAGGCGTGGTGGATGACATCGCGTTGTCCGCCTATCTGATTGAACCCGCCCGCCGCAGCTACGAGCTGGAAGCGCTGCTGGCAGATCACCTGGACCTGCAGGTTGCCCCGTTGGGGGATGCCGGCGCGCAGGCCAAGGATGACCAGTTGGCACTGGATGTTGCGGGGGAGAGCGCCGATGGCCCCAGGACCTCTGCTGAGGTTGCTCTCCGTGAGGCAGAACTGGCCGTGGCCTCCCTGCAGTTGTCTGGGTTCCTGCGCGGGAAGCTGGAGAATGATGGGCAGACGGCTCTGCTGACCGGCATGGACCTTCCGCTGGCCAAGATCCTGGGGCAGATGGAACTGACCGGCGTGGCCGTGGACCGGCAACGCGTGGATGCCTTGATCAAGAGCCTGGAGGGCCCCATCCAGCAGGCTTGGGACGCCGCGCAGGCCCTGGTGCCTCGCGAGGAGGGTGAGCCGGAGATCAAGCTGGGTTCCACCAAGCAGTTGCAGACGGTGCTGTTCGAGACCTTGGAGCTGCCGCCCACCAAGAAGATCAAGACCGGCTACACCACCTCCGCAGCCGCCCTGGAGGAACTGTTGACCAAGGTGGACCCGGAGTCTCCGGGTGCCCAGTTCCTGTTGGCTCTGCGCCGGTGGCGTGACACCACCAAGCTCAAGCAGATCGTCCAGGGGCTGCGCTCAGCCATCAAGGACGATGACCGCATTCACACGGACTACCAGCAGACCGTGGCTGCCACCGGCCGGTTGTCCTCCACGGATCCCAACCTGCAGAACATTCCGGTGCGCTCGGAGGAGGGCCGCCAAATTCGCGGTGCCTTTGTGGTGGGAACGGATGGTCAGGACCAGTTCCAGGCCTTGGTGACCGCCGACTACTCGCAGATCGAAATGCGGGTGATGGGACACCTCTCCAAGGACGAAGGCCTGATTGAAGCCTTCCGGGACGGCGAGGACCTCCACCGTTACGTGGGTTCCAAGGTTTTTGGCGTGGAACCGGAAGACGTCACGGCCCAGATGCGCTCCAAGGTCAAGGCCATGAGCTACGGCCTGGTGTACGGCTTGAGCTCCTACGGACTCTCCCAGCAGTTGAACATCTCCGTGGACGAGGCCCGGACCATGATGTCCGATTACTTCAAGCGGTTCGGCGGCGTGCGCGACTTCCTGCGCGGTGTGGTGGATGTGGCACGGGAGAACGGATACACGGAGACCATCGACGGTCGTCGTCGTTATTTGCCGGATTTGACCAGTGACAACCGCCAGCTGCGGCAGGCCGCCGAGCGCATGGCACTGAACGCGCCCATCCAAGGGTCAGCTGCGGACATCATCAAGAAGGCCATGATCCTGGTGGACCGTGAGTTCCAGGGCCAGGGATTGCGTTCCCGGGTGCTCATGCAGGTCCACGACGAACTCGTGGTGGAGGCTGCCACCGGTGAGGTGGAGAAGGTCAGTGAGATCCTGCGTACGCAAATGGGCTCGGCCATTGAGCTCTCCGTGCCGCTGGAAGTGAACGTGGGCGTGGGGCCGGATTGGAACGCGGCCGCCCACTGAGTTCACCGTGGGTTGGACCCACCGTGTTCTGGCTGACACACGCCCGGATGGTATTGATTCAGGCTCCCTGCGGGGCCTAAACTAGCCGAGTGTGTGTTCTGCGCGCACTGTCCACAGACGTCGAAGCCCCAGCGGTTCCCGCCCTTGGACGCTTCACTGACCATAATCAATTCATCGGAGTCCCTACTACATGACCACCACCACCCCGCAGGTTGCCGTCAACGACATCGGCTCGGAGGAAGACTTCCTCGCAGCCGTCGATGCGACCATCAAGTACTTCAACGACGGCGATCTGGTGGAAGGCACTGTTGTCAAGGTTGACCGTGACGAGGTCCTCCTCGACATCGGCTACAAGACCGAAGGTGTCATCCCGTCCCGCGAGCTGTCCATCAAGCACGACATCGACCCCGATGAGGTCGTGACCGTGGGCGATGAGGTCGAAGCCCTGGTCCTCACCAAGGAGGACAAGGAAGGCCGTCTGATCCTCTCCAAGAAGCGTGCTCAGTACGAACGCGCCTGGGGCGACATCGAGAAGGTCAAGGAAGAAGACGGCGTTGTCACCGGTACCGTCATTGAGGTTGTCAAGGGTGGTCTGATCATCGACATCGGGCTGCGCGGCTTCCTCCCCGCATCCTTGGTTGAGATGCGCCGCGTCCGCGACCTGGCCCCCTACATCGGCCAGAAGCTGGAAGCAAAGATCATCGAGCTGGACAAGAACCGCAACAACGTGGTCCTGTCCCGCCGTGCATGGCTCGAGCAGACCCAGTCCGAGGTCCGCTCCGACTTCCTCAACAAGCTGGAGAAGGGCCAGGTCCGTTCCGGCCATGTCTCCTCCATCGTCAACTTTGGTGCCTTTGTGGACCTGGGCGGCGTTGACGGCCTGGTGCACGTCTCCGAGCTGTCCTGGAAGCACATCGACCACCCGGGTGAGGTTGTTGAGGTCTGCCAGGAAGTCAAGGTCGAGGTGCTGGACGTGGACATGGACCGCGAGCGTGTCTCCCTGTCGCTGAAGGCCACCCAGGAAGATCCCTGGCAGCTGTTCGCCCGCACCCACGCCCTGGGCCAGGTTGTGCCCGGCAAGGTCACCAAGCTAGTTCCGTTCGGTGCGTTCGTTCGCGTCGAGGACGGCATCGAGGGCCTGGTGCACATCTCCGAGCTGGCTCAGCGCCACGTGGATCTGGCAGACCAGGTTGTTGGCGTCAACGAGGACCTGTTCGTCAAGGTCATCGACATCGATCTGGACCGTCGTCGGATCTCCCTGTCCCTGAAGCAGGCGAACGAAGGTGTTGACCCCGAGTCCACCGAGTTCGATCCCGCTCAGTACGGCATGGCTGCCGAGTACGACGAAGAGGGCAACTACAAGTACCCCGAGGGCTTCGATCCCGAGACCAACGAGTGGATCGAAGGTTTCGAGGAGCAGCGCGCCGCTTGGGAGCAGCAGTACGCCGATGCCCAGACCCGTTGGGAAGCTCACAAGGAGCAGGTGCGCCGTCACCTGAACGAGGACGCCGAGGCCGCTGTGGCCGGCGCCGGTGTGGCAACCGCTGCCGCCCCGACCTCCTACTCCTCCGAGGCTCCGGCCGAGGACGAGGGCACCTTGGCTTCCGACGAAGCTCTGGCCGCCCTGCGCGAGAAGCTGACCGGCAACTGATCTTCTGATCAACCGGACTCGAAGGCTCCGTCACTCCTGGTGAATGACGGGGCCTTCCCCTTGTCAGCTCGGGCTCTGCGCGCGACTCTCCCGTCTCGTGCCGAGTGAACACTTTCCTCGCCCTTGTCCGCCGAATAGGCCGTTTGATCGCCCCTGACACGCTCAGCGGCGATCAAACGGCCTATTCGGCGGGGGAGGAGGGGAGGTCCACCCAGTCGGTTCCCACCGGGGTCAGGTACGCATTCCCGGAGCTGAGTTCCGCCACATGGGCCCGTAATTTGGCCACGGCCTCCTCGGTGTCGTCCGTGGCCACGCGCAAGGTGGCCCCGTTTGCGGACCAGTCGGTTCCCATGACGGTGACGGATGCGGTGCGGAGCTCGTTCTCCCAGCGTGCCGCCTGAGCCAGCGGAGCATTGACCTCATAGACTCCCAGCCGGGCGCGCTGCGCAAACTCCGCGCGGTCCAGGGCTTGGGACACCGAGTCCGAATACGCCCGTACCAGACCTCCCGCACCCAACAGCGTTCCACCGAACCACCGGACGACGACGGCGCACACATCCGACAGGTCTGAGACTTCTTCTCGGGGTGAATCACCCCCGCCGGTCCGCCGTTGGGTGATGGCTTCCAACATGGGGATGCCGGCTGTGCCGGATGGTTCGCCGTCATCGGAGGAGCGCTGGATGCGGCGATCCGAGCCCACAACCCAGGCTGAGCACTGGTGACGGGCGTCATGGAACTCGCGGCGTAAATCGGCCAGGAGATCTTGGGCGTCGTCCTCGTGGTTGATGCGTTGCAGCACGGTGAGGAAGCGGGACTTCTTGATCTCGATCTGATGGCGCAACGCAGTGGTTGAGCTCAGGACCGTGTAAGGCTGCGGCATGAGAACCAGTCTATGGGCCTGTAAGAGTTGATCTGCGCCACTCCGGTCCGCCCGCTGGGTAGCCTGGGACCATGTTGCACATTGCTTTGACAGGCGGGATCGCCTCCGGAAAATCGGCTGTGGCTGCGCGTCTTGTGGCCAACGGGGCCGTCCTGGTGGATTCGGATGCCATTGTCCGGCAGTTGCAGGAGCCTGCCCAGCCAGGTCTGGTGGCGATCGCCCGTGAATTCGGTCCGCAGATGATTGCAGCGGACGGTTCACTGGACCGACGCGCGTTGGGGGAGCTGGTCTTTGCCGACGACGACGCCCGTGCCCGCCTCAATGCGATCATCCATCCTCTGGTGCGTGCACGTTCCAAGGAATTGGTGGAGGCCGCGGTGGCTCAACACGGTGAGGACGCGGTGATCGTCCACGACATCCCCCTGTTGGTGGAAACCGGGCAGGCAGAGGATTTTGACGTGGTCTTGGTGGTGGAGGCTCCGCGTCATGAGCGGATCCGGCGGATGATCCAGAACCGGGGAATGTCCGCGACTGATGCAGCGGCTCGTATTGATGCACAGGCCACCGACGATCAACGGCGCGCGGTGGCGGACCACGTGTTCGTGAACGATGGGCCACTGAATCACCTGGAGGCTGCCGTGGATCAGTGGTGGGCTCAGGCGCGGGGTTGAGGATCACTCGACGAGCGGCGGTCGACGGCACTTCATGCAGTGTCGGTCCCCCGGCGTAGGCTGGCCACATGAGCTTGGCACAGGAGATCAACCGCGTCGTCGCACCCTTTGAGGTCGTCTCCGAATTCAAACCCGCCGGCGATCAGCCCAAGGCCATCGCTGAACTGACGCAGCGGGTCAACGACGGCGAAACCGACATCGTGCTCCTGGGCGCCACCGGTACAGGCAAGTCCGCCACCGCCGCATGGTTGATCGAATCGGTGCAGCGGCCCACGCTGCTGATGGTGCAGAACAAGACCCTGGCCGCCCAGCTGGCCAGTGAGCTGAGGGAGCTGCTGCCCAACAACGCGGTGGAATACTTTGTCTCCTACTACGACTACTACCAGCCGGAGGCCTACGTCCCACAGACGGACACTTTCATCGAGAAGGACTCCTCCATCAATGAGGAAGTCGAGCGGCTGCGGCACTCCGCCACCAATGCCTTGCTGACGCGGCGCGACGTCGTGGTGGTCTCCACCGTCTCCTGCATCTACGGCCTGGGCACCCCGGAGGAATACATCCAGCAGATGGTCACCCTCAAGGTGGGGGAGGAGATGGACCGTGATGACCTGCTGCGCCAGTTCGTGAACATGCAGTACGCGCGCAACGACGTCGACTTCCATCGGGGGACCTTCCGGGTCCGCGGTGACACGGTGGAGATCATCCCCATGTACGAGGAACACGCCATACGGATCGAGTTCTTTGGGGATGAAATTGAAGCCATCTACACGCTGCATCCGCTGACCGGGGAGATCATCCGGGACGAGAACGAAATGTATGTATTCCCTGCCTCCCACTACGTGGCCGGAGCCGAACGCATGGCCAGGGCTGTCACTGAGATCGAGGACGAACTACGGGAGCGCCTGGAGACCCTGGAGAACCAGAACAAACTGGTGGAAGCCCAGCGGCTGCGGATGCGCACCACCTATGACCTGGAAATGATGCAGCAGATGGGGTACTGCAACGGCATCGAGAACTACTCCCGGCACATCGATGGCCGTGGCCCCGGCTCTGCACCGCACTGTCTGCTGGACTACTTCCCGGACGACTTCCTGCTGGTGATTGACGAATCGCACGTGACGGTCCCGCAGATCGGTGGCATGTACGAAGGCGACATGTCCCGCAAACGCACCCTGGTGGAACACGGTTTCCGTCTGCCCTCAGCCATGGACAACCGCCCGTTGAAGTGGGACGAGTTCTTGGAGCGGATCGGACAAACCGTCTATCTCTCCGCCACACCGGGCAATTACGAGATGGGCAAGGCCGACGGTTACGTGGAGCAGATCATTCGCCCCACGGGCCTGGTGGACCCGGAAGTGGTCATCAAACCCACCCGCGGGCAGATCGACGACTTGCTGGATGAGATCAACACTCGTGTCCAACGCGACGAACGTGTTCTGGTCACCACACTCACCAAGCGCATGGCCGAGGACCTCACCGACTACCTGATGGAGCACGGCGTCAAGGTCCAATACCTCCACTCGGACGTGGACACCCTGCGGCGTGTGGAACTGCTCAGTGAACTGCGGCAAGGCGTATTTGACGTCCTGGTGGGCATCAACCTGCTGCGTGAAGGCCTGGACCTCCCGGAGGTTTCCCTGGTCTCCATCCTGGACGCAGACAAGGAAGGCTTCCTACGTTCCACCACCTCCCTGATCCAGACCATCGGCCGTGCCGCCCGAAACGTCAACGGGCAGGTCCACATGTACGCGGACAAGATCACGGACTCCATGCAGACCGCGATCGATGAGACCAATCGACGTCGTGAAGTCCAAATTGCGTACAACAAGGAACACGGTGTGGATCCCCAGCCGCTGCGCAAGAGGATCGCGGACATCACGGACCAGCTGGCCCGGGAAGCAGAAGACACCCACGAACTGCTGGCGGCGCGCTCGGCGGCCAGCGGCAAGACCGCGCCTGCCAAGGACGCCCAAAGCTCGGCAGCCCTGGCAGATGCGGAACGCAAGTTGCGCCAGGACGGCGTGGAAACCGGCCCGGCACAGAACCTGGAGGACCTGGTCCTTCAGCTGACCGAGCAGATGAACCAGGCTGCGGCAGACCTCAAGTTCGAGCTGGCGGCACGCATCCGCGACGAATTGGCCGACCTGAAACGCGAACTACGCCACGTCCAGGACGCCTCCGGGTCCTGACTGACCGAGCACAGGGCGCCTTCACCTGGCTGTCACCTTCCCGTCAGCCCGCCGTTGCCCCGCCCCGTGAGGCTGGACGTGACCTAGTTGTTCACAGCACAGGCCGAAACACCGGGGGCGGTAACCGTGAGTCAGTCGCACACGAGTCAACGCAAGCGCGCGACCACCGACCAGAATCAGGGCACTGACACCGAGTTCGCCAGAACCGGTGGTGACAGCCGCGAAAACTTGGACGAACTCTCCCAGGACGCCACCAACCTCTCGCGCGGGCAAATTGCTGTTCGAGTCCTTGCCGCACTGGGACTGCTCTACACCCTGATCTGTGCCGTCGGATTGATCGGCACCGGGTTCGGGAATCTGGGGGAGGACACCGCTTCCGGGCTGTTCGACTTTGCAGTGAATCCCTTGGTGGGACTTGCCGTGGGAATCCTGGCCACATCCGTCATTCAGTCCTCCTCCACCACCACAGCGATCGCAGTGACGGCAGTGGGGACCGGGGCGTTGCCGCTGAGCGTGGCCGTTCCCATCATCATGGGCGCCAACGTGGGCACCTCCGTCACCAACACCTTGGCATCGCTGGGATTTGTGGGCACCAAGGACGAGTTCCGACGTGCCTTCTCCGCGGCCACCGTCCACGACTTCTTCAACCTGTTCGCCGTGGCTCTGCTGCTGCCCCTGGAGATGCTCTTCCACCCCCTGGAACGGTTGGCTGAACTGATCACCGGGCCCCTGTCCGGGATCCAGACCACGGATCCGGGGGATGCCGATGTGGTCTCCATGGTCACTGACCCCGTGGTGAACGGACTTGCCTGGGTACTGGGTTTTCCCGGGGAAACCATGGGAGCAGTTCTGCAGATCCTGGGTGGTGTGGCCCTGATCTTCTTGTCCGTGCGCTACCTGGGCAAGCTGCTGCAGACCCTCATGGTGGGCAAGGCCAAGAAGATTCTTCACAAGACCGTGGGCGGCACGCCACCCGTGGCCATGGGTGCCGGTGCCCTGGTGACAGTCCTGGCCCAGTCATCGTCCGTGACCACCTCCGTCTTGGTGCCCTTTGCAGGCTCGGGTGCCCTGAGCACCCGTCAGATCTATCCGGTGACACTGGGAGCCAACATCGGCACCACCACCACGGCACTCATCGCGGCCATGGCTGTCACGGGGGAGAACGCCACCATCGCGCTGCAAGCGGCCCTGGTCCACCTACTGTTCAACCTGCTGGGCATCCTTCTGATTTACGTCCTGCCCTTCCTGCGCAACATTCCGTTGGCCTGCGCCACCTGGCTGGGCTCCCTGGCAGCTGAACGCAAGTGGGTGGCAGCCGCCTGGATCATCGCCGCATTCCTGGTGGCCCCGGGCGCCGTCGTGCTGATCAGTGCTGTGCTGTGACCAAGCCTGGTAGCCAGCCAGAACAGGAGGAGACCATGAACGCCAACACCGAATCCGAACTCCAGAACCTCTTGGCCCAGGCGGAGGCGGAGATCCGCCAACTGCGTGCCGAGATTGCAGCGCGCCAACAGTCGGATGTTGACCGCGTGATTCGTGACCTGCCGGAAGACCTGTCCGCAGCCCAGGGCAAGTGGTCGGATCTCAAAGGGCTGCTGCAAGCCCTGGCGCGTGACCAAAGTCGCGATGACGGCGAATGACAGACGTCTTACCAAGCCTGGGCAAAGCACAGCTGCCGTGTACCATGATGCGCAGCGTAAGGGAGTATCCACTCGCGTTGTGAACGTCAGCACGCAGGGCCATGGCGGCCCCGCCGGGCACAACGGTCGGAACCCCACCTACCCGTGCGTCACACGGGGATCTGAGGTGGCCGACGGAGAGACTTGCGTTCTCGAACCATACCTACCTTGGAGAGGACGCTTCCTTGGAAGTTTCACCCTTGATCTGGGAAGTCACCATTGCCGTAATCGTCGGCATGCTGGCTTTCGACTACTTCTTCCACGTGCGCAAGGCCCACGAACCACACATCAAGGAAGCGGCCATCTGGTCCGCGATTTATGTGGGTGCAGCCCTGATCTTCGGCCTGTTCGTGCTGTGGCAGTGGGGTCCCACGTTCGCCGGTGAGTACTACGCCGGATACATCACGGAGAAGGCGTTGTCCGTGGACAACCTTTTTGTGTTCCTGATCATCATCGCCTCCTTCAAGGTCCCGCGTGAAGATCAGCAGAAGGTTCTGCTGTTCGGCATCACCTTTGCCCTGGTGGCCCGCACGGCCTTCATCTTCATCGGCGCTGCCGCCCTGAACGCCTTGGCCTGGCTGTTCTACATCTTTGGCCTGTTCCTGATCCTCACCGCCGTCAACCTGATCCGTGGTGAACTCAAGGACGGCGAGGCCGAGGACGAGGCAGACAACTTCATCATCCGCCTGGCCAAGCGCTTCATCCCCACCACGGATTACTACGACGGCGACAAGCTGTTCACGGTGGAGAACGGCAAGCGTGTGATGACGCCCATGCTGCTGGTGATGGTGGCCATTGGCGGTACGGACATCCTGTTCGCCTTTGACTCCATTCCCGCGATTTTTGGTCTGACCCAGGAGACCTACCTGGTGTTCACGGCCGTTGCCTTCTCCCTGATGGGCCTGCGCCAGTTGTACTTCCTGATCGACGGCCTGCTGGACCGCCTGATCTACCTGTCCTGGGGACTGGCCATCATCTTGGGCTTCATCGGCTACAAGCTGATTGTCCACGCGCTGCATGAGAACGATCTGCCGTTCATCAATGACGGTCAGCCTGTGCACTTCCCGCCGGAGGTCACCATCAGCCAGTCACTGACCGTGATCGTGGGTGTGTTGGTGCTGACGGTGCTGCTCTCCCTCTACAGCCCCAAGGGCCGCGCCCTGCGCGTGATCTCCGGCCTGCGCAACGTGGCCGAGGCTTACGTGACCCTGCCCAAGGATGCCCCGACGGCGGAGCGCGAACGCTTGGCGGCCAAGGGCGCCAAGCTGGCTGAGCGCATGCCCAAGGTGCCGGAGAAGTACCAGCAGGAACTCATTGAGGAAGAAGACGAGTTCCGCGACCTGTTGGCCCGTGCCCGCGGCAAGCACGAGCACTATGAGCGCACGGGTGAAGCACCTGAGCCGGAGACGCTGCACAAGGACACCAACCCCAAGGTGTGATCCTGCATCAGTCTGATGCGCTGACCTGCCTGACGGGAATCACTGGAGGCCGGTACCCCAACGGGTGCCGGCCTCCACCATGTCCCTTCACCCGGCGGGGTCTTTGGCAGGGTCTTTGGCGGGGTCCCACCGGAGTCAGGTGGCGGAGATCACCAGCACCAGTCCTGCACCGGCCCCGGCCCACAGCAGGGAGGCCAAGGTGCCGATGAGGAACTGCTCACGCTGATGGCCGGTGGTGAACTCTCCATAGCGCGCCAAGCCCTTGATGGCCACCACGATGGCCACACCGTTGGGGAACCCCAGGACAAAACAGGCCATGACGCTCAAGCGTTCCAGCACACCGATCACCAGACCGCCGCGCAGAGGTGGGCCCACCGGTTCACCGGGCCCCGCAGCGTCGGCGGCCGTCAGCTCGGTGGACCGCCCGGCCGTGATGATGGCCATGGTTTTTCGGCGCTGCGCTTCCAGATCCCGGGCAATGTGCAGGATCAGACGCACCACGGGATCACCTGACAAGGCAAAACCCACCACCAGGGCTGTCCCGCTGAACCAAACGGGCACGGAACCTGCAACGGCCATCCACCCGGCAGTGCTCAGGAAAAGCATCAGGGGAATCCAGACCGTGACAGCACCACGGAGGCTCATCAATGATCCTGTGAACCCTGGTGCAGTGCTTGCGTGCTGCTGAGCCGCCTCACTCATGGATGTGCCCCTGCCCATCAGCCTGCTCCAACAAGTCCACCAGGACACCACGCACGGCGTGCTCCTCCTGCCACAGCGCAGTGCTCAGCCGTCTGGACACCGAGGACTGGGTGATGCCTAGCTCTTCAGCGATCTGCTGCTGGGTCAACCCTTGATCGGCCAGGGTGGCAGCTTGACGGGCGGTGGGTGTGCGGCGTCGTCGGACAGCGGCCAGCAGGCTCAGGAGGGCATCCGCCTGGTGGGCAGCTGTGTCACTATCAGCGCCGCGCACAGCGGTGTCCCAGGACGACGCCTTGGCGGCATCCACCGCGTGGCGCGCATTCACAAAGCCGTCCCCGGTGGCCTCACTGACACTGGTGGGCAGGGGAGTGTCCACCGCGCCCACTCCCACACCCACATACCAGATCTGGGCTTCCACCAGGAGCAGCGTGGCCGCCACAGCGGCAACAGGGTCCGAGTACAGGGCTTGGAGCTCGTCACCTGCTGAAACCTGCCAGTTCAGAGTGGCACCGGGCACCTGTGAGCGCAGAAGATCGCGGTGGGCCGCCATGTCCAGCTCACCGGGGTGTTTGCGGGAGTCCCGGCGGTCAGCGGTCAGAACAAACGGCACGGATCCTCCTATGCGTGTTCAGGTGCATATCAACACTATATGCAGTTGGCGATGCATGCGGCATCAAGCCCTGGGTCCGTCACCGACCTGTTTGGGTGATCGGCCCCACGTTGTCCATGAGCACCACCGGAAAGCCGTCTGCATCCGATGCCGCCAGATCAATGCGCGCGTTCATGCCGTAGTCGTGATTGCCGTCAGGATCATCAAACACCTGTTGGACCGTCCAGAATCCCTTGAGACCGGCAGGGTCCTGGTCAATGCGGATCAAGGCCGGCCCACGCGACTGGGCGTCCGTGTAGATGTCCTCGTATTCGTTGAAGTAGTCATCCAATGCCTCCGCCCAGCGGTCCCGGTCCCACCCGGTACCGCCGTCCAGAGCCCCCAGGGTCTTGTCCTTCTCCTGGGCAAACAGCTCCACACGTTGGAACATGGCGTTGCGCACCATGATGCGGAAGGCCCGCACGTTGCTGGTGATGGCAGGAGCTTGCTCCTCCATGAGCTCCGCCAACGAGTCCTGGGAGGTACCCATGGGGGCTTCCTCGCCCCGGGCCAACTTCTCCCATTCATCCAACAGGGAGTTGTCCGTCTGCCGGATGGTTTCCCCCAACCATTCGATGATGTCCTCCAGGGCCTCTGTCCGCAGCTCAATGGGCACCGTTTGACGCAGGGCCCGGTAGGCATCCGTCAGGTAGCGCAGCAGCACACCCTCCGAGCGGGTCAAGGAGTAGAACTGGACGTACTGGCCAAAAGTCATGGCCCGTTCAAACATGCCCCTGACCACGGACTTTGGGGTCAGTTCATGCTGGGCCACCCAAGGGGCGGAGGACCGGTAGGTTTCAAAGGCCTCCTCCAACAGGTCACGCAGCGGCATGGGCCACGTGACCTCATCCAACTCCCGCATGCGTTCGTTGTACTCCAGGCCATCGTCCTTCATCCGGGCCGAGGCCTCGGATTTCTCCTTCTTCTCCTGCATGACCAGCACCTGGCGTGGTCGTTCCAGCGTGGACTCGATCACGGAGACGGCATCCAGTTCAAATCCGTCAGCCTCCGGGTCCAGCAGGGTCAGCGCTGCCAGGGCGAACGGTGACAGCGCGTTGTTCAACGCAAAGTTCTCCTGCAGCTCCACGGTCAGGCGGTAGCGCCGACCGTCGTCGTCAGGGTGCGGCAACCGCTCCACCACGCCCGTGGCCAGCAGCTCCCGCAGGATCCCCAGCGATTCCCTGACCCAACGACGACGATCCGCAGCCGTACCGTCCAGGCCGTTGAACAAGTGCACCGTGGCGGCCACAGGATCACTGTGACGCTGCAGCAGATTCAGCAACATGGCATGCGTGACCCCGAAGGTGGAGCGCAAGGGTTCCGGCTGAGAGTCCACCATGGCCTGGAACGTCTTGTCAGACCAGGAGACAAAGCCCTGCGGCGGCTTCTTCTTGGGGATTTGGCGCAACTTCTTCTCGTCATCGCCGTGCCTTCGCCGCGCCTTCTCCATGGCACGAGCATTTTCGATGTCATGTTCGGGTGCCTGGACCACCACGGTGCCTTGGGTGTCGAACCCCGCGCGTCCGGCCCGGCCCGCGATCTGGTGGAACTCCCGGGACTGCAGCCGGCGTGTGCGGACGCCGTCGAACTTGGACAACGCCGTGATCAACACCGTGCGGATGGGCACGTTGATGCCCACACCCAAGGTGTCCGTGCCGCAGATGACCTTCAGCAGCCCTTCCTGGGCCAGCTGCTCCACAAGGCGCCGGTATTTGGGCAGCATCCCCGCGTGGTGCACGCCGATCCCGTTGCGGACCAGGCGGTTGAGTGTTTTGCCGAACCCGGCGGCGAACTTGAACTCGGCGATCACCTCCGCCACGCGTTCTTTCTCCGCCTTGCTGAGCACATTGGCGCTCATCAGGGCTTGTGCCTGGTCCATGGCCTGCAGCTGGGAGAAATGCACCACGTAGACCGGTGCCTGGTGTGTGGAGACCAGTTCCTCGATCTGTTCCAGGACGGGGATCTGGGAGTAGTAGTAGGTCAGCGGGATGGGTCGTTCGGCGTTGTCCACCACGGCCACCTCACGGCTGGTGAGATCCGTCAGGCGCTGCTGGATGCGGGTGGTGTCCCCAAGGGTTGCAGACATCAGCAGGAACTGGGCTTGCGGGAGTTCCACCAGGGGAACCTGCCAGGCCCAACCGCGCTGGGGATCGGCGTAGAAGTGGAACTCGTCCATGATCACGGGCCCCAGATCAGCGTCACGGCCCTCACGCAAGGCGATGTTGGCCAGGATCTCCGCCGTGCAGCACACAATGGGCGCCTCTGCATTGACGGCGGAATCACCGGTCACCATACCCACGTTTTCCGCGCCGAAGGCCTCACACAGGGCAAAGAACTTCTCAGAGACCAGCGCCTTGATGGGGGCTGTGTAATAGGAGCGCTGCCCGGTGGCCAGGCCCGCAAAATGCGCCGCCAACGCCACCATGGACTTGCCGGAACCCGTGGGTGTGGCCAGGATGACGTTGGCCCCGCCGGCCACTTCCAGCGCCGCTTCTTCCTGGTGCGGATACAGCTCCAGGTCCCGTGAGGCGGCCCAGCCCACAAAGCCTTCATAGATCTCATCCGCCGTCAGCGGGTTGCGCGCAAAATCACCCCGCAGGTAGTGCTGGCCGGGGGCGGACAATCCAGGGGCAAGAGCATCAAGAAGTGACATCGTCACCCACCATATCCGCGCGTACGGACATCCCAGCCGTGGACCGGCACAACGACGCCGCCCCTCACCTGTCCGCAGACGGTGAGGGGCGGCGTCGTCACAAGAACGGCAGAGCTGTCACCAGCCGCGTTCGCGCCACTCCTTCAGGTGCGGACGCTCAGCACCCAGGGTGGTGGAGTCGCCATGTCCGGGGTGGATCACGGTGTCGTCGTCAAAACGGTCAAAGATCCGGGTGACAACGTCCTTGTAAAGCCGCTTGAAGTCCTCCGGCGAGTTGGTCTTGCCCACCCCGCCAGGGAACAGGGAATCGCCGCTGAAGATGTGCGCGGGGCCGTGGGGATCGCGGTAGACCAGGGCGATGGAACCGGGGGTGTGCCCGCGCAGCCCGATCACCTCAAGGTCGAATCCGTCAAACTCCGCAACATCCCCGTGGTCAAGGGTCAGATCCATAGCCACGTCAATGTCGTCCTCGTCCGCCGAGCCACAGGCGGTCACCGCCTCCGAGCGTGACTTGACCTCTGCCAGGGCACGCACGTGATCCCAGTGGGAGTGGGTGGTGATGATCATCTGCAAGCTGCCGGACATGCTGCAGTCGTGGCAGCCGGCGCCCACCAGGCCTGCAATGGACTTGGGTTCATCCGCGGCGTCGATCAGCACCTGGGTGCCGTGGGTCTTGGAGGTCAACAGGTAGACGTTGTTCGCCATGTCGCTGACCTGGATGGAACGGACCGTGATCTCGGCCAGATCAACGGTCTGCGTGTCGGTTACGATCATGCCGACGATTGTAAGACGGTTGACGGGTTGTGTTCATCCCGGCAATGCGATGTGTGATGAAAGGCGCCATGCCCACACTGTTGCCCCCGGCTGACCAGCAATGGGAGCGCCGCCGCCCGGCACGTCTCACGGCAGTCACAATCCTGTCCTACGTGCTGCTGATGGCCACGTTCTGGATTCAGACCCATGATCCGGAGATCGTGGCCGCAGCAGCTAACCCGGAACTCGGTATGACCATTGATCCAGGCCCCAGCCTGGGCACCGTCGTCGGCATGGGCTTGGTGTACGCCATTCCGCTGGTGCTGTGGCTCAAAGGGGTGCCTTACGTGCTGCACCTGATGGCGGCACTCTGTGTTCTGGGTGCGGTGGTCTTCACGCTGTCCGCCGGAACGGGACTGCTGTGGAACTGGCGAGTGGGTACCGTGCCGCTGGCCGGCCTGGTGGTCAATCTGGCATGGCTGCTGCTGGCCTACCGGCGGGACCGGATCTGAGCGGTCCGTCCAACGCCGCCTGAGCACACACGGTTGGGGCGCAATTCTGGTTGTCGGTCACCGGCGATAAGCTGGACGGCGTGCCTGAACAAACTCTTTCCCCCGTAGCGTCCGTGCCCCAGGCCCAGGCCACAGCCCCCACCGATCTCACGGAGATCGTGGTGCAGGGTGCACGGGAGCACAACCTCCACAACGTGGACCTGACCATCCCGCGTGATGCCATGGTGGTCTTCACCGGGCTCTCCGGATCCGGCAAGTCCTCCCTGGCCTTTGACACGATTTTTGCCGAAGGCCAGCGCCGCTACGTCGAGTCCCTGTCCTCCTACGCACGCATGTTCCTGGGGCGCGTGGACAAGCCGGACGTTGATTTCATTGAGGGTCTTTCTCCCGCGGTCTCCATCGACCAGAAGTCCACCTCCAAGAACCCGCGCTCCACGGTGGGCACCATCACGGAGATCTACGATTACATGCGCCTGCTCTGGGCGCGAGTGGGCCACCCGCACTGCCCGGTCTGTGGGGAGCCCATCACCAAACAGACCCCCCAGCAGATTGTTGATCGTCTGCTCACCTTGCCGGAACGCACCCGCTTCCAGGTCCTGGCCCCGGTGGTACGACGCCGCAAGGGCGAGTTCGCCGATCTGTTCAGCTCTTTGCAGCAGCAGGGTTACTCCCGTGCCGTGGTGGACGGCGAGCAGGTCACCCTGGATGACCCGCCCAAGCTCAAGAAGCAGTACAAGCATGACATCGAGGTGGTGGTGGACCGCCTGGTGATCAAGGAGGGCATGGAGCGCCGTCTGACGGACTCCATTGAGACCGCCCTGGGCCTGGCCGATGGCCGCGTGGTGGTGGAGCTGGTGCTGCGCGACGGTGAGGATGCACCCGAGGGGGTGGAGCAGCGCCAGACGTTCTCCGAGAACCTGGCCTGCCCCAATGAGCATCGTCTGGGCACTGACGAGATCGAGCCGCGGGCGTTCTCCTTCAATGCACCCTTTGGTGCGTGCCCCGAATGTGACGGCATCGGCACCCGGCTGGAAGTTGACGAACATCTGGTGGTCCCGGATGCGGACCTGACGCTGGTGGAAGGTGCCATCCAACCGTGGGCCCTGGGCAAGTCCACCAGTGACTACTGGAACCGGTTGATGGCCGGCCTGGCGGAGGACCTGGGCTTTGACCTGGTCACCCCCTGGAAGGACCTGTCCGCGACTGCCCGCAAGGCGCTGTTGGAGGGCAAGGACTACAAGGTCACCGTCTCCTACAAGAACAGGTGGGGTCGCGAACGGCGCTACAGCCAGGGTTTTGAGGGCGTCTACACCTACATTCGCCGTAAGCACCAGGAGACCGAGTCCGAGCACGCCAAGGACCGGTATGAGCAATACATGCGCCAGATCCCCTGCCCGGAGTGTCAGGGTCAGCGGTTGAACCCCACCATGCTGGGCGTGACCGTGGGTGGTTTGTCTATCGCCCAGGCAACGGCCCTGCCCATGCGGGAAGCACTGGCCTTTTTCCAGGGCCTTGAACTCACGGATCGTGAAGCGCGTATTGCAGATCAGGTGCTCAAGGAGATCGAGGCCCGCCTGACGTTCCTGCTGGACGTGGGACTGGACTACCTGAACCTGGAGCGTGCCTCTGCAACACTTTCCGGCGGTGAGGCGCAGCGCATCCGCCTGGCCACCCAGATCGGTGCAGGCCTGGTGGGTGTGCTCTACGTGCTGGATGAACCGTCCATCGGCCTGCACCAACGCGACAACCGGCGTCTGATCCAAACGCTGACCAAGTTGCGGGACATGGGCAACACCTTGATCGTGGTGGAACACGATGAAGACACCATTCGTGAAGCCGACTGGATCGTGGACGTGGGCCCCGGAGCGGGCGAACGCGGCGGCCGAGTGGTGCACTCCGGTGGCTACCAGGAACTGCTGGCCAACAAGGACTCCATCACCTCGGACTATCTGTCTGGCCGCAAGGGCATTGAGGTCCCGCAATCCCGGCGGCCCATTGACCGCAAACGTGTGTTGAAGGTGGTTGGTGCGCAGGAGAACAACCTGCAGAACATTGACGTCACCTTCCCGCTGGGTGTTTTCACCGCGGTGACGGGTGTGTCCGGATCCGGCAAGTCCTCCCTGGTGAACGAGATTCTCTACACCAAGCTGGCCAACGAGCTCAACGGTGCCAAACAGGTCCCGGGCCGGCACAAGCGTATTGAGGGCGCAGACCAGCTCAAGAAGATCGTCCATGTGGACCAGTCACCGATCGGCCGCACCCCGCGCTCCAACCCGGCCACGTACTCCGGAGTCTTTGACCGCATCCGCAAGCTGTTCGCGGACACTCAGGAGGCCAAGATCCGCGGGTACCAGCAGGGCCGGTTCTCCTTCAACGTCAAGGGAGGACGCTGTGAGGCCTGCTCGGGCGATGGCACGCTGAAGATCGAGATGAACTTCCTGCCGGACGTCTACGTGCCGTGTGAGGTCTGCAAGGGCGCCCGCTACAACCGCGAGACCCTGGATGTGCACTACAAGGGCAAATCCATTGCGGATGTTCTGGACATGCCCATCGAGGAAGCGGCCGAGTTCTTCTCCGCCTACACCGCCATTGCACGTCACCTGAACACTCTGGTGGACGTGGGACTGGGTTATGTGCGGCTGGGGCAGCCTGCCACCACGCTCTCCGGTGGTGAGGCCCAGCGGGTCAAGTTGGCTGCTGAACTTCAGAAACGCTCCCACGGAGACACCATCTACGTGTTGGACGAGCCCACCACGGGACTGCACTTTGAGGACATCAACAAGCTGCTCAAGGTCCTGCAGGGCTTGGTGGACAAGGGCAATTCCGTGATGACCATTGAGCACAATCTGGACGTCATCAAGACCGCCGACTGGGTCATTGACATGGGGCCCGACGGCGGTTCGGGCGGTGGCCGTGTGGTGGCCGAAGGAACCCCGGAGCAGGTTGCGCAGAATCCTGCCAGCCACACGGGTATGTTCCTGAAGGAGATCTTCGAGGGGGAGCAGTGAAGCTGTACCGGGCAACTCAAAAAGCAGTGGGCCACCTGTTCCGGTTGGTGTGTCGGCCGGTCATCACAGGGCAGGAGAACTTTCCTGCCACCGGTCCCGTGATCGTGGCCTCCAATCACCTGTCCTTCCTGGACGGCATCATCGTCTCCGCGTTGATGCCACGCCGGGTGGGGTTCATCACCAAGGCGTCTCTTGCCAATGCCCCCGGCATCAAGGGCAAGGTCATGACTTTTGTCTACAACATTCTGGGATTGATTCCGGTGGACCGCTCCGGACAGTCCGAATCCGTGACCGCCCTGGACCCCGCCTTGAAGTTGCTGGCAGACGGCGGAGTCTTTGGAGTGTTCCCGGAAGGCACACGATCCCGTGACGGTCGGCTCTACCGCGGACGCAGTGGCGTGGCCTTCACAGCCTTGTCCACCGGGGCCCCCGTGGTCCCTGTGGCCCTCAAGGGCACGGAACGTTTGCAGAAACCCGGCTCCCGCATGATCGTGCCGCGCAAGTTTGAGCTGCACATCGGCAAGCCGCTGCAGATCGACCGGGTGGACGGGCGCCAGACCGGCGCGCAGCGCCGCGCCGTCGTGGATCGGGTGATGGACGCCATTGCCGAGCTCTCCGGCCAGGAGCGCGCCGACACCTACAACACGCCGCCTTCTGTGGAGCGTGACGCTGCTCGTGGCTGATCCACGGAGCTACCGGCCTGCGCGGGGGGACATTCCCACGGATCCCGGTGTGTACCGGTTCCGGGACGCCACGGGCCGGGTCATCTACGTGGGCAAGGCCAAGAACCTGCGCAACAGGCTCTCCAGTTACTTTGCCCCGCTGCACTCGTTGGCACCCAAGACCCGCACCATGGTGACAACCGCCGCCGGTGTGGAATGGGTGGTGGTCAGCTCGGAGCTGGAGTCCCTGCAGCTGGAGTACACCTGGATCAAGCAGTTCCAACCGCGGTTCAACATTGCCTACCGGGATGACAAGTCCTATCCGTACCTGGCAGTGACCATGGGGGAGAAGGTACCCCGGGCGTTGGTGACTCGCGGAACCAAGAAGAAGGGCACCCGTTACTTCGGTCCGTACTCCCAGGCGTGGGCCATCCGGGAAACCCTGGATGCCGTGCTGCGAGTTTTCCCCGTACGCTCCTGCGCCCCGGGCGTGTACCGCCGCGCTGAACGCTCAGGGCGCCCGTGCTTGTTGGGTTACATCGGCAAATGCACCGCACCGTGCGTGGGGGAGATCTCCCAGGAGGATCACCGCGCGCTGGTCGAGGACCTGTGCCAGTTCATGGCGGGTCGGGCGGAGCCGTTCATCAAGGAACTCGAAGAGAAGATGATGGCAGCCGCAGCCGTCCAAGACTTTGAGACCGCTGCGGCCCGGCGCGACGACGTCGAAGCCCTCCGTAAGGCCTTCGAGCGCAATGCCGTGGTGCTCTCCGATGCCGTGGATGCCGACTTCTTTGCGTTGGCCGATGATGAACTCGAAGCCGCCGTCCAGGTCTTCCACGTGCGCGGTGGACGCATCCGTGGCCAGCGCGGATGGGTCACGGAGAAGGTGGAGGAAACGGACAGCGCCCACCTGCTGGAGGCGTTGTTGCAACAGGTCTACGGGGAGGGGGCCGCGGACAGCATCACCGGTGCAGAGCTCAAGGCTCAGGCAGCACGCGAGGAGCGCGGTTCCCACCACCGTCCGCGGACCGTGGAGTTGGACTACCGCGAGGATCTGATACCGCGCACGGTGTTGGTCTCCCACCCGGTTCAGGAGGCCGAGCAGTTGGAGCAATGGCTCAGTGAACTGCGCGGCTCCAAGGTCACCATCTCCACGCCCCAGCGCGGGGACAAAGCCCATCTGATGGCGACGGTGCAGGAGAACGCCCGGCAGGCGTTGGCGCTGCACAAATCCCGGCGAGCCGGTGACATCACCACTCGCTCCGCATCCCTCCAGCAGCTGCAGGAAGCACTGGATCTGCCCGATGCCCTGATGCGCATCGAGTGCTACGACATCTCCCATGTGCAGGGCACCAATGTGGTGGCCTCCATGGTGGTCTTCGAGGACGGACTGCCCCGTAAGGCCGAGTACCGCAAGTTCTCCATCACCGGGGAGGCCGCACGGGATGACACGGCGGCCATGTACGACGTCATTCATCGCCGGTTCAGCAGGCATCTGGCCCAGCAGGAGGAACAACAGCAGGAGTGCGCACCCACCACCGGAGCCTTGGACCCAGACTCCCTGGACACGGATCCCGCGGCCCGGAAACGGTTTGCCTACCCGCCCAACCTGGTGGTGGTGGACGGTGGTCCGCCACAGGTGGCTGCTGCCTCCCGAGCCCTGGAGGATCTGGGGGTGGTGGACGTTGCCGTGGTGGGTTTGGCCAAGCGCCTGGAAGAGGTGTGGGTTCCGGATGACGAGTTCCCGGTGATTCTTCCCCGAGCCTCCGAGGCCTTGTACCTGATGCAGCGTGTCCGGGATGAAGCCCACCGCTTTGCCATCACCTTCCACCGGGCCAAGCGCGGGAAGTCCATGATCGCCTCCGTACTGGATGAACTGCCTGGTGTTGGACCGGCCAAGCAAAAGGCCCTGCTCAAACACTTTGGTTCGGCCAAGAAGCTCAAGTCCGCACGGCTGGAGGAGATCCAGGAGGTGCCCGGCTTCGGCCCGGCCCTGGCCGCCAAGGTGATGGCTGCCATCCATCAGGATGACGACACGGCACAATCGGCCGTCAACATGGCCACTGGCGAAATCATGGACTGACTCTCCTGTGGCGTCGGTGCCTCCCGATAAACTGGGACAGTGACGCATGAGATCCCTGCCCAGGAACCTGTCCAGTCCTCGTCCCCATCCACGTCCGAGTCCAATCGAGTGGCCCAGCCCGATCGCAAAGCCGAATTGCTGGTGGTCACCGGAATGTCCGGTGCCGGGCGTTCCACGGCTGCCAATGCACTGGAGGACCAGGGTTGGTACGTGGTGGACAACCTTCCACCGCAAATGCTGCAGACCCTGGCGGACCTTGTCTCCCGCACTCCGGAAGCCATCCCGCGCCTCGCCGTGGTGATCGATGTCCGCGGAAAGGCGCTGTTCAACGACATGCGGGAAACCCTGGCCGCCATGGAGGCCAGCGGCGTGGAGTTCTCCGTGTTGTTCCTGGAGGCCTCGGATGAATCCTTGGTGGCCCGTTACGAACATCAGCGCCGCCCGCACCCCCTCCAGGCGGGTGGCCGGATCATGGACGGGATTGCCGCCGAACGCGCTCTGCTCAAGGACCTGCGCGAGTCCGCAGACATTGTCCTGGACACTTCCACGTACAACGTGCACGCATTGTCCAAGGCCGTGGCGGACCTCTACACCACGGATGGCCCGGTGGTGCTGCACCTGACCGTCATGAGTTTCGGCTTCAAGTACGGGCTGCCGGCGGATGCCAATTACGTGGCCGACGTCCGATTCATCCCCAATCCCCACTGGGTGCCTGCCTTGCGGCCCCGTACGGGCAAGGATGTTGAAGTCCGCGACTACGTGTTCAAGGAGGAGGGCACCCGCAAGTTCGTGGAGATGTTCACTTCCATGTTGGAGCCGGTGTTCAACGGATACCGCACGGAGAACAAGCACTACGCCACCATCGCCATTGGCTGCACCGGTGGTAAGCACAGGTCGGTGGCCGTCACGGAGGAAGTCGCACGGCGGCTGTCCAAGTTCCCGCGGGTCACGGTGAACGTGGAGCACCGGGACATCGGGCGGGAATGAGATGACCACTTCCGCCTCCGGCTCGTTCTACCCGGATTTGCCCACAGGTTCCATTCCCACGGGTTCCATTCCCACAGTGCCCTTCACGGCACCGCGTGCTGATCGCACCCGTGCTCGGGAGCGGGATGACGTTCCTGCCCGCCCCCACCGCGGTGCAGGCAAAGCCGTGGTGGCGCTGGGTGGTGGCCACGGGCTGTCGGCGTCGTTGTCTGCATTGCGTTTGCTGACCAATCACCTCACGGCTGTTGTCACCGTGGCCGACGACGGCGGATCCTCCGGGCGGTTGCGTGAGGAACTGGAGGTTCTGCCGCCGGGGGATCTGAGGATGGCGTTGTCTGCCCTGTGTGACGATTCCGACTGGGGCATGACCTGGCGGGATGTGATGCAGCACCGATTCGGTGCCCTGCCCGAGCACAACACACCCCTGGAAGGGCACGCGCTGGGCAACCTGTTGATCGTGACCTTGTGGGAATTGCTGGGAGACCCGGTGGAGGGGCTGCGCTGGGCCGGTGCTCTGCTGCGGGCCCAAGGGCAGGTGCTGCCCATGTCGATCACACCACTGGTGATCGAGGGAGATGTGGAAGGCACGGACGGTGTTCGCACCGTCACCGGTCAGGTGGCGCTGGCCAAGGAGCCGTTCGTGAAAAACGTACGGCTGCAACCCCCGGGAGCCGTCGTGTGCAAGCAGGCCCTGGATGCCGTGGAGGCCGCCGACTGCGTGATTCTGGGCCCCGGTTCTTGGCACACCTCCGTGTTGCCGCACCTGCTGCTGCCGGAATTGCGCCAGGCCTTGGCCCACACGGAGGGGCAGCGGGTGATCACCATGAACTTGTCCCGTGACGCAGAAACTGCCGGAAAGACCAGTGCTCAGGAACTGCAGGTCCTGCACGATCATGCACCGGAACTGCGCATCGACGCCGTGGTGGTTGACCCCAGTGCGGTGGAGGACCGTGCCCACCTGGAAGAGGTGGCCGCGGCCATGGGCGCGGCAGTGCACTTTGCGGACTTGCGCCGTGGCTCCGGGCAGCAGGTGCACTCACCGTTCAAACTTGCCGCCGCATACCAGGAGGTCATGGGCGGCTGAAGGCTCCCATCACACAAGTGGTGCTCTGCGGGTAGCCTATGGGGGATCTGTTTGCGGGGATGCTCTGCCCACAGATCAGGCCATGACCCCGTGCGGAAAGGAATCAGATGTCGCTGACGGCATCGGTCAAGGACGAGTTGGCGCGGCTGGAGACCAAGAAGGCCTCCGAACGCCGGGCCGAACTATCAACCGTTCTGCGATTCTCAGGTGGTCTGCACATTGTCTCCGGCCGCATCGTGGTGGAAGTTGAACTGGACTCCGCTGCCGTGGCCCGGCGCCTGCGCGCCACCATCATGGAAGAGTTCGGACACACCTGCGAACTCGGCGTGATCAGCGGTGGGGGATTGCGCCGCGGCAATCACTACGTGTTGCGCGTGGTCCGTGACGGGGAGGCCTTGGCCCGCCGTACCGGCCTGCTGGACTCTCACGGCCGCCCCGTCCGCGGCTTGCCACCGGTGATCGTCAACGGCTCGATCGGGGATGCCGAGGCCGTGCTGCGCGGCGCCTTCCTCTCCCACGGCTCGTTGACCGAACCCGGCCGGTCCGCCGCCATGGAGTTCACCTGCCCGGGACCGGAGGCCGCCCTGGCTCTGGTGGGTGCCGCACGCCGCCTGGACGTGATTGCCAAAGCGCGCGAGGTCCGCGGGGGAGATCGCGTGGTCATTCGCGACGGCGATGCCATCGCCACGCTGCTGACCCACATGGGCGCACATGACACGTTGCTGACGTGGGAGGACCGGCGTCTGCGCAAGGAGGTCCGGGCCACCGCCAACCGTCTGGCCAATTTTGACGACGCCAATTTGCGCCGCTCCGCCCAGGCCGCCGTGGCAGCGGGAGCGCGCGTGGAGCGCGCTCTGGAACTGCTGGGCGACGACGTCCCGGACCACCTGCGCGCGGCCGGCCAGCTGCGCTTGGCCAACAAGCAGGCCAGCCTGGATGAGTTGGGGCGGTTGTCCGATCCCATCCTGACCAAGGACGCCATTGCCGGTCGTATCCGCAGGCTGCTGGCCATGGCCGATCGCCGCGCCGAGGAACTGGGCGTTCCCGGAACGGAGGCCAGCGTGGGGCACGAGGTCGAGCACGGTCTGTGACCGCATGCACCGGCAGACACGCACGGCGTAACCCGCTGAGAGCGAACACAAACCCGTGAAACAGAGCAGATGTGGGATTGGTTGGGTTTGAGTCAGAAAAGCTCAGGAAATCCAGAAATGGTCTGGCATGTGCCTGGTCTTGCCTCTAGACTGGCAACTGAGCGGGATAGCTCGTGAGGTCGTCGCCAGGACGGCGGGACCGACCGGTTGGGATCGCAACTCTTAGGAGTCAAGATCCCTCACAAAACCACACGGCAACTTCCGACCATTAGATGTCAGGCGACCGTAGGCCAGGCAGACTGGCAGAGCACTCGTCGGACGACGTCACCGAACGCATAGGAGATCGATCCCAGTGACCATCAAGGTTGGCATTAACGGTTTCGGCCGCATCGGCCGCGGCTTCTTCCGCGCCGTGCAGGAGCAGGGCCAGGACATCCAGGTTGTTGCCGTCAACGACCTCACCGACCCCAAGACCCTGGTTCACCTTCTCAAGTACGACTCCATCAACGGCCGTTACCCCGGTGAGGTCACCCTCAACGGTGACTCCATGACCGTGGACGGCCACGAGGTCAAGTTCCTGGCCGAGCCGGATCCCACCAAGCTGCCCTGGGGCGAGCTGGACGTGGACATCGTCATCGAGTCCACCGGCCGCTTTGCCAAGGGCCCGGAAATGCATGCTCACCTGGATGCAGGCGCCAAGAAGGTCATCCTCTCCGCTCCCGGCAAGGAAGTGGACGGCACCTTCGTCTACGGCGTGAACCACGAGTCCTACGACTCCGAGTCCATGAACCTGATCTCCGGTGCTTCCTGCACCACCAACTGCTTGGCACCGCTGGCCAAGGTCCTGAACGACAAGTTCGGCATCAAGGCCGGTCTGATGACCACCATTCACGCCTACACCGCTGATCAGCGCCTGCAGGACGCCCCCCACAGCGACCTCCGCCGCTCCCGCGCCGCCGCCCTGAACATGGTTCCCACCACCACGGGTGCCGCTGCCGCCGTCGGCCTGGTGCTGCCGGAGCTCAAGGGCAAGCTGGACGGCTTTGCCGTTCGCGTCCCCACCCCCACCGGCTCCATGGTCGACCTCACCTTCGACGCCGAGCAGGAAGTTTCCGTGGAGTCCGTGAACGCGGCTCTGAAGGAAGCTGCCGAGGGTGACATGAAGGGCATCATCGAGTACACCGAGGACCCGATCGTCTCCAAGGACATCGAAGGCTACGCGGTCTCCACCGTGTTCGATGCCCCGTTGACGAAGGTCATCGACAACCAGGTCAAGGTCATCGCCTGGTACGACAACGAGTGGGGCTACATCTCCCGTCTGGTCTCCCTGACCAACTTCGTGGCTTCCAAGTTCTGATTCCGCGCCAGGATTGTCCGCGCCGTTACGTGGTCATGAACCGGTACCGGACAACGGGCAACCTCCGCTGATGGACGCGCGAGGTGTGCGCAGCACCGCTGCGGGCACCCCGCGCGTTGTCATTGCTGAACCCATTACCTGTCTTGAACCTGCGATCCATTCCTGAATGAAAGGAACACCTGCCATGGCCAAGTCCCTGGAAGATCTGCTCAACGAAGGCGTTGAAGGCCGTACCGTCCTGGTGCGCTCAGACTTGAACGTTCCCCTGGACGGCTCCACCGTGACCGACGACGGCCGCGTGCGCGCCTCCCTGCCCGTGATCGAAAAGCTCTCCAAGGCCGGCGCCCGCGTGATCGTGACCGCCCACCTGGGCCGCCCCAAGGGTGAACCCAACCCCAAGTATTCAATCGCTCCGGCTGCAGCCAAGCTGGCTGAGCTCTCCGACCTCGACGTGGTCACCGCCACCGACGTCACCGGGGAGGACGCCCAGGCCAAGGCAGCTGCTCTGACCAACGGCCAGGTGCTGGTGGTGGAGAACGTCCGTTTTGACGCTCGCGAAACCTCCAAGGACGAGGCCGAGCGCACCGAGATGGCCAAGGAACTGGCGGCCCTCACTGGTGAAAACGGCGCATTCGTAGGAGACGCTTTTGGTGCCGTGCACCGCAAGCATGCCTCCGTCTACGACGTCGCCAAGATTCTGCCGGCCTACCTGGGCGATCTGGTCAAGACTGAGGTGGACGTGCTCACCAAGGTCATCTCCAATCCCGAGCGCCCGTTCATTGTGGTCATGGGTGGATCCAAGGTCTCTGACAAGCTGGCCGTGATCGAGAACTTGATCGGCAAGGCGGACAAGCTGCTGATCGGAGGCGGCATGGTGTTCACCTTCCTGAAGGCTCAGGGTTACTCCATTGGTGGCTCCCTGGTGGAAGAAGACCAGGTGGAGACTGTCAAGGGCTACCTGGACAAGGCAACCGCGGCCGGCACGGAGATCGTGCTGCCCACGGACGTTGTCTACGCCGCTGAGTTCAAGGCTGACGCCAAGCACGAGGTCCGCCCGGTCAACGACATCGAAGGTGGCGAACTGGGCGCAGACGGCATGGGCCTGGACATCGGTCCGGACTCCGCCAAGGCCTTTGCGGATGCCATTTCCGAGGCCAAGACCATCTTCTGGAACGGCCCAGTGGGTGTGTTCGAGATGGAAGCCTTTGCCGGTGGCACCAAGGCCGTTGCGGAAGCTTTGGCCAACGGATCGGGCATGTCCGTGATCGGTGGCGGCGACTCCGCCGCAGCCGTGCGCACCCTGGGCTTCTCCGATGACCAGTTCGGCCACATCTCCACCGGTGGCGGTGCCTCCCTGGAGTTCATCGAGGGCAAGGACCTCCCCGGCGTTTCCGTCATCGGCTGACGCAGCCGTCAGCCCGGATCACATCACTATCTCTTAGGAGTACACATGACTTCGCAGACCAACGGTCAGTTCGACCGCACCCCGCTGATTGCCGGGAACTGGAAGATGAACATGGACCACCAGCAGGGTGTTGCCCTGCTGCAGAAGCTGGCTTGGACGTTGCAGGACGCCAAGCACGACTTCAGTCGTGTGGAGGTGGCCGTCTTCCCGCCGTTCACGGACATCCGCTCCGTGCAGACCATTGTTGACGGTGATGACCTCAAGGTTGTCTACGGTGGCCAGGACCTCTCCGACCAGGACTCCGGGGCCTACACCGGTGACATCTCCGGTGAGTTCCTGAAGAAGCTGGGTTGCACCTACGTGCTGGTGGGCCACTCGGAGCGCCGCACCATCCACGGTGAATCTGACGAGCAGTGCCTGGCCAAGATCAACGCCGCCTTCCGTCACGACCTTCTGCCCGTGCTGTGCATCGGCGAGGGCCTGGACTCCCGGAAGGCCGGCGAGCACGTGAGCTTCACCCTGGAGCAGCTGCGCGGATCCATCGCGGGTCTCTCTGCAGAAGAGGTGGCCAAGGTCGTCGTCGCTTACGAGCCCGTCTGGGCGATCGGCACCGGTGAGGTGGCAGGTCCGGAGGACGCACAGGAAATGGCCCAGGCCATCCGCGCAGATCTGGCCGAGCTCTACGACGCCGGGACCGCGGACAAGGTTCGGATCCTCTACGGCGGTTCCGTCAAGTCCTCCAATGTGGGAGCCATCCTCAAGGGCAAGGACGTGGACGGTGCCCTGGTGGGCGGTGCCAGCTTGGATGCTGAGGAGTTTGCTAACATTGCCAAGTTCGAGCAGCACCTGGTCACGGACTGATCAGGGCTTGAACCCCGACAACCATCTCAAGGCTGCACGCCTCAAGGACTGAACCATGGATATTCTGCAAGACATCCTGCTGGTGGTGATTGTGCTCACCAGTCTGCTGGCTGTGGTGCTGGTCCTGCTGAACAAGGGCAAGGGTGGCGGTTTGTCGGACATGTTCGGCGGCGGCATGACACAGTCGTTGAACACCTCCGGCGTCGCGCAGAAGAACCTGGTGCGTCTGACCACCACGGTGATCATTGTGTGGGCACTGTGCATTGTGGGCTTTGCCCTGACCATGCGTTTTGCCACCACGGCCGCTGGAGTCTGAGCAGCCAACTGGCTTGAGAACATGTGAGGCCCGGATCCTTGTGGGATCCGGGCCTCACATCTGTGGTGATGCGAGTTCTACGCATTGTGGGCCGCCATCGAGAGCTGATGGCGGTCCACAATGCGTAGAACTCAGTCCTCCGAGGTGGTGAACAGGACCGTGGAGAACTGACCGGAGACACCCAGGCCCTGTGATCCTCCTGCAGTTGTGTTGCGCACCAACTGCTGAGCTGCTGCCACCTCTTGTGCATCTGAGGCCAACATCCACAAGTGGTGCGAGGTCGAGATCAGGGGCAGAGTCATGGCGATGAGAGGAGATGGCTCCTGGTGGGAGCCGCACACCACCACGGTAGCCTCATGCATCCGGCCTGGCTCAGGCAACCGGTCTAAATCAAGCGCCTGGGCGCCCGTGGAACCTGACATCTGGGCGGCCACAGGCTGGTGAGCACCAACACCCAACAGGGCGATGTCAACGATGGGGAACTCACCCCCGTTGCCGTCAGCGTCAGCGGCCGCCTTCAACTCCGCCAGGTAGTCAGCGGCGGCATCCTCGGCTGTGAAGAACTGGTCCGAGTCGCCGATCACGTGGACGTTCTCCGGGGGCACCTGGCTGAGCAACATGAAGTTCTCAGAGGCGGCTGCTGCACGCTGCGCATTGCGCTGTGGGTGCTCCTGGGGAAGGAAGTACTCCTCACACCACCACAGGTCCACGCAACTCCAGTCGGGAACGAACTCGGCAGTCCTGGTGGAGGCAGCCAATGCCTGAATGGCGGTGATGACCAGTGGACCGCCAGTCAGCGCCAAGGACGCTCTGCCGCGGTCCTCCTGCGCCTCCACCAGAACCTGATTGACCCGGGCCGCCACATGCTCCACCAACAGGGCCGTGGTCTGTTCCCTGACAACATCAGGTTGCACACCTTCAGCGTTCACACCTTCAGGGTGCACACCCTCCGGTTGCACACCTTCAGGGTGCTCAGGCAGCGCCTTCACCACACACACCACAGGGCAGTACGTGCACGGCAGAGGCCAGAACCTCGCCGTAGACCTCATCCGGGTCCAGCTGACGCAGTTCTTCAGCCAGGCAGGCACTGAGCTCACGGTGGGGGATGGCCACCCGCTGATCCGGTTGGCCAGGTTGGATCAAAGTCCCCAGGGAGTTGCCCGGGCGTTCCAAGGCGATGTCCCCGTTGGGACGCACCAAACGAACACCGCCCAAACCGTGCTGAGACTTCTCCGGGTGCACAAACCGCACCGGAGCCGATAGCCGCCCACTGAGCCAGGCACCCAGCAGGTGCACTCGTGATGAGTCGGCTGCACCGGTGACCACCACTTCTGAGACCGGGCCCGGTTCGGCCTGGTCCATGGCAGCAGCCAGCTGGACCCGCCAGTTGGTCAGACGCGTCCAGGACACATCAGTGTCTCCGGGGGCGTACTGCTGTGCCAGATGGGTCAAGGCCTCGCACACGTTCTGGGCATTGGAGGAATCAGTGATGCGCCGGTGGGCAATCTTGCCGATGGACGAATCAGAGGGCTTATTGGGAACCCGATGGGGCCACCAGGCCACAATCGGTGCATCCGGCAACAACAGCGCAGAGACCAACATCTCTGAGGGCTCGGCCAGTTCCCCGTAACCGTGCAGCACCACCACCTCGGAGGCGCCGGCGTCGCCACCAATGCGCAACTGGGCGTCAAGGCGGGTGTAGTCCGAGGCCGAGTGGGACACGTGCATGATGATCCTGCAGGGGTGCTCGTGACTGGCCAGGATGGCTGCATCCAGGGCGCGTTCCGAGTGCCCCGCCTCTGCCATGATCACCAGCGTGAGCACACGGCCCAGGGCAACCACACCGCCCTCGTCACGTAGACGGTGCAGCTGTTTGTCGATGGCAGAGGTGGTGGTGTTCTCCAGATTGACGATCATGGCCGGCGCCACGTCCTTCCATCACGTTCCATCAGTCGATCTGCAGACGGCGGCCCCCAGGAGCCGGGTGCATAACCCTCCGGTTGCACCCCGTTGGCCTCCCAGTACTCCTCGAACGGATCCAGGATCCTCCAGGAGAGTTCAACTTCCTCGTGGTGGGGGAACAGCGGCGGTTCACCCAGCAGCACGTCCAAGATCAAGCGTTCGTAGGCCTCGGGGGAGGATTCCGTGAACGCGTGCCCGTAACCGAAGTCCATGGTGACGTCCCGGATCTCCGCCTGGGTGCCCGGCACCTTGGAGGCAAACCGGATGGTGACACCCTCATCCGGCTGAATGCGGATCACAATGGCGTTGTTGCCGAACTCACCGGTGTCATGGGTGGTGAACAACCGGTCCGGGCTGCGCTTGAAGACCACGGCGATCTCCGTGACCCGCCGCCCCAGACGTTTGCCGGCACGCAGGTAGAACGGCACCCCGGCCCACCGCCGGTTGTAAACCTCCAACCTCAAGGCGGCAAAGGTCTCCGTGCGCGAGTCATCCGGGATGTCGTCCTCGTCAAAGAAGGACTTGACCTCCTGGCCACCTTGCAGCCCGCCCTGGTACTGACCCAGCGCAGAACCCTCACTCAGATCCTCCGGCAGACGCACAGCAGCCAGCGCCTTGGCCTTTTCAGCTTGCAAAGCCTTGGCGGAGAAGTCGAAGGGCTCCTCCATGGCTGTCAGCGCCAACAACTGCAGCAGGTGGTTCTGGATGACGTCACGGGCAGCACCCACGCCGTCGTAATAACCGGCGCGGGAGCCGATGCCGATGTCCTCTGCCATGGTGATCTGCACGTGGTCCACGTAATTGGCGTTCCACAGCGGTTCAAACATGGTGTTGGCAAAGCGCATGGCCAAGAGGTTCTGCACCGTTTCCTTGCCCAGGTAGTGATCGATCCGGAAGATCGCATCCGGGGCGAACACGGACTCCACAATCTGGTTCAGCTCCTGGGCTGAGCGCAGATCATGGCCGAACGGCTTTTCGATGACCACACGCCGCCACCCGGAGGCGTCCTCGTGATCCGCCAGACCGTTCTCCGCCAACTGGTGGCAGACAACTTCAAAGGCCTTGGGCGGAATGGAGAGGTAAAAGGCGTGATTGCCCCGGGTGCCACGTTCCCGATCCAGGTCCCGCAGCACGTTCTGCAGGCTCTGGTAGGCAGCGGTGTCATCGAATTCACCCTGGACAAACCGCAGACCTTCGGCGAATTGGTCCCACACCACGTCCTGGAACGGCGTGCGGGCATGGGCTTCCACCGATTCCCGGACGTAGGCGCGGAAGTCGTCGGCGCTCCACGGACGGCGGCCAAAACCCACCAAGGAGAACGACGGCGGCAGCAACCCTCGGTTCACAAGGTCATACATGGCCGGCAACAACTTCTTGCGGGCCAGATCCCCGGTGACGCCAAAGAGCACCAGCGCGGACGGGGCGGCGACCCTCACAAGGCGTTTGTCGCGATCATCCCGTAGGGGGTTGGTGTGCGCGTTGGAGGTGGGCACTTTGCTCCTCTGGTTCAGCGCTGGGCGAGTGCAGTCAACACGTCCAGCAGCTGGGAGACCCCGGTCTCCCGGTCCGTCAGACGCAGACGCAGCACGGGGCGGCCGTGCTCCTCAAGGACCTGGGCATCGCCGTCGGCCTGGGCGGAGATGAGCTCGCCAAAGGTGAACGGGATCCCGGGAATCTCCAGGTCGGTCTCCGAGTCAGCAGTGATCTGCAGGAACACGCCCACACCGGGGCCACCCTTGTGGAACTGGCCCGTGGAGTGCAGGAACCGGGGTCCCCAGCCAAAGGTGGTGGGACGGCCCGTGGCAGTGGCCACCAGGGGGCGAGCATCCTCCAACTCGGTCCAGGTCAGGCGGTCGAAGTAGGCCTGGATGGAGACGTAGCCGTCAGCCGGCAACCGGTCCAGCAGGGCCACGACGGCCTGAGTCAGGTTCTGTGCCCCGTCCAACAGATCGGCGGCACCGCGGATCTCCACGGAGCCGTCCACCAGGACAGCGGGGGTGGGCTCAGGCTTGTCGGCCAGCACGGCACGGGTGGCGGTCTTGGCGGACTCCACATCGGGCTGGTCAAAGGGGTTGATGCCCAGCAGCTTGCCGGCCACAGCGGTCGCGACTTCCCATAGGAGCATCTGGGCGCCCAAGGAACCGGCCACAGCCACGGCATCGCCTTCGGGTGCAGTCTCGGTGTCCTGCGGAACCAGGTAGGCGGGCAGAACGTCAGATGCCACGGGAGCCTTCAGTTCGGGGACGTCGTCGGTGACCACCACCGGGAGGATGCCGGTGCCGTCCTTGCCGGTTGACTCGGCGATGAGCTGCTCGGCCCAGTCGGCAAATCCAACGATCCCGGAGCCGCAGTCCTGGATCAACAACTTGTTGCGCAGGGGAGTGGTACCGCCCATGACCGCGCCCAGCAGGAGGCCCAGGTTGTCCTCGGCGTCCTCACGCAGCACCTCGGCGGCCTCGTCCACCTCGTCCAGCAGGGCCTCCAGGTCAACGCCGGCCAGACCGGAGGGGACCAGGCCAAAGGCCGTCATGGCGGAGAAGCGCCCACCGACGGTGGGATCAGCCGTGAATACCGCACGGTAACCGGCGTCCCGGGATGCCTGATCGAACGGGGAACCGGGGTCGGTGACCACCACCAGACGGCGCGCGGCATCGATTCCGGCGTCGTTGAAGGCCTTCTCAAATGCACGGCGTGCAGAATCGGTCTCCACCGTGGAACCGGACTTGGAGGAGATCACGGCAGCGGTTCGGGCAATGTCCTTGGTCAGGGCCGCCTGCACCATGACGGGGTCGGTGGAGTCCAACACGAACAGCTCCACGCCGGCGGTCTTGGTGATCACCTCAGGGGCCAGGGAGGAGCCACCCATACCGGCCAGTACGAATCGGTCCACGCCTTCTGCGGCAAAGGACTCACGCAGCTCATTGATCTGAGCAACCAGAGGGCGGGAGACCTCAGAGGCATCCACCCATCCCAGGCGCTTGGAGGACTCGTCCTCCGCAGCAGGGCCCCACATGGTGTGGTCCTTGGCGAACAACCGGGAGGCGAACTTTTCCTCCACCAGGGTGGGAACATGGCGGTCGGCTGCCTTGCTGGCGGCACCGTTGAGCATCACGGACAGGGAACTCATGACGTCCTCTCTGAGCGCCCGGTGGCGCTCCTGCATGCATGGGGTGTTCGGTGGGTGGAGATGTGTGCAGGTGTGACCGGTCAACCGGCCACACCCACACACATCAGCGGATCAGCGTGCCTGATCCAGCGCGGTCTGAACGGTTTCCAGAAGCTCGGCCCAAGAGGCCTCGAACTTCTCCACACCTTCGGATTCGAGTTTTGCCACGACGTCGTTGTAGTCGATGCCCAGCTGCGCCAACTGATCCAACAGGGCGTTGGATTCCTGGTAGGTGCCGGTGATGGTGTCACCGGTGATCTGGGCCTGCTCAGCCGTGGCGTCCAAAGTCTTCTCCGGCATGGTGTTGACCGTGTTGGGTGCAACCAGGCCGTCCACATACAGGGTGGCCGGCAGGGCCGGGTCCTTGGTGCCGGTGGAGGCCCACAGGGGACGCTGACGGTTGGCACCGGCGGATTCCAGACGCTTCCAGCGCTCGGTGCCAATGGAGTCCTCGTACACCTGGTACGCCAGACGGGCATTGGCCAGACCGGCCTTGGACTTCAGCGCCAAAGCCTCATCCGTGCCGATCTCCTCCAGCTTGGCGTCCACGGCAGAATCCACGCGCGAGACAAAGAAGGAGGCCACCGAATGAATGGTGGAGAGGTCCTTGCCGTTCTCCAGAGCTTTTTCCAACCCGGACATGTAGGCGTTGACCACGGCACGGTAGCGCTCCAAGGAAAAGATCAGCGTGACGTTCACGGAGACACCCTCTGCCAGGGTTTCGGCAATGGACGGCAGACCGGCCTCCGTGGCCGGAATCTTGATCAGCACGTTGTCCCGGTCAATGGTGTCCGACAACCGCCGGGCCATGGCGGCGGTGGCCTCCGGGTCATTGGCCAGACGCGGGTCCACCTCAATGGACACGCGGCCGTCCTGGCCCTGGGTGGCCTCTGCAATGTTGGCGAACACGTCACAGGCGTCCCGGACGTCATCCGTGGTGATGGTGAAAACAGCTTCGTCCACGTCCGCGCCGGCAGCGGCCAGTTCCTTGACCTGGTCCGCATAGGCAGCACCGTTGGAGAGAGCACCGGCAAAGATCGTGGGATTGGTGGTCACACCCACCACGTCCTTGGTGTCGATCAATTCCTGCAGGTTCCCGCTGGTCAGACGCTCGCGGGAGAGATCGTCCAGCCAGATGGACACGCCGGCATCGGAAAGCTTCTTGGTTGAGGCAGTCATTGCGGACTCCTTTGCAGTTGGTGGGCTCAGCGCTGGGCTGCAGCCACGGCGTCTATGGATTCGTGGGCCTTGGAGGCGACGTCCTTGGCGGTGATGCCGAACTCCTGGTAGAGCTTCTCGTAAGCAGCCGACTCACCGAAGTGTTCCAGGGATACCGCGCGACCGTAGGAGCCCAGGATGTCGTTCCAGGACATGGCAATGCCCGCCTCAACGCTCACGCGTGCCTGAACGGCGGAGGGGATCACGGATTCCCGGTAGTCGGCGTCCTGGTTGTCGAACCACTCGCGGCATGGCATGGAGACCACACGACCCTTGATGCCCTCGGCTGCCAAGGACTCACGGGCCTCCAGAGCCAGCTGGACCTCGGATCCGGTGCCGATCAGGATCACGTCCGGGGTGCCGTCGGTGTCAGCCAGGACGTAACCGCCGCGGGCCACGCCTTCGGCCGAGGCCAACTTCTCACCGTCACCCTCCATGCCTTCGCGCAGGAACGTGGGCACGTTCTGCCGGGTCAGTGCCAGGCCGGCCGGCCGTTCCCGGTTCTCCAGGACGGTCCTCCAGGCCACGGAGACCTCGTTGGCATCCGCAGGCCGCACGACGTCGAACCCCGGGATCGCGCGCAAGGAGGAAAGCTGCTCCACGGGCTGGTGCGTGGGGCCGTCCTCACCCAGACCAATGGAGTCGTGGGTCCACACGTGGATGGCGGGGACCTTCATCAGCGCGCCCAGGCGGACCGCCGGACGCTGGTAGTCGGAGAAGATCAGGAACGTCCCGGAGAAGGCCCGGGTCTGAGAGGACATGGTGATGCCGTTGACGATCGAAGCAGCGGCGTGCTCGCGGATGCCGAAGTGCAGGACACGGCCGTACGGATTGCCCGTCCACTTGGCAGTGGAGTGCTCGGACGGGATGAACGAGGCCGCAGATTCAATGGTGGTGTTGTTGGACCCAGCCAAATCAGCCGATCCACCCCACAGCTCGGGGAAGGTGTCCGCAATGGCGTTGATGACCTTGCCGGAGGCGGAACGCGTGGCCACGTCCTTGCCGGCTTCGAACACCGGGAACGCATCCGCATAACCCTGGGGCAACTCGCCATCGCGCAGGCGGTCGTAGAGCTTGGCACGCTCCGGGTTGGCTTCCCGCCAGGCCTGGAAGGTCTCTTCCCACGCCTTGCGATCATCCGCACCACGCTGCAGGAGCTCACGGGTGTGGGCCAGGACGTCGTCGTCGATCACAAAGTGCTGCTCGGGATCAAAGCCGAGCACCTCCTTGGTGGCTGCCAACTCTTCTGCACCCAGCTTGGAGCCGTGGATCCCGCCGGTGTTCTGCTTGTTGGGAGCAGGCCAGCCAATGATGGTGCGCAGGTTGATCAAGGACGGCTTGGAGGTTTCGGCCTCGGCTGCCTTGATGGCATCGAACAGCGCCTGGACGTTTTCCTGGTACTCGCCGCCACCGTTGGTCCAGTCCACGGTCTGGACGTGCCAGCCGTAGGACTCGTAACGCATGGCGACGTCCTCGGTGAACGCGACGTCGGTGTCGTCCTCGATGGAAATCTGGTTCTGGTCGTAAATGACCACCAAGTTGCCCAGTTCCTGGTGCCCCGCCAACGACGACGCCTCCGAGGTTACGCCTTCCTGGAGGTCACCGTCCGAGGCGATGACGTAGATGTGGTGATCAAAGGGGGACTCGCCCTGTGCAGCTTCCGGATCGAACAGGCCGCGGGTGTAGCGCTGTCCGTAGGCAAAGCCCACGGCGGAGGCCAGACCCTGACCCAAGGGGCCGGTGGTGATCTCCACGCCCTTGGTGTGCCGGTACTCAGGGTGGCCCGGGGTCTTGGCGCCCCAGGTGCGCAACGACTCGATGTCCTCCATCTCCAGGCCGAACCCACCCAGGAACAGCTGCAGGTACAGCGTCAGCGAGGTGTGGCCGGGGGAGAGGATGAAGCGGTCGCGGCCGGTCCAACGGTCATCGGAGGGATCGTGGCGCATGACCTTCTGGAACAGCAGGTAGGCGGCGGGCGCCAGGCTCATGGCCGTGCCGGGGTGGCCTGAGCCAACCTTCTCCACGGCATCAGCAGCCAGAACACGCACGGTGTCCACGGCTCGGCGATCAAGATCGGTCCAGGTGAGCTGCTCAGACTGAGGCACGGGAACACTGTCCTTCCAATGAGACGGTTCGCTGATGGCACCGTGCTTGCCGATCTGGGCGCACCAGATCGGGCAGACGCGGTGCTGTTCGATGATCAGCCTAAGTCACACCCGTGGGGACCCGTATTTGCCTACGGAGGGTTTCCTGCTGATTGCGCGTGCGGCATAACTGCGGCGTGAGCCATGATACATCTGGGATCGGGCGCAGCAGGACCGGTCAGCGAATGCCTGCCGAATGTGGTGTTTCGCGCTAGACTGGGCGGAATTCCGTTGTGTCCATTGCCATGACTGGCACATCACGCAACGCCAACTCAGTACCGCTAGAACAGCACTGCCTAGTCAGCACCGCCATCACCTCAGCACCACCAACAACGTCAGGGAGAGCGAAACACGTGAGCTCAACGCACGCCTCGGAGCACGCCGTGATCCCTGCCCCCGGTGACGCTCACGAGCCTGCAGCAGGCCGCAACACCTCCCTGATGGACCGCATCAAGGCGTACCTGCAGCTGATGAAGCTGCGCATTGTGGAGCTTTTGCTGATCGCCACGGTGCCCACCATGATCTTTGCCCAGCAGGGCATGCCGAGTTTTTGGCTGATCCTGAACACCTTGATTGGCGGCACGCTCTCGGCCGGTGCGGCCGGAGCTTTCAACTCCTACATTGACCGCGAATCCGACCGCGTGATGAAGCGCACCTCCAAGCGGCCGCTGGTCACGCGTGTGGTGGGGGATCGGGAGGCCTTGATCTTTGCCTGGATCGTGGCCGTGGTCTCCGTGATCTGGTTCCTGGTGTTCGTCAACCTGCTGGCAGCTGTGCTGACGGCTGTGGCGATCTTCCTGTACGCAGTCTTCTACTCGATCATCCTCAAGCGCCGCACCTCCCAGAACATTGTGTGGGGTGGCGTGGCCGGTTGCATGCCCGTGCTGATCGCCTGGGCCGCCGTGACCGGCACCGTGGAGTGGCCGGCGGTGGTGCTGTTTGCCGTGGTGTTCCTCTGGACCCCGCCGCACTACTGGCCGCTGTCCATGAAGTACGCCGCTGACTACTCCCGCGCCGGGATTCCCATGCTGGGTGCCATTTCACCTGCGGGCAAAGTGGCCTCCCAGGTGGTGCTCTACGGCTGGGCGACCGCCATCTGCTCGTTGCTGCTGGTGCCTGTGGGTGGCGCGGGGTGGCTTTATGCCAGCGTGTCCTTGGCGGCCGGTGCCTGGTTTGTCTACGAATGCCACCGTCTGCTGCGCCTGGCCAATGCCGGGGAAGCTACCGACAAACAGGCCATGCGCGTGTTCCACGGCTCCATCACCTACTTGACCTTGGTTTTCGTGGCCGTTGCGGTGGACCCCTTTGTGGGTGGCCCCATTCTGTGACCCCGTAGACTGCCCACCATGCTGAGCATGCGCTTCTCCGGTCTGGTGGCCTATCCGGTCACGCCTTTTGCCCCCGGAGGAGTATTGGACCTGGAGGCACTGTCCCAGCAGGTGGGCGCCCTGTCCGAATCGGGTGTTGACGAGATCTGCGTTCTGGGCACCGCCGGTTCTTTCGCCTACCTCAGCAACGACGAACGCGGCGACGTCGTCCGCACTGCCGCGGCTGCAGCCGCCGGATCAGGCGTGCCGGTGGGCGTGGGGATTTCCGCGCTGACCACTCAGCAGGTGTTGGAACTGGCATGGGATGCGGAGAACTCCGGGGCGGATGCCTTGGTGGTCAACCCGCTGTCCTACGTGGCCTTGCGCTCCCCGGAGATCGCTGACCAGGTGGAAACCGTGGCCTCCTCCGTGGGCCTTCCCCTGTGCCTGGACAACAACCCCGCCACCACGGGCTTTGTCTACCCCGTGGATTTGGCCGCGGAACTGACCCATCTGGAGAACGTGGTGGCCTTCAAGGACACCGCTGATTCCGTCCGGGCCCTGCAGAACCGCCGCCACCTGTTCGACCAACTGTGTGAACCCGGGACTTCCTTTGGCGTGGCCAGCCCACAACTGATCATTGACGACGCCGATCCCTCCATGGCCTGGCACACCGGCTTGGCTGCGGCTCTCCCGGAGGAATTCGTGGCCTTCCGCGCCGCTGCCGTGACCCAGGACCGGGAGGCACTGGCCCGGTGGAAACAGGCCTTTGCGCCATTGATCGACGTCCTGCGTTGGGAACGACCCTTGAGTTCCATCTACGCGCTCAACGACGTCTGTGGGGTCCGTACGGCAGCACCCCGCCGACCCATTCACCCCGTGACGTCCCAAAGTCGGCAGCGGATAGCCGAAGCTGTCCAGGTGGTTCGAGCAGCGCTGCGCGCGTGAGTTCCAACGGCGGGCGCTGAAGTACCTACACTGGCTCAGTGCCCATGGACCAGATGACGCCACCCCCCTCACCTCAAGACTCCGCCACCACCAACACGGCAGCGGCGCTGGAGGTTTGCAACCTCCAGATGGAGTTCAAGGTTGCTGCTGGGAGAGGCCATCACAGTGTCAAGGCCGTCAATGGCTTGAGCTTCCAGGCGGCTCACGGCCAGGTCACCGCCCTGTTGGGTCCCAACGGCGCGGGCAAGACCACCACTTTGGAGTGTGCGCAGGGTTTGCTGAAACCAACCGGCGGCAGCGTTCGGCTCCTCGGGGAGAACCCGTGGAACGCAGGGCCAGCACTGCGCGCGCGGGCTGGTGTGATGCTGCAGGACGGTGGCTTGCCCCAGAGCGCCCGCCCCGGTGAGTTCCTCAAACACATCAGTTCCATGTACCGCCGGCCTGCGGACATGCAAGAACTGATGGACACCCTGGGCATCAACTCCTACCTCAAGACTCCGCTGCGTCGCCTCTCCGGCGGCCAGAAGCAGCGCGTGGCCCTGGCCGCAGCCTTGGCCGGGGATCCGGAGGTCGTGTTCTTGGATGAACCCTCAGCAGGCCTTGACCCGCAATCCCGCGCCGTGGTCTTTGACCTGATCGCCCAGCTCAAACAGCGCGGCACGGCAGTTGTGCTGACCACCCATTTGTTGGACGACGCCCAACGCCTGGCCGATCACGTGGTGATCGTGGACCGGGGAACCGTTCGGAGGTCGGGTACGGTCGCCGAGCTGATTGCCGGGGATGACACCACGGGAGTGCTGCGCGTGGGCCTGACCGCCAGGCAACGTGACCTGTGGGAGGAGGCGCCGCCGTCGTTGACGGGTGCGGGGCCTGAGTCCGGTGTGCAGGTTGAGATGCACCAGGAGGAGGTCACCGTGACCGGCACCTTTGGGCCGCAACTGCTGGAGGAGATCACCACCTGGCTGGCCACCACAGGAGAGTTGCCCACGTCCATGACATTGCAGCCGCGCACCCTGGAGGACGTTTTCCTGGCAGTGGCCGGACGGGAGATCCGATGAACACGAGCGCACGTTCCATCACCACGACGGCGAACCCGCGCACCGCACATCCCGCACCCATGTGGCGCCGGGTCATCAGCCAGACCCGGTATGAGGCCCTGACCATGTTGCGCAACGGCGAGCAACTCCTGCTGCTGGTGATTCTGCCGGTGATCGCCCTGGTTGCCCTGTCCCGGATGGATCTGTTGGACTCCGTGCTGCCAGCAGGCGCCAGCCGTCTGGACTACGCCGTGCCAGGAGTTTTGGCGCTCAGCGTGATCTCCAACGCCTTCTCCGGACAGGGGATTCAGACCGGTTTTGATCGTCGATACGGCGTGCTGCGTCAGCTGGCCACCACACCTCTGGGGCGCAGTGGTCTGATTGCCGGCAAGCTCGGCGCCATCCTGTTGGTGTTGGCGGCTCAGACCGTGTTGATCGGCGCGGTTGCATGGTTCATGGGTTGGCACCCCTCCGCGTCCGCACTGCTGGAGGCCGCCCCGTTGTTGGTGTTGGGAGCGGTGGCTTTCACCGGACTGGGCCTGTTGGCGGCAGGCACCATGCGGGCGGAGGCAACACTGGCCGTGGTCAATCTGTTGTGGGTGTTGTTGGCTGTGGTCGGTGGCACGCTGGCTCCGGCCTCCGCGCTGCCGGAGTGGCTGGCGCCGCTGATCGGGTTGTTGCCATCGGCTGCCCTGGCTGACGGTCTGCGGCACGTGATGGTGCCTGATGACCCCGGTGCTCTGCTGGGGCCAGTTGTTGTCCTGGCGGCATGGGCTGCCATCGCCTGGGCGGCCACTGCGCGTTGGTTCCGCTGGAGCTGACAAGAGCGTTCCGCTGAGCTGTGCGTACGGTCCCGCCGGAGCTGAGCCCCGATCTCCCAGTGGTGTCCCGGCGTTAGACTGGATCGGCCCTGAAAACCACCACCCTGTATGGATGTGACCCCGTGAGTTCCGCCCCCGCCCGCACCCCGTCCAGCTCCGGCCAGGCACACCCTGACGGTGGTCCCGGCCCTGAGGGGAAGCCGGAAACGCTGGGTGAGCGGGCGTCGTCGTTCTTCCTGCGGACCCAGGTGGACGGTTGGGTGCGCCTGACCGCGTGGGCCTCCCTGTTGGCCAACTCCCTGTTGATCCTCACCGGGGGACTGGTGCGCCTGACCGGCTCCGGTCTGGGCTGCCCCACATGGCCGCGGTGCACGGAAGAATCCTGGACTTCCACCACGGAGATGGGCATTCACGGTGCCATTGAGTTCGGCAACCGCCTGCTGACGTTCGCCCTGGCCGTGGTGGCCATCCTGGCCTTCCTGGCGGTGTTGAAGATGCGGCGGGAGCGTCGTGACTTCTTCTTGCTGACCCTGTTCCTGGGCTTGGGCATTCCGCTGCAGGCGGTGGTGGGGGGCATCACGGTACGGACCGGGCTGAACCCGTGGATCGTGGGCATCCACTTCATGATTTCCGCCGTCATGATCTACCTGGCGGCCACCTACGTGAACCGGGTCCGCCGGGCGAGCCTTCATGACGTCGACCACCGCGAACAACCCGGCCAGGCGCAACACGCCCGCGGCGTCATTCGGGGCATGGTAATTGTTATGGGATTGCTCACACTGGTGATCGTCTATCTGGGCACGCTGGTCACGGGCACGGGCCCCCACTCCGGCGATGCCGGTGAAGTGGTCCGCCACACCTTTGACGCCGTGATGATCACCCGTGCCCATGCCATTCCCGCGTACCTGTTGGTGGCACTTGTGCTTGCCGCCCTGGTCATGGGACGCCGCTCCTGGCCACAGCCGGTGTGGCGGGCATACGCGCTGGTGGGGCTCGTGGTGGTGCTGCAGGCAATGGTGGGTTTCTACCAATACTTCAACGGACTGCCGATTGTGGCGGTCAGCTTGCACCTGGTGGGATCCGCCCTGATGGTCTCCGTGGTGGCCTTTGCCGTGGAGAAGGCCTTTGCGCTGACTGCTCACCCCGCAGACGTCACCACCAGCTCGGTCACGGACCCCACGCACTGAGGCGCGCACACCTACTGAGGTGAGCCTTCCTAGTCACCGGGAATGAATTTAGACATACTTTGGTTGTGTAATTTGGCCCCGATGTGGAGCCGACGTGTGACCGTGATGGGAGGCAGCGCATGACCGTGGAGCATTCGTCCACCACCGTGAACCAGCCCCAGACGGTTGAGGAATCCACGGAGTCCACCACGCGTTCCCGCGTGCTCAATGCTGTTCTGGAACATGGTCCCGTTTCCGCCCGTGACCTTGGCCGCCGCATGGATCTGACCCCGGCAGCCATTCGCCGTCACCTGGATGCCCTGGAGCGGGACCGCTTCATTGAGGTCACCATGGTGCGCCGCCGGGGTTCGGGTGCTGGTCGCCCGGCCAGGCGCTACGTCGTCGCTCCTGAGGGGCACGAACGCCTGGGCAACGATTACCTGGGCATTGCCGCTGACGCACTGGATGCCCTGCGCGACCTGGGCGGGGAGCAGGCGCTGCGCGCCTTTGTGGACCAACAGTTCGAACACATGGAACGCCGGTACCGTCCCACCGTGGAGGCCGCTGGCGACGACGTCGCAGAACGGCTGGACGTCTTGGTTCGTCTGCTCTCGGCAGATGGGTACGCCGCCTCGGCCAACACCGTCAAAGTGGGACCCAGCCGCCACCGGGTGCTCTCCGCCCAGCTGTGTCAAGGACACTGCCCGGTGCAGGAGATCGCCACCAAACACCCCGAGTTCTGCGAGGCAGAGACCCGGATGATCGCCTCCCTGCTGGATGTTGACATCCGCAGGCTTTCCACACTGGCCGCCGGTGCGCACGTGTGCAACACACATGTGCCGCTGTCCAGGCCACAACAGACTGCGGGACGCACCGGTACGCCGGGTCGCTGACTGCCCATCAACCAGGGCTGACCCCAGCCCGCCTGCACACCGAACTGCTCGACACGAGGAGGCCGTCATGACTGACGTGACGAACGCCAATGACACCGTCATTAGCGAAATCTTGGAGAAGAACCCGGAGCTCGAGGGCATCGGCAACTACGAATACGGCTGGGCTGACCCTGACGTTGCCGGTGCATCCGCGCGTCGTGGTCTGAGTGAGGAAGTCGTTCGGGACATCTCCGCCAAGAAGAACGAGCCCGAGTGGATGCTGAACATGCGTCTGAAGGCCCTGAAGTTCTTTGACCGCAAGCCCATGCCCACCTGGGGTGCGGACCTGTCGGAGATCGACTTCGACAACATCAAGTACTTCGTGCGCGCCTCGGAAAAGCAGGCGCAGTCCTGGGAGGACCTGCCGGAGGACATCCGCGACACCTACGAGAAGCTGGGCATCCCGGAGGCCGAGCGCTCCCGACTGGTGGCCGGTGTGGCCGCCCAGTACGAGTCCGAGGTGGTCTATCACCAGATCCGTGAGGACCTGGAGGAGCAGGGCGTGATCTTCATGGACACCGACACCGCCCTTCGCGAGCACCCCGAGTTCTTCGAGGAATACTTTGGCACCGTGATCCCGGTCGGTGACAACAAGTTCGCCGCCCTGAACACGGCTGTGTGGTCCGGTGGATCATTCGTGTACGTACCCAAGGGCGTTCACGTGGAGATCCCCCTGCAGGCCTACTTCCGCATCAACACGGAGAACATGGGGCAGTTCGAGCGCACGCTGATCATTGCTGATGAAGGCTCCTACGTGCACTACATCGAGGGCTGCACGGCACCGATCTACAAGACCGACTCCCTGCACTCGGCCAACGTGGAGATCATCGTCAAGAAGAACGCCCGCGTTCGCTACACCACCATCCAGAACTGGTCCAACAACGTCTACAACCTGGTGACCAAGCGGGCCATTGCCCATGAGGGCGCCACCATGGAGTGGATCGACGGCAACATCGGTTCCAAGGTCACCCAGAAGTACCCGGCCGTCTACATGACCGGCGAGCACGCCAAGGGTGAGACCCTCTCCATCGCCTTTGCCGGTGAGGGTCAGCACCAGGACACCGGTTCCAAGATGGTGCACGTGGCCCCCAACACCTCATCCTCGATCGTCTCCAAGTCCGTGGCCCGTAACGGTGGCCGCGCGGCCTACCGCGGTCTGGTTCAGGTTCGGGAAGGCGCTCACAACGCCAAGTCCAACGTGGTGTGCGACGCCCTGCTGGTGGACACCATTTCCCGGTCGGACACCTACCCGTACGTGGACATCCGTGAGGACGACGTCTCCATGGGGCACGAGGCCACCGTTTCCCGCGTCTCCGAGGAGCAGCTGTTCTACCTCATGCAGCGCGGCATTGCGGAGGAAGAGGCCATGGCCATGATCGTGCGCGGATTCGTGGAGCCCATTGCCCGCGAACTGCCCATGGAATACGCACTTGAACTCAACCGCTTGATCGAACTGCAGATGGAGGGCTCCGTTGGCTGACACGTCCAACACCACCACGCGACCCGCACCCGGGGCCGATGTGACCACCGCCGAAGACGACGTCGTTGCCGGGGTGCGTACCGATGAGGCCCGAGTGGCCATTCCTGGGATGACCCAGGAGGGCGAGAAGCTCGCCACGGAGCACACCGCAGGTGATGACAGCGAGGTTGAGGTCACCATCCGGCGCGACCCCAAGAAGCCGGCAGGAAACTCCCGTGCGGAGCGCACCGCCTCCTACGACCTTGCCGATTTTCCCGAGCTCACGGGCCGTGAAGAGGACTTCCGCTTCACCCCGCTGAAGCGTCTCAACGGGCTGCACACCTCCGACCTCACCGGTGAGGCACCGTCCGTGACGGTGTCCGGCACGGATCTGGTGACCGTGGAAACCGTGGGTCGCGACGACGCCCGCGTGGGTTCCGCCGGCATCCCGGAGGACCGCTTGTCCGCGAATGCCTGGGCGCACTTCTCCCAGGCCACCGTGGTGACCATCCCGCAGGAGGTCGAGGTCGATCAGACCATCTCCGTGGAGATCAAGGGCACCCACACGGATCCGGCAGCCCAGCACGTGATCATCGACGCCAAGCCGTTCTCCAAGGCACGCGTGGTGCTGCACCACAGCGGCACTGCCGTGGTGAGCCAGAACGTAGAGTTCACGGTGGGGGATTCGGCCAACCTGACCGTGGTCTCCCTGCAGGAATGGCAGGATGCGGGCACCGCCCACGCCTCCGCCCAGCACGCCAAGCTGGGCCGGGACGCCCGGTTCAAGCACGTGTGCGTGAGCCTGGGCGGCGACACCGTCCGCGTCACCCCGTCCGTGCGCTACACCGCACCCGGCGGTGAGGTGGAGATGTACGGCCTGACCTTTGTGGATGACGGCCAGCACCTGGAATCACGCCTGTTCGTGGATCACTCTCAGCCCAACTGCGTGTCCCGGGTGACCTACAAGTCCGCCCTGCAGGGCCGCGCAGCCCACGGTGTGTGGGTGGGTGACGTGCTGATCCGCCCCGAGGCCGAAGGCACAGACACCTACGAGCTGAACCGCAACCTGATCCTCAACGACGGTCCGCGCATGGACTCGATCCCCAACCTGGAGATCGAAACCGGCCTGATCGCAGGTGCCGGTCACGCCTCCACCACCGGCCAGTTGGACGCCGAACACCTCTACTACCTGATGTCCCGCGGCATCCCGGAGGTGGAAGCCCGCCGCCTGGTGGTTCGGGGCTTCCTGTTCGAGATCCTTCAGCAGATCGAGGACGAAGGCATTGAGGCCCGCCTGCGCGAGGTCGTTGAAGCCGAACTGTCCAACGCCGACCACTGAGCCCGGCCCACCACACATTTTTCACAGAACTTCAGGAGAGACATTGAGCACTCTGGAAATCAAAGATCTGAACGCATCCGTGCTGCTGGACGAGGACAACAGCAAGCAGATCCTCAAGGGCGTCAACATCACCATCAACTCAGGTGAAGTCCACGCCATTATGGGCCCCAACGGCTCCGGCAAGTCCACCCTGGCCTCCACCATTGCAGGTCACCCCAAGTTCCGCGTGGACTCCGGCTCCGTGCGGCTGGACGGGGAGGACGTCCTGGAGATGTCCGTGGACGAGCGCGCACGCGCCGGACTGTTCCTGGCCATGCAGTACCCCGTGGAAATCCCCGGCGTGACCACCTCCAACTTCCTGCGCTCCGCCAAGACCGCAGTGGACGGGGAAGCTCCCTCCCTGCGCACCTGGACCAAGGACGTCAAGGCCGTTGCCGACCGCTTGAAGATGGATCCCACCATGATTCAGCGCAACGTCAACGAGGGCTTCTCCGGCGGTGAGAAGAAGCGCATGGAGATCATGCAGCTGGAACTGCTCAAGCCAAAGATGGCACTGCTGGATGAGACTGACTCCGGTCTGGACGTGGATGCCCTGCGTGTGGTCTCCGAAGGCGTGAACCGCGCCAAGGAGGAAAACAACCTTGGCGTCATGCTGATCACCCACTACAACCGCATCCTGCGCTACATCAAGCCCGACTACGTCCACGTCTTCAACGACGGCCGGATCGTGGAGCAGGGCGGCCCCGAGCTGGCTTTGCAGCTGGAAGAAGAGGGCTACGACAACTACGTCGCAGCCGCTCGCTGATCCATCAGCCCGTTGCCTGGAAGGAGACGTCATGACTGAGACCGCAGAAGTTCCCGCAGGGGCGCCGTCGATCGACGAGGTCGAGGAAGCGCTCAAGAACGTGATCGACCCCGAACTGGGCGTCAACATTGTGGACCTGGGCCTGCTCTACGGGGCCTCCTACATGGAGGACGGGGCCCTGAAGCTGGACATGACCTTGACCACGGCAGCCTGCCCGCTGCAGGACGTGATCGAGGAGCAGGTGGAGCAGAACGTTGGTCCCATGGTTGACGAGTGGCACGTCAACTGGGTCTGGATGCCGCCGTGGGGCATGGAACGCATCACGGAGGACGGACGGGATCAGATGAGGGCTTTGGGCTTCAACATCTGATCTCGGCGCGGTCGTCAGGCCCAACCGGTCTTACCCGGCCCGCACGCCCCATACTGCCGAACGTTGCGAGTTCGTTCGATTCCACCCGTTGGAATCGAACGAACTCGCAACGTTCGGCAGTTCTGATTCAGGGATGGGGCGCTGCCCGCTATAACACCAATGGTATGTTTGCTGGCATGTGGACCGTTGCCGACCACCCTGACGCCGAACGTGAGTACGCCAAACTCGACGCTCGCGAGGCCGTGGCTGTGGACAACGCCATTGCGAAACTCAAACAGTCTGGACCGGGGCTTCCCTTTCCGCACTCCAGCGCAGTGAAGGGCGCCACAAAGCTGCGCGAACTCCGGCCCCGCGGTGGCCGAAGCCTTACTCGAGCCTTGTATCGGCGGATTGGGGACGTGTTCGTCATCGGGGCCTACGGGCCGGAAGCCCAGCACGACTCCAAGGGATTTGACCGAGCTTGCCGCGCCGCAGAGGAACGCCTGAACCAGATCGAAGAATGAAGGTGATGACCATGAAGCTCTCCGAGTTGAAGAGTCACGATCAGATCGCTGACGGGCGCCGGGAAGCCGACCCTGAGTACGCTGCTGAGGCCGATCGACTTGAACTGGCAGACGCGGTCAGTCGAGCGGTGGTCCGCTACCGCAGCGAGCACAACCTCACGCAGACGGCGTTCGGAAACAATTTCGGTTGGAAGCAGCCCCACGTAGCTCGGTTGGAACGAGGGGACGTCACACCATCGATCGAGACTTTGCAGCGACTGGCGCGTGCGGGGGTGGTTGAAGTTCACATCGAGCAGGAACGGACCTACGTTCAGGAGCTGGCCTCCGCATAAGGTACGCCCCATACTGCCGAACGTTGCGAGTTCGTTCGATTCCACCCGTTGGAATCGAACGAACTCGCAACGTTCGGCAGTTCTGATTCAGGGGTGGTGGGACCTCAGATGGCGTTGGGGTGCGTGGCCAGGGCCGTGGTCTCGATGCTCATGTACGGGAACATGGGGAATCCGGAGAGGATCTCATGCAGACGCTGGTTGGACTCCACCTCAAAGATGGAGACGTTGGCGTACTTTCCCACCACCCGGTAGATGGCCTCGAACTCACCTGAACGTTGCAGGGCCTGGGAGTACTCCTTCTCCTCAGCCTGCTTCTGGGCCACCTCCTCCGGGCTCATGGACTCGGGAAAGGTGACCTGCATCTGGCACAAGAACTTCATGTGGTGTCTTCCTATCGTTGGGTTGTCAGCGGATGCTGCCAGGATCATCCAGGTCAGTGGCGTTGAAGGTGTCGCACTGGCCGATGTCCCCGGTCCGGTAGCCGTTCATGAACCAGGCCATGCGCTGCTCGGAGGTGCCGTGGGTGAAGGCCTCCGGGTTCACACGCCCAGACGTGGTCTGCTGAATGTGGTCATCACCGATGGAGGCTGCGGTGGACATGGCCGCACGCAGGTCGTCCTCCGTGATGTCGTTGAGCACCACCGCACCGGTGAAGTCGTCGCTGGAGGCTCGGTTGGCCCACAGTCCGGCGTAGCAGTCGGCCTGCAGTTCCACTCGAACGGCACCTGAATCCGACCCCTGACGGGAGCTGGCGGCAGAGCCCAAGTAGCCCAGTTGGTACTGGATGTGGTGGGCGAACTCGTGTGCCACCACGTATTCCTCGGCCAAGGGTCCGCCTTGGGCGCCAAAGTCGGTCTGCAACGTGGCGAAGAACGAATCATCCAGGTAGACCGTCTGGTTGGACGGGCAGTAGAACGGACCCGTTGCAGAGGAGGCCGTACCGCAGGGGGAGTACTCGGAGCCGGAGAACAGCACCAGACCCGGCATGTTGTACTGCACGCCGGTGGACTCCGGGAGGTAGGTGGCCCACATGGCATCCAGGCTGTTGGCGGTGGCCACCACACGGCAGTCCGTGTGCTGATTGGCATCTGCACCGGTTTGGCACTTCTGCGCCAACTCGTCCTGAGCTTGAGCCGCGTTGCCGGATCCCGTGGAGTATTCCGAGTAGTTGCCCTGGTTGACGGCATTGTCCAAGCCACCCAGCATGGGCTGGCCGAACAGCAGCCCCAGAACAATGGTCAGGATCAGGCCACCACCCACCATGACGCCGCGGCCACCGCCACCCCCACGTCCGCCGGTCTGCACGCGGGACGTGTCCAGACGGGACCCCTGATTGAAAGTCATGTGTGCATCCTAATGTGAGCTGAGCCCCACAGCCCGTCAGGCGCAGCCGCCAATGCTCGCCGGGATCAGCCTCCGGTACAGCCCAGGTGCAGCCAGCACTAAAGGCAAGGTGCCATCGCCGGAACCATGCCAGCTGAGCCCACCGGACACGTCAGTCCAGTCCCCGCGCCGCCAACGCTTCCCCGGTGCGTTGCGCATGGGCCACCGCAGCAATCACGGCCGGCGTTGCTGCGCGGACGGGCCCCATCCTGATGCCGCGTGCTGCCGCGGCGCTTCGGACGTCCGCGACCACACCCAACAGGTAGGGAATGGCGCGCAGCATGATCTGGATGGCCAACCCCACCCGTTCCGGTTTGACCCCCACCCCACGCAAGGGCCCGAGCAGTCGCACCAGGCCGTCCAACAGCACTGCTTGCGGCGTGGTTTCCAGCAGGATCCGGGTGGCGAACATGGCACCCAGGACCGTGAGCAGCACCCCTGCCCCACGGTGGGGAGTCCCCACCAGCACGTGATAGCCGGCCAACAGGACGAATATCAGCAGAGCCGGCCGAATGGTGCCCCACCAGCTACGCCAGCCAACACCACCGGTGGCACCCAGGATCATCAACAGCACCACGCAGGCCAGCGGGACCGGCCACGGGTGATCAAGACCCGGAATCCAGCGTTGCCAGGGCAGCATCAAAATCACGGAAAGCACCAGCAGCGCCAGCCCCTTGGCGCCCACGGGCACTCGGTGCAGCCAGTTGTCCCGGGGGCGGTAGGTGCCGAACAACTCGCGTTGGGCGCTCACAACTGGTCCCAGCCAGGGAACCCGTCAACACACCATTGGTGGTAGTCGGCCACCAACTCGGGGCCTCCACAGGCGAACACCTGGCCGTCATGGATCACCACCACCTGCTGGGCTGTGGCAGCCAACTCGAGATCGTGGGTGGCGTAGACCAGTTGCTGTGGCAGACCAGCCAACCGCTCCATTAACCGCGCCCGATTCCGCAGATCCAACAACGTGGTGGGCTCATCCAACACCAGGACGGACGGTTCCACTGCCAAGACCGCCGTGAGCGCGGCCAGTTGACGTTGGCCACCGGAGAGGTCGTACACCGAATGATGCATCCGATCCGCCAACCCTGCAGCCGCCAACAAGTCCTGGGCAAGCTCCCGCCGCTGTGTGGCATCGGCTTCAACCTCACGCAGGGACAGCTCCACATCCTCCAAGGCCGTTGGCATCAGCAGTTGCGCCAGGGGATCGGTGAACACGAATCCCACTGTCCGCCGGGCCGCCTTGCGCTGTTGGACGACGTCGATCCCATGCACCGTGACGGAGCCATCACTGGGTGTCATGAGACCGTTGAGCAGTCGCAACACCGTGGACTTGCCGGAGCCGTTGAGTCCAAGGATCGCGGTCCGCGCCTGGGTCAGCTCCAGGGTGATGTCCTCCAGGATGGTGGTTTCCTGCAGTTGCCCGTCCACTCCGGGCAATCGCACATCCACCTGGTCCAGGTGGATGCCCAGGGCCGGGTTGGGTTGGGCGTCGTCGTCGTGGCGGGCAGCGGCCCGGGAGCGGCGGCCGAAGATCAACGGCTACCGGCCAGGCGCGGGAAGGCGCGGTGAACGGCGGCGGCCACCAGAGCAGCAGCGGCGCACTTGATGAGGTCACCGGGCCAGTAGACGACGTCGGCAAAGAACGCGTCCCGCAGGCTCAAGCCACCGTTGATGGACATTCCGGGAATGCCGGTCAGACGGCAGACCACGAATCCACCCAGGAGTGCGGCAACAAACAGGCCGATCAGCCGAGAGCGGTTGGTGCGGGCGCGGCGCAGTGCGGCATAGGCCAACAGGCCGGTGCACAGACCGGCCACGGCAAAGCCGATGATGTAACCGGCGGACGGTCCTGCCAGCACACCGGGGCCGCCACGGAATCCGGAGAAGATGGGCAGTCCGGCCACACCCACTACCACGTAGAGCAGCACGGCAAGACCGCCGCGGCGTCCGCCGAGCACCAGACCGGTCAGGTACACCGCCAGCGTCTGCAAGGTGATGGGCACGGCCAGCGGTCCCACGGGGATGGCCGGCATGACGGACATGACTGCGCAGAAGGCAGCGAACACAGCTATCAGTGCAAGGTCCGTACCGGCCGAGCGTTGCTGCGCAGGGCGGTGCTGGGGGTCGCGTGGTGTGGCGGATGGTGAGGCTGGGGACGTGGTGCTGGAAGAACTCATGCGAGCATCTTAAACACTGTTCAAGTTTGAGTCAGACCAGCGCCCCCGGGGTGCCGCGCGCTTGTCAGGGAAATGACCGTTCTGAGTGCGCCCAGCGGGTCATTTCCCTGACAAACGCGCGGCCTGCCCCACCCGCAACCGGGACACCGCCACCGAAGCCAGCAGCCCCACAGCGGCAACTGCCACGTAGAGCAGAACCGGGGACCACCCGCGATCCAACAGGGCACCCACGGTCAGGGGCGCCAGGATGGCTCCCACCCGGCCAACACCAATGCCCCAGCCCACACCGGTGGCACGCAGAGCGGGTTCGTACGTCATGGGGGAGAGGGTGTACATGCCGGCAATGCAGCCGTTGACCAACATTCCCACCACAACACCGGCGGAGAAGGCGACCGCTGGTACCGAGGTGGTGGTGATGAACAGGACCAAGGCGGCCGACTGCAGTATCACAAACACAATCAACACGGCCTTCTCACTCCAGCGTGAAGTCAATGTGCCGTACAACAGCGCGCCAAAGGTGCCACCCACCGTGAGCATGATGCCGCCCAGAATGCCCTGCTGCTGCGTCATGCCGGATTCCACCAACAGCGCCGGAGTCCAGGTGTTGGCAAAGTAGAAGCCGAACATCACCACAAACCAGCTGGCCCAGAGCAACAGGCTTTGTGAGCGGTAGCGGGTGCTGAGCACACCACCGGGACTCTGCTTCTGCGTTGACTGAGTCACGGTGGGGAGGGCGGGGGCGTCGTCGATCCCCAGTTTGCGAGCCACCGAGGCCGCGATCTGAGCGGAGCGCGGGTGGCGGCCAGTGGCCAGGTAGTCCACGGACTCGGGCAGCAGGGCGATGACCAGCCCCAGGACCACCACGGTGCAGATGGCCCCCACCAAGAACACCGAACGCCAGCCGAACATGGGGATCAACTGAGCGGCACCCAGACCGCCCAGCGTGGCGCCCACCCCGTAGCCTGCGGTGAAGACGCTGATGGCGATTCCGCGCCGCTTGTTGTTGGCGTACTCGCTGGCGATCACCGCCGTACAGGCCAGGATTCCGCCCACACCAATGCCTGTCAGAACCCGGTAGGCCGCCAGTTCCCAATGGGAGGACACCATGGAGGACAAGCCCATACCCACACCGTTGATGATCAGTGACACGATCAACAGCGGGCGGCGGCCGTAACGGTCAGCCAGCGGACCAATCACCAGGGAACCCACCGCCATGCCCACCAGACCCGCACTCAACAGCACACCCAGTTCAGATCCGGTCAGCCCGAATTCCTGGGACACAGCGGATCCGGTGAAGGCCATGGAGAGGACGTCGTACCCGTCCAGGGCATTGAGCAACCCGCACAGCCCCACCACCAACCACTGGTAGGCGGACATGGGGCGTTGATCGATGAAATCACGAAGGTTCACGGGGGTCCTTGGCGTTGCACGGTGGCACCGCCAACCGCGGTCCAAGGCAAAGCGTAGCCAATGATCAGCCGCTACCCGCGCCGCGTTTGACAGGGAAACAGCCACTTTATGGCGCCGCCAACGGCTCTTTCCCTGTCACAGCTGGGTGGCCCGGTCTGAGGCGGAGATCGTATGGGCGCAGCAATGTTTGACCACACTGCGTAGGAGAGTGACTCGCCGCTAGACTTGATCGGTCTTGCCGCCATGTTGCTTACTTGGCGGCGCTCCCACGAAAGGCTGTACCCCGTTGATCACTGTGTCCAACTTGGAATTGCGTGCTGGCGCGCGCCTGCTGATGGACCAGGTCAATTTCCGGGTACAGCGGGGGGACAAGATTGGCCTGGTGGGTCGCAACGGCGCAGGCAAGACCACCATGACCAAGGTGCTGGCCGGTCAGACGCTGCCGGCGGATGGTTCCGTGACCCGCACGGGCACCGTGGGTTACCTGCCCCAGGATCCCAAGGTTGATGACATGGAGCAGCTGGCCCGGGACCGCATCTTCTCAGCCCGCGGACTGGCGGAGGTGATCGCCCGGATGCGGGTGGCCGAGGAGGACATGGCCAACCCCACAGATGCCATCCGGGAGAAGGCCATGAAGCGCTACGCGCGGCTGGAGGCGGAGTTCGTGGCCGGTGGCGGTTACGCCGCGGAGTCCGAGGCCGCCACCATCACCGCAAACCTGGACCTGCCAGAGCGTGTGCTCACTCAGCCCTTGCGCACCCTCTCCGGTGGTCAACGACGACGCGTGGAGCTGGCCCGGATCCTGTTTGCCGATGCGGACACCATGCTGCTGGATGAGCCCACCAACCACTTGGATGCCGACTCCATCACCTGGCTGCGCGACTTCTTGAAGAACTATTCGGGCGGGCTGTTGGTCATCTCCCACGATGTTGAGCTCATGGAAATGGTGGTCAACAAGGTCTTCTACCTGGATGCCAACCGCGCCGTCGTGGACATCTACAACATGGATTGGAAGCACTACAAGCTGCAGCGTGAGCAGGATGAACACCGCCGCAAGCGCGAGTTCGCCAACGCGGAGAAGAAGGCCTCCGCCCTGATGGCCCAGGCGGAGAAGATGCGAGCCAAGGCCACCAAGGCGGTGGCCGCTCAGCAGATGATCAAACGCGCCGAACGCCTCATGGCAGGGGTTGAGGGGGAGCGCGTGGCGGACAAGGTGGCGGCCATCCGGTTCCCGGCACCGGCCTCCTGCGGCAAGACCCCGTTGCGTGGGCAGGGCCTGTCCAAGGCTTATGGCTCTCTAGAGATATTCACAGACGTTGACCTGGCCATTGACCGTGGTTCCAAGGTGGTCATCCTGGGGCTCAACGGTGCCGGCAAGACCACTCTGCTGCGGATGCTGGCAGGCGTCACGCAGCCGGATTCCGGGGTGATCGAGGCCGGGCACGGTTTGAAGCTCGGCTACTTTGCCCAAGAGCACGACACCCTGGACACGAACCGCACGGTCCTTCAGAACATGAAGACCGCAGCCCCCGAGCTCGCGGTCGCCCAGGCCCGCACCATTCTGGGCTCATTCCTGTTCCAGGGCGACGACGTCGACAAACCCGCCGGTGTCCTCTCCGGTGGCGAGAAGACCCGTTTGGCTTTGGCCACGCTGGTGGCCTCCTCTGCCAACGTGTTGCTGCTGGATGAGCCCACCAACAACCTGGACCCGGCTTCCCGTGAAGAAATCCTGGCCGCACTGCGCAATTACGAAGGTGCGGTGGTCCTGGTCTCCCACGACGAAGGTGCCGTGGAGGCTCTTGATCCGGAGCGCGTGGTCATGCTGCCGGACGGGATCGAGGACCTGTGGTCAAAGGAGTATCAGGACTTGATCTCATTGGCCTGACCCAGCACTTTGGCTTGACCCTAAGCATTCGCCGGATCCAGCAACAGGACTCCACGCTCGGCCAGCTGCGCCACGGCATCCCGAACCATTTGTTCTGCCTCCTCCGGGGCTTCCGGGTGAGAGGCCAGTTGATCCACCAGGGTGTCCAGCGGCGTGGGTTGATCCAGCGACTCCCAGATCACCGGTCCCAGTCCCTGCAACACCATGAAATTGCTGTCCACCAGCACGGCCAAGCAGTCATCAGGCAGCGCCAAGACGTCCTGGGCCGTGGCTCGTTGGACCCAGCCATCGGGCACAGTTGAAGTGTTTGCAGGTTCATCCACGCGGCCCTCGACTGGTAGCTCAACAGCCGACCAAGCCGGCGACTCCTGCACAGGTTCCGCAGCCAGGAGTTTCTCCAGCAGCGGTCCCACGGTGTGGATTTCCCTGTAGCGCAGCAGGTGGCATCCACCCACCCGATCCACAACCCCCGCCAGGGTTGCCAACCCACGGTCCAAGGCCGCCAGAGATGAGGTCTGCGGGACCAGGTGACCCAACGCATCGGCCAGGGTTAGGCGCTCAAGGTGGGGGGCGTCGTCGTGGTCGGGGTCGCGGGCCAGAACCACCACGGCACCCAACGTGGGATTCTGAGGAGTGGCCATCAGGCCGAGTTCGTCGGGGAAGAAGAGAGTTTTGGGCCGCTGACCGGAGGGCCCCAGGATGGACAGCGGCTTGGGGAACGGTGTGATGGCCAGCGAATCGGGGTCAATGATCACCGTTTCATCCGTCACGTACCCGAACTGGCTACCGAGTGCGGCCACCGCTGTGGTCTTGCCCGTCCCGCTGGGGGCCACCAGAGCAATCGTTCGCCGGGATTCAGGATCACTGAGTCCAGCCGCGTGGAACATGACGCGGTGACCGATGCCGGCGTCAATGGCGGTGGCCGTGACGTCACCAACCACCGCATCGCTGCGACCCGAAGGCATCTCCCCGGAGTCTTTCCAGTAGTCAGCCAGTACGACGACGGCCGGTGGTTGCGCCGCGTCCAATGCCTCCGGGAGGCAGCGATTCCAGACGGTGCGGATGGTTTCCAGGGACTCGTCGTCGATGCTGAGGTGGTTGATTCCCGCCCCTGCGGCTACCGGCAACGTTGGTTGAGTCACGCCGGGAGAGTACCAATGGCAATCATTCAGCGGCCTCGCGCGTGTCTGCGGACGCAGAGAGCTTGGTCACAGACTGTCACCGAGAGGACGCCATTACCAGCTGCAACGGAGCGAGGCCGTCGCAACTTGAAGCTGGGTCAAGGTCACATCTTCATGATGGTTCATGTAGGACATGCCCACCTGTTAATTTCACAGTGTCGCAACTGTGTCCAAAAGCATCCGGGGTGCGCGCGGGGATCGCGGGCAGCGGACTAGTTGCCACATTCACGCACGCAATTCGGGGAGAACCGCACGTCATGACTGAAACCACCATCTCGCGGCGAACCATCGCCAAGGGTGCGGCCTGGGCCGTACCCGCCATTGCAGTTGCTAGCGCAGCACGGCCTACGCCGCATCGCGGGCTGAGGTGACTGCCACCGTGTGCCGTCTGTTTTACGGTGGCGGCACCATCAACTACCAGGTGCACTCGATCTACCTTGGCGTCACCTCCAGCACGGGAGTCATCCCTGCAGGTACGCGACTGACCTGGACCGTCAATGTGTCTGGTGGCGGCGCGGGTACTGGTGGCACCAATGAAGTGCCGACGACCAACTCCTCTCAGAACAACATCTGGAGCCTGGAACTCTCGCAGCCCGCGGGCACGGCTACCTCCTCCTTCACAGCAACACTCGTGTTCAACCAGGACCTCACCATCGGTACAGGCACCTGGTGTGCACCCGCGCTGGTCTGGACCGACCTTTACTCGGTGCGTCCGGGTGCAAATATTTCAACCAGCACCACTGGCACGGTGGGTAGCAGCGGAACCTTCAGCGGTGGCGAGTTGTCCTACACCGTTGCCCGCCCTCACCCCACCTCCGTGAACACCACCGGTCGCACGCCGCACGTCTATCTGACCAGGTCCGGTGCACAGACGTGCTACCCGGCCATCTCATACTCCCGTTTGCTCAACACCAACGGCACGGACAACGTCACCACGTATCCCACCGGTGTCACCCCTCCGGGCAATCGTTGCTCCTGGGACGGTCGTTTCTGCAACAGCTCGAGCACGGGTCAGAGCAGTCCCGCGTACATTGGCGGCGCCGCCTCCGGTCAGCACGAGCAGCCCGCCGTCTGCTGATCCCACGGCACTACTAGATCTGTGGCCCCGCTTCTCACGTCGAGGAGCGGGGCCACAGGTCTTCAACCACCAGCAACAAGCTCAGTTGCGGCCGTGATGGGCCGCCAACAGGGCGTCTTCCTCCTCAGCATCCACCACCGCGTAGGTGCGCTTGACGCGTTTGGGACGCATGATGTCTTTGAGGTGGGCGGGCATGTCGTCCACCATCTCCAGCCGACGAACCACGTCCTCTTCCGTCATGCCATCGCCCTGGGGCACAAAGTTGCCTTGTGAGTCGTAGTACCGGGACAGTTCATCCTCAATCTGGGCAGCATATTCACGATCCCACTGATCGTTACGCACCTTCTGGCGCGCAGAATACCCGTAGGCCACAAACATCAACACGGCAAAGGCATCCCACTGCAGGGCGTAGGACAAGTTGGGACCATAGTCCAGGTCAGGTTGCACAAAGGACTCGGGAGCAACGTCCGGGGCTGGGCTCTCTGCAGCCACCTGGCCATAAGCCCCTTGGGACACATCCAACCCGGTGGCATCTGCAACACCCGGTAGGTAAATGGACGGGACCTGCCCGTCCGGGGACTGCCGGTTCACCTCACCCTCACCGGGTTGCAACCGCGCGGTCACTGTCACCGTGCCGGTGGGTGGGGCAGGAACCTCAGAAGCCGATCCGTCACCGGCATCAGAGGTGGCAATCCACCCCCGGTCCAGAACCACGGTGGACCCGGTCTCCGTACGGAACGGCACCAGCACCTCGTAACCGATCACCGCGTTGTGCGCGCGGTTGCGCACCAACAGGGTCTCACCGGGGAGGTATTCACCGGTAACCTCCGCAGGGCGCCATTGGTTGTTGGGGGAGAAGTCTTGGAACTGATCCACGGCTTCAGGGCCAGTCAGAGCAGCGGCATCGTAGTTGTTGATGATCAAGTCATTGCGAGCCGTCATGGCATCAGCGCGCGCCATCTGCCAGGACCCCAGATACACACACAGGGCAGAGGCCAGGCAGCACAACAGGAACCAGGCGATCCACCGCCCGGAAAGCAGAAACGAATAAGCCGCGATCTTGGATTTCACAGCGGCAGCACATCCTTGAGGAAACCGCGCAGGCGCAGAAAATTCGCCAGGTGCTCCCGGTGCTCATCACAGGCCGTCCAGACCTTGCGGCGTTCCGGGGTGTGCACCTTGGGGTTGTTCCATTCCAGCTTCCACATGGCCTGTACCGTGCAGCCTCGGCGCGAACACTGCACCGCCTCCGGGCCGGAACTCTGCGCCGCTTGGGATTGTGGCCCCTGAGACAGGGAACCCAACAGGTCGAAGGACATGGGGCCGGAATGCTCCTGGAAAACTACTGAATGAGTGGACCGTGCACTCGCACGATCAGGGCAGCCACCAGCCTAACCGTGTCAGCTGGCAGTCACCTTCACGACCATTCGCCTTCCACCACGGTTCTGTCTCGCACCACATCGGTTCTGTCCGGCTCCACTCCAGTTTGCCCCTCACGATGGAAATGGCCTTCACGGGAGGCCGCGGCGTCGTCGTCGTGGGACGTGTGGGGAACTGTAGAGAGTTCGAGGTGGTGCTCCGGGCTCATGTACTGGGAGGAACGTTCGGACTTGTCCGCGCCCGCATTGGCCAGCAGCACCGCAGACCACGGGAGAACCACCATGCCCACCACACACGCGATGCGCCACCAGATGTTGTCAATCAGCACGAACCCAAAAAAGCAGGCCACACGCAGCAACATCTGCACGCCGTAGACCTTCATCCGCCGCCCCATGTTCACGGACAGCGCCTCCGGAGTGGCGGTGATCGAGTGAACAGTGTCCCGTTCACGGCCCCTACGCGGAGCGCTGACGGACGACGACGACGGGGTCGGTGAGTGTGGCGGCCCAGGTCTGTCCTGGAGTTGTGCCATGTCTGCGGGAGTGAGGTATCGCTTGGCCAAATGACACCTCCTGAACAGTCCGGGCACGGTGGGCGTTGCACAGCCCAACAACTCATTGTGCACCCGTGTGAGCTTGCACCCAACCGTTGACGGAGCAAGGGCAGCAGGTACGCCTGCGATCCCCAGAATGGCCGGGTACGGCGCAATTCTGGAGCCTTTGCACAAGCCCACGTGCATCATCTGGTTGGGCGTGCCATAGGATTACCTACACAGGTGGGGATAGTCTGAGCCGGTCGCACGCAAGGTCACGTCCCCCTAACCGAGGTGACCACAGCGGCCACAACACGTCAGCATGACCGAAAGGCACCCATCTCCCATGGCAGTTGCAACCCCGGAAACCACAGAGCCCCGTGTTGTTTTGGTGACGGGCGGTAACCGCGGTATCGGCAAGTGCATCGCCGATTCCTTCCGCGCACAGGGTGACCGTGTGATCATCACCTACCGCTCCGGAGACGCCCCCGAAGGTGTTGACGCCGTGCAGTGTGACGTCAGCTCCACCAAATCTGTGGAAGCCGCTTACAAGGAAATCGAGTCCACCTGGGGTCCCGTGGAGATCCTGGTGGCCAACGCAGGCATCACCAAGGACACCCTGCTCATGCGCATGAGCGAGGATGACTTCACCTCCGTACTGGACACCAACCTGGTGGGTGCCTTCCGTGTGGCCAAGCGCGCCACCAAGGGTTTCCTCAAGCTCAAGCGTGGCCGCGTGATCTTCATTTCCTCCGTGGTGGGCGTGACTGGCGCTCCCGGCCAGGCCAACTACGCCGCTTCCAAGGCCGGGCTGACCGGCATGGCTCGGGCCATCACCCGTGAACTCGGTGCCCGCAACGTGACCGCCAACGTGGTGGCCCCCGGGTACATCACCACGGACATGACCGCGGAACTGCCGGAAGATGTCACCGCCAACTACATGACCTCCATCCCCGCCGCACGGTTCGGCGACCCGGAAGAGGTGGCGAACGCCGTGCAGTGGCTGGCTTCCCCCGGGGCCGGTTACGTCAACGGAACCGTGATCCGCGTGGACGGCGGGCTTGGCATGGGGCTGTGAGCGCCCTCTTGGTTGCGCTCAGTTGAGCTGGCCGCACCCGTGAGCGGTCCCTCCCATTGGGCTGTCCGCTCCGTCTGGATAGGCTGAACAAAACCGTTGTTTGCGTTGGGTGAGCCGCCGGAAACGGCCGCTGACCCGACGCAAATCCCCGAACTCAAGGAGATCTTGATGAACTCAGTTGCCGGCAAAACCGTTGTGGTCACCGGATCCTCCCGCGGGGTGGGTGCAGACACAGCCAAGATCCTGGCCGGTGAGGGGGCCAACGTGGTGGTCAATTACCGCCAGAAGGCCCCCCGCGCCAACAAGGTGGTCAAGGAGATCGAGGAAGCCGGTGGCAAGGCCATTGCCGTGGGCGCCGACCTCACGGACACCGACACCGTGCAGGCTCTGTTTGATCAGGCCGTGGAAGCCTTTGGCTCCGTGGACGTGGTGATCCTCAACGCCTCCGGCGGCATGGAATCCGGCATGGGCGAGGACTACGCCATGCGCCTGAACCGCGATGCCCAGAACGATGCCCTGACCACAGCCTTGAAGTACCTGCCGCAGGGTGGCCGCGTGGTGTTCGTGACCAGCCACCAGGCCCACTTCATCCGCGAGGTGGAAACCATGGATGCCTACGCTGACGTGGCCAAGTCCAAGCGCGCCGGTGAGGATCAGTTGACCTCCCGTATCCCGGAGATGACGGAAGCAGGCGTGGACTTTGTGGTGGTCTCCGGCGACATGATCGAAGGCACCGTCACCGCCACCTTGCTCAACCGCGCACAGCCCGGTGCCCTTGAGGCCCGCCGCGAGGCCGCCGGCAAGCTGCTGTCCGTCAACGAGTTCGCCACGGAGATCGCCAAGATGGTCACCGCCGACGTTGAGACCGGCCACATCGAGTTGGCGGGCGGCTCCGGGGATTTCCCCGCTGACGGTGGTGCCGCACAGCCCGTGAACTGAGGCTTCACCCGGCACGACGACGACGCCCTGCCGCGCCGCCGATCTCCCACCAACGGACTGATACCCCACGCAATGCGTGGGGTATCAGTGTTGTGAGGCGAACTGGGCCAGCAGCTGGGGAGTGACCGCCGCCGATTGCTCAGAGATCCGCGAAGAAGCGGACCGAGTCCAGGTTGGGCAGGTTGATCTGGGCGTCGGCCTCCGCGCGCAGGTTCGGCTTGCCGTTGAAGGCGATGCCGACCGCGGCGGTTTCCAGCATCTTGGCGTCATTGGCGCCATCGCCCACGGCAATCACCTGTTCCGGGCTGACCTGATCGGCTTGGGCCCATTCCCGCAGCATGCGTTCTTTGACGTCGGCATCCACAATGGGGCCCACCACGCGTCCGGTCAGGTGACCGTCCTCAATTTCCAGTTCATTGGCCAAGTGGTGATCCAGCCCCAGCTTCTGAGCCAGGGGAGTGAGGATCTGGCTGAAGCCCCCGGACACCACGGCAACGGTGTGCCCGGCACGGTGGAAGGTGTCCACCAGAACGCGGGCGCCCACGCTGAAACGGACCTGTGCCACCACGTCCTCCAGAACGGACACGGGCAGGCCTTTGAGCACCGCCACCCGCTCGCGCAGGGATTGCGCAAAGTCCAGTTCGCCGCGCATGGCACGGTCCGTGACGGCAGCGACCTCCTCCTGGCGGCCCACGTGACCTGCCAGGAGTTCAATGACCTCCTGCTGGATCAGGGTGGAATCCACGTCCATGATCAGCATTTTCTTGGCATCGGGATCAAAGAGCTGACCTGGAATGACGTTGACGTCAACGCTGTGCCAACGGAAGCCCATGGGATCCGGGCGCAGTTGGGTGCGCAGCTTCTCCAGGTCGCCACCGGTGACCCTGGCGGTCATGGCGGAGTACCCGGATGCTTCAGATTCTTCGCTGCCGCCGGAGGCGGTGGAGGTCACGCGAACGCGGCCGTAGTGCTCAACCGTGGCACCGGAGTCCTCGACCTCGGCCAGCATGGCTTCCACGTCTTCTGGCCGCGGGGTCTTGGACAATGCGATCACGGCGAGTTCGTCGGTCATGGCCGGGATTCTATCGGGCGTGCCAGCTGGAATGAACTTGGCAGCCCCGTGCGTGACCAGCGCCTCACCACCCGGAAACCAGCCGGCAACACCATCCGGGAGGCTAGATGATGCGGATTCAAGCTGCTGCCACACACCGCAACCCTGACCCGTCTGCCTGAGCCGCACTACTAGAGTTGTGCCCATGAGCGCTGTTGTGAACATGACCGATGTAGACCTTGTCCGCGGCACCAAGAACCTGTTGAACCAGGTCTCCTGGACGGTTCAGGACAGTGAGCGCTGGGTGGTTCTGGGCCCCAACGGCGCGGGCAAGTCCACGCTGCTCTCCATTGCGGCAGCCCGCCTGCACCCCACCCGCGGTGCCGTGGAGATCCTGGACGAAACCCTGGGCCGCGTGGATGTTTTCGAACTGCGCCCGCGCATCGGCCTGACCTCCGCACCACTGGCGGAGCAGATCCCGGCGCGGGAAACGGTGTTCGACGCCGTTGTTTCTGCCGCCTGGGGTGTGGCCGGCCGGTGGCGAGAGCGCTATGAACAGACCGATGAGGACCGGGCTCATGAACTCATCAAGGACTGGGACCTGCAGCGGCTGATTGACCGCAAGTTCGGTTCCCTGTCCTCCGGGGAGAAGAAGCGGGTGCTGATTGCCCGCGCCCTGATGACCGACCCCGAACTTCTGCTCCTGGACGAGCCCGCTGCAGGCCTGGACGTGGCCGGCCGGGAAGATTTGGTGGAGCGCCTGGACCAGCTGGCGGCCTCGGAGAATGCGCCCGCTGTCGTGATGGTCACCCACCACCTGGAGGAGGTTCCCCCGGGATTCACCCACGCCCTGTTGATCCGTGAAGGTTCCGTGGTGGCTGCCGGGCCGGTGGGTGAGGTCATGACGCCGCAGGCGCTGTCCGACACATACGGGATGCCGCTTAAGCTCGTGCGGGTGGGCAAGCGCTTCGCTGCCTTCCGTCAGGACTGACGCACTCGTCTGCGCACTGACGGTCACCCCGTGCCGTCTGAGCGGCACCCACACAGCAACAGAGGCTTGAGTCCGTGGAATGGTTCAGTGAGCTGGGCGCCAACTTCCCCTTTGAGTGGTGGCAGGTAGCCCTGATCTTGGTGGCCGGTGTGTGGGCCGGTCTGATCAACACCATTGTGGGTTCCGGCACCCTGGTCACATTCCCCGTGCTGGTGACCATGGGCGTGTCACCGGTCACGGCCACCATGTCCAATGCCATGGGCCTGATTGCCGGGAACCTGACCGGCGCCTGGGGGTACCGCAGCAAACTCAAAGGCGTGGTGCGCACCCTGCTCAAACTCATCCCGTGCTCCGTGGTGGGTGGCGTGGTGGGGGCTGCGTTGCTCATGCACCTGCCGGAGGAGGTTTTTGCCTACGTCGCACCCGTGCTGATCCTGGTGGCGCTGGGGTTCGTGGTCTTTCAGCCCCGGTTGCAGGCGGCCGTCCGGGCCAAGAAGGAGCAACAGGCCAAGCGCGCCGCTGGACGCGCTGAGGCTGCCGGGCAGCAGGCACCGCCGCTGGACCCGGACCGCGAGTCCCAACCGTTGAGCCTCTACATCCTGGTGTTCCTGGCAGCCGTGTACGGCGGCTACTTTGTGGCCGCCCAGGGTGTGCTGTTGCTGGGGATCCTGGGCGTGTTCCTGATGGCCTCCATGCAGTCCGCCAACGCGGTCAAGACCGTTCTGGTGGCTGTGGTCAACATTGTGGCCGCCCTGTCCTACGTGATCTTTGCCTTTGACCGCGTCAACTGGTGGGTGGTCCTGTTGATCGCTATCTCCTCCACCGTGGGTTCCTGGGTGGGGGCCAAGGTGGGTCAGCGCCTCTCCCCGGTGGCCCTGCGCACCGTGATTGTGCTCCTGGGTGTGGTGGCCCTGGCCAACATGATCCGCCAGCTCATCTGATCCCCCCGCTTTTCACGACGACGACGGAAGCTGACCCTTGGCCCGAATCATCCACCTCACTGACCCGAATGACTCACGCGTGGCCGATTACACGTCCCTGACGGATGTGGCGCTGCGCCGGAAGTTGGAACCAGAACGCGGGATGTATCTGGCGGAATCCTCCAAGGTGCTGCGCCGAGCCCTGGATGCTGGTCATCAGCCCAGGTCTTTCTTCATGGCGCAGAAGTGGGTGGATGATCTGGCTGATGTTCTGGAAGCCCATCCGGAGGTTCCCGTGTACGTGGGATCGGATGAGGTGTTAGAAGCCATCTGTGAGTGTCTACCTGGCTGGTCCGGGACCGGCTGGTCAGGATGGTTCCGGTCGCGCTGAACAGCGTG
>NZ_JAAVUN010000020.1 GCF_012163155.1 Kocuria subflava
CGTCAGATCTACAGGCAACTCAACGCCACGATCACACCTGCGGCGGCTGCTTGACATACATAGGAGATTCAACGGCCTGATCGAGCTCCACCGACGCGTCGCCCGAGGCTTCCGCAACCGCGAGCACTACCGGCTACGCATGCTGCTCATCGGCGGCGGGCTCACTCACCCCCACCTCAGGTAGGAAGAGCCTTGAAAGGTGACCCGGATACCAAAACCCAGCGGCCCCACACCTCACAAAGAGGTGCGGGGCCGCTGGTTTTGTTGCGTCAGCTCAGGAACGCAAGATCAGGCCTGGTTGTTGTCCTTGCCCTGGATCTGCTCCTTGATGTCCTGCGCGGTGTGCTTGGCATCCTCAGCCACGGACTTGGCGGCGTCCACGGGGGAGGAGGCCTCCTTGGCGTCGTCCACCTTCACGCCGGAGCCTGCGGCCACGGTGGTGTTGGGGTCAACGGGGGATGCGGTCACGCGCGGGGAGGTGGACGCCGGGGTCTTCCAGGGATCCTGCACGGGGCGGGAAGCCTTGAAAGCAGCGGCACCGGCCACGGCACCAGCCACAACCAGACCAAAGATCAGCCATCCCTTGCCGGACTTCTCAGCCTTTTTCTGCTGCTTGGCGTAATCCTTGGCAACCTTGGCGGCAGCCTTCTGTGCCTTGGCCACAGCCTTCTTATCGCCGGTCAGGCGGGCAACAATGGCTTCCAGCTGCTCCGGGGTGTCCGCGTTGGCGAACTTGCCGGCCAGCTGGGCTGCGGCGGCGTTGTAACGCGCGGATGCGGCATCCTTGCCGTCGTGGAAAGCCTTGGAAGCACGCTCAGCCTGGTCCGTGTTCTTCACGCGGGACACAGCCTGATCGGTGGCAGCGCTCACGGCAGCCAGTGCGGGGGCAGCACCCTTGCGGGCCTTGCCAGCCGCATCCTGTGCGCGGCCCAGGCCGTCCTGCACGTACGGACCGGCGTTGTGCACGCCGCCGGCCAGCGTGGCTGCGCCGGACTTTGCGCCCTTCTGCAGGGCGGGGGCAATGGCGCCAATTTCCTTGGCGATCCAGTCACCGGCGTCAACAATGCGGTTTTCGACGGCGTTCTGCTGCGAATTGGCCTTCTTCTGGGCCTTGGACTTGAACAAGCTCATGGAAGCTCCCTCCTAGGGTTACGAGTCTCCTGCCCCAGCATACGGGCATGCCCGGTGCCAAGCACGATCGACAGTGCACTTCTACGGCGTGAAACCCCTACCACACGCGGATTTTCACTGTGCGCTGAACGGAACCGGCAGCGTCGTCGTCGTGAGTTCACAACTGCAACATCGCATGCCAAGGGGTGGCCCGTACGTGCCATACTGAGCCCCATGACTGCTAACGCAACTGCCAAGGCGACCATCCACACCAACCACGGCGACATCGTGGTGAACCTGTTCGGCAACCACGCCCCCAAGACCGTGAAGAACTTCACCGGCCTGGCTGACGGTTCCCAGGAATGGGTCAACCCTCAGACCGGTGAAAAGGGTGAAGGTCCCCTCTACAAGGACGTCATCTTCCACCGCATCATCGAGGACTTCATGATCCAGGGCGGTGACCCCCTGGGCCAGGGTGTGGGCGGCCCCGGTTACATGTTCGACGACGAAATTCACCCCGAGCTTTCGTTCAACAAGCCCTACCTGCTGGCCATGGCCAACGCCGGAAAGCGCGGTGGCCGCGGGACCAACGGCTCCCAGTTCTTCATCACCACCACCAACACCGAGTGGCTCAACGGCAAGCACACCATCTTTGGTGAAGTTGCTGACGATGCCTCCCGCAAGGTGGTTGACGAGCTCAACACCGTGACCACCGGTGGCATGGACCGCCCGGTGGAGGACTGCGTGATCGAGTCGATCGACATCGAGCAGTTGTGACCATCTGAGCAGTTGTGACCATCTGAGCTGCTGCTCACTCAGCGTGATCTCGGGGGCCCCGCCAATGGCGGGGCCCTCAGTCGTCTGTCAGAGCTCGGCTCTAGGCTCAGGAGTCCAGAAGTGTTGAGCACCAGGCGCAATGTGAGGACCAGGCATGGATCAGCCCAGCTACGGCGCAAACCACCCGCAGCAGCCGGAGCCGAACGGGGGTGAGTTCTCCGCGTTGCAGCCGTGCGCCCAGCATCCGGAGCGGGTCACCGGTGTCCGATGCCAGCGGTGTGGACGCCCCGTGTGCGGGGACTGCCAGGTGCAGGCAGCGGTGGGTGTGCACTGTCCCGTGTGTGTGAAATCGGCGCAGGCCGGCCAGCGCGCTGTGCGGACCCCGCTGGGCGGAAGGCTGGCCAACAGCAATCCCATGCTGGTCACGTGGTCTTTGATCGGCGTGAATGTGGCGGTCTATGCCCTGATGTGGTTGCTGCAGCTGGTCAACGTGCAGGCCATCTACTGGCTGGGCCTGGCTCCGGTGGTTGCTTTTGATGAACCCTGGCGCATTGTGACCAGCGGCTTTGTGCACTCCATGACCAATCCCGCGCACCTGGCCCTGAACATGTACACCCTGTGGATTTTTGGCCGCATGTTGGAAGGGGAACTGGGCCGGATGCGGTTCCTGCTGGTCTACGGAATCTCCCTGTTGGGTGGGTCCGCGGCGGTGATCCTGCTCTCCCCACCCACCACGCTCACAGTGGGTGCCTCCGGGGCCATCTTTGGCCTGTTCGGCGCGGTGTTGGCCGTGACGCTGTGGGGACCCAAACACCATCGATCGAATCTGACCAGCATTCTGGTGCTGATCGGCATCAACGTGGCCTTTGGGTTCCTGGTTCCGGGAATTTCATGGCAGGGACACCTGGGTGGCCTGGTGGCCGGCACGGCAACCATGGGAGTCCTGTTGGCTCGGCACAAGCGCGCTCGGCCGCCCCGGCAATGAGCCCTGTCCACAGGGTTCATCCACAGCGGTGGACAACTCCCATCCGTGTAATTCCACACGTGTGAACAAGCCTGTGGACAGCCAGATCACGCGGATGTTCGGAAAGATTTCAGCACCTGGTTCACGATGTGCACAATGTTCTCCACACCTGTGGATAACTTTCTGCACGGGGTGGGGACTGTTGTGACCCACAGCAGCAGCGGTGGCGCTAGATTGAACATGTTGATGTAGCGAAAAGTAAGCAGAACCACGGCAAAGGCGGCGCTGGTGAGCGGAAATGATGGTGTGCCCCTGGTGTTCAACCACCTCACCCTGGGGCAACGGGTGGTGTTCGGCACCGGGCTGGCGACCGAACATCTGATTCATGAAATCCAACGCCTGGGTGCCCGCAGGGTCATGGTGATCACCAGTGCACGTGACGCATCCACAGGCTTGCGCCTGGTGCCGTGTGACTGCGTGTCCGTTCGATGGACAGAGGTGGCCCAGCACGTCCCGGTGGAGCTTGCTGATCGCGCTCGCGGGGCCGCCCAGGAGGGGCAGGCGGACCTTCTGGTGGCCATTGGTGGCGGCTCCGCCATTGGCCTGGGCAAAGCGATTGCTTTGACCTCTCACCTGCCCTTGATTGCCGTCCCCACCACGTACGCCGGCTCCGAGGCCACAGACATGTGGGGCATCACCGAGAACCACATCAAGACCACGGGCACCGCACCGCACGTCCTGCCCGCCACGGTGGTCTACGACTCCGAACTCTTCACAAACCTCCCGCTGGAGATCTCTGTGAGCTCCGGCATCAACGCCTCGGCCCACTGCGTGGATTCCTTGTGGGCGCCCCGGGCTGATCCCATCAACCAGGCGTTGGCCCTGGAGGGTGCCCGTGCGTTGGCCACAGCATTGCCGGGAATCGTGGAGGATCCCGCGGACCGTTCCGCCCGCGAGCAGGCGCTCGACGGGTGTTACCTGGAGGCGGTGTCCTTTGCCTCCGCCGGATCCGGACTGCACCACAAGATCTGCCACACCCTGGGCGGGGCCTTCAACCTCCCGCACGCCCAGACCCACGCGGTGGTCCTGCCTCACGTCCTGGCCCTCAACGCACCGGGTGCACCGGTGGCCTCCGCGCGCCTGGCCGACGCTCTGGCACAGACCCGGACCCACAACAACCACAGCACTCACGAGGACCGCACCACCGACCAGAGCACCAACAAGCCCCGGCACCCACCACGACGACGACGTTGATGCCCCGGCACCTGATTCCCATGCTGCCGTGATCATGCTGGCGGAACTCCTGGACCAGGTGGGGGCGCCCACCCGATTGGCAGATCTGGGCATGAGGGAGACCGACATCCCGGAGGCTGTGCAGCGGGTGATGAGTGCCGTGCCGTCGTCGAACCCGGTCCCCGTGACGGAAGGTGCGGTGACTCGACTCATGAGCGCTGCACTGACGGGAGACGTCCCGAGTATGAGCCGATCATCCTGGTGAGTGCGGTGGGTCATTCCGGAGGATGACCCAGGTGCCTCGCAGTCCACAAAAGGCTGCTGAATAGGCAGAACGGGTGGTCAGAGACCATCCTGTGGACTGATGTTCAACACGGGGTGAGCGGCGCATCCTGGGTGCATGACCTACCCGATCCTTCAAGCCCTGAATCTCACCCAGCACTACGGATCAACCACCGGGACCCGGCCCACGGTGGCACTGGACGGCTTGTCCATCACCATCCCGCGCGGTCAGTCACTGGCCGTCATGGGACCCTCTGGTTCCGGCAAGACCACGTTGCTGCATGCGCTGGCCGGCATTGAGATCCCGCAGTCCGGGGAAATCTACTTCCACAATGCCAACGGCCCGGATCCCGTTCATGTGATGCGCCCGGAGGCGCGGGCGGACCTGCGGTTGCGGCACTTTGGATTCGTGTTCCAAGCCGGGCTCATGCTGGATGAACTCACGGTGGTGGAGAACGTGGCGCTGCCCCTGATGCTGTGCGGCGTGGACCGTGGCAGCGCCCACCAGTCCGCATCGGCATGGCTTGAGCGCCTGGGACTGGAAGGACTGGAAGAACGCCGGCTGGGGGAGATCTCCGGCGGACAGGCACAACGCGTGGCCATTGCGCGTGCTCAGGTGTGTGGGCCTGAAGTGATCTTTGCGGACGAGCCCACCGGCGCCCTGGATTCGGTGACCTCCGCGGAGGTTCTCACCGCCCTGTTGGAATCCACCCGTGAGCGTGGGGCCACCCTGGTTCTGGTCACCCATGACCACACGGTGGCCGAACAGTGCGAACGCACGGTCCACTTGCGTGACGGAAAAATCGTGGGTGACACTCACGCAGTTGGCGGCGGCCACGGTTCAGCAACGGCAGGATCCTCCACCCACGTCCATGCCGAAACGGTGCGGTCATGACTGCCTGCGCCTGCACCCACTCCACCATTCAGGCCCACCGAGCACCGGTGGTCTCCACTGCCGTGCTGCGCCTGTTCTTGCGCAAATCCGCCCGCGATCACCGAGCCTGGGGTATGCCGGTGGCGGCATATGCGCTGGTGAGTGGCCTTCTTCTGTCCGTGATGTCAGGTGTGCGTACGTACTGGACCGTGGACTACGCGGATCCCACCATGACCGTGGTTTACCGTGCACTGGCCACCATGGCGCTGTGCATCCTGGCGCTGCCGCTGATCAATTTGGCCGCGGCCGCCGCCAGGATGTCCACCCGCCGCAAGGACTCCCGGCTGGCTGGATTGCGGCTGTTGGGTGCCTCCCGGTGGACGCTGCGGTGCCTGGTGGTGGGGGCCGCCGCGCTGCAGGCCCTGGTGGGCGTGATGGTGGGCGGACTGCTCTACGCCTGTCTGATCCCCGTGCTGGGTCTGCTCTCCGTGGACGGACAGCGTGTGGGGACTCAGGTCGTGACATTGCCTCTGTACGCGGTGTTGGCTGCCGGTGCGGTGTTGGTGGGTCTGGCTGCCTGGAGTTCCGCACTGGGGCTGCGCCGGATCTCCATTGAACCTCTGGCTGTGCGCACCCGCAGGAACGTCCCCACCATGCACTGGGCGCGCATTCTGGTGGCCGCACTGACCGTGGGGGCGATTGCCGTGTTCTGGCGTCACTTGGTGGGGTTGCCGGAAATCCTGGCGGCCGTGTCCCTGAGTGCTGTGATCTTTGGCCTCCCCATGCTGGCCATGACCTGGGCAGGTCCATGGATTGTGGCCAAGGCCGCCGGACGGATGCACCGCCGCGCAACCTCTGCACACCACCTGGTGGCTGCCCGCATGATCCTGGCCGACCCCGCTGGTTCCTGGAGGCAACTGCAGTCCGTGGTGCTCCTGGGCTTTGTGGCCGTGACCGTGGGTGGAGGCCTGGCCTTGATCTCAACTGCGGAGGGGGACCCCACCCTGGGTCATTTGGTCACGGACATGCGCACCGGTGCCGTGGTGACCGTGCTCTACGGGTTCCTCACGGTGGCCTGCGCTGTCCTGATCGACCACAGTGCCTCCGTCACGGATCGTGCGCAGCTTTGGCGGAATCTGGATCTGGTGGGCATGCCGTTGAACACCATGGACCGCGCTCGCCGCCTCACGCTGACCAAGCCCCTGGCGGTGCTGCTCACCACGGCAGTGGGCTCCGCCGTCGTCATCCAGGCACCCGTGCTGGGACTGGGCGTGGTGGTCTCTCCGCTGAGCATCACGGCCACCGCCGTGATCATGGCCGTGGGGGTTGCGCTGGTGTTCCTGGCCGCAGTCCTGGGGCGTCTGAGTCTCACGACGACGGTGCGCACGGCTCCCGTTCCAGTGCCCTGAAACTGTCCTGGGCAACAAAACACGGCAACTGAGACCAATCTTGACCATGGTCAAGGAGGGGGAGGGTGGGGAGTCGTAGCGTCCAATCCGGCTGGCCAATGACGGCCTGTCACCAAGACGCCGGGTGTGAGCCCGAGGAAGAAGGATCCATGCTCTCGGAGAAGTCCAAACCGCTGATCGAGGCCACCGCGCCGGTGATCGTGGAGCGCTTGCCGGAGATCGCACCCAAGTTCTACAACTCCATGTTCCAGGCTCACCCGGAGCTGATCAACGGTGTGTTCAGCCGCGCCAACCAGAAGTCCGGCGCCCAGCCGCTGACCCTGGCCGGTTCCGTGATCGCATTCGCCCAGCACCTGCTGACCCACTCGGACTCCTACCCGGACGAGATGCTTTCCAGGGTGGCGCACAAGCACACCTCCCTGGGCATTGTGGAGGAGCAGTACCCGATTGTGCACGATCACCTTTTGGGCGCCATTGCCGATGACCTGGGGGATGCCTTGACCCCGGAGATCGCTGAGGCCTGGGATGAGGTCTACTGGCTCATGGCTGAGGCCCTGTTGAAGTTGGAGCGCGGGCTCTACGCAAGTCAGGCCAATGACGTCATGTTTGCGCCCTACCGTTTGGCCGAGCGCACGGAGACCGGTGGGGACACCGTGGTGCTGACTTTTGAACCGGCAGATGATACCCCGCAGACCCCCGCGGTTGCTGGCCAGTACGTGAGCCTGCAGACGCGCATGTCCGACGGCGTTGACCAGCCGCGTCAGTTCACGCTGATCCCCGGCCCGGAGGGTGCACGCCGGATTGCGGTCAAGAAGGACATGGACGGAGAGGTCAGCCCTGTGCTGCACGCCCTGGAGGTTGGTGCCGAACTGCCCATCTCCAACCCGTACGGGGACGTGGTGCTCACGGATTCGGAAGCGCCCCTGGTGTTCCTCTCCGCGGGCATTGGCGTGACCCCCATGGTGGCCTTCCTGGACAAGCTGGCTGCCGATGGCTCCACCCGTGAGGTGCGTGCCATTCGTGTTGACCCCACAGATGCCGACGCCCCGCTGCTGGCGGAGCAGACCGAGGCCATGTCCAAGCTGGCCAACGGCACCTTGGAGCGCTGGACCACCAAGTCGGAGGAGGGGGAGCACACCGGCCGCCCGGATTTCTCCGCCCTGGGTGTCTCCCCGGACTCCCACGTCTACCTGTGCGGGCGCCTGGAGTTCATGCAGGAGGCCCGTTCCGCCCTGGTGGATGCCGGTGTGCCCGGTCAGAACATCCGGTACGAGATCTTTGGCCCGGACATGTGGATGCTGCACGACGACGCCGCACGCACCCAGAAGGCCTGACCCCAGCGGATCCAGCCGATTGAGCAGTGAGTTCTGCCGTCCATCAGCTCTGATGGGCGGCAGAACTCGCTACGCAGCGGTCCATGGGGCGTGGTTGGGCCTGGTCAGTTGCGCAGACCCAGGTGGTCTGCGGGTTCCATCAACCGGGAGACCACGTAACCGATCACAATCCCCCAGAAGGCTGCGTGGATGTTGAACAGATCCAGCCCGGAGACGGTCACCACAAACGTGACCAGGGCACCAAAGGTGAACGGCTTGGAGAAGGCCCCCACAAACGCGTTCTGCAGAGCTCTGATCATGGCCAGGCCACCCAGGGCCAGGATGAAGGCCTCCGGGGTGGCCAACATGAAACGGGTGAACGCCGGGGCGAACACCGCGCAGATCAGGGACAACACTCCGTACGTCACAGCCGCCGTGTACTGGCGGTGGCGTTCACCGGAGGCGGTCAGCAACGCGTTGGTGGGCCCCGTGACGCAGGCGCTGACCGCACCCACGGAGGCATTCACCAGGGAGAAGACCCCTGAGGTCACGGCAAACATGTTGATGGGTGGTTGATGCCCGGCAGCACGCAGAACCGCAATGCCCTGCCCGTTCTGGACCACCAGCACCGTGATGGCCAGAGGGATCACCAGTTCCAACTGTGCGGAGAGGGTGAACTCCGGGACGGTGAACATCGGTTGAGCGGTGACCGGCCCTGCGGGGTCGAATCGGAACTGACCGCTGAGCACCACCGCAGCCACCCCCACCACCAACGTGGCCAACACGGGAGGCACGTACCGGCCCAGGACCGGCACGGCTGAGAACACCACAAATGCTGCCACCATGGGCAACGCAATACCGGGGGCATCCGTTGAGGCGGCCACAATGTCCGTGCCGAAGCGCAGGAACACCGCTGCCACCATGGCCATGATGATGGGCATGGGAATCACCGCCATGGCCCGGCGCACCACGCCAGTGGCACCCAATGCCATGACCAGCACACCGCAGGTGAAAAATGCCCCCACCACCTGGGCAAAACTGAGGTGCTGCAGAGACGGTCCCAGCAGCACGGTGCCGGGGATGGACCATGCAAACCCGAACGGCTGGCGGTAGAGCAGGGACATCACCAACGTGGCAAGGCCTGCGGAGAGAAAGATTCCGAACACCCAGGAGGCAAGCTCCGCAGCCGTCAATCCGCCCGTTGCCCCCACGGCCAAGGTGACCGCAATGGGGCCGGAGGCGGAGAACACCAGACCGATCAACCCGTTGACGCCTTAGGTGGGTGCCCAGTCCCGCAGCACTGCGCGGGGGCCTGCCGGTTTCACCCCGGTGCGTTCCAGGACGGGCTCGTGGGATCGCTACACCACACCCCTCCTTGGACTCGTTTGGGGTAGTTCATCAGACGGTGCGCCCAGGTGGAAGTCCGTTCAGCCCCAGTCTTGATCCGGGTCCGGCCCGGCAAACCCCGGAACCTCATTCATATGCAAAACCCCTGGACAGTGTCAGGAATCAGATGGATTCCAGACACGGTCCAGGGGCTGACGTGCAACAGGACTCAGGCCCCGGGTGCACCTGCCGGAGCACCGCCCATGGGACCGCCGCCGCCAGCCGGCATGGATCCACCCGTGGGCTCGGTGTTGGTGTCCACGCGTGCCGTCAAGGACACCTTGTAGCCGGAACTCACCGAGCCGGTGGCTGTGGCTAGCTGGGTGGCCCCGCCGTCGTCGCCAAAAACGTTGTCCGTGTCCAGGGAAAGCTGCGCCAGATTGGTGACCGAGGATTCATGACCGGAGGTGGCATAGACCGTGTCACAGACGTCCTGCGGCAGGGCAACCTGGGAGGTGGCAATGGCGTTGGTGGAGTCCGTGATGGAGGCCTGGTCCGGGTAGACTTCAAAGTGGATGTGCGGCCAGCGTCCGGAGTAGCAGGCCGGGAAAATGCTGGTGAAGGTGACCTTGCCCTGACCATCCACCACCTGAACGCCGCGCAGGTAGTTCTGGTCCACAACGTTTTCCGAGTACATGGAGTACTCGCCGTCCCGGTTGCAGTGCCACACGTACATGGCTGCTCCGGTCATGGGATTGTTGCCGTTAGCCATGTCCGCAATGGTCAGCTCCAGGGTCATGGGCACACCCTCAGCCGTACCGCTGGCCCCGTTGAAACTGGAGCGGATGTCACTGCGCACCACACCGGACTGTTCCAGCACGTCCGCGCCGTTGGAGCCGTCACCGGGGTAAGGGCCTGCAGTCTCATCCGGGATCTCTGAGTCCACCTCAATGGTCTCCGCCGTTGCGCTCGCAGAGCCGGTGGCAGAAGCCGACGACGACGCCGAGTCCCCCGAGTTCGGGGCGCAAGCGGCCAACCCCAGGGACACGGCACCCAGGCCCATCACGGACACCACGCTGCGGCGGTTGACCAGAGTCTGGAGGTCAAAGCCCAGGCCTTGATCCACCACCTCGTCATCCTGGCGGGGCAGCTCACGGCCTTCATAGACGTGCTTGCCGTCCACCATGTGCATCTGGATCCCAAACGGATCGCGGTAGGTGGTTTCCGGGGTCTTCTTGCCGAACAGCATGGGTTGAGCTCCTGAGGATTGTTGGTCACCTCCGGTCCTGTTGGTCCAGGCCGGGGGCCGTGTTGATCCTCAAGCTATGGCTGCACTCTGTGGCTGACGCGGGGTCAACCTGTGCCCGCCCTGTGCAGCGTCATAGGTGTTCCAGATCATGGGGGGACGTACGGTTTCAGGGCTGAAACCGTACGTCCCCATGATCTGACAGGTCCGAGACGGGCGCTCAGCCCTGCATCTGGCGGACCTCCACCGGCTGGTGGCAGGCTGCGGAGGCCTGAGCACCCAGATCCAGAGCCTCGCTCTTGTCAGCTGCCTCCAGGATCCAGAAACCACCCAGCTGGATCTGCGCACCGCTGGCGGTGCCCGGGGTGATCACCGGCTCAGCGCCGGAGGCATCCACCACCAGAACTCCATCGGCCCGATCTTCCGGCAGGGTGGAGCTCAACACGATCACCTGCAGCGGTTCATAGGGCCAGAAGCCCATACTGCGCACCTTCTGATAGGTGGCGCGGCCCATGACCATGTGGTCGCAGGTGGCCAGGACATCGTCAAAGTCCGGGATCTGGGGGTGCGCCTGTGCCGGGGCATGCGGGGCTGCGGGCAGATCCTCCAGCCAGGCGATGTCGTGATCTGCCCGCGCAATGAACCCGTCCACGCTGAGCCCGGCAAAAACCAGGCCCTCCCAGGTGCGTTCCACAGGTGCCAGGGGATCAGCGTGTTGATTCATGCCCTCATCATGCGGGAGGGCTCCGGCAGAGCTTTGGGTGCGCTCAGCCCATGAAGACCATCTTGGCGGCAATGAGCAGCATGACCACACCCACGCCGACGTCAATCACCTTCCACGTCCCCGGCCGGTTCAACGGCCGCGCCAGGGCCCGGGCGCCAATGCCCAGGACGGAGAACCACACCACCGAACCGGTGGCCGCACCCGCTGAGAACATCCACTGCAGATCTCCCTGCTGATTGGCCAAGTTGCCCAGCATGACCACGGTGTCCAGGTAGACGTGCGGGTTCAGGAAAGTCAGGGCCAGGGTGGTGGCCAGCACGCGTCCCGCTGACTTGGTGGCAGCGGGGGCATCTGCCTGGTTCAGCGACTGATCGGAAAAGGCCGAACGGAAGGACTGGACTGCAAACCAGATCAAGTAGGCCGCACCACCCCACCGCAGGGCCACCAGCACACCGGGAAAGCGCTCCACCAGCGTCCCGATCCCCAGTGTTCCCACCGTGATCAACAGGGCATCGGCCAGCGCACACACCGCGACGACGATCGCCACGTGCTCCCGTCGAATGCCTTGCCGCAGAACCCACGCGTTCTGAGCGCCGATGGCCACGATCAAGGCCAGGCCTGCCAACATGCCGGTGAAGAAAATTCCCATGGGCCAAGAACTTACGCCCGCATCAAACTGCGGTACAGCTAAAGATTCTTTGCCTTCAAAAGCTGAGCTTAATGAGCGCGGCATGGTGGCTCAGAAGCCCGGCAAGGCATCACATCACGTGCACCACGGGGCGGGCGTCGTCGTCGTGAATGGCCCGGCGCAGGACCTCTCCTTCAGACCACTCCAGGTAGACGTGGGGTACCTGGCCCGTGCGCTCGCCAATGTCCAGGAACAGCGCGGCCAAACAGGTGGCCACGGATGACCCGTCCACGTGCAACATCCGGTGGCCATCCACGTGCTTGGCGGTCACGCGCAGTTTGTCCTCAAAATCGGATGGGTCGCGGACGTTGACCTCCACAAACAGCACCTCTGGGCCTTCGATCAGGCCGTGCCATCGCTACTCGTCCAGCAGCTTCTCCGAGTAGTCACCGGCGCTGGTGCCCTCCGGCTTCTGCGCAATCAGGCGCACGGACAGGCCCACCGCTTCATGCACCCAGCTCAGGGCCTGCTGGTCCCAGGTCACGGTGTCCACCCGGGGTTCGGAAGCCCGCCACACGCGGGAGGCGAAGGAAATGATGAGCAGCACGGCCACGAACACCAGGGCGATGTGCAGACCATCCGGGCGGGTGATGATGTTGTCCACGAACGTGTAGATGAACACCAGTGGCACAGCGGCAAAGGCCAGGGCGGTCCGGGGGCGGCCATGCGCCCGGGCAGACAGAGTCACCGCCACCGCGGCTGAGGTGATCAGGGCCAGCACACCTGTGGCATAAGCATTGCCCTGGGCATCCACGTTGGCGTCAAAGATCCAGGGCACCACCAAGCCAGCCAGCAGCACCGCCACCACCAGGGGGCGGGTGGCACGGGTCCATTCCGGGGCCATGCTGTAGCGCGGCAGATAGCGGGGAATCAGGTTGAGCATGCCGGCCATGGCGGAGGCACCTGCAAACCAGAGGATCAGCACCGTGGAGATGTCATAGACCGTGCCAAAACCTTCACCCAACATCTGGTGGGCCAGATAGGCCAGTGCGCGTCCGTTGGCGGGGCCACCTTCTGCAAAAGCGTCCTGCGGGATCAGCACCGTGCACACCACGGAGGAGGTCATCAGGAAGAACGCCATGATGCCTGCCGGAACCGTCAGCAGACGGTGGGAGCCCACCACCTTGGCGCGGGTGCCGGTTGACATGGCACCCGGCAGCCGACGGCCCGGGTGCTTGCCCCGGTTTCCTGTGCGGTGCCCGGCCGAGCCGCTGAGCTGCGGCATCACGGTCACCCCGGTTTCAAAACCGGACAGCCCCAGGGCCAGCTTGGGGAACACCAGCAGTGCGACGACGACTGCGGCCCACGGTGAGGCATGCGAGGCCATGGCCGCAGACCACCAGGAACCCAGCAGGTCCGGGTGCTGGAACAGCTGCACTCCACCGGCCACGATCACCACCAGGTTGACGGCCAGGTAGAGGGGAACCAGGAACAGGGCAACGCGGATGGCTTCCGAGAACCCGCCCAGGAACACCGCCGCCAGCAGCAGCAACAACCCAATGGTGATCCAGAACTGCCACTGGGAAGCCGTGTCCGGCAGATACGGATTCTCCACCATGTGAACGGCCGCATCTGCGGAGGACAAAGTGATGGTGATGATGAAGTCCGTGCAGGTGAAGCCCAGCAGCACCAACACCGTGATCTTGACCGTCCACCGTGGCAGCAGGCGTTCCAGCATGTGGATGGAGCCGGCCCCGCGTGGGGAGACCGCGGCCACCCACCGGTAGACGGGCAGCGCCCCCAGCAGGGTCACCGCCACCAGGACCAGCGTGGCCAAGGGGGAGATCAGACCTGCTGCCAGGATGGCGATGCTTGGCTGGTAGCCCAGGGTGGAGAAGTAGTCCACGCCGGTCAGGCACATGACCTTCCACCACGGATGCGTTTGTTCCGTGCGGTCAGGGCGTTGGTGCGGCCCCACGTAGGCGGCCGACGGTCGGCTGCCCTCCAGGAACCAGGATGCTGCGCGGGCACTGCGCGCGGTGGTCATGATGCACGCCCCTGCTGGATGAGCAGCTGGTGCAGTTTGCTGTTCAGCTGAGCCACGGCACGTTCAAGGTCGCCGATGCTGGCGTTCTGGTCTTCAGGCCGCAGGGTCACCACCACGCCACCTCCAGGGGAGAGGGTGGCCGATTGCACCTCCGTGAGGGTGTCTGCACCTTGATGGCGCAGTGCGGCATCGACCTCCTGGCGGCTGAGACCAAGGCGGAGCATGGCCCCGCGGTCCAGGCTCCCGTCCGTGACCAACTGCGTGGACGGCCCCTCCAGGAGGCGGCTCAGGGCAGGCGATCGGTGAGTGGCACGTTCCAGCAGGAAGTTGGTCAGCACCAGGACAACTGCGCCCACCAGTCCACCCAGCAGTGAATTGTCCGGGCCGATGATCGCGTTCTGGACCACGTTGGAGAGCAACAGGACAACCACCAGGTCCAGGGAGTTCATCTGGGCCATGCGGCGCTTGCCGGCCACCCGGATCAACAGAGCGATGAACAGGTAAACCACCACTGTGCGGATGATTTTGTCCGCGGCTGGAATCTGAATTGTCATCAGATCCGCCCAGACGGCAGCCCAGGTCTCGGCTACCTGTGGCCCTCTTTGTGTCTTGTGGGCCAAGCGGTTGTTGGTCCTGGTGCGCTGCGGTGACCACCGGTTGAGCTTGCGACTCCGCCGGTGGCCTGCAGTGGCGGTAGTAGTGTGCGACTGTTGCGGGGCTTCGTCCAGTTCTCCAGGCAACACGGAGGGAGTTCACGGTGGACATGGAACAACTGCGCACCCTGGCCGCGGTGGTGGACCTGGGGACTTTTGACCGCGCGGCTGCCCAGTTGCACATCACGGCACCCGCGGTGAGCCAGCGCATCAAGGCGCTGGAGGCCCAGACCGGTCACGTCCTGGTGCAGCGGGTGGTGCCCGTGCAGTTGACGGAGCCGGGTCAAGAAGTCCTGCGATTGGCCCGGCAGGTCCTGGCTCTGCACGCAGACACCTTGGAGCACTTGGGAGTCACGGAGGGCGGTGACGACCCGCAGACCGCCCCGTGGCAATTGCCCGTGGCGGTGAATGCGGACTCCCTGGCCACCTGGTTCCGCCCGGTCATGGCCCAGTTGGGTGGACCGTCCACCGTGACCGGCCGGCCACCAGTGCTGATGCGCTTGAGCGTGGAGGACCAGGACCATTCCCGCAAGCTGCTCCAGGCAGGGGCAGTGGCTGCGGCCATCACGACCTCGGAGCGCACCGTGACCGGATGCCGCAGCATCCCACTGGGCCGGATGGTCTACGAGCCCTGCATCAGCCCGGTCCTGCTGGAGAGTTTGGGCTCCCACATGGATTCGAGCCGCACGCCTGTGGTGGTGTTCAACCACAAGGACGACCTCCAGGACTCCCAACTGCGCAATGTTCCCGGCGGCAGCAACGCACCCCAACACCGGGTGCCGTCCTCAGAAGCATTCATCCGCGCGGTGGCTGACGGCCTGGGCTGGGGCATGGTCCCGCAACTGCAGATGGCCGATTCACCGTTTGCCGCAGTGGATTCCGCATTCGCCCGCGTGCCCGGGCTGACGGATGAAACCGTGACGTTGTACCTGCAACGCTGGAAAACCCCGTTGCCCGCCCTGGACCGGCTGGAGCACAGCATCCGGGAACATGCACGGCAACACCTCTGAGAACCCACCACCGCAGCAATGGCGCATGGCACCAGACCTGTGCTGATGGAATGATCGGTGCCATGACCACCGTCTCTGAGCACACCACGTCCCTGGATCTTCCGGCCGGTCCCACCGTTGACGTCAACTGGTTGGCCGCCAATCTGGACCGTGTGGTGGTGGTTGACGCCTCCGCCATGGACCACCGCGGAGCGGACACAGGGATCCCTGGCGCTCGCCGATTCGACCTTGACGGGGAGATGTCCGCAGACGCGCAGCTGCCCCACACCATGCCGGCCGCCGGTGACTTTGCGCAGCGGCTCGGGGCCTTGGGCATCGGCCAGGACTCCGTGGTGGTGGCATATGACCGTGCCGGAATGTTTTCCTCCGCCCGTGCCTGGTGGATGCTGCGGGCCGCCGGAGTGGGATTTCCGTACGTCCTGGACGGTGGTCTCCCCGCGTGGTTGGCCGCCGGTCACCCGGAGGGGCCACTGGATCTGACACCTCAGTCCGTGCCGGCACCGGTTGTCTCCATTGCCGACGGCGCATTCATTGACGACGCCGAGGTGGCGGCCCGGCTGCAGAACCCCACGGACGTCGTCGTTGATGTGCGCAGTGCCGGCCGGTTCCAGGGCACGGCACCTGAGCCCCGGGAGGGAATGCGCGGTGGGCACATGCCTGGTTCGGTCAACGTGCCGTTCACGGATCTGGCGCCGGACGGGCACCTGCTGAGCCGCGAAGAGCTCCAGGGCAAGTTCACGGAGGCCGGGGCCAACCGTGAGCGCATGGCCTTCAGCTGCGGTTCCGGGATCACAGCCTGTGTGGGCGCACTGGCCGCTGTGGTGGCAGGGGCCAAGGACGTCACGGTCTACGACGGCTCATGGTCTGACTGGGGGCGTGAGGACCGCGATCCCGCTCAGCGCCCCGTGATCACCGGCCCATGACAGTCACACGCCGAAACCTCCTGCGGGGTGCGGGCAGCCTTGTGGTGGGCGGGGCCGTGGCACTGACGGTGACCACCCCGGTGCCCAGCAGAAGTGCCGTGGCGCGTGTGGTGGCCGGCCACCGGCGTGCAGGGGAACCCGTGGATCGGGGTCGGGTGACCTGGGGCCAGGACGATCAACGTCAGACGGGATGGCTTTTTGTACCGGACCCTGCTGCCTGGTCCGGTGGGTCCTTGACCCCCACCTACCCGGTGGCCGTGGTGATCCACGGAGGATCGTGGAGTGACACCTCAGACCCCAGCTACATGGCTGATATTGCCATTGACCTTGCGCGCTATGGCCTGGCCGTGTGGGTCCCCACCTACCGCGGGCTGCAAGGTCCCGGTGGCTGGCCGGAGACGTTCCAGGACGTCTCCGATGCCGTGGACTACGTACCGCAACTGGCCGATCTTGGGCGCTTCACCCCGGATCTGGAGCAGGTTCACCTGCTGGGACACAGTGCCGGGGGTCATTTGGCCACGTGGGCGGCCACTCGTAACAAGCTGCCCAGCGGTGCCCCGGGGGCGGATCCCGGCATCAACGCCCGCAGCGTGACCTCCATGGCGGGACTCTACGACCTTGCCCTGGCGGAGGAACTGGATGGTGGAAACCTTGTGCGCGACCTGATGGGTGGGGTCACACCGCAGGAGGATCCACAGCGTTACGACTGGGCCTCCCCCGCCGACCGCCTACCCCTGGAGATCCCGGTCAATGCCCTGCACGGTTCAGCCGATGAGGTCATACCGCTGGAAGCGGTCCAAGGCTTCTTGGACGACTTGGAGGCCACGGGAAACCCCGGAATGGTGGAGGTGCTGCCAGGGATCGGCCACGACGACTGGTCTGACGTCCTGGGGGAACCGTGGGCGCAGGCACGCATGGCTTTCCTGGACTGTGTGGGCAACCGCTGATGAGGCTGACGCGGCGCACCCTGATCACACTCGGCGCCCTGGTGGGCCTGGCCGGAACCGGGTTGGCCGGCAGCTCGGTCATGGGCACCGGTTCCGCCAATGCCCGTGTGGTGGCCGGGCGTCCGCGCGCCGGTACGCCCGCTGAAACCTGGATCCAATGGGGTGCGGACCCAGAACGTCAGACCGGGCAGCTGTTCCTGCCGGACCCACAGCATTGGAGTGGTGCAGATCCGCAACCCACCTACCCCGTGATCATGTTCATCCACGGCGGAGGATGGACGGACAAGTCAGGGCCCCTTTACTGTGAGGCCGCCGCCCGTGACCTTGCCCGTTACGGGGTGGCGGTGTGGCTACCCACCTACCGCGGGATCCCGTCACCGGGTGGTTGGCCCATGACCTTCCAGGACGTCTCCGATGCCCTGGACCATGTGGCCAGGCTGGGGGAACACGCAGATTTCCGCCCTGACCTGGACCGGGTGCATCTGACGGGCCACAGTGCCGGTGGGCACCTGGCCGCCTGGGTGGCGGCCCGTGACCAGCTTCCCGCCTCCATGCCTGGTGGCCGCAACACGCACGACGACGCCCGCCTGAGTGTCCGCAGCACCACCCCGTTGGCGGGGGTCCTGGACTTTGAGAAAGCCGTGAACGAGGACAACGACCAATGGGTGGTGGACGTGATGGGTGGTCGTCCGGAGGAGCTACCCGAGCTTTACAGGGCACTGTCACCGATTGACCGGTTGCCCATGGACATCCCGGTCAACGTGCTGCACGGCAAGGCAGACACAGTGGTGCCGGTTTCCACGCTGCGGGACTACATCAGCAAGCACGCAAACACTGGCAACGCAGGACGAGTGGTGCTGATGGACGGGGTGGAGCACAACGACTGGGTGGACATCCATCACCGCGCATGGGCCGTGGCCCGTGAGGTGTGCCTGGCCAGTGTGGGCACGGGCAACCGCTGAGTGTGAAAGCCGGTGACAGTTTGGTACGCCATCACGTGCTGATGGCGTACCAAGCTGACGTGGGCTTGCGGCAGTTGTGGAACCTCACGGGTTCCACAGGAAATGCCCGAACAACAGCCGGTCGAGTGCATCCACGGCCAGCACCAGGGCAGCAGCCAGGATCAACGCGGTGGCCAGGGCACTGGCTGTCGGAGCTGCCCGCAGCCACCCGGCACGCATGATCTCAGCCAGGCGGCGGTAGCGTCCCAGACCCACCGCCGCGGCCAGGATCACCAGCGGAAACTGGGAGAGTGCGGCCCAGATCAACCACCCGGCCACATTCAGGGCCAGAGGCGCATGACCGGCCTGGACCACCTGCACGTCAAAGGCAGGATCGCCCACCACAACAGCCACGAACCCCAGGCCGATCACCGCAAGACCTCGGTTCATGCCGCCCTCGGTCTCAGAGGTTTCCTGGGGGAGTTGACCACGGGCACGACGTCGGCGGTGTGACTTACGCAGCCGCAACAGGCCCCAGGCCAGGATCACTGCGGCCAGCGCCAGCTCGATCCAGGCGGCCAGGTCCCCGGAGCGGGCCAGATGGAGCCAGTGGACGTCTCGGATCCGTGGCCCGAGCACTCCGGAGAGCAGCAAACCCCACAGGGCGGTGCCACCCACCACGATCCCGGTGAACGTGAGCACGGAGCGTCGCCGTACTCCGGCCCCCAATGCTCCCAGTGCGATCAGGAACGTGGCGGGATCAAAACCCGCCAGACCAGCTGCGGCACTGGCCGGCAGGAAGGAGGTCACGCGGACTCAGGGGCGAACCAGGGGGAGACCTGCCCCAACCAGGCCAAGGAGTCCTGCTGGGGTTGAATCCACACCGGGGTGCGGTGCCCACCGGTCTGGGAGAAACTGGTCACCAGGGAGGTGGGGGCGGCCACGGACGGCTTGAATTTGTTCAAAGCATCCACGGCGGGCTGGTCCTGACCGGCGGCAAAAGCCCACAGGCCGATGTCAGGCTTCTGCTCCTGAGCCACCTTGTCCAGCTGGTACTTGGGATCCTTGGGATCGTCCTGCTGCTGGTCCTTGGAGTATTCGGGGGCAAAATACCCGGCCAGGGAAATGCCCCAGCCGTACTGGTCCGGGTGGCGCATGGAAACCATGGCTGAGCACCAACCGCCGGCACTGTAACCGGTGGTGGCCCAGGCTTTGCGGTCGCTGATGGTGCGCAAATTGGTGGTGATCCAGCTGCGCAGGTCCGTGGTGATCCAGGTTTCCCACTGTCCGGACTTGCCATCCACGCACTCGGTGTCAGCGTTGTTGGGGAACACCTGGGGGAAGACCATGATGGGGGCCTGCATGGCGTTGTTCTTCACGTCGTGCATGACCAGTTCATTGATCTTCATCTCATCCCGGTAGGTGCTGGTGGATCCCGGCACTCCGGGGAACCCCACCACCACCGGATAGGAACGGTCCGGTGTTTCCACGTATTTGGGGGGCAACCCACACCAGAGCATCCACTGTCAGTTGGGTTTTGCTGCCTGAGGTGGGGGAGATCTTCACGGACAACCACTGCCCGGAATCATCCTGGGAATTCACGGTCCCCAGTGCCGGGTTGGATTGGGGATTGCGCTGGAGATTGGTCAGATTCCCTCCGGTCTTTTCCTGGAAATTGGCGCTTTGGGCCAGCGTTGCCCCGTAATCATTGGAGGTGATGTGGCCGATGTCGTTGTTGGCCCACAGATCACCCCACGCCCCGTACCAGTTGTTGTCCCGGTTCAGGTACAGGAAGACGGTGGACAGGGCCAGGAACATCACCAGCATCAGCACCACAGCTTGCTCCAGGTACTTGCGAATGCCGGGACCACGTCTGCGGGGCAGCACCAGCAATGCCACCAGGAGAAACACCCCAAACAGCACCGCAGAGGTGATCAGAATTGGCAACCCGGTGATGGTGAACATGAGGTCCTAGATGTCTGGGGGGCTGGATGGTCCCGGAGTGAAAGCAAGCAGCGGCCCGGCACGTTTGCCGATCGGCCCCCAAAATTATGTACCCAGTTTGCCGGGGTTGGTTGACGCTCGGCAACAAACCAGGCACCTCCAGGTACTACGGAGCACTTGATCTGCGAACTTCCGGAAAGCGTCTCGGGTTTTCTCGGTTTCCGCGGATAGGACAATATTGACCAGTGTTTGTGAACCCACAAACACCTGCTTGGGCATCAAGGCACCCTGATCGGAAGGACTCCCGTGCCACTTGCGTCCCGACCCAAATCCCCAGGTGGGTACGACCCTGCGGGGGAACGCCTGGCGCGTGTTCTGACATGGGTCTGGACCCTTGCCGCCGTGGTGGCCGTGGCGCTGTGGATCCTGCGCATCACAGGACCCCTGACCGTGGTGCCGGTGATTGTGTTCGGAGCTCTCAACATTCCGGTCACACCGTCCCTGGTGTCCGTGATCCTGGTGGCCCTGGTGGCTGCCGCCCTGATGCGACGCATGCGCCTGGCTCTGGTGGCTGTGATGGTCTTCAGCGTGTTCGGCACGACCGTGTCCTTGCTGATCCTGACGGACAACTGGATCTGGAACGCCAGTACCCACGGCATGTTCCCGTACGCCGTGCACATGATCATTGAGGCCACCGGCATTGTGGTGGGTGGTCTGACCCTGGTGGCAGCCGTCCGCTCCTGGAAGGCCTTCCCCGCGCGCACAAGACCCGGGGCCATCTGGGTGGCTGCCGTGATCGGTACGGCAGGGTTGGCCGTGGCGCTGGTGCTCACACAGGCCTTGATCGTGGCCACCACACAAGCCGGATGGACGCAGTTCAATGAGCTGGGGCGGGTCTTCTGGGCGGCCATGGGGTCGCATCAGGGAGGGTGGCGCCACATCGACGCCGTCCCACCTTGGGTGCAGGAGATCATTGCCATCTTGTTGGCCCTGGTACTGGTGATCACCGTATGGACTCTGTTGCGTGCAGGCCGACGTTCTGCGCAGTGGACCGGTGACGGTGAGATCAAGCTCCGTGAACTGCTGGCCGGGCACGGAGATCTGGACTCCTTGGGATGGTTTGCCACCCGCCGGGACAAGGAGGCTGTGTTTTCCCCGGACGGGCGTGCCGCGGTGACGTTTCGGACCATCGGCTCCGTGAGCCTGGCCTCAGGGGACCCTGTGGGTGATCATGCTGCGTGGCCCCATGCCATTGCCGAGTGGAAGGCCCACGCCCGGACCTACGGATATCTGCTGGGTGTGGTTTCAGCCAGTGAAGCCGGTGCACGCGCTTACGCCAACCGGGACGCCGAAGGTGCGGGTCTGGCGGTGACCTCTATGGAGGATGAAGCCGTGCTGCACGCGGACCGTTTCACCCTGGGTTCAACGGACATGACGGAAGTGCGCCGGGCCGTGCGGCGTGCTCGCCGGGATGGCTTGACAGCCACCGTGGAGCACCATCGGGACCTGGAATCTGGCGAACTGGCGCACCTTGGTGTGTTGGCGGACCGCTAGCGTGGCGGGGAACCTGACCGTGGGTTCTCCATGGCGCTGAACAGGTGGGGAGACCCGGGGGACGGGCGCTGCGTCGTCGTCGTGGCCCGTGATGCCGGTGGGGAGCCGGTGGGGGTTGTTGTCCTCTGTGCCGTGGGGGCGGCGCGGGCTGTCTCTGGACGTGATGCGGCGCAGCCCGCAGGCCCCCAACGGAGTTTCCGAGTTCATGATTGCGGAGCTCATGCGCCAGGCCGAGCAGCTGGGCGTGTCCAAGGTGTCCCTGAACTTTGCCATGTTCCGCAGTGTGTTTGCGGATGCGGACCGCCTGGGTGCCGGGGTGATGACCCGGTTCAACTCCGGGCTGCTGGGGTGGGTGGACAGGTTCTTCCAGATGGAGAAGCTCTACCGGTTCAATGACAAGTTCCGCCCGGACTGGGTGCCCCGTTATGCCGTGTACGAGAACCTGTTGACACTGCCCTGCGTGGCGCTGGCTGCGGGTGTGGCCGAAGGATTCGTGCCGAGCCTGTGGCCGGCCGGAGCCCGTGGCGTCCACGGCCATGACGGCCACCGGCTCACAGCGCAGCAGCAGGAACAAGTGCGCCTGATCGAGCAGCGTGCCCTGGACCCACAGGCTGACCACGAGCTGCTGAACGAACTCGGACCCCGCCGCACCCCGGAGGAGCTGCACCGCAGGGAGCACGCCCAGGCGCTGGCCCAGGCCGGTGCGCCGCCGTGGCCGGTGGGTCTGTTGGAGGTCCAACCGTTGTCCGTGGCGCAGGACGCGCTGGGGGGTCCGGGCAGGCAGTTGCGGTTTTCCGGCCGTGTTCGCAGCCGCCGTGATCACGGCGGGGTCCAGTTCCTGACGTTGACCGAGGCCGGTCAGCAACTCCAGGTGGTCATGGAGCGTGAGGCCATGGGGGAGCACCACTTCAACCTGCTCACCCACGCCCTGGATCTGGGGGACATTGTTGTGGTGGACGGCGTGGTGGGGCATTCCCGCAACGGCACGCCGTCAGTGATGGCTCACGGCGTGACCGTGGCCGCAAAGTCCCTGCGACCCGTCCCGTTCACCGGCTTTGAGGACCCCGAATCCCGGTTGCGGCACCGCTCCATGGATCTGGTGGTCCACCCGGACCGGCTCGAGTTGCTGCATCAACGCACCACCGTGATTCAAACCGTGCGCCAGTTCCCGCTGGATGCCGGACTGCGGGAGGTGGAGACCCCTGTGCTCAACACGGTGCACGGTGGGGCGTCGGTCCGCCCGTTCCGCACCTGGATCAACGCCTACGGCATGGGCCTGAGCTTGCGGATCGCGCCCGAGCTCTACCTCAAGTGACTCCTGGTGGGTGGTTACGGGCCGTTGTTCGAGGTGGCCCGCAACTTCCGCAACGAGGGTGCCGATGCCACCCTTAACCCCGAGTTCACGGCCCTGGAGGCCTACATTCCGTGGGCGGACTACACCACCATGCGGCATCTGACGGAGGCCATGGTCAAGGCCGCCGCCACCGCCCTCTACGGTCGCCCCGAACTGCCCCTGGTGGACGTTCACGCCTCCTCCGGACAGGCTTCTGCCGGACACGACGACGACGCCCCACGCACCATCGACATCTCCGGCACCTGGCGGGTGCGTACCGTCACAGAAGCTGTGTCCGAGGCCGTGGGGCAGGAAGTCTCCGTGGACACGGACATTGACGTTCTTCTGAACCTGGCCCGCCAGCACAACGTGCCCGTGGGCCCGGGCATGGGCGCCGGGGCCGTGCTGGAGGAGCTCTATGGGGAACTGGTGGAGCCCAACACCTTGGAACCCACCTTCTACTGTGACTTCCCGGAGGAAACCTCCCCGCTGACCGCTCCTCACCGCACCAAACCCGGGCTGGTGGAGCGCTGGGACCTGGTGGTGGGCGGCATGGAGCTCGGCACGGCCTATTCGGAGATGACCGACCCCGTGGAGCAGCGGCGCAGGATCACCCAACAGTCCCTCAAGGCAGCCGCGGGGGACCCGGAGGCCATGGAGATCGACCACGATTTCCTCAACGCCCTGGAACTCGGCATGCCACCCACAGGTGGTCTGGGGATCGGCTTGGATCGGTTGGTCATGGTGCTCACGGGCACCACCATTCGCGATGTCCTGGCCTTCCCGTTCGTGCGCCCGGAGCAACCCCGTAGCTGATGGCAACCCTGTAGCTGCAAGCAACCCTGCGGTTAAGAGCAATGGCGCAGCTGAGGGCAACGGCCCGCGGTGTGAGCTTCAACGGTTTGCGTGGGTGCTGTGTCTGACCCATAGACTGCCTAGCCGTGAGTCACGGAAAACGCAGGATCTCAGCAGCGGGGGCAGCAACTGCTCGTGCTGCCGGGCGCGCCGTGGCTCCCTTTTCTCACGCCGGGTATCCGCGGCTGGCCCTGGCCATGTTGGCCATGGTGTTGGGCCAGGGGACCTGGGCCGTCACCATCATTTTCCAAGTCATGGCCAACGACGGCGGCCCCGCCGCCCTGTCCGGTGTCACTGCTGTGGGCGCTGGTGGTCTGGTGGTGTTTGCCCTGGTGGGCGGGGTGGCAGCGGACAGTCTGCCACCACATCGTGTGCTCTTGGCGGTGTGCGCAACCAACACGGTGGTGGTCTGCCTGGTGACCTATCTCAGTGCCACCCAACAGTTGGCGCTGTGGCAGTTGGCGGCTGCCGCGTTCATCATTTTTGCCGGGGTGGGCATGTTCTACCCGTCCTATTCAGCCTCCCTGCCCCGGTTGTTGCCCGCGGAGAAACTGCTGGCCGCCAACGGGGTGGAAGGATCCGCGCGTCCCCTGCTGCAAACGGCTGCCGGGCCCGCCATGGCAGGCCTGTTGGTGGCCGCCTGGGGTCCATGGGCCGGATTCGCCGCCGTGGCACTGTGCGGGGTGTTCTCCGTGGCCGCCCTTCTGGGGCTCGAGGTGCCGTCCCTGGAGCAGGTGGAGAAACGGCGTCGAACTGAAGTTGCTGAAGCCGGGGAAGCTGCTGATGCGGACAAGGCGCCCCACACCGATTCCACGGAACCGCCTGTTCACACCGGGCCCATCAACATCACGGGAATCGGCGTGGAGGTGGCCGGCTCCGGTGCTCCGGTGGAGCCTGCGGCAGCACCCCGGGGACCGTTCGCCAAGGTGGTGGCCGACCTGATGGAGGGTGTGCACTACACGGTGCGCACACCCTGGTTGCTGGGCACCTTGGTGTTTGCGGTGGTGGCCATCTTCTTCTTCCTGGGTCCTCTGGAAGTTCTGCTGCCGTTTGTGGTTCGGGACAATTTTGGGGCCGGTGAAGCGGAGTTCGGTTTGCTGCTGGCCGTCACCGGTGTCTCCTCCGCCATCGGAGCCATGATCACTGCCGGATTGTCCTACCCGCGGCGGTATCTGACGTTGATCGTGCTGGTCTGGGGTTTCGGCACCCTGCCGCTGGCGATCGTGGGCTACACCCACTCCTGGGCCGTCATGGTGGTCATCCTGGTGATTGTGGGCGCATCCGATGGCATCGGCCAGGTGCTGTGGGGGACCCTGCTGCAGCGGCGCGTTCCCGGCCGGATGTTGGGCCGGGTCTCCAGCTTGGACTTTTTCGTCTCCCTGTTGTTGCTGCCGGTCTCCATGGCCTTGGTCGGCCCCCTGGCCACGGTCATGCCCATCCCGGTCATTTTTGTGATCGCGGCCATAGTTCCAGCGGTCGCCGCCGTCATGGTGTGGTGGATTGCGGGCATGGCTAGGGATGAAGTGGACAATCCCCTGCGCAGCTGAGGACACTGGGGTTCCCCAAGTCACCAAAGCCAGGTACGTGAATGTCCCCTCGTGCGCCCCGCACCGTCTCCCCGCCCAACAACCCGTCTTCGCATGCCTTCCGACGCCGTGACCTGCTCAGCGGGGTGGGAATGGCCGCCAGCATGGCGCTGGTGGGTTGTGGTTCCCCCGCAGCGGATGGCCAGGAGACAGCGGAGTCACCCACGGCGTCGTCGTCACCCAAACCCACGGTTCAGCCCACTGACCCGCCGCTGAAGATCCAAACGGGGACCAGGTACGACGTCGCTGAGGCAGTCATGCTGCCCTACGGCCAGGACGCTGCTCGGCAGTACGGCGAACTGTACGTGCCGCAGGAGCTGCCCAAGAACGTCAAAGTTCCCGTGGTCATGCTGCTGCACGGGGGCAGTTGGAAGAACAGTTCCACGCTGAACTACATGCGCGCGATCGCACGGAACATGGCCTCCTACGGGGTGGTCGCCTGGAACGTCGAGTACCGCGGGATCGGCGGCGGGGGAGGGTGGCCCAACACGTTCACCGACGTCGCGGCAGCCATGGACCACGTACCGCGCCTGGCCCAACACATTGGGCGGGAGATTGATCGCAAACGGTTCGTTCTCAGCGGGCACAGTGCCGGTGGGCATCTGGCCGCATGGGCTGCCTCACGGCACGTCAGGGGCTCCCAGCAACCCGGCGGCTGGCCCGTGCTGCGTCCATCAGCTTGTGTGGCTTTCGCCGGGGTGTATGACCTGGTCTACGCGCAACAGAGCGGGCACCGTCAAATGGTCAATCTGATGGGTGGCACACCGGCTCAGGTTCCCGTGAACTACGACCTTGCATCCCCGATCGACAACATTCCGGACCAGGTCAAGTTCACCTGCTGCCACGGCACCACGGATTCCGTGGTCCCCATTGCCCAGACGTACAACTACGCCGCCATGGGGAAGAGCAAGGGGAACCCTGCGGAGACACTGATTCTGCTGGACACGGATCATCTTGCGTGGACCAAACCGGAGACCTACGCCTATGCGGTGGGTCAGCAGAAATTGCTGGACGCCGTCATGACGGCGGGTGCCTGAGCACCGCGCTCAGGTCGCGGGGTGGAGAGCGGTCACTGTCCTGCCATGGTGGCCAGGATGCGGTCATGGGCCACCTGCCACGGGTGGGACTTCTCCGTGGTCCAGGAGTTGTGGGAGGCATCCGGGAGAATGACGCCCTCGGCATTGTCGCCGGCACTTTGAGCGGCACTCAGATAAGTCTGCGCCTGCGCCACCGGCACCACGGAATCGTTCTGCCCGTGGAAACACACAAAGTGATGGTGCGTGGGCAGGTGCTTGATCGGGGAGGCCATGGCGTAGCGGTCCGGGTAGGTCTCCGGCTCCCCGCCCATCAGCGGAATCATGTACCGGTCCTTGTTGTCCTCCGCCAGAGTGAGGTCATAAACCCCGGCCATGGGGAAACATGCCTTGACGCCCAGCGCCGGGGCCCCGCCGGGTTCTCCAGTGTTGTTGGTGCCCCGGGAGGCCGCCCACGCCGCCAAGTTGCCGCCTGCGCTGTGCCCCTGATGAAGAACCGCCCGGTGTCCACGGGGTTGCCGATCTTTTCCCCCAGGTGGGGACCAGGTCCATGGCGGCGGCGATGTCCTCGAAGGTCTGCGGCCAGCCACCGCCGCCGTCCACGCCCCGGTACTCCACGTTCCACGCAACAGCACCGTGCGCGGCCAAGGACTTTGACAGCGATTACATGTAGTTGAGATTGGAGGTGGCCATCCAGCCACCTCCGTGGATCATCATCACCACGGCCACCGGGGCTGATGTGGGCAGCGGTTGTGGGATCCACAGTTGCCCGTACTGGCGCTGTGACTCCGTGCCGTACTTGACCACAACGGGGTCCCCCACGGTGTACGTGTCCGTGGTGGCCACGGCAACGGGTTGAGGGGAGGGGGAGGATTGTCCGGGGGAGGCACCCGCGGCGCCGTCGGAGTTCGACGACGCACATGCACTCAAGGTGGCACCGGCTGCCGCACCCACGCCCAGCCCCAGGCCTTTGAGCAAGCCGCGCCGTGAAAACTGGCTCAGTGCCGGGGTTTCCAGGCAAGCCCCCATGCGGTCTGGATGCGAGGTCATGCGTCCATGGTAGAGGCTCCACCTGGTGCGTGATTCCCGGCTCAGTCGTGCATGTCCTCCAGCTCCACACCCTTGGTTTCTCGCACGGCCTTGACCACAAAGAACACGGAGACCAGGGCAAAGAACGCGTAGAGGCCGTAGGCGAACACCAGGGACGCTTCCGAGATGATGGGGAAGGTCACGGTCACCAACCAGTTGGCGATCCACTGGATGAAACCGGCCACGGCCAGGGCGGCGCCGCGGATCTTGTTGGGGAACATCTCCCCCAACAGGACCCACATCACGGGTCCCCAGGAGATACCGAAGAACACCACGTAGAGGTTGGCGGCAACCAGGGCGATCAACCCGGCGGTGTCACCCAGGACCGGCCCGGCATCAGTGACCGTGGCCGTGGCGAACACTGCAGCCATGGTGCCCAGGGTCAGTGCCATGCCGATGGAACCGATCAACAACAGGCGTTTGCGCCCGATCTTGTCCACCAGCAGGATCGCCACAATGGTCACCACCACGTTGGTCACGGAGGTGATGGTGGAAATGGTGAAGGCATCGCCTTCCTGGAACCCCACCGACTGCCAGAGCTGGTTGGAGTAGTAGAAGATCACGTTGATGCCCACCAGTTGCTGCAAGGCGGCCAGGCCGATGCCGATCCACACAATCGGTTTGAGCCCAAAAGCTTTGCCCGCAAGATCGGACAGGCGGGGGTTGTGCTCCTTGTCCAGGGTCCGCTCGATCACGGACATGCGGTGCTCCGCGGGGGCCTGCCCCTGGAGGCGGACCATCACCGTCATGGCCTCGTCCCGGCGTCCCTGTTGGACCAACCACCGGGGGGACTCGGGGATGGTGTAGGCGCCCACCAGGTAAATGATGGCCGGTACGGCTTCCAGCAGGAACATCCAGCGCCAGGCGTCCAGACCGAACAACCAGGAGGATTCGGCCGAACCGGCAAAACCAACGATGATGCGGTTGGTGATCTGGGAGGCAAAGATGCCCAGCACAATGCCCATCTGCTGCAGGGAGCCCAAGCGGCCACGGATGTCCGCCGGGGCGATTTCTGCAATGTAGGCCGGGGCAATGATGGAGGCCACACCCACACCCACACCGCCCACCACGCGCCAGAAGACCAACCAGTAGAAGCCACCCATGTCTGGGCCGAAGAATGGATCGATGGCGCAGAAGATGGAGGAGAGCAGGAACAGGATCGCGGCAATGCGCATCACGCGCACGCGCCCCAACTTGTCCGCCAGGCGCCCGCCCAAGGCCGCGCCGGCTGCCGCGCCCAACAGCGCGGAGGCCACGGCACTGCCCAGGGCGGTGGGGCCCACGCCAAAGTATTCCCGCATGGCGCCCGTGGCACCGTTGATGACCGCGGAGTCGTAACCGAACAGGAATCCGCCGATGGCTGCCACGATGGTGATACGAACCACCGCGCTGGTGTTGGCCGTGTGGCCTGCCACGGAGGTGGGGGAGGTGTAGGTGGACATGCGCTGCTCCTTGGCTGCCCGGGGCCGCGCCAAGTTCATGACGTGGATCACGGTCTGAGTGTCTCGCTAGGCTAAAGCGCAGCCTCCTGAGTGTCCACACGATGACGTCACGGTGACGCCGGGGTGAATCCGTCGGTCGGGCAACCACCGTTCAGTGGCCATCACCCTTGTGTTGTGAGGTGATGCGTCACTAAAATGGTGGACAGACAACATGTTGTTTCGGCAACCTGTCCCCCATCCCGGTGATTGACCGGATCCGTCACGGATGCTGATGCGGGATGAGAGTCGATCCGGTCAACATGGGGATTCGGGTCCGCTGGGAGCGGATTCATGGGGGTGCCACGGGGCTGTGGATGGATCTCACGCCACATCACGCGCCACCGGGGCATGAGCTTGAGGGGGCGATGTGAACGGCAACGGCCGGACGCGTGGGTTGATCAGGGGTCGCGGACGTCACCGTGATCCGCAGGCAACCACCATCTGGCGACCCCGCATGCCGGTTTCCTCCACAGGAGTTCCCGTTTACGTCACGGCGGCAGCCGGCGCCGTGGTGGCTGGCATGATCACAACCGTTGCCCCCAGCACCACCGCAGAAACCACGCGCACCGACCCTGTGGGTTCCCAGGACTCCTCTTCGCGGGACGCCCTGGTGGCCGCGCTTGGATCCACATCTCAACCCACCGTCACTGCGTGGCCGAGCACCGGCGTCACACAGGGGCAGAACCCTGCAGCTGGGGACAGCGGGTGGGTTGCTGCCCCGGCACCGCCTGAACCCGGCAAGGCCGGGACACGCACCTATGTGTTGCCCAGCCCCGCCGGAGTCCTGCGGGCCGGGTCTGCCGTTCGGCAGATGGGCCGCGGCGTGGGATCTGCATTCTCCAACCAGAGCAAGCCCGGATGGTCCGCCCACCCTGCGGTGCCGCTTGCAGGACCGGTACTTCCCGACGCCGTGGTGGTGGGAACTGTTCAGGTCGCCATGCCCTCGGGGGCTGTGGCCGCCTTCCAGGCCGGGCAGCTGGACCTGCCGCAGCTCGAGCTGGCCGGCATGGACCGGGCGGTGGCCTTTCCCCCGCTGCGGGATCCGGTGGCGGTGGTGGATCCCACGCGGTTGGTGGGTCAACCTCCGTTGGCCCCCTTGGCCGTCTCCAGCGCGACACCGGTGAGCCTTGCGGTGGGTGATCTGGTGGTGGTGCCTGCCACGGTGGTGGAGGTACCCCGCGTCCCCCTGCAGGTCCCGGGTGGTCTGGTGCCTGATCCAGCCACTTCGGATGTCACGTCTCCCACACCATCTGAGGATGGCGTGGTGCTTGCGCAGGAGTCATCGGTGGGAGGGACTGAACTCAGTACCGAGCTGCTGACGCCGCGGGCCATGCCGTTCTCTGCAGTGGCACAGGATGACCACGCATCCCCGGTGCTGGGTGAATTCCTGGTGGAGCCGCCGTCAGCGTTGCCTCAGTCCGACGTGCCCCCGCTCGGTGTGCCGCAGCCTGTCTTGCCGCAGCCCCAGGTGCTTCAATCCGTGGTCCCGCAACCGGAAGATCCGCAACCGGTGGAGTTTCCCCAGGCGCATGTTCCCCAGCCCCTGATTCCGCAGATGCCGAGCGCGCATTTCGAGACCCCGCAGCCGGAGAACTCGCAACCGGAGTTCTCCGAGCCGGTGGGGAACTCGACCATGCCGTGGCCCACCCATCCGGAGACGTCGTCGTTGGACCCGGATGAGCTCATCCTCAGCGACGGTCTCCAGTGGGTGCCTGCCCCGCAGCCCCCACCACAAGCCGAGCCCAGTGCCTGGGTGCCGTTGGATTCACGTCTGGCAGTCCCGGACGAATCAGCTGCCCCGGCACAGTCAGTCGTCCCGGCACCACCAGAAGCCCCGGCCGAACCTGCCGTCCCAACGGATCCTGCTTCCCTTGAGATCCCACAAGAAGCCACGTCAGAGACCGTGTCACCACCACATGTGGGCACCGGTGAGCCATCCGTGGAGCCCTCGGCCCAGCCTCCCGCCGGTGAGTGACCCTGGAAGCTGCCTGAAAATATTCCCGTTTGTTGTTCAACTTCGACGTGGCGTTTAGAGATTTTCGCAACTGATGCCACAATCGAAGAATGTCTTCCCCGGCGCAGAACACTTCCCCCTCGCCGGACCGCACGACGTGGCGACTGCCGCAGCTGGAGCACTGGGTCATCATCCCGCTGATTGTCATCCTGGCAATCGGAACGGTGGGACGGATCATCAGCTTCACCCCGCAGGTCGGTGCCGCTGAATCGCAGGTCCTCGCAGCACTCGAACCCGTGCGTTCTTCCATGATGTTGGCCGCTGCCAACTTTGTGCACGGCGCGTTCAGTGCACCCATGATTTTTGCCGTGATCGCCGCTTTGACCGCCTGGTTGGTGGTCATCCGCCGGTCCGCTCGGGATGCTGCCGGTTTTGCGGTGATCGCCGTCGTCGCTTCCACGGTGTGCTTCATGACCCAGCAGATCGTGTCCCGGCCGGCGCCGGTGATCCCGGGGGAAACGTTGACTGCTGCTGAGACGGCGTCGTCCATGCCCGCCGGTGCGGTGTGCGGCGCGGTGGTGATCACCTTGGCCCTGCTGGTGACTGCACGTCATCACGCCAAGGCCACTCTGCTGTTGGCCATTGGTGGCGGCGTGACGCTGCTGGTTGCCGCTGCCACATTGGTCGGTTCCTCGGCCTACCTGCTGGATGTTCTGGCCGCAGCACCCGTGGCTTGGGCAGGCATCGCGTTGGGGTGCGGTGTGGCCAACCGGGCCGTGCCCGCCATGGCGCAGACCTTCGGGTGGGACCTGAACCAGAGCGAACGCAAGCTCAACTACCGCAGCCCCGACCGCAGCGTGGCCTACGCGCAAACCCACCAGCCGGCGCCCCAGACCACCGCGGACCTTTCCGTCACCGCCAGGGATTACGACGACGGCCCCGTCACCGAGGAGATCCCCGTCATCCGGCACAACGCCGCCTGATCCCACCCTCATACGCCGAGTAGGCCTTTTGATCGCTGCTGACTGACCCAGGGGCGATCAAAAGGCCTACTCGGCGTATGAGGGGGAGGGGGGTCTCAGCGGTCGATCCTACGGTGGAAGGGCCACCAGATGATCCGGCCCATGTCGTAGGTCAGGGCCGGCACCAGCAGGGAGCGGACCAGCAACGCATCCAGCAGCACGCCAAAGGCCACGATGAACGCCAGCTGGACCATGAACACAATGGGGATCACGGCCAGGGCGGCAAAGGTGGCGGCCAACACCACACCCGCCGAGGTGATTACACCACCGGTGAGCACCAGGCCCCGCAGGATCCCGGCCCGTGTTCCGTGCTCCAAGGACTCTTCCCGCACCCGCGACATCAGGAAGATGTTGTAGTCGATGCCCAAGGCCACCAGGAACACGAAGGCGTACAGGGGTACGGAGGCGTCAGATCCGGGGAAGTTGAACACATGGTTGAACAGCAGTGCTGAAACACCCAGGGCGGAGGCAAAGGAGATCACCGTCAGGATGATCAGCAGTACCGGTGCCAGAACGGAGCGCAGCAACAGCATCAGGATGATGGTCACCACCACCAGGATGATGGGGATGATCAGGTTGCGGTCGTGGATGGAAGCGGCCTGGGTGTCCATGCTGCTGGCCGTTTCCCCGCCCACAATGATGCTGGAATCCACGTCCTTGAGCTCCGTGCGCAACTGAGTCACGGCTTCCTGGGCTTCATCCGCGTCAGGTGCCACCGTGGTGGTGATCTGAATCTGGACGTCACCGTCAGAAACTGTGGGCTCCACGCCGGCAAACGGGTTGGCGCCATCAGGTGCACCCTGGAACTGCTGCGCCTGCTCTTCAGCAGCAGTGCCCAGAGGCAGGGAGCCGGACGGCGAATCGTTGGCGGTCACCGCCACGGAGTCGGTCACCTCCAGCTCTTCGGCCCGTTCAGCCACCTGGTCCTGGGTGCCATCCGGTGCGATCACGGTGATGGGTGAGCCCGTGCCACCCGGGAAGTGCGCGGACAGGGCGTCCTGGCCATCGGAGGCAGGGGAGTCCCCGATCAAGGTTTCTGACTGCTTGAGGCCGGAGGCCTGCAGGGTTGGGGCAAAGGCCGCCATGGCCACCAGAGCAATGGTGGCAACAATCCACACCACCCGGAACCGGCGGGCCACAAACCGGCCGATGCCGGCCCACAGGCCCTTGCCCGTGACCGTGGGAAGGCCGTCCACACCACCGGGGTCCACCACGCGCACGGCGTCGGGCCGGTTGGGATCGTACTTGGGGCGCGAGGGCCAGAACCCTGCCCGCCCCAGTACGTAGAGCACGGCCGGGAGGAACGTCAGTGCCGCCAGCATGGAGAACGCAATGCCCGTGGCGGCCGCCGGTCCCAGCGCCTTGGTGGAGCCCAGGTCGGAGAACAGCAGGCACAACAACCCGGCGATCACGGTGGAGCCGGAGGCCAGGACCGGTTCAATGGTGCCGCGAATGGCAGTGCGGGTGGCGGTGGCCTTGCTGCGGTCCTCCCTCAACGCTTCCCGGTACCGGGCCGTGTAGAGCAGGCAGTAGTCCGTGGCGGCACCCACCACCAGGATGAACAGAATGCCCTGGACCTGGCCGTCAATCTGGATCAGCCCGGCCTGCGCCGTTAGGTAGACCACAATGATGGCTGCGCACAGGGCCGCCATGGCCGTGATCAGCACAATCACCGGCAGCAGCGGGGAGCGGTAGACGATCACCAGGATCACGAACACCACAGCCAGTGCCACCAGCAGCAAGATCCCGTCAATGCCCGCAAAGCCCTCGGCCAGCTCAGTGGCGAATCCCGCCGGGCCGGTGACGTACGTGTTCAGGCCCTCCGGTGCGGTGTCCTGCATTTCCGTACGGAGGTCGGAAACCTGCTCGTCATAGGTGTTCTCATTCATGGGGACAAAGACTTGCAGGGCCTTGCCGTCCTCGGACTCCACCGGCGGGGAGGCGGTCTCCTCCGCGAGTCCTGCATCCACCAGGGATTCGCTGAGGTTCTCAGCCCAGTCCCGGTCATCCTCCGTCAGACCGCCGTCGCGCTGCATCACGGCAACACCCGGGACAAAGGGGTCCTCCACAAAGTCGTCCGCCCGGTTGGAAACCTGGGTGGACTCCGCCGTCTCCGGCAGGAACGAGGACTGGCTGGACTCCACCACCTCGCTGATGCGGCCAAAGAACGGGCCACCCAAACCAATCACCACAACCCAGGCCAGCAAGGCGAAGGCGGGCAACAGGATGCGCAGCCACGTGGGGCCGCGCCGCCCGTTCTCCTGCTCCGGAGCTGCACGACGACGACCCGTGGAACTGCTGTCCCAGGGCAACTCCGTGTGCTCGGTGGCCGGTTCGTGCGGCGTCGTGGGCTCCGGTGTTGAAGCGGAGGAGGAGGTGGTGCTGGGTGCCATGAGGGGCGCTCCGATGTGGTGTGGGCCCCGGATGGCGGGTCCTGGAAATGGGATGCGGAGGGGGTGGTGCCGTGAAGACACCACCCCCGACAGCTTACGAGTGGTTCACGTTTCGTAGTACCGAAGCGTGAAAGACCCTGTCAGTGGACACCGACTCAGTTGAACTCCATGGGATCCGGGCCCAGGCGGCCGTTGTCACGCCCGAGCTCGGTCAGACGCTCCAACTGTTCCTCGTCCAGGGTCACCTGCAACGCACCCCAGTTCTCCCGGATGCGCTCCGGGGTGACGGACTTGGGGAACACGATGTTGCCGATGGCCAACTGCCACGCCAGCACGGTCTGAGCGGGGGTGGCACCCACTTCCTCAGCAATCTCCGTGACCGTGGGATCCGTGAGGACCTCCCCACCCTGGCCCAGCGGCGACCATGCCTCCGTGAGCACACCGTGGGAAGCATTGGCAGCGCGCAACTCCACCTGCGGGAAGTAGGGGTGCAGCTCGATCTGGTTGACGGCAGGGGTCACGCCGCTGTTCACCAGCTCCTCCACCAGGTGGGCCGGGAAGTTGGAGACTCCGATGGACCGGGCCCGCCCACTGTTGCGCAGTTCAACCAGGGCTTCCCAGCTGTCCCGGTAGAGACCGTTGGCGGGGCAGGGCCAGTGAATCAGGTAGAGGTCCACGTAATCGGTTCCCAGCCGCTGCAAGGACTGGTCCATGGCCTTCAAGGCGGAGTCGTAACCCTGGTCCTGGTTCCACAGCTTGGTGGTCAGGAAGATCTCCTGCCGGTCCAGGCCGGACTCAGCAAGAGCGCGACCCACGCCTTCCTCGTTGCCGTAGATCGCGGCGGTGTCAATGTGCCGGTACCCCGTTTCCAGAGCTGCGGCCACGGAAGCCTGCGCCACGTCCGGTTCCACCTGCCACGTGCCGAAACCCAGCTGGGGAATGGTGTGGTCATCGTTCATGGTCGAAACGGGTGAGGCGGTCATGAATGCTCCTATCAGGCGGCAGGTTGAGCCGCAGGTTGTGAACCTTGCACCCAGTCAACCGTTACCTGATGAGGTTCACAAGCTGGCTGGGTGTTCACGCAGCGGCAGCCGCCTCACACAGTGCGGCAACCGTCTCACACAGTGCAGCTACGGCCTCACAGTGCAGCTACGGCCTCACAGTGCGGCAACCATCCGGGGCAGTGCCTGGCCGGAGGGCAACCGCACCTCGTAATCGGCGTAGGCAGAGAACTCGGTGGGCTCCGGGTTGATCTCCACCACCGGAACCCCGAGTCCCAGGGCGGTCAGGGGGAGGGAGGCAGCCGGCTGCACGATTCCGGAGGTGCCCACCACCAGCACCAGATCAGCCCCGGCCATGGCTTCCTCGGCAGCTTGGAAGGCATCCATGGGAAGCGCCTCCCCGAACCACACCACACCGGGGCGGATCCGGGAGTCACACTCCAGGCATTCAGGTGGTGCCAGCGGCTGTGGGTCCGGGTCCACCGGCGCATCCAGACGCAACTGCGCAATCTGCCACTGATCCGCGGGCCGCCCACAGTGTTCACACCGGAAGTCGAACAGGGAGCCATGCAGGTGGGCCAACACCGGGGAACCAGCGCGCTCGTGGAGATCGTCCACGTTCTGGGTGCTGATGGTCACGGCGGCCCGCTGAGCCCAGGTGGTCAGGGCCACATGCCCCGGGTTGGGTTGAACGCCGCGCACCATGCGGGCGCGCTGGACGTACCAGGACCACACCACCTCTGGATCTGCCTCCCAAGCTTCCGGGGTGGCCAGCTCCTGCGGGGAGTAGCGTGCCCACAGCCCGGTCTCCGGGGTGCGGAAGGTGGGAACACCTGACTCCGCGGAAACACCGGCACCGGAGAGCACAGCCACCGTGCGTGCGGAGCGGGCAAGGTCAAGCACACGGTCATCCAGGGTCATGCCCTCCACGGTACTGCCCAGGGCGAACCTCCCGGCCAGTCACGGCCCTTCACCGGATCTGGTCCACATGGGTGTGGTGGAATGGATTCATGAAGTTCGACTTCCGCCGCCTGACCCCCGCACTGGTGACCTCACTTGCCCTGATCTTCTTTGCCCTGCTGTGTGCCAGCATCGGCTGGACGGTTTTTGCCTGGCTGGTGGGTCTGCTGGGCTTGGCACTGAACGTGGTGGGCATTGCGGTGGTTCAGATCGACGACGCCGCAGCCTCCTCCTCCGCCGTCGCTGAGCGCAACCGGGGCAAGGTTGGCGGCAAGCAGCCTGCTGCAGTGAGCGCTTCAGGTCATGCGGAGGCTGCCCCTGCACAAGGGCCGGTCAAGTCGAATCCCTTTGCTGACAAGGCCAAGAACGCCCGGGCTGCGTTGCGCAACTCGGCCTCGCGGGGTGGGCGCAGTTCTCAGGGCTCCGCCTCCACCGCGGCCGGCGGCAAAGACTCCGGGGCCTCCCGGCCTGTTGATTCCGCTGCCACCGATCCCACTGACTCAGATCAGTCGGGTGATTCCGTCAAGGTCAGCGATTCCCCCAAGATCACCAAGAGGCTCTGATGTCATCCGGCACGGTCATGAGCGTCAACACCGGCAGCAGGCAGCAGAATCCCGCGCCCAACAGTCTGGACACGGGCATTCACAAGGGGCCGGTGGACCACGCCGTGGAGATCCGTGACCCCGGAATGCGCGGGGATGGCCCCGGATCGGGTGTGATTGGCGACTACATCGGGGATGACCGCCACCACGGCGGTGAACACCAAGCCGTGTATGCCTTCGCTCGGGAAGAGTTGGACCACTGGGAATCGGAGCTGGGGCTCACCATCCCTCCCGGCACCTTTGGGGAGAACCTCACCATCGGTGATTACGACGTCGACTCCGCCCTGCTGGGGGAGATCTGGCGCATTGGGGAGGTCCGGTTGCAGGTCACGGGCGCTCGCACGCCATGCCGAACGTTTGCGGCCGTGATGCAACATCAGGGTTGGGTCAAGACCTTCACGCAGCGTGCCCGTACCGGCGCCTACCTGCGGGTTCTGGAGGCCGGTGAGGTCAAGGCCGGGATGGATCTGACCGTGGAGTTCCGCCCTGATCACGGGATCACCGTGTCCCAGTCCTTCCGTGCTGCCACCACGCAGCAGTCTTTGCTGCCGGAGATGGTGGCCGCGGAGCCCTATCTGCATCCGGAACTGCGGCGTCGGGTGGAACAGGCGCTGGCCCGGCCCTGAGGCTGGTTCAGGTCAAGGTCAGTTCAAGGCGGCTGCGCGGTAGATCTTCTGCACGGCTTCCGGCTCCAGGCGCGTCTCCACAGCCGTGGTGTTCTCCGGATCCCTACGCAGATAGCGCACCGGTCCGTGTTGGCCGGCTTCCAGTCGGAGGGCATCCACCGTGGCGTAGCGCTGGATCAGGGTGGCCGTGAAGCCCTTGCCCTGAACGGGGGAGACCGCCATGGTCAGTTCCACCTCAACGGTGGGCACGTCTGCGGGAAGGTCTTCTTCCTGGGAGGCGTGCACGTCACGGGAGACCAGCGGATCCGGCTCGGCATCAGGGCGTGGGCTGGCATCCTGGGCCAGATCAGTGTCTGAGCTGAGGTCGGCTGCAGCGTCGTCGTCGTTGGTGGAGTCCGGGAAGTGGATGCTGCGCACCACGCCGATCCCGTAACCCACCGAACCCACCAGGTGTGAGCCCAGGACCTGCCGGGCCTGGCCCATGACGGTCTTGACGCGGGAGACCCAAACCAGTGTGGCCACCACCAGAATTGCGGCGATCACCGCAAGCCACAGCCCTGAGCCTGTGGCACGCCACTGCATCCACGCCGGAATCAGTAAAATCACGGCGATCACAGGTGCCAGGACGATCCACACGTTGCCCTTGACGCCGCCGATTTGCCGGAGGGCTTGAGGGTCGGAGCGCAATTCGTCCATGACCTGCCGGTCGAAATCGCGTTCGGCCGTGCTGCCTTCCGGGGGCAGGGGTGTGGGCCAGGTTCCCTGATCGTCCATGGGCCACATTCTGGCAGAGATGCGCCACGCCGCGACACGCCGGAGCTGGCAATACCCGCGTGCGGTGTGCGCAGAATCGAGTTCCCCGCCAGGTAAGGGAAGTAGGCTGTCAATTGCTCCTGCAAGTACCGATGGGGGCCTTGGTTGACGTGTCGAACACAGATATTCGGCAGTATGATTACATTCATGTCAGAAACCCAGTGGCTGAGTCCAGAAGAGCGTGAGGCATGGTTGGGTCTCATCTCAGTCATGTTCAAAACGCCGGGAACCATTGAGCGCCAGCTCATCGAAGACTCATCATTGAGCTTTGCCGAATACCTTGTGCTGGCCATTCTTTCCGAGGCCCCCGACCGCAAGCGCCGGATGTCCGATCTGGCTGCTGCCACCTTCACCGCGCAGTCCCGCCTGTCCAGGATCGTGACCCGTTTGGAGGCGCGCGACCTGGTGGAGCGCTACGGCGACGGCGGTGACAAGCGTGTTGTGGTGGCCACCCTCACGGACGCCGGCATGGAGTGTGTTGAACAAGCGACACCGGCGCACGTGGCTCACGTCCGCAAGGTCATCTTTGACAAGCTCTCCGCCGAACAGGTGGGCCATCTGGCTGCAATCTGCCGGTCCCTGGCGGAGGCCACCACCTCAGGCGAGCCTCAAAACGGCTGAGTCCTGCCGTAATCATTCTCACCCCACTTCCTCCCCGGCCGACTGCGAAAGCGGGCTGATGACCCCTGTGGGCAGCCCTAGAGTGGCTGCGTGAGTATGCACAATTCCCCCATGGCGTTGCTCTACAACGCCACCCGGGGACAAGAATTCAAAGGCAGTCGAGTGTCCCGGGAAACCGTGGCGCGAATCTTCCGTTTTGCTGCCCCGCACCGGCGGATGATGTTGATTTTCCTGGTGGTCTCCATCGGGGTCTCCGGTCTGGGGGTGATCACCCCCATCCTGGCCGGTGACGTGGTCAACGCCATCACCGGTGGCGGGCCGGTGGATCTGGTGGTGTGGCTCGCGGTGCTCATTGCCGTCGTGGCCATTGCCACCGCGGGACTCGGGATTCTGAACCGCTGGTTGTCCTCCACCATTGGTGAGGGTTTGATCCTGGATCTGCGCACGGCGGTCTACAACCATGTGCAGACCTTGCCGATCGCCTTCTTCACGCGCACCCGGACCGGCGCTCTGGTCTCCAGGCTGAACAACGACGTCATCGGCGCTCAGCGAGCCTTTTCCAACACGCTCTCCGGTGTGGTCTCCAACCTGGTCTCCGTGCTGCTGACCATCGGTGTGATGCTCACCATCTCCTGGCAGGTCACGTTGTTGTCCCTGCTGCTCTTGCCCATCTTCCTGGTGCCTGCCCGCCTGGTGGGTGGTCGACTGGCCAATTTGCAGCGGGAAGCCGCCCAGTACAACGCGGACATGTCCACGCAGATGACCGAGCGGTTTTCCGCCGGTGGCGCCACCCTGGTCAAGCTCTTTGGTGACCCCCGCTCCGAGTCCGGCGAGTTCGCCTCCCGCGCCGGCCGGGTCAAGACCATCGGCGTGCGGGTGGCCATGCTCCAGGCCACTTTTGTCACGGCCTTGACCTTGGTGTCCGCACTCGCCCTGGCCCTGGTGTACGGCGTGGGTGGTGTGCAGGCGATCCTGGGCAACCTGGATGCCGGTCAGGTGGTCACCCTGGCCATGCTGCTCAGCCAGCTCTACACGCCGCTGACCATGCTGGCCAACGCCCGCCTGGACATCATGAGCGCCCTGGTCAGTTTTGAGCGTGTGTTCGAGGTCCTGGACCTCAAACCCCTGCTCACCGAACGCGCGGATCCCGCCCCGATTCCGGGCGGCCCGCTCTCCCTGCAGTTCGACGACGTCGCCTTCACCTACCCCTCAGCCGAAGACGTCTCCCTGGCCTCCCTGGAGGATGTTTCCGTGTTGGACAACCGCGCCAACGAGCAGGTTCTGCACGGAGTGGACTTCACCGTGGAGCCGGGTCAGACCGTGGCGCTGGTGGGATCCTCCGGTGCCGGCAAGTCCACCATCGCCTCCCTGGTGCCCAGGCTCTACGACGCCACCACCGGTGCCGTGCGCCTGGGTGGGGTGGATCTGCGGGACGTCTCCTTCGAGCAGCTGCGCCACACCGTGGGCATGGTCACCCAGGACGGGCACCTGTTCCACGAGTCCATCAGAGCCAACATGGCGCTGGTCAACCCGCAGGCCACCGACGACCACATGTGGTCCGCGTTGCGCCGCGCCCGCATGGACCACGTGGTGGGGGAGCTGCCGGATGGCCTGGACACCGTGATCGGTGAACGTGGCTACCGACTCTCCGGTGGTGAACGGCAGCGGTTGACCATCGCGCGTCTGCTGCTGGCAGCCCCGCGTGTGGTGATCCTGGACGAGGCCACCTCCGCGCTGGACTCCACCAACGAGGCCCATGTGCAAGCCGCCTTGGATGAGGCCATGAGTGGGCGCACCGCGCTGGTGATTGCCCACCGCCTGTCCACGGTGCGCAAGGCGGACCAGATCCTGGTGATTGAAGGTGGCCGGGTGGTGGAACGTGGCCCGCACGCCGAGCTGTTGGCCGCTGGCGGCCGTTACGCAGAGCTCTACCAGACGCAGTTCGCCGAGCAGGAGTGACTCACCCCTCCGTCCGAGCGTGACCTCCTCCCCAGCCCATGGGTGACCTCCCCCGCCGAGTAGGCCTTTTGATCGCCCCTGACCCAGTCAGCAGCGATCAAACGGCCTACTCGGCGGAGAAGGTGGGGGGATCAGTGGCGGTGGGGTTGCGGTTCCGTGGCCTCATGGCGTCCGGTAGGACCGGAGGCCGGGTGGCGGGTGGTCAACTTGTCCTTGCCGCGGCCGGTCAGTGCCTTCACGCCTTCCAGCACCAGCACCACGGCGGCGCCCCACACCAGACCCAACACTGCGGAGAAGAAGGTGTTGACGATCCACGCCACAGCCCCCGCCAACACCGGAACGGCGTGGGCGGCGGCCTCAGCGGCGTGATGCACAAAGTTGTAGATGGGGTGCCAGCCGAGTTCGTGCAGGCCCACCAGGATGATGTGGCCACCCACCCACAGCATGGCCACGGTGCCGACCACGGAAATGACCTGCAGCACCTTGGGCATGGCCGCCACCAGGAACTCCCCGAACTTCTGGGCCCCGGCCGACTTCCGTGAGGCGAGCTTGAGGCCGATGTCATCCATGCGGATCAGAGCAGCCACCACGCCGTACACCAGGATGGTGATGCCGATGGCCACCACCACCAAAATGATGGCACGGTTGAAGATCGGCTCGGAGGCCACCTCGTTCAGGGAGATGACCATGATTTCCGCTGAGAGGATCAGGTCGGTGCGGATGGCACCGCCCACCATTTTGTCCTCGGCAGATTTGCCGTCGGCCTCGGCGTCGTCGGTCGCCACCACGGGCTCAATGTGTTTGTCGTGCCCGGAGATGGCACCCCAGATCTTCTCCGCACCCTCAAAGCACAGGTAAGTACCGCCCAGCATCAGGATGGGGGTCAGCGCCCACGGCGCGAACTGGCTCAGCAGCAGGGCGATCGGGAGGATGATCACCAGCTTGTTGAACAGGGATCCCTTGGCGATCCGCCAGATGATCGGCAGCTCGCGTTGGGGGTCCACATCGCGGACGTACTGCGGGGTGACCGCGGTGTCATCAACGACGACGCCCGCCGCCTTGGCGCTGGCACGTCCAGCTGCGGCGCCGATGTCGTCAAGGGAGGCAGCAGATGCCCGGGCGAGTGCTGCGACGTCGTCGAGCAGGGCGATCAAACCGCCGCTCACAGGGCCAACTCCCCGTGGCAAAGTTCCATGTGGTGCAAAATCATGCGCTAAGAATACGTCTCCCAAGCCGGGCCGAATGTTAAGTGACCTGATGGTGTCCGAGGCATGGCATAGGCTGATCCAGTCAATCGAGGTCAGGAAAACCTGCCATGGGCAAAAACGCCATCAGCTTCCGCGACGTACGCAAGGTCTACCCGGACGGCACCACCGCCGTGGATGACCTCAATCTTGACGTACCAGTTGGGTCCCTCACGGTGTTCGTGGGCCCATCAGGATGCGGCAAGACAACGTCACTGCGGATGATCAACCGGATGGTGGAGCCCACCAGCGGTCAGATCCAGGTCAACGGGCAGGATGTCACCTCCGTGCCTGAGGCCGCGCTGCGCCGGTCCATGGGTTACGTCATGCAGGCTTCCGGACTGATGCCACACCGCACGGTGCTGGAGAACATCAGCACTGTTCCGCGGTTGCTGGGGGAGTCCAAACGTGACTCCAAACGGCGGGCTGAGGAGCTGCTGGAGACTATTGGCCTGGACCGCTCCCTGGGCTCGCGCTACCCCGCGCAACTGTCCGGGGGCCAGCAGCAGCGCGTGGGAGTGGCCCGGGCGCTCGCAGCGGATCCGCCCATCCTTCTGATGGATGAACCGTTCTCCGCGGTGGATCCCGTGGTGCGTGCCGATCTGCAGAACGAGTTGCTGGATCTCAAGCAGCGTTTGAACAAGACCATTGTTTTTGTCACCCATGACATGGATGAGGCCGTTCTGCTGGGGGACCGGGTGGCCGTGTTTGCCACCGGTGGCCGGTTGGCGCAGTACGCGACTCCGGAGGAAGTTCTGCGGGAACCGGCCGATCAGTTCGTCTCCGACTTTGTGGGCCGGGACCGTGGCTTCCGGGCGCTGTCCTTTGATTCCCGCGACATCCCGCTCTCCGGCGTGCTCACCCTGGACCCGCAGGGCCGGGTTGCCGAGCTGGGCACCCCAACCATGGGCTCGGGCGGCTCCGGCGGTTCCCGTGGCTCCACCGCTGCACACCAGACAGGTCCCAGTGCCGCCGTTGCCAACGGGTGGACCTTGGAGGTGGATGCGGCAGGAGCTCCCGTGGGGTGGATTCCGCCCTCAGGGGGAGAACCTGCCGGTGGTCAGGTCACACACCGGGTGGGTGGCTCCTTGTACCGTCCCGGTGGTTCCCTGCGCCAAGCTCTGGATGCGGCGCTGTCCTCACCGTCCGGGCTGGCCGTTGCAGTGGATGAACGCGGCAGATTGCGCGGGGTGCTGCGGCCTCAGGAGATCATGACCGCCATTGAGGCCGCACGGGAGTCCCGCTCATGACGTGGCTGCCGGAGAATCTGGATTTGGTCCTGCGTCTGACCGGGACCCATCTGATGCAGTCCGTGGTGCCGGTGGTGTTGGGTCTGCTGATCTCGGTTCCGTTGGCCCGTCTGGCGGCTGGTTCACGTCTGATCCGCCCGCTGATGGTCAACGGCGCCGCTCTGCTCTACACGATCCCCTCCCTGACACTCTTTGTGCTGCTTCCGGTGGTTCTGGGCACTCGGATCACCTCCATCATCAACGTGATCGTGGCTCTCACCATTTACGTGATCGCGATTCTGGTCCGGTCCTGCACGGATGCCTTTGCCGCCGTGGACCGCTCCGTTCTGCAGGCGGCCACCGCGGTGGGTTACACCAAGTGGCAGCGCTTCTGGGCCGTGGAACTTCCCCTGGCCGTGCCCGTCATGTTGGCTGGTGTGCGGACCGCGCTGGTGGCCAACATTTCCATGGTCTCCGTGGGCGCTGTGATCGGCATTCAGTCCTTGGGCACGTTGTTCACGGACGGTCTGCGCCGCAGCATTGCCGAGGAGATCCTGGTGGGTGTGGTGCTCACGGTGATCTTGGCCGTTGGCCTGGACCAGTTGCTGCGGCTGCTGGGCCTCTACCTCACGCGGTGGCAGCGCCCCGGGCGCCTCACCGCGGATTCATCTCACGACGACGCCCGGCGAACCTCGTCATCTGGCCCTCAGCCGTCTACTGCACCGGATCCGGATGAATCCGCCCGGCGGATTGCTGCAACGGGAGGTGGGGCATGAACCTGCTGAGCGGAATGTGGCAATGGCTGACGGATCCCACCAACTGGTCCGGATCAGGTGCCATTCCAGCGCGCGCCCTGGAACACATGGCGTATTCGGGCATTGTGATGGTGGTGGCGATCGTCGTCGCTGTGCCGTTGGGGATGTTGGTGGGGCACACGGGCCGCGGGTCCGGGGCTGTGATCGGGGTGGCCGGTGCCTTGCGTGCGCTGCCCACCCTGGGTCTGCTGACGCTGTTCTCCCTGCTGATGGGACTGGGCCTGGTGCCGCCGCTTCTGGCCCTGGTGATCCTGGCGGTGCCGCCCATCCTGACGGCAACATACGCCGGTGTGGCAGAGGTTTCCCCGGCCGTACGGGATGCCGCCAAGGCCCAGGGCATGACCCCCACGCAGGTCCTGACCCGTGTGGAGGTCCCGCTGGCCCTGCCTGTGGCCATGGGCGGAATCCGCAATGCTGCCTTGCAGGTGATTGCCACTGCCACTGTTGCCGCCTACATCAATCTGGGCGGGCTGGGCCGTTATCTGATTGACGGGCTGGCCGTTCGTGACTACTCCCGCATGCTCGGTTCCGTGCTGCTGGTTGCCGTTCTGGCACTGGCCACGGATGCCGTTCTGGCGGCGCTGCAACGCGCTGTCACCTCCCCTGGACTGCGAACCACCGCACACTGACCACACAGCAATCACCTCAGGAGCACAACATGAAAGCCACCCTCCAGAACTCCTCCCGCCCCCGACTCTCCGTGTGGCGCCGCGCGGCCCTGCCCCTTGCCGCAGTGGGCGTCTTGACCTTGAGCGCCTGCGGCAGTTCGGACCCCTTGAACGGCGATTCCTCCGGCGGTGGTGACGGCACCGTGACCGTGGGGTCAGCTGATTTCCCTGAATCGCAGATCATTGCGGAGCTCTACGCAGGGGTGCTGCGGGATGCCGGGATCGAGGCCTCCACAGAGCCCGGTATCGGTGCGCGTGAGGCATACATCGGCGCGGTGGAGGACGGTTCCATTGACCTGGTTCCGGACTACTCCGGGAACCTGCTGCTCTACGTGGATCCGGAATCGGATGCAGCTTCCGGGGAGGAGATCCTGGATGCGCTCCCTGATGCCCTTCCGGACGGGCTGACCGTACTGGAGGCTTCTGAGGCAGAGAACAAGGACGCCATGGTGGTCACCCGCCAGACCGCGGACGAGTATTCCCTGACCAGCATTGCGGACATGGCCGAGGTCTGTGATCAGCTGGTGATCGCCGGACCGCCGGAGTTCCAGGAACGTGCTTACGGTCTGCCCGGTTTGGAGTCCAAGTACGGCTGCACGCCCCAGTCCTTTGAACCCATCAACGACGGCGGCGGCTCCCTGACCGTGGATGCTCTCACCCGTGGGGATGTGGACGTGGCCAACATCTTCACCACCACCCCCGCCATCAAGCAGCAGGATCTGGTGGTTCTGGAGGATCCGGAGAACAACTTCATTGCTCAGCAGGTTCTGCCCCTGGCTGCTGAGGACCGCTTGCCTGACGGTGCAGCCGATGCCCTCAACGAGTTCTCCTCCAAGCTCACCACGCGGGACCTGATTGAGCTCAACCAGTCCGTTTCCGGTGATGGTTCGGTCAATCCGCAGCAGGCTGCCCGTGACTGGCTGGAGGCCAACGGGTACACCGACGCCTGAGCATTTCCCACAGCCTGTGGAGAACTCTGTGGAGACGGCTGTGGATGGTTGTGGATCATCTGTGGGTGAGGATTCCGTGGGCTGTTGAGTCCACAGAATCCCCACCCACAGACCCGTCCCACAAGGCTCCTTGACCAGGACCTGCAAAAATCAGGGAGCTTCACTATCATGAGCCTCGGTACTGGCTGCTGACCGGCACGATTTGCTCCACTCACGCGCGGCGGTGTTGCCAGACGCAATTTTCCTCGGAGTCAATGACGATCCTGAGCTCGGTTTGCCGTGAAGTTCTTGACTGCTTCAGGCCGAATCCAGGGAGTCACCATCACTCAGAACGCGCAGTTCGAGGCCACAGCTGATCCGCTCAGCCTCGGTCACCTCCTGCCTGCCTCGGGGGCCGACGGTGCTGACTTGCCGTCCGGACCGCATTCGATTCACGCCCTGCCTTCTCTTGCCCCGCAGTTGTCCGCCGTGGACTCCGGGACTTCCGACCACGCTTCCGTGGACGACCTGATCTCCATGGCACGTGCGCGGATGCAGCAGATCGAGTTGGGGCAACAGGCTCAGCACGCGGAATTCGATCGGCGTTTGGAACGGCATCTGGAGCCCCTTATTCGCTCCATGCTCCAGCTCTACGGGCAGCACATCGCCCCGGATGAACTGGCTTTGGTGGTGGGTGATCTGGGGTCCCTGCTGGCCAGCTCCTGGTTGGCGCGGTCAGATTTCCTGCGCGGCATGGACTCTGACCGGGAGCACCAGGCGCCCTGGTGGGACTCGCGCCACGCGGTGGTGGGTGCCTGCTACGCGGACCGGTGGGCCGGTGGCTTCCAGGGTGTTGAGCAGCGGATCCCGTATCTCAAGGATTTGGGCGTCACCCACTTGCGTCTGCTGCCGCCGTTCCTGGCCTCCGAGTCCTTTGACGACGGCGGATTCTCCGTGGCCTCCTACCGTTCAACCAATCCCAAGATGGGAAGCATTGGGCAACTGGCTGATCTGGGCCAACGCCTGCAGGAGAACGGCATCTCCCTGATGCTGGACGTGGTGCTCTCCAGGACTGCTCCGGATCACCCGTGGGCCAATGCCGCTGCCCGCCACAACTCGTTCTTCGAGGAGTTCTACCGGATCCAGCCGGATGGCCCCACGGGAGACGCCGCTCAGCGTTCCGTGTGGGCTCAAGGGCCGGCATGGGAACGTGTGGTGCCGGGGGATCCCCACGACCGTCGTCGTGTGCGGACCTCCGAACACGCCCACCAGTGGGACCTGGACTGGACCAACCCGCGGGTGTTTGTGGCCATGGCCGGGGAGATGCTGCACGTGGCAGGGCTGGGCGCCCAGGTGCTGCGGGTGGGCTCCCCCTGGCATCTGTGGCGCGGCGTGCCCGGGACCCCGGACGTGCTGGCCGCGGGCCGGCAGGTGCTGCGCACCTTGGGTACCGTCCTGCAGATCGTGGCGCCGTCCGTGGTCCTGGAATCCAATGACCCCGTTGAACTCCGCGTGACGGACGGCGGGATCCAGGTGGCCGAGGGACTGGACCGGGCTGCTCTGATCTGGAGTTCGATCGCCACCCGTGATGCCACCTTGCTGGCGCAGGAGATCCGCAACCACGGAGCGCCACTGGCCGGCAAGGGATACCTGCAGCCGGTGCGCAACCACGATGCTCTCCAGTGGTCCTTCTCCGATGAGGTGGTGACCGCTGCCGGGCTGAACCCGGATGCCCACCGCCGGTTCCTGGGGGAGTTCTATTCGGGTAGGTACCAGGGGTCCTTTGCAACCAACCCGGCGGTGCCGTCACGCTCCGGGCGGATCGGTGCGGCCGTGTGCGGCACGGCAGCCTCCCTGGCCGGGATCCGCCACGAACCCGGGCCAGGTGCTGACCGAGTGCTGCTGGCCCACGCCGTGGCCTTCTCCCTGGGTGGAGTTCCGGAACTGTGGCTGGGTGATGAACTCGGGGTTCTGGATGACCCCCTATGGTCCCTGGAGGCAGGTCATGAGCTTGACCCCCGATGGGCACACCGCCCGCGGGTCGAGCAGGCCCTGATCGATTCCCGGCATGACTTGTTCTCCGTTTCCGGGCGGCTCTACGGGGCCATCCGCCGCATGCTCCAGGTCCGCGCGGCAGCCCCGGAGTTCGACGGTCAGTCCGTGATCGACTTCGATACCCGCAACGAACCCGTGGTGGGCTACCAGCGCCCCTCCTCCGACGGCAGCGTGGTGCTGTGCCTGGCCAACTTCTCCGACTGGGGCCAGTACGTGACCGGTGAAACCCTCTCCGGTTTCCAGTCCAAGGCCACCTTGCTGCAGGAGGACACCCAGATCGACCTCCGCAACGGCGTGCTGCTGGAAGCCCACGGATGGGCGTGGATCCGGTGCATCCCCCGGCGGGCTCCTCGGCTCTGACCCTGTGTGACGCAACCTCCGCTGGTGGCGGAACGGCCTTGACCTACGGGGGCCCTAGTCGTTTGGATTGAACAGTCAGATTCAGACAGGAAGGCTTTGTTATGGCTGAGAAGTTTGTTCTCCCCGAGCTCGATTACGACTACGCCGCTCTTGAGCCCCACATCTCCGCGCGCATCATGGAGCTTCACCACTCCAAGCACCACAACACCTACGTGACCGGTGCCAACACCGCGCTGGAGAAGATGGAGGAGGCTCGCGCCAACGGCGATTCCGCCGGTGCCGCCAAGCTCTCCAAGGACCTCCAGTTCAACCTGGGTGGCCACATCAACCACTCCGTGTTCTGGAAGAACATGTCCCCGGACGGTGGCGGCAAGCCCGAGGGCGAGCTGGCCTCCGCCATCGACGACGCCTTCGGCTCCTTTGACGCCTTCCAGGCTCAGTTCACCGCCGTTGCCACCACCATTCAGGGCTCCGGCTGGGCAATCCTGGCCTACGAGCCCATTGCCGGCAACCTGGTGATCGAGCAGATGTACGACCAGCAGAACGGTGTCCCCGTGGCCACTATCCCGCTGCTGCAGCTGGACATGTGGGAGCACGCCTTCTACCTGGACTACCAGAACGTCAAGCCGGACTACGTCAAGGCCTGGTGGAACGTTGTCAGCTGGGAGGACGTTGCCCAGCGCCTGGAGAAGGCCCGCAACGGAGCCGCCTCCATCATCTGAGCAGCCTCCTCTATCTGATCGGCTCAGCCGTTCAGCACACAGCCCGGGAGCCTTGGTGCCCCGGGCTTTGTGCTGCCCTCTCCTTACCTTCTCCGCCGAATAGGCCGTTTGATCGCTGCTGAGTCAGGCAGGGGCGATCAAACGGCCTACTCGGCGTCAGGGGAGGGGAGGGTGCCTCTATGGTTTTCGTCAAGCCGCTAGGGCGACTGTCGACGGGGTCTGAGGCATGGTCGGGTCTTC
>NZ_JAAVUN010000200.1 GCF_012163155.1 Kocuria subflava
AGGCCAGGTCCGCGCACACGTAGGTGCCCAGGGAGTTGTAGTGGTCGCGCTTGGTGCGCGGCCGTTGGATGGAGACCAGCGAGATCCCGCTTCCGGGATGAAGGGTCATGCAGAGCTGGCACATCTGGGCATTGCCGCTGCCCTTGCCGGCCTTCTTCTGCAGCACGATGCCGCGCAGGCCATCTTCGGTCTCCGCCACCATGTAGCCGTTCTGCGGAGCCTTGGGGTCGATCCAGGCCAGGAAGATCCTTGATTCCCACCCGTCCAGGACGTCCTTGGGGAGATTGATCCGCTGGGCCTCGCCCTTGGAACAGTTGATGAAGCTCTTGCGGATCTGGGTTTCGGTGTACGTGAGCATGGCGATTCCTCAAATGGTCAGGGGTCCGTCCGGGACGGATGGGCAGAACGAGATGGCCAATCGAGATCAACGTGGTCGAGATCCGATTGGCTGCATCAGCTCTGTCTTCTGTCGGCACTGAACAAGCCGACAACCTCCTGACGCCTTTGGCTCACATTGCGGTACGGATGCGTACGGCTTCGAGGCTACACCCGGACCGTTATTGAACCG
>NZ_JAAVUN010000201.1 GCF_012163155.1 Kocuria subflava
CCCCCCCGCCCGGGGGAGCCTGGGTGCCCCCCCCTCCGTGCGCGAGGTCGCGCACCGCTTGCCCACAGGCGACCACGTAGGAGGTCGAGTCCAGCGCCCTGGCACGAGTCAGCAGATCCCACTGCCGGGCCTTGCCGGGCCCGTCCCCCCAGGATGCGATCACGACGACGACCTGCGCGCCGTCGCGGGCCAGCCGCGTGAACAACTCCGGGAAGCGGAGGTCGTAGCAGATCGCCAAACCCACCTGAGTGCCTCCGACGTCCACGGACACGGGTGTGCTGCCCGGGACGATGCCCTTGGACTCCTTGAAGCCGAAGGCGTCGAACAGGTGGATCTTGTCGTAGGTGACCGGGTCCTGACCCGGCCTGAAGACGAACAAGGTGTTGGCGGTGCGCTCGTCCGAGGCGCTGGGCGTGAACGACCCCAGGATCACGGCCACCCCGTGTTGGTCGGAGGCATCTTGCACGCTCTTGTGGAAGCGGTCCGCAGAGGTCCGTGCGAAGTCGGCGAACTTGCCGTCGAACGCGCACGCGGCGGCCTCCGGGAACACCACCCGGACGGCGC
>NZ_JAAVUN010000202.1 GCF_012163155.1 Kocuria subflava
CCCAGCGGCTCGGCACGTTGAGATTGAAGATCAGCTCCTGCATGTACTGGCGGACCTGGTCATGGCTGAGCGCATCCAACCGGACGAAAGGCGCCATGTAGGTGTCGAAGGAACTGAATGCCTGCGCTCCGACCCATTCGTTCTGCAGCGTGCCCAGGAAATTCACGATCTGACCGGTGGCCGAGGAGAAGTGCTTGGGTGCCTTGGCAGCAATTGCACCGGGCACTCCGTTGAAGCCCTCCTCCAACAGGCGGCGCAGTGACCAACCGGCGCAGTATCCGGTGAGCATGTCCAGGTCGTGGATGTGGATGTCGCCGTCGCGGTGCGCGCGGCCCGCCTCCTGGCTGAAAACCCGGTCCAGCCAGTAGTTGGCGATCATCTTGCCCGCCGAGTTCAGGATCAGTCCGCCGACCGAATAGCCCTGGTTCGCGTTGGCGTTGACGCGCCAGTCCGACTGGCTGAGGTACTCCTCGATGGTGTGAACGGCGTCGATGGGGGTTGACGACACAGTGGCATCCTCTCTTGGGGGTCGGGGCGGCTGGATGGGGCTGGGGTGGCGCCG
>NZ_JAAVUN010000203.1 GCF_012163155.1 Kocuria subflava
GTGCCGGTGACGGCCATGCCGTACTTGGGTTCGGGGTCGTCGATGGAATGCCCGCCGATCACGGGGCAACCGGCCTGCTGGCCCACGTCCAGGCCACCGCGGAGGACCTCGGTCATGAGTTCCATGGGCAGGACCCCGCGCGGCCAGCCGACCAGGTTGATGGCCACCACCGGGGTGCCGCCCATCGCGTAGATGTCGGACAAGGCGTTGGCGGCGGCGATCCGGCCCCAGTCGTAGGCGCTGTCCACCACCGGGGTGAAGAAGTCCGCGGTGGAGAGCACGGCGAGGTCGTTCTGGATGCGGACGGCCGCGGCGTCGTCGCCGTCGTCCAGGCCGACCAGGACGTCGGAATGGTTCTGGCCCTCCAAGGCACGGACGGCGTCCTCGAGCTCACCGGGCGGGATCTTGCAGGCGCAACCGCCCCCGTGTGCATAACCGGTCAGTCTCTGCGTCGAGTCCGTGTCCATGATTTCAGCCTACGACCCGGCGCAAGGCCGGTGATACGTTGACCGACGGAGGTGTCTGTGTTCCTGGTGGGCACCCCGGTCTTCAAAACCGGT
>NZ_JAAVUN010000204.1 GCF_012163155.1 Kocuria subflava
CCCCGGCGGCGGAGGCCTCGGCCGCCGTCGGAGTCTCCGGCTCCAGGCCGTGCCGACGGCCTTTCGCCAGGATCTTGTCCGCGTACTGCAGCGCGGGCAGGCCGGGCGGAACACCGTCGAAGGGTCCGCTGCGCTCGGGCTTCTCCTGCTTCTTGAGGTCTTCCCAGCGTGAGTGCAAGGCCGCGTTGCTGGCCTCCGTGCCCAGGGAGTCCTGATAGTCCTCGGCGAACACCTGTGGGTGCCGACGCACCAGCTTGTCCGTGATCGCCTCCAGCAAGTCCAGGACCGTGAAACCGCCGTCGACGACGGAGCGTTCCTGCGCCACCCGTGCGTGGAAGACCACCTGGAGCAGGAGGTCCCCGAGTTCCTCCGTGAGTTCCTGGCGGTGAGCCTGCGGTCCACCCTCGGACTCGATGGCCTCGATGACTTCGTAGGACTCCTCGACCAGGTACTTGACCAGGGACTCGTGGGTCTGCCGGGCGTCCCACGCGCACCCGCCCGGGGACCGCAAACGATCCATGACGCGCACCAGTTCGGCGAACCGTTCCCCCGCGGCCTC
>NZ_JAAVUN010000205.1 GCF_012163155.1 Kocuria subflava
CGACATCCGGGCACCCGAGGGACCGGGCCCGTGGGACGGTCGTCACCTACCATGTTGTGATGACCGCCTTCAGAGGGTGGTCGCCACACAGGCCCTGACCGGGCCGACGGACTGGCGCACAGTGATCGCGTCGGCCGACATCGATGCAGCGAACACGCTGTGGAACCAGGAGACCGAGTGCTTTCCGCCCTCATCACGCCCGAGCTCACGCCCCAGGTCGTGGCCCAGACCGGAACCAGCCTCTCCGCGGCGGAGCAGACGACCGGCGGGCCCGGGCAGGTCCTGTTCCTGGGCGTGATGCTGGCCCTGCTGGTGGCGATGTTCTGGTTCACCTCCCGCAACCGGCGCAAGCAGCAGCAGAAGCTCCAGGACCAGCAGTCGCGCATGGTTCCCGGAACCCAGGTGATGACCAGCTACGGTCTGTACGGTCGCGTGGTGAGCATCGACAAGGACGCCGTCAAAGCCGTCCTGGAGATCGCCCCGAACACGCAGGTGACCGTTCACCTCCAGACCCTCTCGACCGTCGTCGACGAATCGGCAGGGGCCGCGGGGGAGTCC
>NZ_JAAVUN010000206.1 GCF_012163155.1 Kocuria subflava
GGGAGGAAGGCCGGGAGAAGGGGTAACGGTGGGCAGGTCGGTCATGAGCACACCCTATGCCGGACTCCACCGCGATCTTGCCCAGGCCCTCTTCAGCTGGCACACAGACAACGCCGTCGACAAGGCTCGGGATTCAGGTTGTACCGAGCCTGGCCTGTCAGACTGTTGCGAACGAATTTCCCAGTGCCAGTTTCCCGACGACCTCCGCACCAACCGTGCAAGGTCGCAGACCCCAGGGTTCGCACCGACCACCGGAGAGCCCGAACCGGAGGAAGTCAGTGACGTACATTCCCGCCGAGAGAGACCCCGACGGCGAGTCGAACGCGGATCGCAACCGTGAGCAGCCGACGGAGGCCATTCACACCACCCGATCGGCGCATACCAACGACCGGACGGACACGATCAGTGCCTCCTCCGACCCCTCCGTGACGCGCCCCATGCCCTCGGTCAAGGACGGTGGCAGGCGCTACGACCTCTCCCCGGATCCTGCCCCCGCACCCATCCAGACCGCGCCGCGGCCGGAGACCGCTCCCCCGGCGCGGCACGGACCAACCCCCC
>NZ_JAAVUN010000207.1 GCF_012163155.1 Kocuria subflava
GACGGTCCGCACATGCGTTCCGAGCTTGTCCGTGAAGAACTGATCGTCAGCCATGCTCATCGTCACGGGCGGTCTCCCTCCGGACCCTCGACCTCGACCGTCTGAGCAGATTCAGCGGGCGAACTCAGGTGCCGCCGGTCGTCAACCTTGTGGGAGGAGGCAGGCATGACATGGTGGAAAAGCAGGTTCAACGCAAAGGCGGTGATTGCCGCGGCTGAGATCCCGGAGTCGGAAACCGTGGCCACGGGCTCCGGGAACTCGGCGTAGAAAGTGGGCATGGCGATCGGGATCACGCCCATGGCGATGGATGTGGCCACGATCAACTGGTTGGTGTTCTTGGCCCAATCGATCCGGGTCAGCATTCGGATCCCTGATGCAGCCACGGACCCGAAGAGCACAATGCCGACCCCCCCCAGGACGGGGTAGGGGACGGAGGCTATGACTCTGCCCAACACCGGAAGTAGACCCAGGAGAACCAGCATGCCGCCACCGGCCACCACGACGAACCGGGACTTGATGCCGGTCATGGCGATCACTCCGACGTTCTGGGCGAAG
>NZ_JAAVUN010000208.1 GCF_012163155.1 Kocuria subflava
GCCCTGCACCTGCGCACTCAACTGCAGCAGATCCGCGACGGGGTGGCTGTTGCCCCCACCCCGGGGCAGACGGTCGCGGAGGAGTTGACAGGGCTCGGGCCGCAGGACGTGGTGGTCGTGCTCGGGTTCCGACGTCGTCCCCGGGGATTCGAGGAGGCCCTCAAGGGCTGCGCGGAAGCACAGGTACCGCTGATCTTGATCGCGGACCCCAGCGCGCGTCACTTGGCGCACCACGCCCGGCACTGGATCGAGTGCCCCGTGGGGCGCTCCGGGGCCTTCGGCTCATACGCGGCGGCCTTCTCCACGGTTGCCTGGCTCGCGGGCGCCGTTCTGGGCGCGGGCGGGGCAACGGCTGCCGGTCACGTGGATCGGGCCACGGAGCTGTTCGAAACCCTCCGCGAGCTCGATCTGGGCTGAGCGCTGTTGCGCCCACGCGTGGAAACAGCTCGCCGTCGTGCACGGCGGAAGACACGAAAAGACTCGGGGAGACAGGAGGACACGTGAAGGTCATTGTCATCGGAGCAGGGATGGGTGGGGTGTCGGCGGGGACCGCG
>NZ_JAAVUN010000209.1 GCF_012163155.1 Kocuria subflava
TGGGGCGGTACGCGACCCCCGGCCCCGGCCCTCTGGTCATGCGCGGTGAGTCCGCCCCGGACAAGACGCGGTGGGTTGGCAACCCCATCGGTCCGTGGGTGGATGAGCTGGACGCACAGGAGCGGGATTAGACTGCCCGCCGAACCAGACACCGTGCCCACTCTTGACCTCCACGAACCCCGATCGGAGTCCGAATGACCAACCCAGACCCGTACCTGAGGGGGCACGGCGACACTCGATACCCGGTTTCGCATTACGACCTCAAGCTCACGTACAAGGTTGCGGCCAACCGGTTGGAGGAAAAGGCTCAGCTGTACGTTGAGATCGCCGAGGCCACCAATCGGATCGACGTCGACCTCCACGGCTTGCGCGTCAGCAAGGTCTTCCTGGACGGCCGCCCCGCCAAGTACCGGCACAGAGGCCAGCGGGTGTCCGTCGATGTCGGGGATCGCGTACCCGGAAACCGCTTCCTGCTCGAGTTCCGTGTCTCCGGTAAGCCCGGTCCCGTTCCGGGTGTGCACGGGACGGCCGGGTGGGAGGAACTCACGGACGGG
>NZ_JAAVUN010000021.1 GCF_012163155.1 Kocuria subflava
CCGAAGTCTTCGAAGAGCAGCTACGCTCACTCCAACAACCCGGTGTTGCAACGACCGGTTGAAACCAGGCAATACGTCTCCCTGGCCTACACTGACAAACTCTCGCTCGACGGCATCACGCCCTCGATCGGGTCCGTCGGTGACGCGTTCGACAACGCGCTGATGGAGACGGTCAACGGGCTGTTCAAAACTGAATGCGTCCGCACGACCGTGTTCCACGACGGGCCCTACAAGACCATCAGCGACGTCGAGTTCGCGACCGCCGGCTGGGTCGACTGGTACAACACCCGTAGGCTTCACTCGAGCCTCGGCTACGCCACACCCGCCGAGTTCGAGCAAGCCCACTACGCGACCCTCAACCGAGAGCCGCAACCCGCATAGGAGCGGCAGAGAACCTGGGGCGCTTCACTGCGGCCTACGCCGCCCGCCCGAAAGCCACCCCGAACACCGAACCTGCAGACCGAACCCACAACAGAGTCCGCCACGACAAAATCAGCGACGGCTCGGTCACCATCCGCCACGCAGGACGCCTGCACCACATCGGCATCGGACGCCGATACAACCGCGAACCAGTCATCCTGCTCATCCAAAACCGCGAGATCACCATCATCCACGCCACCACCGGCGAAATACTGCGCGAACTCACCCTCGACCCCACCAAGGACTACCAACCACAGAAAAACACGAAATCCCCGAACCCATGAGGGTTCGGGGATTTCAGATGTCGTGAGACATCACAACTGTCGGGATGACAGGATTTGAACCTGCGACCCCTTGACCCCCAGTCAAGTGCGCTACCAAGCTGCGCCACATCCCGCGGACGTAGCCGTCCACTTCACCCGGATCGCTCCGAGCACTCGAAGTACTGTACCCCATCCGTCGGTCCAGTTCACATCGACGTACCGTGCCACGACGTCACGACGTAGGCCTCAGGAAGTACTCGTACAGGCTATCCTCCAGCGGCGCCTCGAGGTCGAGCTTCATGGTCACCACCGGCAGCATCGCACCGGATTCGTCAGACATCTGCGACTGCTCGGCCTCCCGGGGCGCGGCCTGGCCCAGGTAGTAGAAGTCGGTGCCCTCGGCGTCGTCCTTCTTGGCGAACACGTGCAGCGGAACTTCGTCGGCGGCGATCGCCCGCTCGTCGCGCGATTCCAGCGTCTTGCGGCTGCGTGTGTACCAGCGCACGGTCTGCGGGTCGAGCAGCTCGTCCTCGTACTGGGTGGACGCGGAGACCTCCTCGTCCTTTTGGTACGTGATGAAGATCGGGCAGGTCTGGGTGGCCATGTCGATCTTGTACCCGAACATCACGCCCTGCTGATTCGTCTCCCACCCAAGCAGCCGGCACACGTCCTTGCGCGAGTACCGCCGCCCCTGCTGCAGCCCGCTGGACCAGCCATGACGGTGCCGGGCCAGGTACAGTCCGGTAGCCACAGCGTCGCGCACGTGGGCGCGGAAGGTCCCCGACGCGTCCCACTCATCCAGGAACGCCGGGCTCAGTTGGTACCGCTCCCCCACCAGGTCGACGAGGCCCGCCCCGTACTTCGTGATCTCCTGCTTCGTGAAGAACCGCAGCGAGAGCACGCCCTCCACAGACAGGACCGTTCGCGTGTCGTCGGTCAGGTCCTGCGCCCGAAGCAAGGCGCGGAACTGCGACCGCGTCAGGGATTCCCCCTCCAGCAGCGCCTGGAACAGCAGCAGCTCATGCGGGCGCTTGCCCGGCAGCAACTCGTGATCCAGGAAGGCCAGGAAGCCGCGCTGCGCAGGCGTCGGGGCTGTGTCGACGGCCTTCGCCTTCACCAGGAAGTCCCAGTATGAGTTCGTGCGCGCGGTCGCCAGCACCACGGGGTCCACGGTGTCGAAGCGCGCGAAGTCCATTAGCCACGGCTGCTCCCCTAGGCGCTGGTACATCTCCCGATACGCCGACTTCAGGTTCGCCAGGGAGTCGAGCGCGGTCGCGGTAATGGCGGCCAGGATCTTCTCGCGGCCGATCTCGTCGAAGTTCACGGACGACAGCCCCGAGATCGCCCCGGCCGTCTGCGCACCCAGGACCTTGCGGCGTAGCTGGTCCTTGTTCAGCGACGAGTCCCCGAACAGCGCGATTGGGATCAGGTAGTTATTCGCGTAGTTGCCGATGAAGTCGATGACCCGCAGATGGTCCTTACCCTGGGCCAGACGCAGCCCGCGGCCGAGCTGCTGGGTGAAGATGATCCGCGACTGCGTCTGGCGCATCATCACCACCTGATTGACGGAGGGGATGTCGATGCCCTCGTTGAACAGGTCGACGGTCACGAGGTAGTCGAGCTCGCCGGCCTCCAACCGGTGAACGGCGCGTGCACGATGCGCCATGGAATCCGCGCCGACCAGCGGCTCTGTACGAAGCCGGGCGCCGTTCATGACCTGTTCGTTGAGTAGCGCGGAGATCTCCTGGGCTTCCTGGATCCGCGAGCAGAAGATCAGCCCGCGCACCGGACCCTTGTGGCCATAGCGATCGATCATGCGCAGCAGATGCGCCACGCGCTCGGGTGCCACGAGCCGGGAGAGCTGAGCGGTGTCGTCGATCAGGTTGCCGTCGTCGTCTTGGAAGTCCTGCACCCCGTAGTAATGGAACGGCACAAGCATGTCCGCCTCGAGCGCTGCCTGCAGACGGATCTCATAGGCGATGTTGTGGTCGAAGAGCTCGAACACGTCCACATCATCCGTGCGCTCGGGCGTTGCCGTCAGACCCAGCAGAAAGTCCGGAGTGAGGCGCTCCATCACGCGCCGATAGGTGGCTGCACCGGAGCGATGGACCTCGTCGATCATCACGTAATCGAAACCGGCCGCGGCGATCCTCTCCAGAGCATCCGGCCGGGAGACGGATTGGATAGTTGCGAAGACATAGCGACGATCCAGCTGCTGCACGGGCCCCACGAATTTGCCGAAAGCGTCGGCAGGATCATCGAGCACGCGCTGGAACTCGGTGAGCGCCTTGTCCACGATCTGCTCGCGATGGACCAGGAACAGCATCTTGCGCGGCCGCGCCTGCCGCACCTCGAGCGCACCCAGGATGGTCTTGCCGGTGCCGGTCGCGGAGATCACGAGCCCGAGCCGCTCCCCCGCCGCGCGCAGGGCGGCGATCGCCTCGAGCGCCTCCTCCTGCATGGCATTGGGAACGATCACCGACGACGACGGCTCCCCCGTCGTCGTCGGCAGGAATCCATCGACGGGCACGACGGTCGGTCGCGGCCGCCGCGCGTACTCCAGTCCGTAGGCATCGATCAGCTCGTGGGTCAGCGGAACCGATTCGCTGATCTGATTCTCGACGACCGCGCGCAGCTGCTCGGCGATATCGCCCTCCGGCAGTGCGGAGAACCGCAGGTTCCATTCCCGGTTGCGCAGCAGCGCGTTCGACGTCAGGTTCGAGCTGCCGATGATCGCGGTCGTGCCGGCGTCCTGGTCGAAGACGTAGCCCTTGGAGTGGAAGCCCGGTCGCGGATTGAGGTGGACCTCCACGCCGGGCAGTTCCAGCAGCTCGCGCAGGGCATCCGGGGAGTTGAAACCCAGATAAGTGGAGGTGACGATCCGCCCGTGCCCCGGGAAGTCCAACAGAGCCTGCTTGAGCATGGCCAGAGCGTCGGTGGTCACGAACGCCACCGAGAAGGTGAAGGATCTCGAGCGACGCAGCTCTTCCAGAATTGCCCGGAGCATGGTGTTGTCGTCGTCGTTAGAGATGAGAACCGGGTGGTGCAGTCGTTCCGAGGCGGTCGTGCGATCCAGGAAGCCGAAGGCCGTGTCGGCCCGCAGGACGTCGTGCGATCGGCTCATGCCGAGAGGTCGGCGATCACGCGCTCGACGGCCGGGACGTCCGCCGGCGCCCAGCCGAGCCCCTGCAGCTCGGCCACGGGCACCCAGCGGATCTCGGAGTGCTCGGTGAGTCGGGGCGTGCCCTCGCGCAGGGTGCAGTAGTAGGTGGCCAGGGAGACGATGATCTTCGCGTACTCGTAGACCGTGGTCTCCACGTGCGCGCCGATCTCAGCCGTGCACTGCAGTTCCTCGACGAGCTCGCGGGCCAGCGCCTCCTCAGGCGTCTCCCCTGCCTCGATCTTCCCGCCGGGAAACTCCCACATGCCAGGGAGGCTCATCAGCTCGCTGCGCCTTGCGGCGAGCACTGTCTGCCCGTCCACCAGCACCGCACCCACGACCTTGACCTGCTTCTTCACCCTGGCTCCTGTCCTCGACTGCACCCTCGAGAAGCAGCCTACGGCGTAAGTCAGAGAGACGCGCCCACCTAGCGCAGGGCTCGCTGGGCGGCACTGAACGCATTAGTTGTCGAGCGCCTCATCGCTCGAAGCCACACCGAACCTTGAATTTGCGCAGAACGCGACGGCTCTTTTGTATTGAACACAGGAACCAAATAGGGGCAACGGCCCCGACGATCCACAGATCGCCGGGGCCCGTTGCCGTCGTTCAGGAATCTAGGAGCGTCACTCCGGCTCGATCTCCACCACCAGGTCCCCACCAGCCACCGGCGACGGACCTTCAATCACCACACGCTTGACCGTACCGCCCCGCTGGGTGGTCACGGAGGCCTCCATCTTCATGGCCTCAATGGTCGCCACCCGGTCACCGGCGGACACGGAATCACCCACGGACACCGTGGCCGTGATGGATCCCGCGAACGGTGCCGCAACGTGACCCGGGTTGGACGCATCCGCCTTCTCCGCCTCCACGTGGTCGGTGGCCACGGACTGGTCGCGGATCTCCAACATGCGCATCTGACCGTTCAGGGTGACCATCACGGTGCGCATGCCCTTGTCGTCGGCCGGGCCGATGGCCTGCAGAACCACCAGCAGGCGCACGCCCTTGCCCAACGAAATCACGTGCTCACGCTCCGGGAGCAGCCCGTACAGGAAGTCACGGGTGTGCAGCACGGAAATGTCCCCGTAGTCCTTCTGCTTGGACTCGAAGTCCGCCGTGGGGCCGGGGAACAGCAACCGGTTCAGCGTGGCACGGCGCACCGCGGATTCTCCGGACAACCCGGCCAGATCCTCCGCGGACAGATCAGCAACCGCAGGCTTCTCGTGCCGCCCCTCCAACGCCTTGGACCGGAACGGCTCCGGCCAACCAGCAGGCGGGGTACCCAGTTCGCCGTTGAGGAACCCGATCACGGAATCCGGGATGTCGAATTTCTGCGGGTTCTCCTCGAACTCAGCGGGGTCCACGTCCATGCCCACCAGTTGCAGGGCAAGATCGCCCACCACCTTGGAGGACGGCGTCACCTTGACCAGGTGGCCGAGCATCCGGTCGGCGGCGTAGTACATGTCCTCGACCTGCTCGAATTTCTCCCCCAGCCCCAGCGCAATGGCTTGCTGGCGCAGGTTGGAGAGCTGCCCACCGGGAATCTCGTGGCGGTACACGCGCCCCGTGGGCCCGGACAGTCCGGACTCGAACGGCTTGTAGATCCCGCGGATGATCTCCCAGTACGGCTCCATGTCGCACACGGCTTCAAGGGACAGCCCGGTGTCGCGTTCGGTGTGCAACAGACCGGCCACCAGAGCGGAAGCCGAAGGCTGCGACGTCGTTCCAGCCATGGTTGCGGTGGCGACGTCCACCGCGTCCACCCCGGCGTCAATCGCGGCCAGCAGCGTACCGATCTGGCCACCCGCGGTGTCGTGGGTGTGCAGGTGAACCGGCAGGTCGAAGCGCTCACGCAGCGCGGAGACCAGACGGCGCGCGGCCTCCGGGCGCAGCAGACCCGCCATGTCCTTGATCGCCAGGATGTGCGCCCCGGCATCCACGCACTGCTGCGCCAGATCCAGGTAGTAGTCCAGCGTGTAGACCTCTTCGGCCGGGTCCAGGAGATCGGAGGTGTAGCACAGCGCCACCTCGGCCACCGCGGTGCCGGTCTTGCGCACGGCCTCGATCGCGGGCGCCATCTGGGAGACGTCGTTGAGCGCGTCGAAGATGCGGAAGATGTCGATCCCCGTCTCCGCGGCCTCCTTCACGAACGCATCCGTGACCTCCGTCGGGTACGGCGTGTAGCCCACGGTGTTCCGGCCGCGCAGCAGCATCTGGATGGGAATGTTGGGCATCGCCTCGCGCAGGTACCGAAGGCGCTCCCACGGATCCTCACCCAGGAACCGCAGCGCGACGTCGTAGGTTGCCCCGCCCCAGGCCTCCATGGAGAACAACTGCGGCAGCGTGTGCGCGTACGCGGGTGCTGCGGCAAGGAGGTCACGGGTGCGGATGCGGGTGGCCAGCAGGGACTGGTGCGCGTCACGCATGGTCGTGTCAGTAACGGCGACGGCGGTCTGCGCACGTAGCTTGGCCGCGAACCCTTCGGGGCCCTCGTCCAGGAGGACCTTCCGCCACCCGTCCGGCGGGGTGTGCTCACCCGGGCCGTCCAGCGGCGAACGATCCGGGTCCTCCACCTTGTCACCCGGGTAACGGGGCAGCTTGGTGCGGGGGTCGATGCCCTCGATCCGCTCGCCGTTGGGCTTGTTGACCGTGACCTCGGCCAGGTAGGTCAGGGCGCGGGTACCGCGGTCGGCGGTGCCGCGGGCTTCCAGGAGCTCGGGGCGACGCTCGATGAAGTCCGTGGTCACGTTGCCGGCCAGGAACTCAGGATCCTCCAGCACGGACTGCAAGAACGGGATGTTGGTGGCCACACCGCGGATGCGGAACTCCGCCAGGGCACGGCGGGCGCGGTGCACGGCGGTCTGGTAGTCGCGGCCTCGGCAGGTCAGCTTGACCAGCATGGAGTCAAAGTGCGGGGAGATCTCCGCACCGGCGTACAGGGTGCCGCCATCCAGGCGCACACCGGCGCCACCGGCGGACCGGTAGGCGGTGACCTTGCCCACGTCCGGGCGGAAACCGTTGGCCGGGTCCTCTGTGGTGATACGGCACTGCATGGCGAAGCCACGGACTTCCAGCTCATCCTGCTGAATACCGATCTGAGCCAAAGTCTCACCGGCGGCAATGCGCATTTGAGCCTGGACCAGGTCCACGTCCGTGACTTCCTCCGTCACGGTGTGCTCCACCTGGATACGCGGGTTCATCTCGATGAACACGTGCTCCCCGGCGCGCTCCCCCACGGTGTCCAGGAGGAACTCGACCGTGCCGGCGTTGACGTAACCGAGTTCGCGGGCGAACTTCACGGCATCGCGATGCAGGGCCTCACGGACTTCCGGATCCAGGTTGGGTGCCGGGGCGATCTCCACCACCTTCTGGTGGCGACGCTGCAGCGAGCAGTCACGCTCGAACAGGTGCACGGTCTCCCCCGTGGAGTCCGCCAGCACCTGAACCTCGATGTGCCGCGGCCGCAACACGGCCTGTTCCAGGAACACGGTGGGGTCACCAAAAGCGGTCCCGGCCTCACGCATGGCGGCGTCCAGGGCGTCCGGCAGCTGCTCCTTGGTCTCCACGCGGCGCATGCCGCGGCCACCGCCGCCGGCCACGGCCTTCACAAAAATGGGGAACCCAATGTCATCCGCTGCGGCCAGCAGTTCCTCCGGGTCCGACGACGGTTCCGAATCCTGCAGCGTGGGAATGCCCGCCTTCTTGGCGGCCTTCAGGGCAGCTACCTTGTTGCCGGCCAGATCCAGCACGTCAGCGGAGGGGCCGATGAAGGTGATGCCGTTCTCCGCACAGGCCTTGGCCAGGCCCGGGTTTTCGGACAGGAAACCGTAGCCGGGGTAAACGGCATCGGCGCCGGACTCCTTGGCCACGCGAATGATCTCGTCCACGTCCAGGTAAGCCTTGACGGGGTGACCCTCCGTGCCGATCCGGTAGGCCTCGTCAGCCTTCTGCCGGTGAATCGAGTTGCGGTCCTCCAGCGGGTACACACCCACGGTCTTGGCGCCGAGCTCGTAGGCGGCTCGGAAGGCGCGGACGGCGATTTCACCGCGGTTGGCCACCAGGATCTTCTTGAACACAGGCACTCCTTCTGTACGGGACCGGTCCGGGCGTCGTCGTGGTTGATCGAACCCCAAGTCCCTGACGCAGTTTCATGGGGTCATCCGGTCCACTCATCGTCGAGTGGGGACGGCAGCGGCACCAGCTTACGGTGACACCTGTTTATTTGTGCGGTGTTACACAAAACTCAGCCCTCTGGGTACTTCATACCAGCATGACGTGTCCCGGGTGTAACCGCGACCACCCGTGGACGCCGGAGACCCCGCTTGTTAGATTGCGGGCATGCGCGTTGTGGTGGTTGGCGGAGGCATTGGAGGCCTGGCCCTGGCCCACGGGCTCACCCTGCGCGGTATCCACACAGACGTGTTGGAACGCGATACCGATTTCACTCGGACGGGCGGTTACAAGCTCCATTTGGGGCCGATGGCTGTCCGCGCTCTGCACCAACTTCTCCCACCCGAACGCATGGCCCGTTTGAGGGCTGCATCCGTTCGCACTGACGCATTCGAGCTGGCAGTGCGCACCCACCGGGGACAGCTACTACTCACAGCCGGGGAAGTTGAATCGGGCGAGTCCTTGGACATCGACCGCATCACGCTGCGACGGATATTGGCCGAGGGCCTGGAACCTCACCTTCTCACTGACCGAACCGCCACGTCTTACGACCTCACGGGAGATCACGTGAGCATCCGTACACGTCCGGGCCACGTCCACCATGCAGACGTGCTGGTGATCGCCGATGGCGCGCACTCCACCCTGATCCAACAGCTCTCCGGCGGCATCACCAACAGGCCAACGGGTTTGGTGGGGATCGCCGGCCGTACGTCAACATCTGCGCTGACCCACACTTCCCAAGACCTCCTGCGTGAACGTCCATCCTTGGCTGTCGGCGCCGGTGGGGTGGGGCTCTTCACGTCCTGGCATGCACCGCAAAGCTCCTACGACCGGACTGGGCTCACCGAAGGCCCGCCTGAACCCGTGGTCATCTGGGGGATGATCGCCACAGAGGAGCAACTCCCGAGCGACTTCCGAAACCTACCGAGCCCCCACCTGGCCGAACTCGCAGCGGAACTGTTGGGACGGCGTCGTTGGCTACGGGATCTTCAGCAACTACCTCAGCGCTCGAACCCGCAGTCCGTGGGTGCGTTCCGCTTCCTGGCAGCCGACCCTCTGAACGTTGCCACTTGGGCACCTGGGCCGGTCACCGCCCTGGGCGACGCCGCCCATGCCATGCCTCCCACAGGTGGGCAGGGGGCAGCCACCGCCATCCGCGACGCCGCGCACCTGACTGCGGAACTGGCTCGGGCCGCTGACGGTGAGGTCACAATCACTGAAGCCGCTGCATCATTCCAGCGCACCATGCTCGGCTACGCGCCCCAGGCCGTCCGGGACTCCCTGGAGCCCGTGCGGTGGATCAAGGCCTCAGCGCACCCGGTCGCTCGGGTGGCGCTGACGGGACTGCTCCCCGCGGCCGGGTACCTCTCGGCCACGGTGAGGCGCTTCCGGCGGTGAGAGCGGTACGCGCTCCCACGCCGTCAAGGTCATGCGTTGATGCACTCTCTGGGCCGGATTCTGGACTTCTGCATGTCCTGGGCGGTCAGTGATCTTCAGCGTGCGCCCGCCAGCGGCGGCCCCTGTCGACGAGCCAGGTGAACCAGCAACACCGCCGCACCCAGCCAGGCCACCCAGCCAATGGCCTCGACCGGCCAGGAGACAGAGGATGAAGAAGCTACCGACTGCGTGAAGAACACCCGAATGCTGTTCAGCGCTCCGTGCGCCACCACGGCCGCCCACACGGAGCCCGTGAGCTGGCGCAGTGCCAGCAAGAACGGCGCCCAGGACATAATGGCCAGCAGATAAGCCGCAGCCCGCTGCCAATCACCGTCCACAACAATCAACGGCACTGCGGGCAGGTGCCAGAAAGCCCATGCCACAGCGGACACCGTTGCTGCCACAGAAAAGGGGTAGCGGGCGGTTCGCGTGGCGAGCCATCCCCGCCAGCCCAGCTCTTCGCCGATGGCAAAAACGGATTGCAGGACCAGGAACGGCACCACTGCAATCACTGCGGGCACAATCATGTCCAGAGGGCGCACCTGCCATTCGCCCACCGTCAGCCCGGCAATCAACTGGGCCGCGCTGATCACAGCCACGGCGCTCACACCGATTCCCACACCTGCCCATGACCAGCGCATCGCGAACGCAGTGGTGAAGGTGCCCGGGCGCATGACGGCCCAGAAGATCAGCGCTGTGAGAAAGGGTGTCAGTTGGGCCACGGGCACCACCAGGCCTGCAATGTCACGGGGCATCACCCCCAGCAGGGCCGGTGCTGCCGCAGCCACACACAGCAAACTGGCCACCAGCACGTACGCCGTGATCTCCACGGCACCACCACGGCGGATCTGTGGATCCCGCATGTCCTCACCAGCTTCCCGGTCATCTCAGCAACGCTCGTACATTGCTGAGATTAGGAAGGTGCGGGCAGCCGTGGCGTCGGGTGAAATGACGAAAAAGGGACCGCACGGCGTCGTCCTTGCAGCGCCGCCGAGATCATGCGTTGGTGCACTTGACGCGCAAAAAGTGCACTTTCTGATGATCTCGGCAACCTGGACCAAAAAACGACGACGGCGCCCCCTCCCGTGAGCCTCTGACGTCAGAGGGGTGGGAGGAGGCGCCGTCGTGGTGATGCCTGAAACCCTCAGCGCTTGTTGCGCGGGCGGCGTTCACGCACGCGCATGGCCACCTCAATGGGGGTGCCCTCAAAGCCGAAGGTCTCCCGCAGGCGGCGGGTGATGAATCGGCGGTAGCCGGGGTCCAGGAACCCGGTGGTGAACAGCACGAACTTGGGCGGACGGGCCGAGGCCTGCGTGCCGAACAGGATGCGGGGCTGCTTGCCACCACGCAGCGGGTGCGGGTGGGCTGCCACCAGTTCGCCCAGGAATGCGTTGAGGCGACCCGTGGAAATGCGGGTGTCCCAAGAATCCAGGGACTTCTCCAGGGCGGGCACCAACTTGTCCTTGTGCCACCCGGTCTTGGCCGAGATGTTCACGCGCGGCGCCCAGGCCACGTGGGCCAGGTCCTTCTCGATCTCGCGGTCCAGGTAGTAGCGGCGCTCCTCATCCAGCAGGTCCCACTTGTTGAAGGCCAGGACCAGGGCGCGCCCGGAGTCGATCGCCATCTGGAGGATGCGGACATCCTGCTCGGCCAACGGCTCGGAGACGTCCAGGAGGACCACGGCCACCTCGGTGCGCTCCAGGGCGGACTGGGTCCGCAGAGAGGCGTAGTAGTCCGCACCGGAGGCCATGTGCACGCGGCGGCGGATACCGGCGGTGTCCACAAAACGCCAGGGGCGCCCACCGAGCTCCACCATTTCATCCACGGGGTCACGGGTGGTTCCGGCAAGATCGTTGACCACCACACGTTCGGCACCTGCCAGCTTGTTCAGCAGGGAGGACTTGCCCACGTTCGGCCGGCCGATCAGTGCCACACGACGCGGACCGCCCAGCACCTCGGGCTCCGCCACCTGGGAGAATTCCGGCAGTACCTCAAAGAGTGCATCCAGCAGGTCAGCGGCACCCTTGCCGTGCAGCGCGGAGACCGGGTACGGCTCCCCCATACCCAAGGACCACAACTCGGTGGCCTGCAGCTCAAGGGCCGGCGAATCGCATTTGTTGGCCACCAGGATCACGGGGCGCCCGGCGCGGCGCAGCATCTTCACGATCGCCTCATCCGTGGCCGTCACGCCCACGGTGGTGTCCAGCACCAGCAGGACGGCATCAGCGCGCGCCACGGCCAGTTCGGCCTGCTCCGCCACAGATTTGTCGATTCCGCGGGCGTCCGACTCCCAGCCGCCGGTGTCCACCATGGTGAACGGGCGGCCCAGCCACTCGGCACTGTAGGAAACACGGTCACGGGTCACGCCCGGAACGTCCTCCACCACGGCCTCACGGCGCCCGATCACGCGGTTGACCAGCGTGGACTTGCCCACGTTCGGGCGTCCCACCACAGCCACCACGGGAGCGGGCTTGCGGGTCAGCCCGCCAAAGGCGTCATCCTCCCACTCGTCCAACAGGGCAAGGTCTTCCTCGTCCAGTTCGTAGTCTTCAAGCCCGGCACGGAGGGCATCGGCACGCTGGTCGGCTTCGTCGTCGTCAATGGCGGCCAGGCGCTCTACGACGTCGTCGTCCTCGCCTCCCAGCACCGATTCCACGTACGGGTCCACCGGGTGCTGCCACGGTTCAAGGTTGGGGGTTGAGTTCTCAGTCATGGAGCACTCTCCTCTCACAAGTTTTTTAGAAGTTTGCTGTGTTTCCAGCAGTATTTCAGGCCAGCTGCGGCACGGCGCGCAGGACCAGGTCCATGACGGCCTGCACGGACTGCTCCAGGTTCAGATCGGAGTTGTCCAGGGTGATCACACCATCAGCTGCGGTGGAAAAGTTGACCACGGTGGAGTCCTTGGCATCGCGGCCCACCACCTGGGCACGCAGGGCCTCAGCGTTCTGGGAGCCACCCAGTTGAGCACCGCGGCGCTGCATCCGGGCTTCCTCGGAGGCCACCATCAGGATCCGGACCTCCGCATCAGGGGCCACCACGGTGGTGATGTCCCGGCCCTCGGCCACCATCCGGCGTCCGGAATCCGCAATGATCCCGCGCTGCCGGGCCACCAACACCTCCCGGGCGGCCGGCACCGTGGCCACGGAGGACACGTGGGAGGTCACCTCAGGCGTCCGGATGGCTTCCGTGACATTGGTGTCTCCCACCCTCACGAACTGCCGGTCCGGGTCCGTGGAGATCTCCACCGGGGCATCCTGGGCCGCAGCCACAACAGCGTGGGTGTCCGCCCAGTCCACGTTCTGCTGCATGGCCCACCACGCCACGGCGCGGTACATGGCACCAGTGTCCAGGTAGCCCAGGTCCAGGCGACGAGCGATCTCCTTGGCCACGGTGGACTTCCCGCTGCCCGAGGGCCCGTCAATGGCCACCAGCACTTGCACCTGATCCGTCACTGGACAACCTTCCATCCGTTTGTGGTGAGTGCTTCCACCAATTCTTCCCTGCGATTGGGCTCCACGGAGACCTCCGCCAGACCCACCGGTTGCCCCGGTGAGTGATCCAGCCGCAAGTCTTCCAGGTTGATCCCGATCTCACCGATGAACGTCAACAGGTGAGCGATGGTGCCGGGGACGTCATCCACCAGAACCGTGAGTTGGGCGAATGCCTTGGGCGCGCCGCCGTGCTTGCCCGGAATGCGAGCCTGACCGGCGTTGCCTTCGGCAATCAGTTGGGCCACATCCAGGCGCGAGCCCGGCGCGGTGGGTGCCTCCAGCGTGGAAATCAGCCGCTGCAGATCCTCCTGGACACCGTGCAGAGCCGGCACGATCGAGGCAGCATTGGCCGTCAGGATCTGCACCCACAGCCCGGGATCCGAACCCGCAATCCGGGTGGTGTCCCGCAGTCCTTGCCCGGACAGAGCCAAATGATGCAGCGGGGTGTCCTGCAGGCGGGAAGCCAGCAAGGAGGACATCACCTGGGGCAGGTGGGAGATAAGGGCCACAGTGGTGTCATGCTCATCGGCAGACATCTCCGTGACCGTGGCCCCCAGCTCCACCGCCAGCGCTTTCACCAGCCGACGCGCGGACGGAGCCGTCTGCTCCGATGAACACAGCACCCACGGCATGGAGGTGAACAACTCACCACGCGCGGCCACCGGCCCGGACTTTTCCCGCCCCGCCATGGGGTGCGAACCCACATAACGGGTCAGATCGGCACCCGTGGCCTCCAGCCCGCGCAGAATCGCGCCCTTGACGGATGCCACATCAGTCACAACCGCGCCCGGGAACTCCTCCAACGCTGCCACCACCAGGCTCACCGTGACATCAGGCGGGGTTGCCACCACCACCAGTTGAGGCTCGGGCATCTGCCCGACCCAGGCGCGTTCACTCAACCCGGCGCCGATGTCCTCCCCCACGGCCTCAGCCGTTGGAGAGGCATCACGCAGCCACGTCTCCACACCCAGGTTGCGCAGGCACAATCCGATGGAGGCCCCCAACAACCCGGCGCCAACAATCAGAACGGAACCAACGGGCGCCGTCGTCACGGCAGGGACCTGGTGATCCGCAGGCGTCACCTCAGGAACTCAATCCCACGGAAGCCAGCAGGTGGCCCACCTCGGTCTTGGAGAGGTCACGCACCACGCCCTGCTTCTGGTTGCCGATGCGGATGGGGCCCACCTGGGTGCGCACCAGGCGCTCCACCGGGTGACCCACGGCATCGAACAGGCGGCGCACAATGCGGTTGCGGCCCGAGTGCAGGACCACCTCCACCAGGATGTGCCCCGGCACGGAGTCCACCAGGCGGAACGAATCCACCTTGGCCATGCCGTCATCCAGCATGATCCCTTCCTTCATGCGGTCCCCGATGCCCTTCTCCATGGGGCCGCGGACCTGCACCAGGTAGGTCTTGGGCACCTCGTAGGAGGGGTGGGTGAGGCGGTTGGTGAGTTCGCCGTCGTTGGTCAGCAGCAGCAGACCCTCGGTTTCAATGTCCAACCGGCCCACGTGGAAGATCCGCTGCTGGTGGCGGTGCGGGATCAGGAAGTCAGAAATGCACTGCCGGCCTTCCTGGTCCCCCATGGTGGAGACCACGCCTTCGGGCTTGTTGAAGGCGTAGTAGACCAGCTTGTCATCCAGCTGGATGGGCAGGCCGTCCACGGTGATCTCCGCGGTCTTGGAGTCCACGCGCACGCCCAGCTCAGTGACCACTTCACCGTCAACGGTCACGCGGCCCTCAGTGATCATCTCCTCGCACACGCGCCGCGATGCCACACCGGCGTTGGCCAGTAGCTTCTGCAGACGCACGCCCTCCGAGTCGTGGACCACCAGACGGTCCACCGGCGGGTTCTTTGGACGACGACGACGGTGCGGCCCGTAGATTGCCACCTTGTCCGGCATCTTCCGGCCGTAGCGATCCGTGTTGGCGTAAGGGCGCTGGGCATCAGCCTTGGGCGGGGTGTTGCCCTTGGCACCGAGCTTGCCGGCACCGGCCCGGCCGGGGCGGGGCTTGCTGCCTGCGGCTGCCGGCTTGTTGGAACCGGAGTTGTTGGCACCAGGTTTGTTGCCTCCGGGCTTGCCGCCCTGGAAAGAGCCACCCTGTGCGGGGCGTCCCTGTGACGGTCGGCCTTGTGAAGGACGGCCGGGGCCTGACTGGCGGGGTCCACCCTTGCCCGAACTACCCTGGCTTGCGCCGCGGTTTCCACCCGGACGGCCGGATCCGCCCTTGGCGCCGCTGCGGGCCGGTCCGCGCCCGGATCCACCCGATGAGGGGCGTCCGCCGCGATTGTTGTTCTGTCTGTTCTCAGCCATGTCTCACTGTCCGTTTCAGGTCTGTGGTGGTTTGTCTGCACTACCCCGGATGGCTCATCTGGGTGGTGGGTGCGGCGTCGTAATGAGCGTGGTGCTGGTTTCAACAGCTTTTATGCCGACCGTCTGCGTCATGTATGGCGCGCCGCAAAGCCCCCAGTCTACCGGGCCACCGCCTGCCGACGACTGTCACCCCAGTCACACGGCACGGCTACCCCAACCCCGCCCACTTCCGTGAGATCACCACCTGATGCTGAGATCACCAGCAACGGGGTGTCATCTCAACAACAGCCGGTGATCTCACCCAGGTGCCACCACAACCCATCTAGTTTCCCCAGCAACTACTGCAACTTGTGGTCATCGAGGCTGGTCAACCCCGAAGGTGGGCGCAGAATGAGGTAGCGATGCGAACCACATCGCCATTAATCGCTGTAACGCAGGGGGAATCGTGAACAGCATCAGCATCAAGGCATCACGCCGAGTGGCATCGATCGGGGCGGCGGTTGCACTGCCCTTGAGCACGCTTCTGGCACAGGCACCCGCGGGCGCAGTCGAGCCAACGTCTTCCTACGACGCCCTGTGGAACGTGGCCTGGAACGACTGGGACCTGGATGGCGTGACCAACACCGACGAACTGGCACTGGGCACGGACCCGCGTCACCCGGACACGGATGGAGATGGCATCCCGGACGGCCATGAGCTGATCGGTGTTGGAACCAAACGTCAAGGAGCCCTCACGGGTTCCGGTCAGACAACGCCATTCGTCATCCCCACAGATCCTGTCTTGGCCGACACGGACGGGGACGGTCTGAGCGATTCGGAAGAAAACCGCGAGTACACGCGTCCCGACAATCCCGATACTGACAATGACGGACTCACTGACGCCCAGGAAGTCAACCAAAAACTCGGCAGGGGAGGAATGTTCAGAACCTGCGTGCTCAGCGCAGACACTGACTACGACGGCGTGACTGACGGTGACGAGGTCGCAGCCGGTACCGACCCCAATTTCAATGAAAGCGCCGAACCGTTCCCTGTCTACCGCATTGAAGACGTTGACGGTGACTGTGCGCCCGGTCGAGTTGAGTACAGCATGATCGGCAACAGCACCAATCCTCTGAACACGGACACCGATGGCGACGGCGTGGTGGATGCAGTGGAGATCTTCGGGTACGGAAACGCGGATTGGGCGGATTATCCCGCGAGCCAAACGCGTGGCAACTCGGCGGATTCTGATTCTGACGGACTGTCTGACGCGATTGAGATCGCCCAGGGTACGAATGCCAACAGCGCAGACACTGACGGCGACGGCTTCACGGATGCCCAGGAAGGCCTTTACATCGTGGATTGGATTGATTGGCTGCAAGAGCCCTTGGTGGTCCTGGTGGACCCGTTGAATCCTGACCAGAACATGAACGGCATCCCGGATGGCCAGGAGTTCTCAGTGGACGGCTTGACGCGAGCCTGAGCTGACCCTGGCCTTGCCTGGCCTTCAGGATCGACGACGGCGCGGGTGGTTGCGTCGTCGTCGATCCATCCACAGTGAGCCGTAAGCCGCCGGGATGAAAGCGGCGAAAACCAGCACGCGGCCCACATCCGATCCTGCCAACGTCATCCAGACGTAGACCGCCAGGACTGCCAGGGGAATCCACGGCGTGACCACCGGAAACGGCTTGCGCATGGACACCGTGATCAGGCTTCCCAGCCCCGCGATCAGCGGCGCCAGAAGGCTGCGCAAGGTCGTGTGCTCGCCGACCAGCAGATGACCAGCCACCGCGGCCATCACGATCACCACGCTTGCCACGGACACCTTGACCAACACCGGGTTGGCGCCAATTCGCTGCCTGACCGTGGCACCGGCGCCCACTCCCGCACCAGCGGTGGCCCAGCCTTGCTGCCGCAGACGAGCCAAGAGTGCGGGATCCCAGGGCTGAGGCCCAGCGGTCCCGGGCTGCGGAAACCCCGTGATCGGCGTGTCATCTGCACGCACCCACGTCAGCAGATCCGCCCACGCCTCTGGATAGATCGCTACGAACACCTGGTCCTCGGTGGTGTCAACCGCCCATCCAGGGACCCTGACTATGTGCTGACCCCTCCTGCTGGTCACCTCCATGGAGCGCAATTGGTCGCCGGCAATCTCCCGCGCGGCGGAGTCACTGCCACCGGATTCCGCATGCTCCACAACGGCAGCACACCCACCCTCCCGCAGCATCACCTCCAACAGCTGCGTCCGATTGGCGGCACCCATCCAGCCCATCAGCTCCAGAACACGTTGCTCGGCGGCCTGCCACCGCTGGGCGTCGCCCACCCCGGCCCGAACCAATCGATCGCTGAGTTCGCGATACAGCGTCAACGCAGCGGGTCCGGTGGGCACCTCCTGCGGAGGGTTTTCTTGCCGGTTACGGCGGACCTGCAGCGCCATGTCAGCGCGGGCCACATCAGCGGCGTCCACGGGAGTTTCCTGCTCCAGCCTCCGTAGGAAGGGGTCCACGTCACGACTTGCCGAAGTCTCCATGGCAGCCAACAGCACCTCACAGCGTGCAGGGTCCTGACGCCACGTGGCCTCCGGCAGCATGTGGGTCAGCAACCCGTGGGCCGGACCTCCCGTTCCACTGAGGGCTATGGCTGTGCAGGCGGCGTTCCATTCGTCGTCGTGAATGGGGCGAACACGGGCTCCTTGGGTCCTGTTGACCGTGTGGAATCGCATCATCAGTGTCTGAGTGGCGTGCGGTGGAGGCTGAGGAGTGAGGGTTGCTATCATCAGGCAGGTCATGGCCAGCAGCTCGATCCGTTCGGCCTGCGCTCTGTTCACACTGGTGGTCTGGGCGTAACGCTGGTAGATCCGGGCGCAGACATCGCCGTGGTCCGGGACGCGGGCCGCCATCATGGCCTCAGCCGCGCGCAACGCTGCATCCAGCTTCTGCCCCGAGTGCTTCAGAGAGGACGCCCAGGGCAGCAGATGCGTCTGAACGGTCAGGGGATCCATGCCGTTACGTTAGCAAACGCGTGACACCGCCCGTGAGATCACCACCTGATGCTGAGATCACCAGCAACGGGGTGTCATCTCAACATCGGGTGGTGATCTCACGGGGAGGGCAGGGAAGGGCTATCCCCTGAACTCCTCCAGCTCATCCACACCCGGCAGGTGCGGGGAAATCTGCGGCAGCTCCTCCAGGGAGTCCAATCCCAGCTTCTCCAAGAAATACGGCGTGGTGGCATACAGCAGCGCTCCGCTGATGGGGTCCCGGTCCACCTCCGCCAGCAGGCCACGAGCCACCAGGGTGCGCATCACCCCGTCCACGTTGACCCCACGGATCGCAGAAACCCGTGCTCGGCTCACCGGCTGCCGATAGGCCACCACCGCCAGGGTCTCCATGGCCGCCCGACTCAATCGCGAGGTCTGCCCTTCCAACACGAACGCCTGCACCACCGGGGCGAATTCAGCGCGTGAGTAGAACCGCCATCCGCCGCCCACCGTGCGCAGCTCAAAACCCCGGGGTACGACGCCGGAGCTCACCTGGCCCGCCCCGTCCTCACTGATCGCGGGGTCAGCAACGGAAGTGGTGTCGGCACTGAGTCCGTCGTATTCGGCGCGCAGGGAATCGAGCGCGGCGCGGACCTCGGCCACGGGTACGGCCAGGACTTTGGAGAGGTCGAATTCACTCACAGGCCGGTCGGCCACCATCAAGATGGCTTCCAGGGCAGCGGCCAGTCCACCGGGCAGGGTGTCCACGTCCACCGGAGCCTGGCGCTTTCCGGCGGCCTCGGGTTCATTGCTCACGCGGACACCTCCTGGGGCGTCACGGAAGCATCGGCTCCGTCGTCGTCGGGAAGAACCGGGCGGTCGTGTTCGTCGGACAACCGGTCCGCCGTCCAATCGGAGGCAGCAGTCCAGGTGACCCAGAGTTCGTCCAGGGGGTGCTCCTGGCGCAGGTCCACGGCCCGGTCGCGGAAGAGTTCCAGCAGGGCCAGGAAGCGGACCACCACCACCAGCACGGATTCGGCGTGGGCGATCAGGGACCGGAAACCGTGTTCGGCGCCGTCTTCCAGCAGCAGGCGCAGTTCCTCAGCCTCCTGCCGGACCGTCACCGCAAAGCCGTGCAGGTGATCCGTTCCCACCTCCGTGGGGGTCTCCGTCCGGGCTTCAAATGCCTTGCGTGCAATCTCCGCAAACTGCTCCGGCGTGGTACGCCACACCAACTCGGGCAGCAGGGAGGCGAACTCCGGATCCAACGGGACCGAACGGGCCTGGCGCGCAGATTCAATGCGCATGGACTCCCCCATGAGAGCCGCCACGTCCTTGAAGGCCTTGTACTGCAGCAACCGGGCGAACAACAGGTCCCGGGCCTCCAGCAGCGCAAGGTCCTCCTCATCGCTGACCTCTCCACGGGGCAGCAACCGGGCGGCCTTCAAATCCAGCAGGGTTGCAGCAATCACCAAGAACTCGGAGGCTGCATCCAGAGCAGCCGGTGAATTCTCCAGACGCAGAGCACGGACGTACTCAATGAACTCGTCAGTCACCTGCGCCAGGGACACCGTGGTGATGTCCAGCTCGTGCTTGCCGATCAAGCCCAACAAGACCTCGAACGGGCCGGCAAAGTTCTCCAGCTCCACCGCGAACCCGGAGGACAGACCCGGTGAGAGTTCACCGGCGTCCACCTCGGGCACCAGCGTGCTCATCAGGGAGCGCCCCCGCGGGAGATCAGTTCGCGGGCCAACTGGCGGTAGGCCTCCGCACCGGCATGGTTGGAGGCAAAGGACAAGATGGGTTCAGCGGCCACGGTGGCATCCGGGAACTTCACGGTGCGCTTGATGACGGTGTCGAACACCTTGTCCCCAAAGGCCTCCACAATACGATCCAGCACCTCACGCGAATGCAGGGTGCGGGAGTCGAACATGGTGGCCACCACGCCGTCGATGCTCAGCTTGGGGTTCAGGCGGTCCTGGACCTTCTCAATGGAGTCCACCAGCAGGGCCACGGCACGCAGGGCGAAGAATTCGCAGATCAGCGGGATGATCACGCCGTGGGAGGCCGTCAGTGCGTTGACGGTCAACAGACCCAGGGAGGGCTGGCAGTCAATCAGGATGACGTCGTAGTGCTCCTCCACCTTGCGCAAGGCAGAGGCCAGCACCTGCTCACGCGCCACCTCCGTGACCAGCTGCACTTCAGCGGCGGAGAGGTCAATGTTGGCCGGCATGAGGTCGATGTTCTCCACCTCGGTCTCCAGGATCACGTCCCAGGGATCCACGCCGCGTTCCATCATCACGTTGTAGATGGTCTGATCCAGCTCATGCGGGTTCACACCAAAACCAGCAGACAGCGCACCCTGGGGGTCAAAGTCCACCATGAGCACCTTGCGCCCACATTCGGCCAAGGCCGCACCCAAGTTGATGGTGGAGGTGGTTTTCCCCACGCCACCCTTCTGGTTCACCATCGCGATGATCCGCGCCGGCCCGTGAGACTCCAGCGGCGCAGGATCCGGGAAAGTCCTCAAGGGACGGCCGGTGGGGCCCACTTTGCCCGCGCTGGCATCGTCCAGTTCGGGAAACCGGGCCTCGCTCTTGCTGCTCACTTAAGGTCGTCTCCTCGGTTGATCGCGTCATCTTCAGGTGCGGGAAGTGGCTGGCGGTCAGCTCACACACTTCGGCCAAGACTACCGCCGGGGCACTTTTTTCGCAGAACCACCCACTCCGGCTGCCCCGGTGGATGCACGACGACGGACGGTGGGCCGCGCCGTCGTCTTGCATCCCACCCTCCCCCACAGGCGAGTAGGCCGTTTGATCGCTGCTGGCTGGGGCGATCAAACGGCCTACTCGGCGGAAAAGGTGGGGGGCCACCGTCCGATGCGGGAGTGGACGGTGGCCCGAATGAGTCCGGGGGTCACGTGCAGCGTGGGCAGGAGCAACGGAGCAAAACTCCCGCCCCACACTGCACGTGATCCTGTCAGAACGGCGGTTTAAGCCTTGACGGCCCGGCCGGGTTTTAGTTCTGCGGACGCAAGACGCTGGAGATGGCCTCCAGCACGGCCGGGTCCTCGATGGTCGAAGGCACCGGAGCTTCAACGCCGTCGGCGATCTGGCGCATGGTCTTGCGAAGGATCTTGCCGGAGCGGGTCTTGGGGAGTGCGTCCACCACAGCGATGTGCTTGAGGTCAGCCACCGCCCCGATCTGGTTACGCACCATGGCAACGAGTTCCTGGGTCACACGGTCCTCGTCAGTTTCGATACCGGCTTTGAGCACCACGTAACCGGAGGGTCGCTGTCCCTTGAGGTCATCAGCCACACCGATCACGGCGCACTCTGCCACCTTGGGGTGGGAGGAAAGCACCTGTTCCATGTGGCCGGTGGACAGACGGTGCCCGGAGACGTTGATGACGTCATCGGTGCGGCCCATCACGTAGACGTAACCGTCCTGATCCATCAGCCCGGAGTCCCCCGTGGCGTAATAGCCGTCAAAGGCGGTGAGGTAGGAGTCGATGAAGCGTTGGTCGTTGCCCCACAACGTGGCCAGCGTGCCTGGCGGCAGCGGGAGCTTCACGGCAATGTTGCCTTCCTCGCCGCGTGCCACGGGATCGCCCAGCGGGTCCAGGATCTCCACCTGGTAACCCGGGATGGGCACCGTGGGGGAACCGGACTTCAGTTCCAAGGCCTCCAGGCCCATGGGGTTACCGGCAATGGCCCACCCGGTTTCGGTCTGCCACCAGTGGTCAACCACGGGCACACCCAGCACCTGCCCGGCCCAGCTCCAGGTCTCCGGGTCCAGTCGCTCACCGGCAACGTAGAGGGCACGCAGGCTGGAGATGTCGTAGTCCTCGACCAGTTCACCCTCCGGGTCCTGACGACGGATGGCGCGCAGCGCGGTGGGTGCGGTGAAGAACGAACGCACCTTGTGATCCTGGATCAACCGCCAGAACGCACCGGCATCCGGGGTCCCCACGGGCTTGCCTTCATAGATCACCGTGGTGGCACCGGCAATCAGCGGCCCGTAGACGATGTAGGAGTGGCCCACCACCCACCCGACGTCGGAGGCGGTGGCCATGACCTCGCCCGGGGCCACGTTGTAGATGTTCTCCATGGACCACGCCAGAGCTGTGGCGTGGCCACCGTTGTCCCGGACCACACCCTTGGGGGTGCCGGTGGTGCCAGAGGTGTAGAGCACGTACAGGGGGTCAGTGGCAGCCACCGGAACACAGTCGGCGGGATCGCTGTCAGCCACCGCCTCCGCCCAGGACTTCCAGTTCACCCCCATGCTGCCCTGCTCAGCTGCTGCCTGCATTTCAGCAACGGTGTGCTCAAAACCGTCACGCTCGTGCACCAGGACCGTGCCCGGAGTGTGGCCGGCCATCCCAATTGCGTCAGCCACTGCGGGCAGGTACTCAATGCGCCGCTTGGGCTCCACACCACCGGAAGCCGTCACGACGACGGTCGGTTGGCAATCATCAATGCGCACCGCCAACTCCTTGGGTGCAAATCCGCCGAACACCACCGAGTGGACGGCACCCAAGCGGGCGATGGCCAGCATGGCAATGGCGGCCTGCGGGATCATGGGCAGGTAGATCAGCACACGATCCCCCTTGCCCACACCAGCGGCTGCCAGGGCCCCGGCGAACCCGGCAACCTGCTCCTGCAGCTGCGCATAGGTGATGCTCTCTTGCAGCCCCAGCACGGCGGAGTCGTAAATGATGGCCGTGCGGTCCCCGTTGCCGGCCTCCACATGACGGTCCACCGCGTTGTAGCAGGTGTTCAGCACGCCGTCCGGGAACCAGCGGTAGACGGGTGCCCTGGAGTCATCCAGGGCACGAGTGGGCTTGGTCTCCCAGTCGATGCGCTCGGTGGCCTCCAGCCAGAAGCCTTCCGGATCCTCCACGCTGCGGGTGAATGCCGCGCCGTAGGTGCCGTTGCCCGGCAGGGAGGCGGTGCCCGAGGACTGGTTGGAGTGGTCGTCATGGTGGCTCATGGCGGATCCTTTCGCGCTTCATGCGGGCGGTGGGCCCGTTGGGAGTCGTTGGCGGATGGCGTCAGCCAACAGTTGTCTCGCTCACCGGTCACAGTAGTGATCTCAGTCACCCAACGCCAGAGCTGTGTATACATTTTCCGAAGTTTTTCTGCCTTTTTATCGGTTGTTGCTGCGCAAGCAGCCATCTGTGTATACATTTGGGGCACGTCCCGAATGAGAGGAGGATCACTGTGCGAGCCAGCCAGCGTGTGTACGAACAACTGCGGGCCGAGATCATCGACGGTGACCTCCCTCCCGGCCAGGTCCTGGCGGAAGTGGAGCAGTCCCAACGGTTCGGCATCTCCCGCACCCCGGTCCGTGAGGCCATCGGCCGGCTTGCCGCAGAAGGATTGGCAGAGCAGCAAGGTGGCCGCGGTGTGGTGGTCTCGGAAGTCACCGTGGATGACATCACTCCCCTGTTCGAGGTCCGCGAGGCCCTGGACATCCAAGCCGCCCGCCTGGCCGCGCTGCGCGGCAACCCGGCTGAGTTCACGGCATTGGCCGATCAGCTGGAGTCGGTGGCAAAAGACTTTGACACCGGACCGGTCCATCACGACTCCTCGGCGGCCTACTACGACCTGGTGGAGCAGATGGACCGTGCCATCGATTCCGCTGCCGCCAACCCCTGGTTGGATGCCGCCTCCTCCACGGTGCGCATGCAGCTGGCCCGTGTTCGCCGCCTGGCCGCCCACGATCCCTCCCGTTTGGCAGCCGCCGCACGGGAACACGCTCAGATCGCCCGCGCCGTCTCCACGGGCTCAGCCCAGTTGGCAGAAGCCGCCGTCCGGTTGCACCTGAGCAATGCCCTGAAATCCGCTTTGGCCAAGGCCCCGCCACATCCCCCTGCGCCAGAACAAGCAGATGCGGATCAGGTGGCCGCGGCGTCGTCGTCGTGACTGAAGCACCCCAGACCCGAAGTACATGAGAGGAAACCCCATGACCGTCAATCACTCCGTGCGTGTTCACCCGTCCTCGGACAACCTGGCCAAGGAAGACCAGCTGGCGTGGAAGGTGGCTGAGGTTGCCGCCGACCCCGTTGAGGTCAGCTCCGAGGTCACCGAGATGGTCATCAACCGCGTGCTGGACAACGCCTCCGTGGCCATCGCCTCCCTGAACCGCGGGCCGATCATCTCCGCCCGCGACCAGGCCCTGGCCCACCAGCCGGGCCCCGGTGGAACCGGCGCCGGAGTGTTCGGTGTGGATGCCGCCCAGACCAAGGTCTCCCCCGAGTGGGCTGCCTGGGCCAACGGCGTGGCCGTGCGCGAACTGGACTACCACGACACCTTCCTGGCCGCCGAGTACTCCCACCCCGGTGACAACATTCCGCCCATCCTGGCCGTGGCCCAGCACGTGGGCTCCAACGGCCGGGACCTGGTGCGCGGTCTGGCCACCGGGTATGAAATCCAGGTGGACCTGGTCAAGGCCATCTGCCTGCACAAGCACAAGATTGACCACGTGGCCCACCTGGGTCCCTCTGCCGCAGCCGGAATCGGTACGCTGCTCGGCCTGGACACCACCACGATCTTCCACGCGATCGGTCAGGCGCTGCACACCACCACCGCCACCCGCCAGTCCCGCAAGGGTGAGATCTCCACGTGGAAGGCCCACGCCCCGGCGTTCGCCGGCAAGATGGCAGTGGAGGCCGTGGACCGTGCCATGCGCGGGCAGACCTCCCCCACCCCCATCTGGGAGGGTGAGGACGGCGTGATCGCATGGCTGCTGGATGGCAAGGATGCTGCATACGAGGTCCCGCTGCCCGCCCCCGGTGAGACCAAGCGCGCCATCCTGGACTCTTACACCAAGGAGCACTCCGCCGAGTACCAGGCTCAGGCCTGGATCGATCTGGCCCGCAAGCTGCACGCCGAGCACCCGGAGATCGCGGATCCGTCCAACGTGGAGCGCATTGTGCTGCACACCTCCCACCACACCCACTACGTGATCGGCTCCGGGGCCAACGATCCCCAGAAGTACGACCCCAAGGCCACCCGCGAGACCCTGGATCACTCGATCCCCTACATCTTCACGGTGGCTCTGCAGGACGGTTCCTGGCACCACGTGGACTCCTACGCACCCGAACGTGCCGGCCGGGCGGACACCGTGGAGCTGTGGCACAAGATCACCACGGAAGAGGATGCCGAGTGGACCCGCCGGTACCACTCCCTGGACATCTCCGAGAAGGCCTTTGGTGGCCGCGCGGAGATCGTGCTCAAGGACGGCACCAGCATCGTGGACCAGATCGCCGTGGCCGACGCCCACCCGCTGGGTGCCCGCCCGTTCGCCCGCGAGCAGTACCTGACCAAGCTGCGCACCCTGGCCGAGGGTCTGGTGGCCGACACCGAGCTCGAGCGCTTCATCCAGGCTGCCGAGTCTCTGCCGGAGCTGGGCGCCGGTGACCTGGACGCGTTGAACATCACCGCTTCCGTGAAGTTGGAATCCGGAACCAAGGGGATTTTCTGATGTTGTATTCACACGTCACCGCTGAAGCCAAGCGGGTGAAGTTCCGCGAACTGCTGGCAGAAGACCGCTGCGTCCAGTTCCCTGGCACCTTCACTCCTCTGGCCACCAAGGTCATCCAGGACAAGGGGTTCGACGGCGTCTACATCTCCGGCGGCGTGCTGGCCAACGAGTTGGGTCTTCCCGACGTCGGGTTGACCACGCTGACGGAAGTGGCCCAGCGCGGTGCGCAGATCGCTCGCTCCACGGACCTGCCCACGTTGATTGATGCTGACACCGGCTTCGGTGAGCCCATGAATGTGGCGCGAACCATCCAGGAGTTGGAGAACGCCGGGGTCTCCGGATGCCACATCGAGGACCAGTTCAATCCCAAGCGCTGCGGTCACCTGGACGGCAAGTCCGTGGTGGATCTGGAGATCGCCGTCAAGCGCATCCAGGCTGCTGCCCAGGCACGCCGTGATCCCAACTTTGTGATCATGGCCCGCACGGACATCCGCGCCATTGAGCCCCTGGAGGTCGCCATCGAGCGGGCTCAGGCCTTGGTGCAAGCCGGAGCGGACGTGATTTTCCCGGAGGCGCTGAAGGACATTGACGAGTTCGAGGCCGTTGCCTCGGCCGTCTCCGTTCCGGTGCTGGCCAACATGACCGAGTTCGGCAAGTCCGAGTTGTTCACCGTGGAGCAGTTGCACAACGCAGGGGTCTCCATGGTGATCTACCCGGTTTCGGCTCAGAGGGCGGCCATGGGCGCCGTCGAACGTCTTTTGGACACCATCAAGGCCGATGGCACCCAGCAAGCCGCAGTGTCCGAGATGCAAACCCGCACCCGCCTGTATCAGACCGTTGACTACGACGGTTACAGCGCATTCGACAGCAACGTCTTCAACTTCGAGGTTCCCGGAGGGCGATCATGAGCCAGAACACTGAGATCAAGAAGGGCCTGGCCGGTGTGGTGGCCGATGTCACCGCGGTGTCCAAGGTCAACCCGGAGTCCAACTCCCTGTTGTATCGCGGCTACCCGGTGCAGGAGTTGGCGGCCAACTGCTCGTTCGAACAGGTGGCTCTGCTGCTGTGGAACGGCGAGCTTCCCTCGGATGAGGAGCTGGCGGAGTTCACCACCTTTGAGCGTGCCAACCGCGCATCGACGCCCGAGCTCAAGGCCGTGATCGATGCCCTGCCCAAGGACTGTCACCCCATGGACGTGTGCCGTACCGCCGCCTCGGTCCTGGGTGCACAGCACCCCAAGGCGGAGGACGAGTCCCCGGAAGCCGAGCTGGAGAAGGCCAAGTCCCTGTTCGCCGCCATGCCCGCCGTGGTCTGCTATGACCAACGACGCCGCCACGGCCAGGAGCCCATCGAGCCCCGCGAGGACTTGGACTACTCGGCCAACTTCCTGTGGATGGCATTCGGTGAGGAAGCCGCGCCGGAGGTGGTGGAGGCCTTCAACGTCTCCATGATTCTCTACGCTGAGCACTCCTTCAACGCCTCCACCTTCACGGCCCGCGTGGTGACCTCCACGTTGTCCGACCTCCACTCGGCCGTGACCGCTGCCATCGGTGCCCTCAAGGGACCGCTGCACGGTGGCGCCAACGAGGCCGTCATGCACACGTTCGAGGAACTGGGCATCAAGAAGGAAGAGTCCGCCGAGGAGGCCGAGGCCCGCGCCAAGGCCTGGATGGACGACGCCTTGGCCCAGAAGAAGAAGGTCATGGGCTTTGGCCACCGCGTTTACAAGAACGGCGACTCCCGGGTGCCCACCATGCAGGACGCCCTGTTCCGCATGCTCGAGCACTACGACCGCCCCGAGCTGCTTGGCCTCTACAACGGGTTGGCCAAGTCCATGGATGAGGCCAAGAGCATCAAACCCAACCTGGACTACCCCGCCGGCCCCACCTACTGGCTCATGGGATTCGACATCCCCACGTTCACCCCGATCTTTGTGTGCGCCCGCATCACCGGCTGGACCGCGCACATCATCGAACAGCGTGCGGCGAACTCCCTGATCCGCCCGCTCTCAGCCTACAACGGCTCCGACGAGCGCCACATGGGCTGAGTCCAGCCCCTCACCCGGGTTGACCGACGACTGCGGGGCCGCCCTCCTTGAACTGCTTCGCTTGACGTTCGAGGGAGGGCGGCACCGTCGTCATCCGGGATGGTTCCCGTGTTTGTCAGGGAAATGACCATCTGCGGACGCTGGTAGCGGTTGTTTCCCTGTCAAACGCGCGGGAGGAACGGCTCGAGCCACTGGTACAGGCTGTGCACGCGGGTGGGTAGCTTGAGGTCGTTGAGCAGCACGTTGCGCATCTGCCAGCCATCCTCACCCAGCTGGTTGAACCGGTGCATCTCCTCCGAGTACCCGGCGTTGAGGTAGTGCCCACGCCCGTTGTACTCCAACCCCACTTTGTACGTGGGCCACGCCAGATCGATGTACGCCTTGGACCCGTCAGGCAACATCACGCCGTAGTTCATGACCGGCGGCGGGAATCCGAAGTGGACCACCAGCAGCCGAAGCACCGTCTCCATGGGCGACCACGTCCGGTCCGCAGCGTGCTTGAGGCTCCGGCGCATGGCCGGGGTTCCTCGAGTCCCTGCCGGTAAGTCATCAAGGTGAGTTTCCAGCTCGGCGACCGTCATGGGCCGCCGAAGATCCATGGCATCCCCGTATGCCAGCAGAAAGTCCACCGCAGCCACCCCGCGCCATCCGGGAAGCAACGGCTGCAGAGCCAGCAGGGTCTCCACAGCCGACGTCACCTGCGCGCCCCACAATCCAGTCACGTCCTCCAGCCCCAGACCACGGTGCATCACGTGGCCAAGAGCCGTCTGACTGGGGCGTCCCGATCGCAGGGACAGGTGCGGCCGGAGGTCCTGACGGGGCAATCGGATCGGCTCACCCAGGAGATCATGAACCCATGCCATCCCCGGTGACAAAGGGAAACCCCACAGGACCCCCGCGCTCAGGTGTGACACCCGAGCATCAGGCCCCAACTCCGGTTGCAGCAACGCGGCTTTCTCCCAATGTTCCAACTCGAGAGCAAGGTTGGCGTCCGGCCACCTGGCCCAGTACCCGTGGGCGATCTGACGCATGCAGGGGTCAGCGTCCATGGAGCGTGGGCGACGCCCCCAGTCACCTTTGGACCGCACTTCCGGCCGGTGACTGCGTGCTCGGGTCCTGGGCGGTGGCTTCATGCTTTCGAACCTAAGCGCCCGCGCACCCTGGATTTGAGTTGTCCACAGGGTTATTTCCTGACGGTGGTGATTCGCTCACCTCGACGGCGGTGGGCGCCTCCCTTGAACTGCTTCGCTCGACGTTCTACGGGAGGCGCCCACCGCCGTCGTCCGGGATGCTTCGTGTGCTTGTCAGGGAAATAACCACCTGTGGACGCCGGGAACGGTTGTTTCCCTGTCAAACGCGGATGCCGCCCGACCGCCGACTCAGCGAGCACGCGGGTGGGCGGTGGTCCAGACCTCGCGCAGGGAGTCAGCGGTGACCAACGTGTAGACCTGGGTGGTGGTCACCGACGCGTGCCCCAGCAGCTCTTGAACCACACGTAGGTCGGCACCGCCCTCCAACAGGTGGGTGGCAAACGAGTGTCGCAGCGTGTGCGGGGTGACCTCCACACCGTCCTTGGTCAGCCCGGAGCGCTCGGCGGCGGCCTTGATGGTGTTCCACGCGGTCTGGCGGCTGATCCGACCACCGCGTGCGTTCAGGAACACGGCCGGTGACGCCTTGCCTTTGGCCGAGAATTCGGGACGCCCCCGCACCAGCCAGGCATCCAGAGCAGCCACGGCGGGACGCCCCAAGGGGACCAGCCGCTGCTTGGATCCTTTGCCGAACAGGCGGATGAACGGCAACTCTCCCGATTCACCGGCCTGGGATCCGGAGGCCGCGCGGACCGCCGCGGAGAGATCATCCACATCCAACCCGATCGCCTCAGAGACACGGGCACCCGTGGAATACATGATCTCCAGCAGGGCCCGCTCCCGCAGCCCCGCAGCAGTGGACGGATCCGGTGCCTCCAGCAGCCGCGTCACGGCCTCCACCGAAATCGCCTTGGGCAACCGCATCCCGGGGGTGGGCGGAGGAACTTGGGCTGCGGGGTCGGTGGTCGTGATGGTTTCCAGAGCCCAGAACCGGTGGGCTCCTCGGACAGCGACGACGACGCGCGCCGCACTCCTTGCACTCAACCCTGCTCCGGGCGTATCACCGTCCACCGGACGCTGCACAAACCGTACGAAGGCGGACACATGCGCCGGAGTGACCATCTCTGGTGAGTCCACGGTGGGAGCGTGGGGCGGATCCGCCACGGCACGCAGGAACTCCACGTACCGAGTCAGGTCCCGCCGATAAGCCACCAGGGTGTTGGCGGCAAGGCCTCGCTCTACCACAAGATGCTGCAGGTAGCGCTCAACTGCACGGTCCAGTGGACCCGGGGCTGCCCCACCGGCGGCCCCGGAAGGTGGCGCAGCGGAGTCAGGACCTGTGCGGTCAGTACCTGTTGGGTCAGGACTTCTGGAGTCTCGACCTGAGGGGTCAGGACTTGTGGGGCCGACCTGCGACACGGCGCTCAGCGCTGGTCCGGCGGGACAATGGACCGTGCCACCACTGCGCCGGTGTTGCGCAGCTCGGGATGCGCCGGCCACGGTACGGACGGATCGCGCAAGGTGGACCATCCGGCCGCCCGGGCGGCGTGTGCAGCCAGCACCCCCACCACCAGGTTGGGGCTGCTGATGCGGCCATCCAGGACAGCTGCCACCACGTCGTCCAAGGCAACGCGCGCCCCGATGATCTCGGATTCTTCATCCGAACGATCGTGGCGCTTGTCCTCCGGGACCTCGGTCAGTCCGCGGGCCAGGAAAACCCGGATGGCCTCGGCCGAGGATCCTGGACTGTTGTGGAAGTCCGCCAGAACCCACAGCTCAGCCGCTTCCAGGTCGGCTTCTTCCGCCAGTTCCCGCCGTGCGGTGACCTCCGGGCGTTCGCCTTCCATGTCCAAGATCCCTGCCGGGATCTCCCACTGGGTCATCCCCACGGGGTGGCGGTACTGACGAATCAGATGGACACAGTCCTGATCATCCAAGGCCACCACGGTCACGGCCCCCGGATGCGTGATGAAGTCACGGGTCATCCGGGGCCCGCCGTCGCTGAGTTCAAACTCCTCTGACTGAACGTCCCAGATCCGCCCTGTGTAGACGATTTCCGAGCTCAGCACGTGCCGCGGGTCAACGGCATCGGCCAGATCGGCAGAACTCAGTTGCGTGAAGTCCATGGTTCAGTCCTGAGCGGGATCCTGGGTGCGGGCGGCCTGACGGTACAGGGCGGCGCTGACCAGCCCGCGGAACAGCGGGTGGGAACGCGTGGGCCGGGACAGGTACTCCGGGTGCGCCTGGGTGGAGACGTAGTACGGGTGGACCTCAGCAGGCAGCTCCACGAACTCCACCAGGTTGCCATCCGGCGAGGTGCCGCCGAACACCAGGCCGGCTTCCTCCAGCTGCTGCCGGTAGGAGTTGTTGACCTCGTAACGGTGACGGTGACGTTCCTGGACCTCGGTGGCACCGTAGGCACCAGCCACCACGGAGCCCTCCTTGAGTGCTGCCGGGTAGAGGCCCAACCGCATGGTGCCGCCCAGATCCCCAGCACCTTCCACAAAGGCCTTTTGCTCTTCCATGGTGGCGATCACCGGGGTGGAGGTTTCGGGATCGAACTCGGTGGACGAGGCCTCCGGTAGACCTGCCATGTTGCGGGCGTATTCCATGACCATGCACTGCAATCCCAAGCACAGACCCAGTGTGGGCAGGCCCGTGGTCCGGGCAAACTTCAGGGCACCCAGCTTGCCTTCCAGACCACGGATGCCGAAACCACCGGGCACACAGATGGCGTCCACGTCCCCGAGTTCGCGGGCCGCACCTTCCGGGGTCTCGCACAGATCAGAGGCCACCCACTTGATCTTCACCCGGGTGTTGTTGTCAAAACCACCGGCACGCAGAGCCTCGGAAACGGACAGGTAAGCATCCGGGAGATCGATGTACTTGCCCACCAGGCCAACCGTCACGTGGTGTGCAGGCTCGTGCACGGCGGAGAGCAGACGATCCCACTGCTGGAAATCCGCCTCCCCGTAACCAATGCCGAACCAGTCCAGGATGTAGGAGTCCAGGTTCTGGGAGTGCAGGGTCTTGGGGATGTTGTAGATCGAGGGAGCATCGGCACAGGAGATCACTGCGTCCACATCGACGTCGCAGGAGTCACCCACCTTCTTGCGCATGCCTTCCGGGACTTCCCGGTCACAACGCAGCACCAGGGCATCCGGCTGGATGCCCAGGTTGCGCAGGGCAGCCACCGAGTGCTGGGTGGGCTTGGTTTTGAGTTCACCGGACGGGCCGATGAACGGGATCAGGGAGACGTGCAGGTAGAACACGTTCTTGCGCCCGATGTCCCGGCGGACCTGCCGGGCGGCCTCGATGAACGGCTGGGATTCGATGTCACCCACGGTGCCACCGATCTCCGTGATGATGATGTCCGGGGCCTCTTCACCTTCCGGCGGGTGGTCGGCGTGCCAGCGCATCCGGGCCTTGAGCTCATCCGTGATGTGCGGTATCACCTGAACGGTCTGGCCCAGGTACTCGCCATGGCGTTCCTTGGCGATCACCGTGGAGTACACCTGTCCGGTGGTCACGTTGGAGGAGGCATCCAGGTTTTCGTCCAGGAACCGTTCGTAGTGCCCAATGTCCAGGTCGGTCTCGGCGCCGTCGTCGGTGACAAAAACTTCACCGTGCTGGAAGGGGTTCATAGTGCCGGGATCCACGTTGAGGTAGGGATCCAACTTCTGCATGGTGACCTTCAGGCCACGGGCCTTGAGGATCATGCCGAGTGAGGATGCCGTCAGTCCCTTGCCCAGGGACGAGGCAACACCTCCCGTGACAAAGATCTGGCGGGTGACCTTTGCGGGGGCTGAGGTCTCGGTCTGCGTCTGGCCTGCCGTCGAGGCGGCGTCGTTTGCGTTCACCACGGAATTCGAGCCTATCACTGGAGGGGTTCGGACATGAGGGGAATGTCGGTTTCAGGCCTGTGATGCCGGTAGCACTGAGCTCTTCGGGGCCAGAGCCCTGCTTGTTCGGACTGACCACACTGCTTTTGGCCTACACCACTGCAGCATCCAGAAGTTCGCGGGCGTGATCGCGGGCCGCCTGGGAGTCCTCGTGGCCGGCCAACATTCGCGCCAGCTCCACCACTCGTTCGTCCCGATCCAGGACCCGGACATCGGACACGGTGGAGTCAGAGCTCTTGGAGACCAGGATGTGTTGATCCGCAAAAGCCGCCACCTGGGGCAGGTGGGTGACCACCAGCACCTGGACGTGCTGTGCCAGCATTTTCAATCTCCGCCCGATCTCCACGGCGGCCTTGCCACCCACACCGGAGTCAACCTCGTCAAACACGAACGTGGGCACCGGATCCACGGCGGCCAGAACCACTTCCAGCGCCAGCATGAGGCGGGAGAGCTCACCGCCGGATGCCCCCTTGTCCAGCGGACGCGGTGTGGCCTCAGCATGGGGACGCAGCAGGAACTCCACACGATCCCGGCCGTGTCGACCAAAGTTCTCTGTGGGAGTCACACTGACCACCAGCGCGGCATTGGGCATGGCAAGAGCGGCCAGTTCGGCCCGGACAACTTCACTGAGTTCAGCTGCTGCTGCCAGGCGTTTGTCCGTCAGTGCCAGGGACTGCGCCTCCAGTTCGGTGGCCAACTCGCCCCGACGCGCTGCCAACTCCTCTTCACGCTGCGGATCCTCCACCAACGTTCCCAGGCGGGTGCGCGCCGTGTCCGCGAACTCCAAGACCTCGGTGATGTCAGCCCCGTAGGTCCGGGTCAGGGAACGCAGGGCCGCCCGCCGGGACTCCACCTGGGCCAACCGCGCCGGGCCGTCCTCATCCAAACCGGAGGCGTAGCCGGAGAGGTCAGCGGAGACGTCATTGACCAGCACCGCCAGTTCCCGCACACGCTTGGCCAGGTCCTCCAGTTCCGGGTCCGCATCCGATTCCTGGTCCAGTGCCTGCTGGGCTGCGGCAATCAGAACGACGGCGGACGGTGCATCCGGATCGAGATCTCCCCCGTTGAGTGCTGCCTGGGCCGTGGTGGCCGCTGAGCGCAGTGCTTCCAGGTGGGTGAGTTTTTGGGACTCGGCATCCAGCTCAGTGTCTTCACCGGGCTGCGGGTCCACAGTGTCGATTTCTTCCAGCGCCATCTGCAGGCTCTGGGCTTCCAGGGCACGTTCCCGCACCTTGTCCCGGATCTCTGTCAGTTGGGAGGACACCTCCTGGTAGTCCTCCAACGTCTGCCGGTAAGCGGCCAACAGCTGCGGGAAGTCATCGGCTGCGTGCACCGTGGCATAGGTGTCCAGGGCGTGACGCTGCGCTGCCGCGGACGTCAACCGAAGCTGATCGGACTGGCCGTGAACGGCAACCAGGGTCTCCCCCAATTCCCCCAGACGCGCCACGGGTGCGCTGCGGCCACCCACGTGGGCCCGCGAGCGCCCACCGGCAGCCACGGTGCGGCTCAGCTGCAGCGTGGCAGTCTGCGGTGCGGCATCGGCGTCACGGTCCACATCTCCGCCGGCATCCTCCACCAGTGCCACTGCACGGTGATCGGAAGCAACGGTGACCACGGCCTCGGCCAAGGCTTTCTCCGCCCCGGTGCGCACGGCTCCGGCGTCGGTGCGCCTGCCCAACAACATGCCCAGTGCCGTGACCACCATGGTCTTGCCGGCACCGGTCTCACCGGAAAGGATGCTCAGCCCGGGTCCCAAGGGCAGGACGGCATCGGTGATGACACCCAGATCCCGGATGTGGATCTCTTCGATCACAAGCCATCACCTCCACCGGCGGCAGAGCTGCTTGGCCTGGAACTGGTTGCCGGGGAGTTGTCCCAGGCAGAGTCATCCGCCGAGTGGCCACCGGTCGCGGGACCGCCTTGGCGGTCGGCGTCGTCGTAAAGGTCCGGAGTGATTTCCCGGCCCACAGGGATGCGCTGACCCTCCACTGTGGGCTGGTTGTAGGTGGGCTGCACGATCGGCAGCGCGGTGGTGGGTGGGCCTGAGTCCACCACCTGCCCGCGTGGACCGCGCCATCCCACCGTGGGCAGCTCGAACTTGCGCACCAGGCGCTCGGAGAACGGGGTCAAATGCATTCGGGCCAGGGAGACCGGACGCGGGGAACGGGTGACCTCAATCCGGGAGCCGGGTGGCAGGTCAACGGTCCGGCGGCCGTCACACCACAGCACGCCGCGGGCATCGGTGCGGGTCAGCACCTCCACGGCCATCATGGAGGTGGGTGCCACCACCATGGGGCGGGAGAACAACGCGTGGGCGGAGAGCGGAACCATCAACAACGCCTCCACCTCCGGCCACACCACGGGGCCACCGGCTGAAAACGCATAAGCGGTGGAACCCGTGGGGGTGGCCAGGATGACGCCGTCACAACCAAAACTGGAAATGGGGCGGCGGTCGATCTCAGTGACCACCTCCAGCATTTTCTCCCGGTCACCCTTTTCAATGGAGGCCTCATTCAGGGCCCATGTGTGTAGGACCTTCTTGCCCTCCTGCCAGACCGCCACGTCCAGGGCCATGCGGTCCTCAACCGTGTAGCGTCCACCCACCACGGCCTCCACGGTCTCACCCAGCCCGGCACGCTCGGATTCCGCCAGGAACCCCACGTGCCCCAGATTCACCCCCAGCAGCGGAACGTCCACGTCCCGGATCAGTTCAGCGGCACGCAGGATGGAGCCGTCCCCACCCAGGACCATGACCAGTTCCAGGTCCTTGAGTTCACAGTCCGCGGGCAGCAGGTCCACCGGCGGCATGGACTGACCGTTGGTGGCATCTGCCAGTGCCCGGCGGTCCTCCTCCGTGAGCACGGGACGCAAACCGGCCTCGTGCAGCTGTTGGACGGTTTGCTCCGCAGCCAGTCTTGCCTCGGCACGCCCCATGTGGGCCAGCACCAGCACACGGCGGATGGTTGCCGCGTGCTCGCCGGACGTGTCATCAGTCATGGGCTCCAGCCTACGTGTTCCCTGTGACAACACAGCCTCAACCGGCCTGAGGACGGCTCAGCCAGAGGAAGAATTCGTGATTGCCGTCCTGGCCTGGCAAGGGAGAACGCGCCCGGTCACGGTCAACCAGACCTGCGGCCCGGGCGGCAGCCACCACTCCCTCAACGGCCTCCTGCCGTTGGTCCTCACTGGTCACCACCCCGGTGCGGCCCAAACGCTCAGGTCCCACCTCGAACTGCGGTTTGACCATCAGAATCAGATCCCCACCGGGCTGCGTGGCCTGCGTCAGGGGTTCCACCACCAGCTTCAGAGAAATGAAGGACAGATCGCACACCGTCAGGGCTGCCGGCCCACCAATCAGCGCCGGGTCCATGTAACGAACGTTCACGCCTTCAAAAACCTGCACCCGGGGGTCTGCACGCAGGATCTCCACCAGCTGCCCGTGGCCCACGTCCACGGCGGCCACTTGGCGCGCGCCCCGGCGCAGCAACACATCCGTGAACCCGCCTGTGGAGGCACCGGCATCCAAACACCTCTTGCCCTCCACGGAGATCTCCGCAAACGCTTCCAAGGCTCCAGCCAGTTTGTGCCCCGCACGGCTCACGTACTCCGGGCCGCCTGCCGGGCGCACCGTGATCGCCTGATCCGCAGTGATCTTCAACGCGCTTTTCACGGTCACGACGCCGCCCACCTCCACCCGCTCGTCAGCGATCCACTGCGCGGCTTGGGTGCGGGACCGGGCCAGGCCACGATCAACCAGAGCTCGGTCCAGCCGGAGGATATCACTCATCGCGGGCAGGTACGGCATTGACGGGGGCGTCCAACACAGCGGTCAGCTCCTGGTGCGCGGCCTGGTAGGCGACAGCGTGGTCATGAACCGGGCGCTCCCCCAGCACTTGGAGTTCCTGCAGCACCTTGTCCGCCCCGGCGTGTCCGGTGGGGGTGAACTTCGGTGATCCGCTCACGCCGATTCCCACGTGATCTCAGGAACGTGCGCCGTGGTGACCTCCGGGTTCAAATCCCACCAGGCCGCCATGGCCGCCCGCCAGGCGTTGAGGTCATCACGGTCACCGTGCACGGTCAGGCCGCCGTCATGAGCCTGGGCCCACGCACCTTTGCAGCGCGCTTCAACAGGGGACGCGGCGTCGTCGTCGTGAGAATCGCCGGTCGCGGCAGTGACCAACTCAGCCTCGGTGAGAGGTTCAAAGAGTTCGGAGAGTTCATTGATCACGATCTGCGGACGTTCCGCCGTGACCGCGCCCAGAATGGACTCCAGGGTGTCCACGCCGGTGAGCACGGCAATGGTGGCAAACCCTGCGCGGTTGCCACCCAGGATGTCCGTGTCCAAGCGGTCGCCGATCACCACAGGGTTCTGAGCATTCACGCGCTGCGCCCCGGCCGTGAAGATCGGGGCCTCCGGCTTGCCCGCCACCAAAGGGTCGCGTTTGGTGGCCGAGCGGACTGCAGCCACCAACGTGCCATTGCCCGGAGCGATGCCGCGGGCCTGCGGGATGGAGCCGTCCGTGTTGGTGGCCACCCACAACACCTCCGAGTCCGCCAACACAAAGGCAGCTTCGGCCAGATCCTTCCAGCCAAGCCCAGGATCAAAGCCCTGCACCACGGCCTGAGGCTGGTCCTCCTGCCCCCACACCGGCTCCAAACCGGCATCGCGCACGATCTGTGCCAGGGCCTGGGAACCTGTGATCATCACCTTGGCACCGGGATCCAGTTTGTCCTTCAGCACCACGGCGGCCGCCTGTGCGGAGCTGATCACCTGCTCGCCGGTGGTGGCAACCTCCAACTCACTCAGATGTTCAGCAACCTGCTCCACGGAACGCGACGCGTTGTTGGTCACGAACACCACCGGGATCCCCGCGGCTTTGACCGATTCCAGGGCCTCCGGTGCCCCAGGGATGGCATGCGGTCCGGCATAGACCACACCGTCCAGGTCGGAGAGCACCGCGTCAAAGCGGTCAATCAGCCGATCAGCGCTCACCGGGTTCTCCTTCATCACCGCGCTCCGCAGGCGCTGCTGCCTCTGCTTGAGCGTCAGGAGAATCGGCGGTTGCCTCAGCATCGGCCACGCCTGATTCAGCGGCCGGTTCGGCCTCCGGTTCCGTGTCCTCCTGATCAGCTTCCGCTCCCAGTTCGTCCTCCGCAGCCGTGGTCGCTTCTGCGTCGGAGGGCGCGGCGTCGTCGTCGTTCAGGGAGGTGGATTCACCGTCAGGGGCGGATTCTGCATCCAATGCGATGCCTTCGGCGGGTTCGGGCTCCTCACCCACCAGGTCAAAGATCTCCGGCTCGCTGAACTGCCCCAGACCCAATGCAGCCTCGGCCACCACCGCCTGCCGGTCCCAAGCCGCAGCCTCACGCTCACGCCCCACTCCCCGCAGCGCCTCACCGTAAGCACGGAAGAGCCGAGGGCTGTAGCTGAAGCCACGGTTACGATCCAACTGCGGGATCTCCAGTGCCTTCAGGGAGCCGTCCAAGTCCCCTTGGTCCCGGCGGATACCAGCGACGACGATCGCCAACTCCACCTTGGCGTTCTTGTCCAAGTTCTCCACGGCTTCCGATGTGGCCAGTTCCAGGGCCTTGTCCGCCTTGCCCAGAGCTCGCTCACAATCGACCATGAGCGGCAGATGTGAGTCGTCACCGGTCATCCGCCGGTAGGTGCGGAACTCCTTGAGAGCCTCGTGGTACTCCTCGTTCTCATAAGCAGCCACAGCCGCTGCTTCGCGGACAGCAGCCACACGGCCGGCACGGCTGACGGCGTAGCGGGCGTGCTCCAGCGCAAAGGCGGGATCGTCGTAAATGTAACGACCCACCATCACCAGGTGCTTGGACACGCCCTCCGCATTGGTGGCCTCCAAGGAACGGATCTGGTGCTGAGTCACCCGGTCCAGCTCGTCACCGGTGACATCCTCGTCCAGCTCGGGCGCCGGGATCCGGGGCTTGCGGTCGGCGTCGTCCCGGAAGCGGTCCTGGGTGCGGCGATCATGCCGCTGGCCATCCCGACGGTCACGGTTGAATCCGCCCTGGCGGTCATCACCCCGACGGCCCCCACGATCCTCCCCACGATCGTCCCGGCGGTCCTCCCACCGTTCATCCCGACGGCCGTCCCGGCCGTCGCGGTTGAATCCACTCTGGCGGTCGTCCGAACGACCACCACGGAAGCCACCCAGACGATCGTCGCGCCGGTCATCACGGCGATCGTCGCGCCGGTCAGAACCACGGAAGTCACTGCGCTGGCCGTCGCGGCCCTCCGAGCCCCTCGCATCACGGCGATCGTAGCGGCGGTCATCACGGCGTGAACCGCCCCGGTCGTCGCGTCGTGCAGCACCCCGGTCATCACGGCGGTCACCACGGTAGCCATCCCTGCTGTGGCTGTCACCGCGGCGATCATCGCGATTATAGGTGCGCTCACCGCGGTCGGCACCGTCGCGGTTCCCCTGGTCACGGTCATCCCAGCGGCGCCGTTGGCCATCGCCCTGGTCCCGGCGACCAAATCGTTCGGTGCGCCGTTCATCCCGACGTCCACTTTCCCACCGGCTGCGTGAATCAGGACGTCCACTGTCCCGGCCGCCCTGGCGAGGCTGCCAGCGCTCACCACCTTCGCGGCGTGCGGGTGCATCCGACCGCTCGCCACGGTAGCCGCCGCGGTCATCACGGCGGTCATTGTTGCGATCGCCTCGGTTCTCACGCTGGTCCCGGTAGCCCCCACGGCGATCGTCACGCCGATCGGATGACCGTCCGTCTTGACCCCGGCGATCCTCCCGCCGGTTCTCCCAACCGCCACGGTTGTCCCGGGATCCACGGGAATCACCGCGCCCATCACGGTCATCCCGCCGGTGCCCCGAGCGGTCACCGCCAGAGAAGCCACGACCGCCGTCGTTGTTGCGCCGCGGTCCGCCCCGGCCCTCTGAACGCCCGCCGCGGGAACCGTACCCGCCGGACCCGGAATCGGAGGCGCGACCGTGGCCGCCACGCCCCGAGTCGCGGCCACCATCACGGCCATAGGATCCGCGGGCACCGCCCTGGCGGTCTCCATCGCGGCGATTGCGGTCCTGGGACCCCTGGGAACGGGAATCGGACATGTCTCTCCTCAACGCACCACCGGAGGTGGTGACTCAAAACCTCTATGTGCACAACGCATGTGTTCGCTCGGCCCAGGTCTGTCAGACCTGCCGGGCTCAATTCATTCGGGCCAGTCTACAAGCCCGCCCCAGACTGACCTGGGTCCAGAGCCATTGGATCCAGGACGTTCTGGGTGACCAGCACCGCTGGAGACAGGGATCACAGGGTTAACTCACGGCACCACTTTTGCGTATGAACGCCCAGGCACTCATGATCTATCCATGCTCAAACGCATCTTCACTCCTCTTCTGCCCCGGGTGATCGCAGGCATCATCCTGGGAGTCATCTGCGGCTTGTTCTTCCCCGAGGGACTTGCCCGTGTCTTCACCACCTTCAACGGGCTCTTCAGCAACTTCCTGGGCTTCATCATCCCGGTGCTGATCCTGGCCCTGGTGGCACCCGCCATTGCGGACCTGGGTCGCGGCGCCGGAAAGTGGCTGCTGATCACCGCAGGTATCGCCTACGCCTCCACCATCATTGCCGGGTTGCTTGCTTATGGCACGGCCACGGCGCTGTTCCCCACGCTCTTGGGCGAACGCAATCTGTCCTCATTTGCTGATCCTTCCGAGCACTTCCTGACCCCGTTCTTCGAAGTCGCCATGCCGGCACCCATGGACATCATGACGGCATTGCTCTTGGCCTTCTGCATTGGCGTGGGAATCACCCTCATCAAGGGCGACACCCTGCACCGAGGGCTGGAGGAACTGCGCAAAATCATCATGAAGACCGTGATCTCCGTGATCATCCCGTTGCTGCCGATCTACATCTTTGGCGCGTTCCTGAGCCTGACCATGAACGGTCAGATCGGCACCGTGATCAACACCTTCATTCGAGTGGTCATCGTGGCCTTTGCGCTGACTGTCCTGTATCTGGTGCTGCAGTACTCGGTGGCAGGCGCCATTGCGGGGCGCAACCCATTCAAGCTGCTGCGCAACATGCTGCCGGCTTACTTCACCGCACTCGGCACGTCCTCCTCAGCAGCCACCATTCCCGTGACGCTGCAGTGCACCCTCAAGAACGGCGTCCGGGAGGACGTCGCCGGATTCACCGTCCCACTGTGCGCCACCATTCACCTGGCCGGCTCCACCTTGAAGATCGTGCTGTTCAGCGTTGCCGTCATGATGTTCATGGGCCGGGACATCGATCCCGGTACGTACATCGGCTTCATCTTCATGCTCGGCATCACCATGGTGGCAGCCCCTGGCGTCCCCGGTGGCGCCATCATGGCTGCGGTGGGCCTGCTGGGATCCATGCTCGGCTTTGACGACACCATGATCTCCATCATGATCGCCACCTACGTCGCCATCGATTCCTTTGGTACCGCATGCAACGTGACCGGCGACGGCGCCATTGCCGTGGCCATCAACAAGTTCTTTGGCGACCGCGAACAGAAGCTCGAACCCGCCACGGAACCCGCTCCCGCCGCTTCCTGAGGGTCTTCCCCACCCACCAACGACGACGCCGTGGTTCCCAGACTCAGGGAACCACGGCGGCGTTGTTGATCTCTGCTGAGCCGGGTTCACAGGACTCCATCCCCACCTCTAAGTCCGCACCGCGGTGCCGGTGGTACATGCGCGTGGAGTGGTCAGTCATGGTGGATCCGCATTCAGTGCTCAGATTCCTGATCTGTGCTGGCTCCCCGGGGTCACCACAATCGTCGCCCGACCAACGCCGAGTGGTCGCTTGCCTGGTTGGTCTCTGTTCAGTGGTCGATGTTCTGGTTGATCAGTGTTGATGGGCCAGGAAACCGACCACTCAACCAGCACACCCACAGGGCACAAGGCACAGGGGCACTCAACAACCCAGCACCAGCACACCCCACTACAAACCCCCACCCCCAAGGGGGGGGCAACACCCGGCACACAAAAAATCCGGGTATGAGAAAAGGGGCCCCGAACACTACGGTTCGAGGCCCCTAACCCTGTTTGTGGTGTTAATGCGGCGGTGACTTACTCTCCCACACCCTCACGAGTGCAGTACCATCAGCGCTGTA
>NZ_JAAVUN010000210.1 GCF_012163155.1 Kocuria subflava
GGACTTCATCCCCTGCGGCATTCCCGAGGCGGGCGTCACCTCGATCAGTCGGGAACTGGGCAGGAATGTTGAGCCGGTCGACGTGGTTGACGTGGTGATCGAAGAATTCCGTCGCCGGGAGGCCGAGCTGTGCGAAGTGTCCGAGATTCCCCGGGACCAACCGCCGTTGCCGTGGCCCACACCGGTTCACCCGTGAGAACTCGGCCCGTCCGCCCCTGGCCGTCCGCAGCCCTCGGGACCGTCACACCCGGCAGCGGATCGGCACCAACCAGCACCACCCAGGAGATCGCCGTATGACCATCGCACCCGAAGGCCGCCGCCTGTTGCGCGTGGAGGCCCGCAACGCCGAGGTTCCGATCGAGAAGGAGCCCAACTGGCTCAAGAACACGGCCCACATGGGGCCCGAGTACACCAAGCTCAAGTCCATGGCCCGCGGACAGGGACTGCACACGGTGTGCGAGGAAGCTGGTTGTCCCAACATCTACGAGTGTTGGGAAGACCGTGAGGCGTCATTCCTGATCGGCGGCTCCGTGTGCACGCGCCGCTGCGAT
>NZ_JAAVUN010000211.1 GCF_012163155.1 Kocuria subflava
GTAGAGGGTGACAGCTAACCACGGGCTCGTGCGAGGAGACTGCGGGGAGCTGTCTAGTAGCAAGGCCCAGCTGTGCGTACCGGCCTGCCGAACGAACGGGGACAGCGACTCCACCTGAGATAAAGCTTCCCGCAGGCTAGTGAGCGTGGCCAGTGTGGTCTCGCGCTGCTCGCAGAGCTTCATCCACTCGTCCTTGTTCGCTTTGGTTCGCCAAGCCCGCCACTCTGGGTGTTGCCATGACTGGTACGAACCGTCTGCGCGGCCATGGTTGACCATTGTGACCTTGCCGTCCTGCAGGCGGAGCCGTCCATCGCTGAGATCAGCTACGGCGTTTTCGTAGAGGATGCGCTCGTGCCGAGCTACGGTATGAGCAAGCTCCGCTACCTGAATGGCCGCCGTCCCTGCCCGCGGTCCCAGGACCGCGAGGGTGTTCTCCGCGGCAACGGCGGCGTCGAACATGCTCTTATGTCGTGCCCGCCGCTTCGTAGAAAACGCATAGGCGGCGATCAGTCCCAGGACGGTGGCGACGCGGCCGATGGCGGCGGGGACTG
>NZ_JAAVUN010000212.1 GCF_012163155.1 Kocuria subflava
GGTGGAACTGTCGTCCAGGGGTGCGGTCTTCTGTGGGGCCTCGACTCAGCATCGAGGCGCTGCCGGGTACCAACGTTCGGGTTGTCGGATGTCGGACCTATCGCCAACTCGAGTGAACAAGGGGGCGTGAGGAACGTATCGGTGACAACTGATCGTTAGTGCCGGGAGGCGCTGGCGGGGAGGATGTCATCATGCCCGGTCCCTATCCCAGAGAGTTCCGCGAGGACGTCGTCGCGGTCGCCAGACGTCGTGAGAGCGGCGTCACCATCAAACAGATCGCGACCGACTTCGGCATCAGCGAAGCGACCCTGCAGAACTGGCTCCGCCAAGCCGATGTCGAAGAAGGCAACCGTCCCGGTCAGACCGCGGCGGAGGCAGCTGAGGCGCGGGAGCTGAAGAAGCGGATCCGCCTCCTCGAGCAGGAGAACGAGGTCCTCAGGCGGGCGGCGGCGTATCTGTCGCAGGCGAATCTGAAACTCGGTGGCTCCCCAAAATGGCGTACCCGCTCGTATCTGGGCTCGGTGGCGCGGGGATTCCCGTGGCCGTGGCGT
>NZ_JAAVUN010000213.1 GCF_012163155.1 Kocuria subflava
GTCAGGGCTGATTCAGCCCCGATGCACAGCCCGCAACCGCGGGTGACATTGCACCGCTCCCGACCGGAGAGATTCAGGCGGGCACCCTCGGACAACAGAGGCCGAGGACCGCGGCACCGCAAGGACACCGTCCCTGCAGCCGGACCGCGGAAAGCGATGCTCCAGACCTCTGAGAACTAAGGAGAACCGCCACAATGGCTCGTCTCGCAGGCGTCGATCTGCCCCGCGAAAAGCGGATCGAAATCGCCCTTACCTACATCTACGGCGTGGGCCGCACTCGTGCGCTCGCGCCTCACGGGGCCACCGAGATCTCGGGAGACATCCGGGTCAAGGACCTCACCGATGCGCAGCTCGTCCAGCTGCGTGACTACATCGAGGGCAACTACAAGGTGGAGGGTGACCTTCGCCGTGAGGTGGCCGCCGACATCCGCCGCAAGGTCGAGATCGGCAGCTACCAGGGTCTGCGTCACCGCCGGGGTGTGCCCCGGCACGGTCAGGGCCCCAAGACGGACGCCCGCCCCCCTAAGGGTCCGAAGCGCACCGGCGCCC
>NZ_JAAVUN010000214.1 GCF_012163155.1 Kocuria subflava
GACCCCGGCATGGGGTGGTGCGGCCGGAGTCCATCCCGGCGGGCGATGTGCCGGGCAGGGGCCAACGAGCACTGTGGAGCCATGACTCATCCACAGTTGCAAGCCGTCAATCTCAGTCAGTTCTACGGGCCCACCGCAGCCCTCGATCACCTGGACCTCATCATTCATCGGGGCCAGTCCGTGGCCATCATGGGCCCGTCCGGTTCCGGGAAGACCACGTTGCTCCACGCCCTGGCAGGCATCGACGTTCCGCAGGACGGGGAGGTGTACTTCCACGGCGCCACCGGAGCAGAGGCAGTGCACGTCATGAGCGCGGAACAGCGTGCCGAACTGCGTCTCAAGCATTTCGGTTTCGTGTTCCAGGCGGGGCTCATGCTCACGGAGCTGACCGTGGTGGAGAACGTGGCCCTGCCGCTCATGCTCTCGGGCGTGGATCGCGCCAGTGCCTACCAAACAGCCTCGGCCTGGTTGAACCGACTGGGGTTGGAGGGCATGGGGGACCGGCGTCTGGGACAGCGTTCAGGCGGGGAGGCGCAACGCCTAGCCAA
>NZ_JAAVUN010000215.1 GCF_012163155.1 Kocuria subflava
ACCCCGTCCCCCGCGCCCAAGCTGGAGGAGCATCACCTGCCCCCCGTGGACCGCATCCTGGACGTCATTGACGACATGCAGTGGGAGGACTGACATGCCCCGCACATTCCTGCTCCCCGACCTCGGTGAAGGCCTCACGGAGGCCGACCTGGTCCGCTGGCTCGTCGCCGAAGGGGACACCGTTGCGATCGACCAGCCCATCGCCGAGGTCGCGACCGCCAAGTCGCTGGTCGAGGTCCCCTGCCCCCGGGCGGGCGGGGTCACCACGCTGCACGGCGGAACCGGCGAAACCCTGGAGGTCGGCAAACCCCTGATCTCCGTGGACACCGGCGAGGACGGACCCTCCTCGGCCAACGGCAACGACGACGGCGCCCTGTCCTACCGCGAGGAGGAACGGGCCGGGGCTGTTCCCGCGGAGTCCCAGGACCCCGGTGAGCAGACCGCTGCTGCATCAGACGATGCCTCCGACGAGTCAGAAGGCTCCGGGAACGTCTTGATCGGCTACGGGACCTCGGAGGGTTCGGGGCGGCGCCGGCGACGTCGTCG
>NZ_JAAVUN010000216.1 GCF_012163155.1 Kocuria subflava
GTGGCCGCGTGCATACGCGTGAGGACATCCGGCAGTCGGACCAACCCCACCCCGGCGGCGAACGCCATGAGGCACCCCACCAGCAGTAATACGGATCCGACGACGTCCAGAACGGTCTGCATCATCGGCCCTCCGTCGCGGACGTGTCCTGCGTGCTCTGCCGCGGCGCCTCCGCGTCCTCCCCGGCCGAACCGCCACGACCCGCGTCCGGGTGGCGAGAGGGACGGGACTGCACGAATCGTGCGAAGGTCACGGAGGCCAGGAAACCCACCAGGGAGATCATCACCGTGAGAATCATGTAGTCCGTGGTGCCCTTCCACACCATGTCCACGCACACGGCCGCGGCCACGATGGCCAGCAGCACGTCACTGGCCAAGACACGGTCCAGCAGGGACGGCCCCTTGACCAGCCGGTACAGGACACCGACGGCGCCGCCGGAGAGCAGGAGCACCGCGGTCACCAGAACATAGGGGTTCACGCTTCCACCTCCGAACGCCGGGGTGTGCTCAGGACCGCCAGGGGCCGGCGTCGCCCCACTCCGCGGA
>NZ_JAAVUN010000217.1 GCF_012163155.1 Kocuria subflava
AAGGCAATTCTCCACTTGCGTCCGGTGGAAGCCGCCGAGATCGAAGCCGTTGCGGGGCGCAGCCTGCCAACAGTTCAGGTGCCCAACGGACTCCCGACCCCTCCGTCCGCGCCGGCGCCCCAACCCGAGCACCCGGCCGTGCTGTTTCTGGCCCGCCTTCACCCGCGCAAGCAGCCCATGGCGTTCGTCGAAGCTGCAAGACAACTCCATGCGCATCACCCCGAGGTCGATTTCACGCTCCTGGGGCCTGATGAAGGCGAAGGAGACCGCGTGACCCAGGCAATCGCCACAACTCCTCTGTCCGGAAGGCTGCAATGGAACGGTCCGGTCGAGCCCACAGCCGTCACGGAGGCCATCAGCAAGTGTTCCGTGTTCGTCCTGCCTTCCCGCAATGAACCGTTTCCGATGTCCGTCCTGGAGGCCATGGCCTGCGGACGGCCCGTGGTGATCAACCACGACTGCGGGCTGGCTCCACTGGTTCAGGAATACGGTGCCGGGATCGTCTGTGATCGGTCCGGGCCCGGACTGGCAGAAGCGGGCGACC
>NZ_JAAVUN010000218.1 GCF_012163155.1 Kocuria subflava
AGACACCGCACCGTTCGGCACCCCGTGGGAGGAAACCACTCGCTTGATCGGCGAGGCGCTCGGGCGTGACCAGGAGGCAGAGGACCTGGTGTCCTCCGTCGAGGAGAAGATCTCCAAGGCCGCGGAGGAGAACCCCGATCTGGCGGGCAAGACCTTCATCTACGGCACCGTGGACCCGTCCGCCGAGGAGCAGATCAGCATCTACACCTCCGTCGACAACCGGCCGCGTCTCATGACCGCGCTGGGCATGGAGCAGGCTCCGGTCGTCGTGGAAGCCGAGGGCGACGATCCGACCGAGTTCTTCATCGGCTGGTCCCCCGAACGCGCCGACGAACTGGAGTCGGATGTCCTGATCACCTGGGCGGCCGATGAATCCGTGCGCGAGGACATCGAGTCGGACGACCTGCTCAACAAGATTCCGGCGGTGGCCGATGGCCACATGGTCCTGCAGACCGACGGCCAAGAGACCCTTTCAGTCTCCGCCGCCTCGCCCCTGAGCATCCCGTGGGCCCTGGAGAACGTGATCCCGCAGATCTCCGAAG
>NZ_JAAVUN010000219.1 GCF_012163155.1 Kocuria subflava
TCTGGCTCCTGCCCGTGGCAGTGGGCATCGCCGTGTTCGTGTGGCACATCAGCACACACGCGAACGCGATCGTGACCAGCGAATTCTTCAAATACAAGCCCTACGTCTTCGTGCTGCTCGTGGTCTTCGTGGTCTACTCCGTGAACCTGGGCTTCGTGTTCGTCCTGCCGTTCCTGGGCTCGGACCTGTTCGGCATGGACGTCGCCCAGACATCGCTGCTGTTCGTCCCGGGGTACATCCTGGCCGTCGTCGTCGGGACCCTGTCCGGGGCCATCGCCAAGGTGCTGAACTCGCGCCAGGCCGTGACCATCGCCCTGGCCATGATCGCCGCAGGATTCCTGGTCCCGGCGGTGTTCACGGATCAATGGATCGGGTTCTACGTGATTGGCATCGGGCTGTTCGGTGCCGGGTACGCGCTCATGTACGCCCCGCTGCTGTCCACGGCGGTCGGGGAGATCGCCCCGGAGAAATCGGGTGTGGCCATCGGCTTCTACAACCTGACCATCAACATCGCCATCCCGATCGGCATCGCCTACACGGC
>NZ_JAAVUN010000022.1 GCF_012163155.1 Kocuria subflava
CCTCGGCGTCTATCCCGGCACCGACGCGCCCGGCCCACGCCCCGCAGCTACCCTCTCAGCTGCGAAGAGCCAGATTCTCGGATGCAAGGTCGATGGTCGAGGGCATCATCTACCGGCATCGGTGCGGGATCGCGTGGCGAGACTTGCCCGAGGTATTCGGGCCGCGGCAGACGGTGTGGACCTGGCATCACCGCCTCGCTGCGGAGGGAGTCTGGGACACGATCGTGTCCGCGCTGATCGCGCAGGCCGATGCTGAGGGCCTGGTCGATTGGTCGGTATCGGTGGATTCGACAATCGCTCGCGCGCATCAGCACGCGACGAACACCACCCGTCTCACGGGGGCTGGATCGAATTACACAATTCCGGCCGTCGAGCCGCCCGATCACGGCATCGGCCGCTCACGAGGAGGCCTGTCCACGAAGATCCATCAGCTCGTCGATGGCAACGGGCTGCCGCTGGTGACGCTGATCACTCCGGGGCAGGCCGGCGACTCGCCGATGCTGCTTCCCCTGCTCGAGCAGCTACGCGTGAAGCGTGATAATGGCCGGCCCCGCACCCGGCCGGACGCAATTCGCGGCGATAGAGCATACTCGTCACGCGCGATCCGCTCGCACCTGCGCGGACGCGGCATCAAGGCCGTGATCCCGGAACCGCGCGACCAGCAGGGGCACCGCAGGAGGCGCGGCTCACACGGCGGCAGGCCCGTCGGACTCGACGTCACCGATTATAGAAACCGCAACGTGATCGAGCGCCGCTTCTGCCATACCAAGCAATGGCGCGGCCTCGCCACCCGCTACGACAAACACGCGATCGTCTACCGCGCCGCCGTCCTCATCCATGCCGCCGTCGCCTGGGCTCGGGCTTTGTCAGACACACCCTAGGTCACGACGACGGCGGTGGGGTACCGCACGGACCGTCATGACAGACGGAGCAGCCCATCATGTTGACGACGCCGGTGGGGCGCCTTGGACTGCTTCGCTTGACGTCCGCTTCGGCACCCCACCGGCGTCGTCGCGGGGGAGGCCCGGCTGCTTGGCTTGAGGTCCGCAGCAGTGCCCCACCGGTGCCGGTGATGACGGCTGGGAAGGAGAGTCAGTCGGAACGCGGCCAGAATCTGGGTTCGATGTCCACGGAGCGAGCGATCAGTTCGTCCTCCAGGACTTCCCGGCAGACCAGTGGCAGGCGCAGAGAGCCGGGGCGCTCGAACTCGTCAAAGCAGGTTCCCATCTCCCCGAATCCACGGCGGTAGCGTGCCAGGTCAAGGCACAGCAGCCGGGTCTCCTCCAGTTCCTCCGCGGAGGCCAGGACCCAGAAGGTTTCCTGGTCCATCAGCTGGAACAACCCCACGGATCCACCGGACCAGGAGGTGTCTGCACCGCCGAAGGACGGTCGGTAGAGCCACCCGCCGGGCTCCGGCACGGTGGAGGTCTGGACTGCCGGCATGATGGGCGCTGCGGGTTCGAACTCCCAGCACCGGGCGGTGGCCAGCCAGCGGGGCGGTTCCGGAACCACGATGGGGGAGTCATCGGTGGGCCATACGGCGTCGTCAAAGGCGGAGGCCTGGACGGCTTCCCAGAACTTGTCCGTGGTCAGGTCCACGGACACGCTGTTGAGCAGCACACCGTCTGGCTGCACCCCGCCCGTTGCGGAGACCGTGGTGGTGGTGGCCACGTTGGAGCGCTTGAGCATTCGGTCGAGTTCTGCCAGGTGGAAAGGTTCCCCCAGAACCACGGTGCGACCCTGGTACTCCAGGACGTAGGGCACACGTTCGGGGAGCTCTTCACTGCCGGACATGATGGCCTCCCGTGGTTGATGCCGGTGCCCGCGCGATCTTGCGGGCCCTGGGGTTTGGTGTGTTGCTGTCCACTCAACCACAGGGTGCAGACATCACAAGCCCAAACCCAAGGGCCCACACCGAAGATTCGGTGCGGGCCCTTGGCCGGAGTCATTCGAGCGAGGAAATCAGTCCTCGCCCTCCTGCTCTGCCTCTGCAGCGGTGTCGTAATGGGAGCTCTGGAAACGCTCCTGGGCTTCACGCACCAGGCGCTCTGCCTCGTCCTTGCCGGCCCAGCCTTCGCCCTTGACCCACTTGTTGGGCTCCAGGTCCTTGTATCGCTCGAAGAAGTGCTGAATCTCCTTCTGCTTGTACTCGTCAATGTCCTCCAGGCCCTGGATGTGGTCGTAGCGCTTGTCAGCGGAGACGCACAGGACCTTGGCGTCGCCGCCGGCCTCGTCGGTCATGTTGAACACGGCAATGGGGCGCGATTCCACGATCACGCCGGGCATGACCTCAACATCCAGGAGCACCATGGCATCCAGGGGATCGCCGTCTTCACCCAAAGTGTCCTCGAAGTACCCGTAGTGCGTGGGGTAGCCCATCGAGGTGAACAAGACACGGTCCAGGCGGATCCGGCCGGTTTCGTGGTCGATTTCGTACTTGACGCGCGAACCCTTGGGGATCTCGATCGTGACGTCCATCTCCATGGTTACTCCTTCTGTTGCTTTCGATTCAGCCAATTCTGCGGCCATCAACCGCAAAGTCTGGGCCAAGCCTAACCGTCGGGGGCGTGAGGTTACTTACCGTGTGGGCCCAATTTCCGTGATTTCCCGGCACAATGGGCGCCGTGCCACACCCTGAGCCCACCTCTCCAACACCGCCGCGGACTTCTTCTGAGCAGTCCCGGGTCATGGTGTTGACCCGCAGGGGACGGGTGGCGCTGGCCGTGGCACTTGCCGCGGTCCTTCTGCTGGTGGCGCTTTTCGCGTGGCCGGGATGGGCCAGGGACAGCACCTCCACCCAGGAATCCGGGGCCGGATCTGTCCCCTCCACCGCCTCGCCGTCAGCCGCACCCACATCTTCCGACGACGACGACCCCGTGGAGCTCTCGGATGCAACGGTGGGTGCACTGGATTCCACCTTGGACGGTTCCACGGCGCAGGTGGCGGGCGCCGTGGTGATTGATCCGGGCAGCGGAAACAGGCTGTACGAGCGGATGCCGGATGAGCACTTGGTGCCTGCTTCCAACCAAAAAATCCTGACCGAGCTGGCCCTGTTGCATTTTGTGGACCCACAGAAGCGGTTGGCCACCACGGTGGTCACGGGTGACACTGCGGACACTGTGGTCCTGGTTGGCGGCGGGGACACTCTGTTGGCACCGGGGGCAGGGGATTCCCAGGCGGTTGACGGACATGCGGGAATTGCGGATCTGGCGCGGTTGACCGCAGAGAAACTGGACCTGGACGCCTCCACCTCAACGCTCACCGTGGACGTGGACGCCGGCATGTTCACCGGCTCCGGGATCAATGACGCCTGGTTGCCGGGGGACATTGCCAGTGGGGAAGTGGGCCCGGTGTCCCCCATGGCTTTTGCATCCCACCGAACGGTGACAGCAGATGGTCAGCAGACTGGTTCCTATGACTCCAACGCTGCCCAACGGGTGGCCGATGTGTTTGCCGCAGCGCTCGGTGATGAACTCACCCAACGTGAAGACCGGCCGGTGACCGTGCAAGTGGGAGCCATGGTGGACACCTCCGCTGACCCCTTGAAACCTGCCGATCAGCAACAGGGTGTGACCGAGGTGGCGCGGGTGGAATCCGCCACGGTGCGCGAGCAGGCCACGGTGATGATGGAGAACTCGGACAACCGACTCTCCGAAACCTTGTGCCGGGTCACCGCTGTGGCAGCCGGGCAGACCGGTGATTCCGAAGGCGCTCGCACCACCATGACCCGTGCCCTGGACAAGGTCCTGGGGGAGAACACCGTGCAGGACAACGGTGTGGTCATCAGCGACTGTGCGGGAGTCTCTGCACAGAACCAGGTCTCTGCCGCTGTGCTCGGGGAAGTCCTGCTGGACTCCGTGCAGAATCCGGAATCCGGTCACGCAGCCATGCTCTCCACCCTTCCAACGGCAGGGGAGAGCGGAACTCTGACGGACCGGTTCCAGGCTCCGGAGGCCGCTGCCGGACGGGGTAACGCCCAGGCCAAGACCGGGACCCTTCACGGGGTCACCGCGCTCTCCGGCCAGGTGCGAACAGGGGACGGTGAACCCTTGATTGTGGTGGTGCTGCTGAACGGGACGGCTGACCAGGGCGCGGCGCGCAATGCCTCGGACACCTTCTTTTCCGCCGTGGCACAGAACTGAGAACCTGCACCGGATGCTGTGCCCTGCGCGGACAACGCAGCGGGCGAACACGGCGCTGTGGTTGCATGGAGGTCATGTCAATCTTTGAGACCACGCCTTCCCGTCAGGACTCCGGACTGATCAAGTGGGACCTGGCGGCCAAAGTGGCTGCCAAGACGGTGACGGCCGGGCCCACGCCGCCGGCCCGCGCCGTCCAGGAGGCGGTTGCCTCCATGCGCCACTACGCAGAAGTCTCCGTGGACCACGTGCACCAGATCTCCGGGTTGGAGGCTGCACGGGACCTGCGGGATGCCCCCGTGGTGGTGGTTGACCGTGCAGGGTGGTCAACGGCCAATGCGGCGACTTTCAAGGCGTTGCTGGAACCGGCCATGGAGGGTCTGGCCACCAAGTACCAACAACGCGCAAGTGGCAAGGCGAACAACGAGCTCACACAGTGGATCGGCAGCCGTGCCACAGCCGTGGAAACCGGGGTGATCCTGGGTTTCCTCTCCACCAAGGTGCTGGGCCAGTACGACCCCTATGCGGGGCTGGTGTCTGAGGATGCTGAACGCCGCCACCCCGGTGGGCGCCTGATGATCGTGGCGCCCAACGTGATGGAGGTTGAGCAGGAACTCAACGTGGACCCGGATGACTTCCGGCTGTGGGTGTGCCTGCACGAACAGACCCACCGGGTTCAGTTCGCGGCCGCCCCCTGGTTGCGGGACCACATGGCCGCCACCATCCATGAACTCTCCACGTCCATGACCGGGGATCTGGACCAGATGAAGACTCGTCTGAGTCGGGTGGCCACTGCGGTGGCAGACGAGCTTCCGGCCAAGGTCGCCGGAAAACTCACGGGCCGTGCTGTCCCGCAGGCAGGGGATGACTTGCTGGGGCCCATGTCCGCCGTCCTGGCACCGCGTGAACGCGAGCTGATGTCCAACGCCGTGGCCACCATGTCCCTGCTGGAAGGTCACGCCAACTGGGTCATGGACAACGTGGATTCCACTGTGGTGTCTTCCGTGAAGACCATTCGGAGACGCTTTGATCGGCGCCGTGACCTGCAGACTCCGGGGCAGCGGATACTGCGCAAGGTGCTGGGTCTGGACGCCAAGGCCGAGCAGTACGTCCAAGGCCAGAAGTTCGTCACGGAGGTCATTGAGATCGCCGGGCGGGACGGCTTCAACCGGGTGTGGGAGTCGGCCGAGAACCTGCCCGTGGCCCGGGAGATCCGCCATCCACAGGAGTGGGTGGATCGCGTCCTGGCGTGAGCCCCTTGCTCGGCATTCAGCTGGACACAAGTTACCCATCAGTTCACGGTGTCCTCCCAGGTTCACGTGGCTGAGCGGGTCCCGGTGCGCGGTTCAGTCGTGACAGAATCGCAAAGGTGACTTCCGAAAACATCCAGCAGCAGATCAAGCTCTACGGCCAGCCGCTCTCCGATCGATTCGGCGCCGTGGTGAGTGCTTACAGCATCACTCAGCGCCGCCTGGCTGAAGTTCTCGGACTCTCAGCACCCATGCTCTCCCAGCTCAACTCGGGACGGCGCATCAAGATCGGCAACCCTGCCGTGTACGAGCGCCTTGTCATGCTGGAACAGCGTGCGGGCACCTCAGATGTTGAGGCCACTTTGCGTGAGGTGGAGCAGTCCCAGCCGGTGCTGACCACCACGCAGATCCAGGCCGGTCTGCACAGTGAATCCAATGTGGTCTCTGCCCTGGCGGCCATGATTCCCGCTGGCGAGCTGCAGCACGCCGTCACTGCGCTGGGCGAATCCGCACCCACCCTGGTCAAGGTCCTGGGCTTGGCCCAGAAGGAATCGGAGAAGCGCTGATTCCGCAGTGGTTTAAGGGGCGGATCTGGGTGGTGAAGGCCGCGTGACGCAGTTCGGTCGGCGGGGGCGGCTCCTGCCTCAGGTCTCCACCGCGCGCCGGGCACTTGAGTACACCCTCACGCAGTCTTTGGGACGCGCCCCGGAACCCACGGACCTGGTTCTGGTGGCCCTGTCCGGTGGCCCGGACTCCTTGGCCCTGGCCGCAGCGGCCGCCCATTTTTCCCGACGACGCCGCTTCCAGGTGGGTGCCGTGGTGGTGGATCACCAACTCCAGGAGGGATCGGGCGCAGTTGCGGCCGTGGCGGCAGGCCAAGCCAAGGAACTTGGACTGGATCCTGTGGTGATTCAGGCCGTCACGGTGCAGCGTGGCGCGGATGGTCCAGAGGCCGCTGCCCGTGACGCGCGGTATGCCGTGTTGTGTGACCAGATGGCTGCCACCGGGGCACATGCGGTGTTGCTGGGGCACACGCGTGATGACCAGGCAGAAACCGTTCTGTTGGGGTTGGCCCGTGGCTCGGGGACCCGGTCCCTGGCGGGCATGGCGCCGGTGTCCACCCGGGGCGGTCTGAGGCTTCTGCGTCCCCTGCTGGGGCACACCCGGCAGGACACGGAGGGCATCTGTACCGCCGAACAGCTTGCACCCTGGATGGACCCCACCAACAAGGACCAGTCCTTCATGCGGGCGCGTGTGCGCCACACGGTGCTCCCGTTCCTGGAGCAAGAACTCGGCCCCGGAGTGGCGGCGTCGTTGTCCAGGACCGCAGCCATCCTGGGGGCCGATGCAGACGCCCTGGAGGAACAAGCCCAAATCCTTCTGGATCGAGCCCAACGTGAGGCCGCTGCACAGGTACAGGACGGCGTTGCTCAACCGGCGCCGACCGGGTCCGTGCTGCTGTCCCTGAGTGCACTGCAAACCCAGCCTGAAGCACTGACCCGCCGGGTCCTGGCACGGGCCTGCGTGCTGGCCGGTGGGCAGCCCGTGGCCCACGAACGGCTGGAGGCGCTGGCGGAACTGGCAGCCGGTACCGGGCAGGCCGGGCCGGTTCAGATGGCGGGTAAAGTGTCTGTCTACCGGCGTCGACCCATTCGACCCCGCCGATCCAGAGCGGAGCGGCCCCGGGGAACCTTGGAATTCCGACGCACTGACTGAGCCAAGCTGCCATCACCGGAACTAGGAGCATCGTGAAGTCCCAGGACGTCGCAGAAGACCTCAAGGAAGTTCTGCACACCAAGGAAGAGATCGATCAGCGAGTGGTTGAACTGGCCGCCGCCATCGATGCCGACTACAAGGACAAGGACGTCCTTCTGGTGGGTGTGCTCAAGGGTGCCTTGATGATCATGGCGGACCTCTCCCGTGCCCTGTCCGGGCAGTACCCCATGGACTGGATGGCTGTGTCCTCTTACGGCTCCGGCACCAAGTCCTCCGGTGTGGTGCGGATCCTCAAGGACCTGGACACGGATCTGACCGGCAAGGACGTCCTGATCGTGGAGGACATCATCGACTCCGGGCTGACCCTGTCCTGGCTGCTCACCAACCTGAAGTCCCGCGGCGCCAACTCCGTGGAGATCTGCACGTTGCTGCGCAAGCCGGAAGCACTGAAGGTGGAGATCGACGTCCGCTACGTGGGGTGGGACATACCCAATGAATTCGTGGTGGGCTATGGCCTGGACTGGGCGGAGCAGTACCGCAACCTGGACTGCATTGCCATCCTGTCCCCACACGTCTACGCCTGAGGCCACCGCGCAGCTGGTAATTGCCCCGGAAACTGTCCGCCGTCGGGTGAACGCGCTCACGCGAATCAGACGGATTCGGGTGAGCGCGCTACATTGACACTTCGACTTCAACCGAAGTGACCGTTCGACTTCTGCGGTGTGGCGCCCAGGTGCCGTACCGTGCCCAGGTTGGCATCGTGTGAGAGAGGACCACCGGCTTTGGCCACCGCTAAAAAGAAACAGGGCTTCTTTGGAGGTCCCTTCTTCTGGATTCTCCTTGCCCTGCTGGTGCTGATCCCCGTGATCACCACGCTGACCTCCAGTGACGGCAACCGCGTGGACACCAACGTGGGTCTGGAACTGCTCCAGGACAACAAGGCCACGGAGGCCAAGACCTACGACGGCGAACAGCGCGTGGAACTCACCTTGGCCGATGACTACTCGGCCAACGGCCAGGACTACGGCAGGAACGTCGAGTTCTACTACGTGGAACCGCGCGGCCCTGAAGTCATCGAGGCCATCAACAACGCGGATCTGGACAGCTACACGGATCAGCCGGTGCAGAGCAACTGGCTGCTGTCCATGCTGCAGTTCCTGCTGCCCTTCTTGATCATCCTGGCCATCTTCTGGTTCATCTTTGCCCGCATGCAGGGTGGTGGATCCCAGTTGATGAAGTTCGGCCGGTCCAAGGCCAAGCAGTTCGACAAGGACAACCCGCAGGTCACCTTTGCCGATGTGGCAGGCGCTGATGAGGCCGTCCAGGAACTGGATGAGATCAAGCAGTTCCTGGTGGAACGCGACCGTTTCACCGCGCTGGGTGCCTCCGTGCCCAAGGGCGTTCTGCTCTACGGACCGCCAGGTACGGGTAAAACCCTGCTGGCCAAGGCCGTTGCCGGTGAAGCCTCCGTACCGTTCTTCTCCATCTCCGGCTCGGACTTTGTGGAGATGTTCGTGGGTGTGGGTGCCTCCCGTGTCCGCGACCTGTTCCAGACCGCCAAGGAGAACGCCCCGGCCATCATCTTTGTGGATGAAATCGATGCCGTGGGTCGCCAGCGCGGTGCCGGAATGGGCGGCGGCAATGACGAACGTGAGCAAACGCTGAACCAGTTGCTGGTGGAGATGGACGGCTTTGACGCCAACACCAACATCATTCTGATTGCAGCCACCAACCGGCCGGATGTTCTGGACCCGGCTCTGCTGCGCCCCGGGCGATTTGACCGACAGATCGGTGTAGAAGCACCGGACATGAAGGGCCGTGAGCAAATCCTGCGCGTGCATTCCCAGGGCAAGCCCCTGCACGAGTCCGTGGACCTCGCCTCCGTAGCCAAGCGCACCCCCGGGTTCACGGGTGCGGAGCTGGCCAACGTGATGAACGAGGCCGCCCTGCTCACCGCCCGGTCCCACGCCCAGTTGATTGACGACCGCGCCGTGGATGAAGCCATTGACCGTGTGATTGCCGGTCCGCAGAAGCGATCCCGGCTGATGAAGGAGCACGAGCGCAAGGTCACCGCCTACCACGAGGGCGGACACGCCCTGGTGGCTGCCGCGCTGCGCAACACGGATCCGGTCACCAAGATCACCATCCTGCCCCGTGGCCGCGCCCTGGGGTACACCATGGTGATGCCGGCGGACGACAAGTACTCCACCACCCGCAACGAGTTGCTGGATCAGATGGCCTACGCCATGGGCGGGCGTGCTGCCGAGGAGATCGTGTTCAAGGATCCGTCCTCCGGTGCCTCCAATGACATCCAGAAGGCCACGGACACCGCCCGGAACATGGTCACCCAGTTCGGCATGTCCACCCGCGTGGGCTCGGTCAAGCTGGGCGGCGGAAACTCCGAACCCTTCATGGGACGTGGCGGGGCGGAGGACCGCGGCTATTCGGAGGCCACCGCCGCCGTCGTGGATCAGGAAGTGCGTGCGCTGCTGGCCAACGCCCAGGACGAGGCCCACCGCATCCTGATCAGCAACCGTGAGGTCCTGGACCGCCTGGCCCTGGAGCTGCTGGAGAAGGAGACCCTGAACGAGGCCGAGATCGCGGAGATCTTCAAGGACATTGTCCAGGAGCCCGAGCGGGACCAGTGGATCTCCAACCAGGGCCGTGAGGTCTCCGAACTTCCTCCCGTGACCACCACCCGGGAGAAGGAGGAACTTGCGCAGGCCTCCGAGGAGGAACGCGAACAGTTCGAGCGTCTGCCCGGCGAGGGTGAATCCCAGGAGAACCCGCAGGGACCTGAGGACGTTGACGGAGGGGAGCGCCGGGAGTGGTAGATCAGCCACGCATCGAAGCTGCTGTGCGGGAGATCCTGCTGGCCATCGGGGAGGACCCCCAGAGGGACGGTCTGCAGCAGACCCCGCAGCGGGTTGCGCGCGCCTACCAGGAAATGTTCTCCGGCATGACCATGGGCCCGGAGGACGTTCTGGCCACAAGCTTTGACATCGGCCATTCGGAGATGGTGCTGGTCAAGGACATCCCGTTCTACTCCATCTGTGAGCATCATCTGGTGCCGTTCTACGGCCACGCCCACATCGGCTATATCCCCGGCCCACAGGGCAGCGTGACCGGGTTGTCCAAACTGGCGCGACTGGTGGACGTGTACGCCAAGCGTCCGCAGGTCCAGGAGCGGCTGACCACACAGATCGTGGAAGCCCTGGTGGAGCACCTGCAGGCCGCCGGAGCCATTGTGGTGTTGGAATGTGAGCACTTGTGCATGTCCATGCGTGGTGTGCGCAAACCGGGTTCCAAGACCGTGACCTCCGCCGTTCGGGGCCAGCTGCATGATCCTGCCACGCGTTCGGAAGCCATGAGCCTGATCCTGGGCCGTTGAGTCCCCAACGTGCCACTGACGGAAGGTGACCATGAGCCAGTCCCAAGACCCGCAAGACAATCCCCGGGCAGCCCGCCCGGACAGCGTGGGCGGCTGGGGTTCCTGGGCCAACCTCCCCACGGACCGCACGCTCATCATGGGGGTCCTCAACGTCACCCCGGATTCGTTTTCCGACGGCGGCCTGCACAACACCCACCAGGCTGCGATCGACCACGGTTTGCTGTTGTCCCAGCAGGGCGCGGACATGGTGGATGTGGGTGGTGAGTCCACCCGGCCGGGTGCCACTCGTGTGGACCCGGAGGAGGAGCGGCGTCGTGTCCTCCCGGTGATCCAGGCACTGACGGCAGCCGGTGTGGTGGTCACAGTGGACACCATCAACGCCTCCACTGCGCAGGCTGCGGTGGAAGCCGGGGCCCACTGCATCAACGATGTCTCCGGGGTCAGCGTCACTCAGGACATGATTGATCTTGTGGCACAGCTGCAGGTGCCTTACATCGTGATGCACTCACGCGGGAACCCCGGAACCATGGACGCGCTGGCCGTGTACCAGGACCTGGTGACGGACGTTCTGAGCGAAATCGACGGCGTGGTGCAGCGATTCCTGACCGCCGGGGTGGACCTCTCACGCCTGATTCTGGACCCAGGCCTGGGCTTTGCCAAAGGTGGCAGCCAGGACTGGGAGTTGCTGCGCGCCCTGCCCCGTCTGGTGGCATCGGGACATCCGGTGTTGGTGGCGGCCTCCCGCAAGAGATTCATTGGAAACCTCCTGGCCGTGGACGGTGAACCGCGCCCGGCCAGGCAACGGGACGTGGCCACGGCCGCCATCTCCGCATTGGCTGCAGACCGCGGGGCCTGGGCCGTGCGCGTTCATGACGTACCCACCACCCGGGATGCCTTGGCAGTGGCCCAGGCATGGAAGGGCCAAGACCAGTGACCCAGGATTCGATCACCCTCACAGGCGTCTCAGGCTACGGATTCCACGGTGTGCTGGACGGCGAAAAAAGTGTGGGCCAACAGTTCTCCGTGGACGCCGTACTGACGGTGGATCTGCGTGCCGCGGGAGCAACGGACAACCTTGCGCACACCGTGCACTACGGGGAAGTGGCAGAGCTCATCCACGCCCAGATCACAGGGGAGCCGGTGGAGCTCATTGAAACCCTGGCGGATCGTACGGCACGGTTGGTGCTGGAACGGTATCCGCTGGTGCAGCGGGTTGAGCTGACCGTCAACAAGCCACAGGCACCCATCACGGTGCCTTTTGCCAATGTGGCCGTCACGGTCATCAGGGAACGAGGAACATGAGACAAGCCGTCATTGCACTGGGCTCCAACCTGGGAGACCGAGCCGAACTGCTGCGTGCTGCCGTCGCTGATCTCAACGCCACGGAGGGTGTGGAGGTGGTGGCGGCATCGCCCGTCGTCGTGACGCACCCGGTGGGTGGGCCAGAAGGCCAACCGGACTATCTGAACGCCGTGGTGCGGATCAGCACCACGCTGGGGCCGTTTGAGTTGCTGGCGGTGTGCCAAGAGATCGAAACCGCGCATGACCGGATCCGTGACGTCCGCTGGGGCCCGCGCACCCTGGATCTGGACATCATTGAGTTCGGTGGGTTGAGCATGGATGAACCCACGCTCACCCTGCCGCACCCACGCGCCGCTGACCGGGCGTTCGTGCTGGTGCCGTGGGCCATGATGGACCCGGAGGCCAGGCTCAACGGGCAGCCCGTGCGTGCGCTGGCCGAGCAGGCGGAGGACCTGCAGGGGATCTCCCCGCGCAGCTACCCACTGCTGACGGATGCTGCTGCACAAGGGCCTGCGGAGTAATCGTGCGTCCCCTGACCATCCGTCTGCTCATGTTGGTGGCTGCCTTCGCGTTTGCCGGCAGCTGGGCCGCTGACCTGCTCTCCAGCCGCCTGGGCGGACCCCTGCTGTCCTTGCCGTGGGCCGCAGGTATCGCCCTGTTGGTGCAGGCGGCTGCAGTGCTGATTGTTGGATGGCAGGTTCGCAAGATCCGCGACGGTGACCGTGAGGTCCGGCTGGACCGGACATGGGGGGCTGTGACGGCCTCCTTGGCTCAGGCCAACGCCGTGGTGGGTGCCTTGATGGCCGGATGGCACGGGTTGCTGGTGAACGACCAAGCCATGCTGATCCCCGTGCGCTCCAACCACGCGCCCCTGTGGTTGGTGATCGGCATGACCGTGATCGGTATTGTCATGTGTGTTCTGGGTTGGGTGGTGGAAGGCTTCTGCAGGCTGCCACCGGATGATCCTGCAGACACTGCCCGGCGCCAGGAGCCACACCGGGCCCATCCTGCCCAGGAGGGTGGCATGGCCCGCACTCGGGAACTCAGAGCACGCCCCGACACCACCGTGGAGAGCCCAGACCGATGACTGAACCGACCACCGATCACCGGCCCGCAGCACCCTTGGACACGGGAGTCTCAGAGCGGGTCACCCCGTTGCGCGCCGATGACCCGGCCACCCGTCCGGGCTCCGGTGCAGAGTCCGGTCAATGGCAGGGGATCAGCCGCAAGTACATTGCGGTCTCCGTGATCAATGACCTCATCAGCCTGGCGTTCATGCTGGCCATCACCGGGTGGCCGGTGTTGCTCAAGGTGCTGGGTCCCTTTGCCGGTGCCTCCTGGGGGTGGTTGCTGCCCTGGCCGCTGCTGGTTCTGGCGTTCTACGTGATCAACATGGCCCTGACCCCGCGCCGGGTCCGGGCCCACTGTTACCGGGAGGACCCGGATGAGTTCTTGGTGCGCAAGGGCTTGATCGTTCGTCGCCTGGTGGTGGTTCCCTACGGGCGTATGCAGTACGTGGACGTCAACTCCGGTCCTCTGCTGCGCGCCTTTGGCCTGGCAGAAATCACCCTGCACACCGCTTCCCCCCAGACAGACACCAAGTTGCCCGGCGTCACGGCGGCAGAAGCGAATCGGCTGCGCGAACACCTCACGGAGCGTGGCGAAGATCGTCTGATTCAACTGTGAGCAGCCAACCGATCCTCCACGGGGAGGACACCGCCCTGATCTGGCACCGGATGAATCCGTTGAGCCCCTTGGCCCGCGGGTGGATCGCCCTGGCCGTGGTGATCGGCATCTGGTTCAACACCGTGGTCAACGGCATGGTGGGGGATGTCACCGGCGAGGACGACGCCGGGCCGAGCCCGGAGAGTCTGCCCCCCATTCTAGAATTCTTCAGCACCATGCCCAACTGGGTGTTCTACGGGTCCATGGCCCTGGTGGGTGCGCTGGTGGCCGGTGTGGGTGCGGTCTACATGTGGTGGTTCACCCGCTACCAGGTCACGGACACCCACGTGCGGCTGCGCACCGGGCTGGTGTTCCGGCAGGAACGGCAGACCCGCCTGGACCGAGTACAAGCCCTGGACATTCAACGCCCCTTGTTGCCGCGCCTGCTGGGACTGGCGGAACTGCGGTTTGAGGTGGCCGATGCCGGGGAGACCTCGGTTGCTCTGCGCTACCTCAAGCACGATCACGCCAGGCGGCTGCGCAAGGACCTGCTAGGGGCCATTGGAACACAAGCTCCCAAGACCGGGGCCGGTGCGTCGTCGTCGTCAGCGGATGATGACGGTCAGGCTTCCATTGGTACGGACCAGGCCGGTGCGGATGAGGAGCTGATTCTCTCCCTGCCGCTGCGGCGCGTGATTGCCGCTCGGCTGCTGACCATTTCCTTCCTGGTCCTGTGCGCGGTGGCGCTGAGTGTCACGGTTCTGGCCTTCCTGTTCCCGCGCGTCATCCTGGCCATGCTGGTGGGTTTTGTGCCCACGCTGCTGGCCCTGGGCGGCATGGTGTTCAAGGCGCTGGAGATCAGCTGGGGCTTCAAAATGTTTCGGACCCCGGAGGGCGTGCGGCTACGGTACGGGCTGCTGAACAAGACCTCGCAGACCGTGCCCACCGGGCGGGTTCAGGCCCTGGCGCTGTATCGCCCGCCCCTGTGGCGGTGGGCGGGTTGGTCCGTGGTGCACGTCAACATTGCCGGTTACGGCGGCGGTCTGGAGTCCTCCAGTGCCGGTGACCGTGCGGTTCTGCTGCCGGTTGCCAACGACGACGACCTCCGGCTCATGTTCCGTGAAGCCCTTGGTCTCTCCGACGGGGACCACGTGGCAGGGCTGAGTGCTGAAGGTCTGGCCGGCGAGGCCGATGCTGCCTCCCGTTTCCGCAATTCCCCGGCGCGTGCCCGGTGGGTGGCCCCGATCGTCCGGCGACGCTACGGCTACACAGTCACCCGTGACATGGTGATTGCGCGGGCCGGACGTGCGTACCGCATGTGTTTTGTGGTGCCACACAACAAGATCCAGTCCATCAGCGTGGACCGCGGGCCGATTGCCCGGGCCTTGGACCTGGCGGATGTGAATCTGCACTCCATTGCCGGTCCAGTACGTGCCTTCGTGGCACGGATGGATCGGGCCGAGGCGGAGTCCTTTGTGGTGGAGCAGCTGGAACGCGGACGTAACGCGGTGGCTGCCGTCACGGGTGAGTCTCACGGGGCGGCGGATCTGGGTGATGGGGTTGGCTCTCATCTGCCGCCGTTGCCGTGGGCCCGCACTCAGGCGCCCACCTATGCCGCCCCGGCACTGCCTGCCGGTTTGAGCCATCCGTCCGTGTCCTCCGTCGAGGCCGGCCCATCAGGAGAACATCAGTGAGCACACCGTCCAATCGCCCCGGCCGTCTGGGTGTGGGAGTCATTGGCGCAGGCCGGGTGGGAGCCGTTCTGGGCGCTGCCCTGCGTTCTGCCGGGCACGCCGTGGTGGGCGTGACTGCGGTCTCTGCCGAATCCACGGAACGCGCGGAACTGCTATTGCCCGGTGTGCCCGTGTTGACCGTGCCGGAAGTGGTGGAGCGCGCCGAGCTGGTCCTGGTGGCGGTCCCGGATGATCACTTGCCGGAGTTGATCAGCGGCTTGGCTCAGGGAGGTCACTGGCAGCCCGGTCAACTGGTGGTCCATGTGGCCGGCCGGTGGGGCACCTCCGTGCTGGAACCGGCCCGGGCTGCCGGTGCGATTCCTTTGGCCATCCACCCCGCCATGACGTTCACGGGCATGTCCATGGACCTTGACCGCTTGGCCGACTGCCCCTTCGGAGTCACGGCACCGGCTGCGGTGCGGCCCATCGCCCAAGCCTTGGTGGTGGAGATGGGTGGGGAGCCCGTGGTCATCCCGGAAGCTGACCGCACCCTCTACCACGCCGCTTTGACCCACGGAGCCAACAACCTGACCACGTTGATCGGGCAGGCCACCCAGGTGTTGGAGGAGATCGGCGTGGACGAGCCCTCCCGAGTGTTGGGCGCCCTGAGCCGGGCCAGCGTGGACAACGCGCTGCGCTCAGGAGAATCCACCTTGACCGGACCCGTGGTGCGCGGGGATGCCGGAACGGTCCGGGAACACCGCCTGGCGCTGGCGGAAGCCGCCTTGGCCAGCGGCCGGGAGGATGTGCTGCGCACTTACACGTTCATGGCCCGCGCCACTGCCGACCGCGCCAAGGACCGCGGGGCCCTCAGCCCTGCCGACCACCAACGAGTGGTCCAGGCGCTGGGGCCGGACGCGCCGGATTCGCCTGATTCGCCGGCGTTGCCGCAGGAACCCACGCCGCCTGTTGTGGTCACCTCCCCGCAGGAGTTCCGCACTCTGCTCCGGTCCAGGGCAGTGGCATTGGGCCCGGAGGCCACCGTGGGATTCGTTCCCACCATGGGCGCCCTGCATGACGGTCACGGGCACCTGGTGCGTCAGGCTCGTGCAGAAAATGACCTGGTGGCGGTGTCCATTTTTGTCAATCCTTTGCAGTTCGGTCCCGGTGAGGACCTCTCCCGTTACCCTTCAGACCTGCCCGGGGACTTGGCGCGGCTCACGGAGTTGGGCGTGGACGTCGTCTTTGCCCCCGCTGTGGAGGACATGTATCCAGGCGGGCTGCCGCTGGTTCGGGTCTCCTCCGGTGAACTCGGCAACCAGTTGGAGGGGTCCTCGCGTCCCGGGCACTTTGACGGTGTGCTCACCGTGGTGGCAAAACTCTTTGCCCTGGTCACCGGTGGGCATCAGGTGCGGGCCTACTTTGGCCAGAAGGACGCCCAGCAGTTGTTGATCATCCAGCGCATGGTGCGTGATCTGAACGTGGACGTACAGATTTGTCCCGTGGCGATTGTGCGTGCCCCTGATGGACTGGCGTTGTCCTCCCGCAACGCTTACCTCAACGACGACGAACGCGCCGCCGCCCTGGTCCTTTCCCGCACCTTGCAGGAGCTGGCGCAAGGTGCCGTGACCGTAGAACAGGCACGGGATGCCATCAACGTGCAACAGATCGGGGCCGGACCGGACACCGTGGAACTGGACTACCTGACCGTGGTTGACCCGCAGACCCTCCAGCCGGTTGATCCGGTGCCCGGAACCCTGGCCCTGGTTGCCGCACGGGTGGGTACCACCCGGTTGATTGACAACCACCACCTGTGAGGGCAGGTGGCCGATGCGAGTCACAGCACAGCGCCACCCCTGGGCTAGGGATCGGGGCGGACGGACCGTTATCCTGGATCACCGTGACCACCCCTGAGAATTCCCAGAGCCAGCAGCCCGCCGAGCCCGCTAGCGCGGGTGAGCCGAGCGCCGTCGTCGAGAACCGCAAGAGTGCTGCGGTGGCCGACGAACAGACGGAGTTCCGCCTGGCCAAGCGGCAGGCACTTCTGGATTCCGGGCGTGAACCCTACCCCGTGTCCGTGCCGCGGACCCACACCATCCAGCAGGTCCGCGAGACCTGGGGTGAGTTGGAGGCGGGGGAGGAGACCGATCAGGTGGTCTCCGTGACCGGGCGCGTGGCCTTTGTGCGCAACACCGGCAAGCTCTGTTTTGCCGCCATCCAGGACGGTGACGGCCGCCAACTGCAGCTGATGCTCTCCCTGGCCGTGGTGGGTGAGCAATCGCTGACCGAGTGGAAGAACCTGGTGGACCTGGGCGATTTTGTCTCCGCCACGGGGCGGGTGATCTGCTCGCGCCGCGGGGAACTGTCCATCATGGTCAACGAATGGCAGATGGCATCCAAGGCTCTGCGCCCGCTGCCCAACCTGTATGAAGGCAGCGAACTCAACGAGGAAACCCGGGTTCGCCAGCGATACCTGGACCTCTTGGTGCGTCAGCAGGCACGCGACGTCGTCCGAACCCGGGCCACCATCATCAAGACCGTGCGGCGCACCCTGGAGGATTCCGGGTACTTGGAAATTGAGACCCCGGTACTGCAGTTGATCCACGGCGGGGCCACGGCACGCCCGTTCGACACCCACCTGAACGCGTTCGACCAGCCCATGACCTTGCGCATTGCCACGGAGTTGTTCCTCAAACGCGCAGTGGTGGGCGGCGTTGAGCAGGTCTTTGAGATCGGCCGGGTGTTCCGCAATGAAGGTGTGGATTCCACCCACAGCCCCGAATTCACCACCCTGGAGGCCTATCAGGCCTGGGGTGACCAATTCACCATGGCAACGTTGATCCAGAAAATCGTTGTGGCCTGTGCGGATGCATTGGGGTTGGAGGGTCCCCTGCACACGGCCAAGGGTGAGATCGATCTGCGTGGTGAATGGGCGTGGATGGGTGTGTATCCCGGGCTGTCAGAGGCAGTTGGGCGGGAAATAACGCCGCGCAGTTCTGAAACCGAGTTGCGAGCGATCGCGGCGGAGCACAACGTCCCCGTCAAGGACGAATGGGATGTTCAAAAACTGGTGATTGAACTCTTTGGTGAAATCGTGGAGCCCACGCTCATCCAGCCGACTTTTGTTTTTGATTACCCGCCGGCTGCTCAACCCCTGGCTCGCCAGCACCGCAGCGAACACGGTGTGATTGAAGCCTGGGACCTGATCATCGGCGGCATGGAGCGCGGAACGGCGTTCTCCGAGCTGATTGACCCCGTGATCCAGCGGGAGCGTTTGACGCAGCAATCGCAGATGGCGGCCGCCGGCGACGACGAAGCCATGCAGTTGGATGAGGACTTCCTGCGTGCCCTGGAACACGGTGCACCGCCCATGGGCGGTTTGGGGCTGGGTCTGGATCGGTTGATCATGCTGTTCACGGACCTGGGCATTCGGGAGACGATTCTGTTTCCGCTGATGAAGCCAGAGAAAGACTGACCGGTCCGGGAGGGCATGAATCATGGGTGATTATCTGGCTGTTCTGCTGCCGTCCATCGGCGTGGGGCTGATTTTCTGGTTTGTCATGCGATCCATCATGCGCGCTGACCGCGGAGAGCGGGAGGCGGAGAAGACTGCGCGGGAGGACGCCGAACAGTGGTACCGGCAGGTCCGTGAGCGGGAAGGACACTCGGTGACGGGCGCGGCAGGCGGAGATTCGGGCGGCACTGCGGATTCCAGCAGGGTGCAGGCGCGCAACGCTGCACAGGAAGATGAAAAGTAATCCCTGTGATGGAGAAAGTGGACTCACGTACGTCTACACAGGTGTGATCCGAACAAGAGTTATCTGCCGGCGAACATGAGAAATTCCTGATAGTCGGCGTGGAGTTCGCGGGGCTCTAATTGCATTGACGGCGTTTGCGGTTTACCGTTGATGTGATCGCGGAGATCGGTGACAGATTTTCCCAGGAAAATACCTGCCGCCCCTCCCGACCCTTGAACCTCAATCCACATTCGGGAGAGATCCACACAATGGCACAGACAGTAAAGATCATCCTCGAGGACGACCTCGACGGCGGCCCCGCCGACGAAACCATTCGTTTCGGTCTGGACGGAAACTCCTACGAGATCGACCTCTCCAGCGCAAATGCAGACAAGCTGCGCGGTGCCATCCGTCCGTTCGTGTCCAAGGCTCGCCGGGCCTCGGCTGCAGGCAAGGGCCGCACCGGTACCGCCCGCGCTGCTGCCACCCGCACCAACCCGGACACCCCCAAGATCCGTGAGTGGGCCAAGTCCAACGGTTACAACGTCTCCGACCGTGGCCGTATCCACCAGGAGATCCAGGATGCTTACTACGCAGCCAACAAGTGATCGGTGGCCGGGGCCATCGGGTTTCGGCTGAATCCTTGCTCAAGGGCCGGGTGAACATTTTGTGTTCGCCTGGCCCTTTTGCATCCCACCCTTATCCGCCGAGTGGGCTTTTTGATCGCTGCTGAGCGCTGAGGGGCGATCAAAAAGCCAACTCGGCGGAGGGGTGAGTGGGTCCAAGTTTCGCTGCTGGGGAAGAGGCTTTTGGGAGAGCCGAAAAACCGCGTGATCTTGCGCCAGCAACCTTCTCGCCAGTGGCGAACAGCCCATGATTCACGGGGCTGCCTGCGTAGCATCGTCGTGACGATCAACTGAGGAGTATCCATGTTCGAACGCTTCACCGACAGGGCCCGACGGGTCGTGGTGCTGGCCCAGGAAGAGGCCAGGATGCTCAACCACAACTACATCGGCACCGAGCACCTGCTGCTCGGCCTCATTCACGAGAATGAAGGCGTTGCCGCCAAGGCCCTGGACTCGCTGGGCATCACGCTCAACGCCGCCCGCGAGCAGGTTCAAGACATCATCGGCCCCGGCCAGCAGGCCCCGTCCGGTCACATCCCGTTCACCCCGCGGGCCAAGAAGGTTCTTGAGCTCTCCCTGCGGGAGGCGCTGCAGCTGGGCCACAACTACATCGGCACGGAGCACATACTGCTGGGCATCATCCGCGCCGGTGAAGGTGTTGCCGCGCAGGTGCTGACCAAGCTGGGCACGGACCCGCAGAAGGTCCGCTCCACCGTGTTGGATCTCATCTCCGGCTACCAGGGTGGTGGCTCCGGGGAGGAGAAGGAGACCGCCGGTACCGGTGGCCGTTCCTCCGGTGAAGGCACTCCGGCAGGTTCCGCTGTGCTGGACCAGTTCGGCCGCAACCTCACCGCCGCTGCTCGGGAGAGCCAGCTGGACCCGGTGATCGGCCGTGCCCGTGAGATGGAACGTGTCATGCAGGTTCTGTCCCGCCGTACCAAGAACAACCCGGTGCTGATCGGTGAACCGGGCGTGGGCAAGACCGCCGTCGTCGAAGGACTGGCGCAGGCCATTGTCCGCGGGGACGTTCCGGAGACCCTGAAGGACAAGCACCTCTACACCCTGGATCTGGGCTCGCTGGTGGCCGGTTCCCGTTACCGCGGTGACTTCGAGGAACGCCTTAAAAAGGTGCTCAAGGAGATCCGCACCCGCGGGGACATCATCCTGTTCATCGATGAAATCCACACCCTGGTGGGTGCCGGTGCCGCTGAAGGGGCAATCGACGCCGCGTCGATCCTCAAGCCCATGCTGGCTCGTGGTGAACTGCAGACCATCGGCGCCACCACCCTGGATGAGTACCGCAAGCACATTGAGAAGGACGCTGCCCTGGAGCGCCGTTTCCAGCCCATCCAGGTGGATGAGCCCTCGGAGGCGCACGCGGTGGAGATCCTCAAGGGCCTGCGGGACAAATACGAGGCCCATCACCGAGTGTCCATCTCGGACGAGGCACTGGAAGCAGCCGTGCACCAGGCCGCCCGGTACATCTCCGACCGTTTCCTGCCGGACAAGGCCATTGACCTGATCGACGAGGCCGGCGCGCGCCTGCGCATCAAGCGCATGACCGCACCCCCGGAGATCAAGGGACTCGATGAGCAGATCGCCGGGGTCAAGAAGGCCAAGGAAGCTGCCATTGAGGGCCAGGACTACGAGAAGGCCGCGTCCCTGCGTGACCGTGAGCAGAAGCTGCTGGCAGAGCGCGATGAGAAGGACAAGGCCTGGCGTGAAGGCGGCGACCAGGTTGCTGAGGTCACCCCGGATGTGATCGCTGATGTTCTCTCCGCAGCCACCGGTGTGCCGGTCTACAAGCTCTCTGACGAAGAGTCTGGGCGCCTGCTGCGCATGGAGGACGAGCTGCACAAGCGTGTGGTGGGCCAGAACGATGCCATCAAGGCGCTTTCACGCTCCATCCGCCGTACCCGCGCAGGTCTGAAAGACCCCAAGCGTCCGGGTGGTTCGTTCATCTTCGCCGGGCCCACCGGTGTTGGTAAGACTGAGCTGGCCAAGGCCCTGGCGGAGTTCCTGTTCGGTGACGAGGACGCCCTGATCACCCTGGACATGTCCGAGTACCAGGAGAAGCACACGGTCTCCCGACTCTTCGGTGCCCCTCCCGGGTACGTGGGCTTTGAAGAAGGCGGACAGCTCACGGAGAAGGTGCGCCGCAAGCCGTTCTCCGTGGTGCTCTTTGACGAGGTGGAGAAGGCCCATCAGGACCTGTTCAACTCGCTGCTGCAGATCCTGGAGGACGGTCGCCTGACCGACTCCCAGGGCCGCGTGGTGGACTTCAAGAACACCGTGATCATCATGACCACCAACCTGGGTACCAAGGACATCTCCCGGTCCGTGCCGGTGGGCTTCCAGGCCGGCCTGGATGCAGGCTCCAATTACGAGCGCATGCAGGCCAAGGTCCAGGATGAGCTCAAGGAGCACTTCCGGCCTGAGTTCCTGAACCGTGTGGACGAGATCATCGTGTTCCCGCAGCTGACCGAGGCGGAGATCGTGCAGATCGTGGATCTGTTCGTTGCTCGTCTGCAGGAGCGCCTGCGTGAGCAGGACATGTCCATCGTGGTCACGGACGCCGCCAAGAAGGCATTGGCCTCCCGTGGGTACGACCCCGCCATGGGTGCCCGCCCGCTGCGCCGCACCATTCAGCGCGACATCGAGGACCACCTCTCGGAGAAGATCCTGTTCGGGGAAATCTCCTCCGGTGAGCAGGTGCTGGTGGACGTTGAAGGTGAGGGGGATGACCAGAAGTTCACGTTCGTGGGAACCCCCATGGCCGAGCTGCCGGACACTGACTTCTCCGATGCCGCGGATGACCAGGACAACTCTGATCTGGTCCCCGGCGAGGAGCCGTCCGGTACAGATGTGCCGCACAGCGGGGAGTACGACTCCGCAGCCTCGAACTCCGGCCAAGAGGGTCCGGGCACGGGGCAGGCAACCGCCTGATCGTCGTCGTCAGCCCCAGTGAGGCTGGTTGAGGAGGGCCGCGCCGTACAGGTGCGGCCCTCCTTGCTGTTCGCGGCTGCCCCCGCGGGTGTGCCTACACTTGCCGAATGACTTCTGAGATCCGTCTCCGCCCGGCCACCACTCAGGACGTGCCCGGGATCAAGGCGCTGGTGACTCCGCTGGCGCACGCCGGGGTGCTGGTGATCAAGGAGACGGTGGCGTACTACGAAGGCATCCAGGAATTCGTGGTGGCCGAAATGATCGACGACGACGGCGCCACCCGACTGGTCGGCTGCGGTGCGCTCCACGTGATGTGGGGGGATCTGGCGGAGATCCGCACGCTGGCCACGGATTCCACGGTTCGGGGCCGGGGGATCGGCGGGAAACTGGTCACGCAGTTGCTGGAACGGGCCCGGGACCTGGGTGTGGACCGGGTGTTCTGCTTGACCTTTGAGGTCTCCTTTTTCCGAGGTCACGGTTTTGAGGTCATGCCAAACCAGGATCAGATTGACCCTGAGGTTTTTGCAGAGCTTCTGCGTTCGCAGGACGAGGGTGTTGCCGAGTACCTGGACCTGGCGCGGGTCAAGCCGAACACGTTGGGCAACACCCGCATGATCCGCAACCTCTCTGCCCGCCCGCACTCTCCTTCTCCCACTCCCGCCTCTCCGACCACTCCCGCCTTCCCCGCCGAGTAGGCCTTTTGATCGCCCCCGAGCGCTCAGCAGCGATCAAAAGGCCTACTCGGCGGAGGAAGTGGGTGGCTCAGAGAGGGTGATCTGCGGACGGTTGCTAGGGGAGGCGAATGCCGGAGTCCGTCCGGATGGCCAAACCGTCTGAGACCAGGCCGTCCACGGCGCGGCGTCGTTGATCCGGCGGGGCATCCAGGCTCAGGAGCTTCTCCAACTGTTTGACCGGGCCCGTTGAACCCGCATCGTCCAGGCTGATCTCCTGGGCAACGGTGAGCCACTGCTCCGGTACGGCCACGTCCGCTGCTCGCAGCACGGCCATGACCGCGCCGCGCACTTGCCGGTCAGTTCCGTGCCAGGCCTGGCCTCTGGGCGCCATCTCCGGTGGTGGGGAACCGGCAGCCAACCACGCACAGTCCGCGGCCACCGGGCATTCGGCGCATTTGGGAGACCGGGCGGTGCAAATCAGGGCACCGAGCTCCATCACCGCCTGGTTCCACCTGACGGACAAGGCACGATCCTTGGGCATCAGACGCTCGGCCAGCCTGGTTTCGGCCGCGGTCAGGGACTTGCCGCGCAGGGCCACCCCGGAGATCACGCGGGCGTGGACGCGGCGGATGTTGGTGTCGATCACCGTTTGTCGGTCGCCAAAGGCGAAGACCGCCACCGCCGCCGCCGTGTAGGAACCTACTCCTGGCAGGGCCAAAAGCGCGCTGTGATCTGGGGGAACCTGGCCCGCGTGGCGTTCTACGATGGCCTGGGCGGCAGCTTGCAGGCGCAGTGCCCGCCGCGGATAACCCAGCCGCTCCCAGGCGCGCAGCACATCAGCCGTAGGGGCCTGGGCCAGGTCGGCCGGGGTGGGCCAGCGGCGCATCCAGTCCAGCCAACGCGGCAAAACTCGGACCACGGGCGTCTGCTGGAGCATGATTTCCGAGACCAACACACCCCACGGCGAGCAATCAGCGGCCCGCCAGGGAAGGTCACGTTGGGCCGTGGCAAACCACTCCGTGATGTGCCGGTGCAGCCTGGCAATCACCTGCGGATCCAGGTCAGCTACGGGTGTGGGCGCGGGGGTCATCCGCACCACTGTAGCCTGGAGGTCATGGCACGGGACGATGCAAGCGGGCGCGGAAACAGTGGGCACGGGGAGAACGATCCCTGGGATTTTGACCTCCCTGATCTGGGGGAATCCACCAGGCCCGCTCGCAACCGCACCGAACGCACCCCGCAGCACGACGACGCCGCAGCCGAGCCCCCGTATGACCTCCACGAACAGTCATGGGCAGCCTCGTCTGATGACCACCACCGTGTGGATGATGACTGGGACACCCCCGCGGATGACGCCTATGGGGCTGGCGGTGGTTCATCCTCCACGGGGGGTGGTCTTGGCCCGGAGGTCTACCGGCGCAGGCGACTGATTGCCCTGGTTCTGGCGATCGCTGTGGTGGGTGCTCTGGCCTACGGCCTGGTGAACCTGTTGGGCGGGGACGCGGAAGTTGCACCCGGACCTGCCGCCACTGCGCAGCCCACCAACACGGATCCCTTTGCCGGATTCACGGCCCGCCCAGAATCTCAGGCCAGCGACGGCGCCTCCGGGCCTGCGGCCCGAGCCTGCGGAGAGAAGCTCAAGGTTTCCGCCTCCACGGAGAAGGAGACCTACGGTGAGGGCGCGAACCCCATCCTGGTGATGTCCTTGGAGAACACCGGCGATGATCCCTGCATGGTCAACGCAGGCACCGCGCGCATGAACTTTGCTGTGACCAGCGGACCGGACAAGGTCTTTGACTCGGCGCACTGCCAGATCGACGGCCAGGACCGTCCCATTGAAATCGAACCCGGTGAGACGGAATCCGCGCGCTTTGAGTGGAACCGGCACCGTTCCGTGGCGGACTGTGCCACGGAGGGCGCCCAGGTGAACCCGGGTGGTTACCGCTTGACGGTGGCACTGGGGGAGACCCGTAGTGAGGGTGTGGAATTCACCCTCGAGTGAGTCAGCCGATGGTGGGCCTGGCTCGGCAGCGGGAGCGGCCTTCTGTTGGACCTGACCCGGTGGCGCGAGGGGCTCGGTGGGGGTCCTGACCCGTCGGTGGATCTGATGGGGTGGCGGCCCTGACCCTGCGGTCCGGGACGGCTGCGCTTGGTGTGATCTCAGCTGGGGAAGAACAGGGCCAGAGCCTCTGCCAGGGTGGTGACCTCCTTGACCTTGAACCCATCGGGGATGGGTCCAGGTCCCTGCGGGCTGGCCGGCACCACGGCGTGCGTGAATCCCAGCCGGGACACCTCGTGAATCCGGCGACCGATGCCGGGGACCGGGCGAACCTCAGCGGCCAGTCCCACCTCACCAAAGCACACCAACCGCTGGGGGAGAGGTTTGTCCTGGGCAGCAGATGCCAGCGCCAGAGCCACAGCAAGATCCGCTGCCGGTTCCGCCAGCCGAACACCACCCACGGTGGAGACGTAGGCATCCATGTTGCCCAAGCTCAGCCCGGCACGGCGCTGCAGAACAGCCAACAACATGGCCACCCGGGAGGAGTCCAGCCCGGCCGTGGCCCTGCGTGGCTGGGCGGTCTGGGACTGGTCCAGCAACGCCTGTACTTCAGCCAACAGTGGGCGACGGCCTTCCATGGTCACGGTCAGACAGGTTCCTGACACCGCTTGGGCGGTTCTGGAGACGAACAACCCGGAGGGATCGTCCACGGAGCGGATGCCGCTGTCCTGAAGTTCAAAACACCCGACCTCATCCGTGGGGCCGTAGCGGTTCTTGACGGCACGCAGCAGGCGGATGCTGGAGTGCTTGTCACCTTCGAACTGGCAGACCACGTCCACCAGATGTTCCAACAACCGTGGGCCGGCAATCGTGCCCTCCTTGGTCACGTGACCCACCAGGAGCACGGTCATGCCCCGGGATTTGGCGGCAGCGATCAGGGAACCAGCCACCTCACGGACCTGGGTCACACCACCGGCAGCACCATCCACTTCTGCGCTGCTCAGGGTCTGGACGGAATCCACCACCAGGACCTCCGGTTCCAGGGCCTCCACCTGACCCAGCGCGGTGGCAAGATCCGTCTCCGCCGTCAGAAACAGTGAGTCCGCCAGGGCGCCGACTCGATCCGCACGCAGTTTGACCTGTGCTGCTGATTCTTCACCGGTCACGTACAACACCTTGCGCGCCGGCCGTGGTGCCACCCCGCGAGCCACCCGTGCGGCGGCATCCACCAGCAACGTGGACTTGCCGACCCCGGGTTCACCGGCCAGGAGGATCACGGCGCCGGGCACCAGGCCACCACCCAACACCCGGTCCAGCTCGGAGACTCCGGTGGGCACAAAAGCGGCTTGGGAGGCATCAACGTCAGCAATGGGTTGGGCTGGTTTGTCCACCACCCGCGCCGGTGTGGTGCGGACCTTGGCGGTGCCAACCTCTTCCACGGTGCCCCAGGACTGACATTCGCCACAGCGGCCCACCCATTTGGCGGTGGCCCAACCACACTCCGTGCACCGGTACCCAGGTGTTTTGCTCTTGGCGCTCATGACTACAACCTAATGAGGGGCTCGGACATCACAAGAGCGGGCGCCGTCGTCGTCGTTCCGGTGAGCAGCGGCTCATAAGCGGTCCCAGTCGTCCAGGCGGGGGAGATAGGTCAGGGCCTCCTCGTGCTCCAGGCCCGTGGCCTCCAACAGGTCCACCACCATGGGCCGCATCAGCAGCACCAAACCTTGCCCCTCCATGGTCTGGATGCCCATGGTGTCCGGATGCATGCGCCCCGCCACCACTTCCAGTTGGTTCCGGGCCTGCCGCATGTAGGAATCGCGCGCCCCGGACTGTGCCACCGCCAAACCATTGCCCACGGTGTTGATCACATCAGCCATGGCATCCAAGCTCTCGGCAATGGACTCCAACGCCTCCGGGGCCAGCGTGATGTGATTGATGATGCTGGCCACCCGCCGGGCCAACACCCGTGAGTTGCGGGTCACCAGATCCAGGTAGCGGATGGCTCGAGCGATCTCATCCACCTCGGAACGGTGACGCCGGTGCAGTGGTGCTGCCACGGCGATCTCGTGGGAAGACTTCAGGGACGTGGTCACGCCGTCCACAATCGGCTGCGTCTTGCGGGCCCGCACCAGACAGTGCCAGGCGGCCTGGGAATCGTCACGACGCACTGCCTCCGCCGCTTCCCGCAGCACCTCGGAGACTTCCGTGGTCAGCTTCCGCAGCTGCTCACGGGGTTGTCTGCGCGGGTCCGTGGGGATCAAATACACCAGCAGCAGCGCAAAGGCACCGCCGATCATGGCATCAATCGAACGCGTCAACGTGCCGTCCACCGGCGGTGGCAACATGACCACCAACAGCGCTTGCAGTGCCATCTGGGTGGTGAACAGCACCCCGCTGTCCAGGAACTGCGCCAACAGCACGGAAAGCAACATGACGACGGCGGCCTGCCAGATCCCCCGCCCGATCCAATGGGTGAGGAGTTCGGCAAACAAGATGCCCAACGTGCAACCGATGGCCACCTCCAGCACCCGCCGGTAACGGATCCCGCCCTTGGAAAACCCCAATGCCACGGTGGCGGCCGTTGCAGCAAAGATCGGTCCGTGATGGCCAAGGATCCGCTCGGAGAACACAAAGGCTCCCACCGCAGCCACGGTCAGCTGCAGTGCCTGCAGGATTCCGGTGCGGACTCGAAGGAAGCCGTCCTTGACGCGCTCGCGGGCCAAATCGTTGAAGCCACGGGAGGGTTGGGGGGAGGTGGCTTGACTCATGTGGCCATCTTAGGCGGGGGCGTTTTGACGGCTCGGCCACGTCCGGCAGGCTTGTGATGCGGATCGCGCAGGAGATTGGACTGTTCACCTTCCGTTCATGTTCTGCGGAAGTGCCGTCCACCCAGCCCCCATACAGTCATTCACCGTGAGCGCCGGGGTGAGACCTCAAGGTTTCCCACGGACTCGCTCAACGCCGAACCTCAACGGCGTGGATCACCGACGAGCCCCGGACATTCAAAAGGGGCCCTGAACTGAAGTTGAAGGGGCAATTGTGAAGGTTTCCCTCATTGGCCGCACCACCGCCGTCCTGGCTTTGGGCGCACTGACCTTGACCGCCTGTGGCGGTGGCGGCACGCTGACCGGTGCCGGCGCTTCCTCCCAGGAAGCTGCCATGACCGCTTGGACCAACGGCGCCTCCGAGAACGCCGACGTCGAGGTTCGCTACTCCCCGGACGGCTCCGGTGCCGGCCGTGAAGCGTTCCTGGCCGGTGGCGCTGACTTTGCCGGCTCCGACGCCATCATGAGTGACGACGAGTACGAGTCCTCCCAGGAGATCTGCGGCCCCGACGGCGCATTCCACGTCCCCGCCTACATCTCCCCGATTGCGGTGGCCTTCAACCTGCCCGGTGTTGACCACGTCAACATGAACGCTGAGACCATTGCCAAGGTCTTCAACGGTGAGATCACCACCTGGGACGATCCTGAGATCGCCCAGCAGAACCCGGATGCGGATCTGCCCGACACCAACATCACCGTGGTCCACCGCTCTGACGAGTCCGGCACCACGGAAAACTTCACCGAGTACCTGCACGCCGCCGCCGGCGATGTCTGGACCGATGAGGCTTCCGAGTCCTGGCCTGTCTCCGGTCAGGAGAACGCACAGGGCACCTCCGGTGTGGTTTCCACCGTGAGCGGCACTGAGGGCGCCATCACCTACGCTGACGCCTCCGCTGTTGAAGAAGGCGGCGACCTGGGCACCGTGTCCGTTGGTGTGGGTGGCGAGTACGTTGACCTCTCCGCAGAAGCAGCTGCCACCGCCGTTGAGGCCTCCACCGTGATCGAAGGCCGCTCCGACGCCGAGATGGCCATGGAGCTGGCGCGCGACACGGAAGAGTCCGGGGCCTACCCGATCGTTCTGGTCAGCTACCACATCTACTGCAACGAGTACCAGGATCAGGACACCGCTGACGCAGCCAAGGCCTTTGGCCTCTACGTGGTCTCCGAGGACGGCCAGAACACCGCTGCTGACGCAGCCGGTTCCGCCCCGCTGTCCGAGTCCCTGCGCTCCCAGGCTGAAGAGTCCATCAACGGCATCACCGCCGCTGAATGATGTTCCACGGGTTCTCACCTGAACAGTGAGCGCCCCCACCCACACGGTCCGTCCGGTCCCGAGGTCATCCAGACCGGGCATCGGACGGACCTGTGCTGTGACCGGTGTGTCCCACACCACGCTGGGATCCGTGGCTGACGACGCCGGTCCATCCTGAACCGCACTTGACCCTCAACCAAAAGGGGCATGACGAATGTTAACCAATCTCTCCGACTCGGAGGAGCGCACGGGGCGCAGGCCCGGGGGAGAAACTTCCCGTAGCTCGTTGGCCAACGCCGACACATCGGGCGGCCGCGCCGGGGACAAGATCTTCTCCGGGCTGAGCTTGGGCGCCGGCATCCTGATCTTTGTGATGCTGGCCGCCGTCGCCATCTTCCTGACCTGGCAGGCCTCACCGGTCCTGGACATCCCGGCCACCTCCGTCTCCGGTGGTGAAGGGTTCCTGAACTACGTCTACCCGCTGGTGCTTGGCACCTTGGTGGCAGCGATCATCGCGCTGCTGATCGCCACCCCGGTGGGCATCCTGGTGGCTCTCTACATCTCCCACTACGCCCCCGCCAAGGTGGCCAAGCCCGTGGGATATGTGATCGACCTTCTGGCCGCCATCCCGTCCGTGGTCTACGGCGCATGGGGCATGACTGTGCTGTCCCCGGCCCTGGCGCCCTTCTACACGTGGCTGTCAGAGAACTTCGGCTTCATTCCGCTGTTCGCAGGCCCTGCATCAGCCACCGGGCGAACCATGATGACCGCGGGCATTGTGCTGTCCATCATGATCCTGCCGATCATCACGTCCCTGTGCCGGGAGATCTTCATCCAGACCCCGCAGCTGCACGAGGAAGCCTCCTTGGCACTCGGTGCCACCCGGTTCGAGATGATCCGCCAGGCCGTCCTGCCGTTCGCCCGTACCGGCATCATCTCCTCCGTGATGCTGGCCCTGGGCCGTGCCCTGGGCGAGACCATGGCTGTGGCACTGGTGCTCTCCACCGGTGGCCTGCAGTGGTCCCTGATCCGCACCGGCAACAACACGATTGCCGCCGAAATCGCCCTGAACTACCCGGAGGCCTTCGGCAACCGTCTGGCGGAACTGATTGCCGCCGGTCTGATGCTGTTCATCATCACCTTGATCGTGAACTTCATTGCCCGCGCCATCATTGCTCGCTACAAGGAATTCTCGGGGGCCAACTGATGTCGATCTCCACTCAATCCAAGTCATCCTCCCCGGTGAAGAACTCCCTCACCTCCGGGCAGCGCCCCAAGTGGTTGGTGCCGGCCGTGATGGTGGCCGCCGTCGTCGTGGGTGCAGCACTGTCTGCGCTGATCGGGTTCGGGATCGCCACTTGGGCGATCTTCTCCGCGGTGATCTTCCTGATTGCAGCACCCATTGCGGTGACCACCATTGAAGGCAGCCGCAAGGGCTCCGATGCCGCCCTGACCTACGTGGTGTACGCGGCGTTCATCCTGGCCATCATCCCGCTGATCTCCGTGATCTGGACCGTGTTGGTGCGCGGCGTGCCCACCATCTCCATCGACTTCTTGACCACCACCATGGGTGGCATCACCGGAACCGTGGACCAGGCTGCTGCCAACGCCGGTGACCGTCCTCCGGGAGGTGCGCTGCAGGCCATCCTGGGCACCGTGGCCATCACCTTCTGGGCCACCCTGTTCTCCGTGCCGATTGGGCTGCTGACCGCCATCTACCTGGTCGAGTACTCCAACGACAACTGGCTGGGCAAGGTCATCACCTTCCTGGTGGACGTCATGACAGGCGTGCCCTCCATTGTGGCCGGTCTGTTCGCCTCCGCGCTGTTCGGTCTGATGCTGGGGCCCAACACCCGTATGGGCATCATCGGTGCCGTGGCGTTGACCGTGCTGATGATCCCCACGGTGGTCAAGGCCACGGAGGAAATGCTCAAGATCGTCCCCAATGAGCTGCGTGAGGCCTCCTACGCCTTGGGTGTGCGCAAGTGGCGGACCATCCTGAAGGTGGTCATCCCCACCTCCATCTCCGGCATCGCATCCGGTGTGACCCTGGCGATCGCCCGTGTGATCGGTGAAACTGCGCCGCTGTTGGTGACTGTTGGATACTTCGAGCGGGTGAACCTCAATGTGTTCAATGACTGGATGGCCACCCTGCCCACCTTCATCTACCAGCAGCTGATGCGACCCGTGGCTCCCACCGCCCCGGACCCCTCCACCGACCGTGCATGGGGTGCGGCGCTGATCCTGATCGTGTTCGTGATGGTGCTCAACCTGATCGCTCGACTGATTGCCAAGGCGTTCGCGCCCAAGACCGGCCGCTGAACCGGCCTGACAGAGACTAGAGAGAAGCAGAGGATCCATGTCCAAGCGAATCGACGTAGAGAACCTGAACGTGTACTACGGCGACTTCCTGGCCGTTGAGGACGTCAACATCAACATCGAGTCCCGCTCGGTGACCGCCTTCATCGGCCCGTCCGGCTGTGGCAAGTCCACCTTCCTGCGGACCCTGAACCGTATGCACGAGGTCATCCCGGGTGCCTACGCCAAGGGCAAGGTCATGTTGGACGGGGAGGACCTGTACGGCAAGGGCGTTGACCCCGTGACCGTGCGCTCCATGGTGGGCATGGTCTTCCAGCGCCCCAACCCGTTCCCCACCATGTCCATCCGGGACAACGTGCTGGCCGGCGTGAAGCTGAACAACAAGAAGATCTCCCGCTCGGATGCCGATGCACTGGTGGAGTCCTCCTTGAAGGGCGCCAACCTGTGGAACGAGGTCAAGGACCGTCTGGACAAGCCCGGCTCCGGTCTCTCCGGTGGCCAGCAGCAGCGTCTGTGCATTGCCCGCACCATGGCCGTGAAGCCTGACGTGGTGCTGATGGATGAGCCTTGCTCCGCTCTGGACCCGATCTCCACCATCGCCATCGAGGACCTGATCCATGAGCTGAAGGAACAGTTCACCGTGGTGATCGTGACCCACAACATGCAGCAGGCCCAGCGCGTGGCTGACAAGACCGCGTTCTTCAACATTGAAGGCACCGGCAAGCCCGGCAAGTTGGTGGAGTACGACGACACCGCCACCATCTTCCAGAACCCCAGCCAGAAGGCCACGGAGGACTACGTGTCCGGCCGCTTCGGCTGATCGGTTCCTTGTGCCCAATTCAGTGACGCCCCAGGGCTCGCCACAGATCGCCGGTCAAGGCGCGCCAACGACGACGATCCGCCAAATCCACCCAGGTGCCGTCCGGCAACTGCACCCCGAGGTTGCACGTGGGCTCACGGAATTGGTCGTGGACAAGCATCAAGCGCAGCAGAGTTTCCATGGGGGACCAGACATGGCTGGCCGCTCGACCAAGGCTGGCGCGCAGGGCAGCTGCACCGCGGGTGTATGGCGGTAGCTGATCCACCAGATTCAGCAGATCTTCAGGGGTGATGGGCCATCTGGGGTCTGCGTAGCTCAATCCCGTGGCCAGGATGTGGTCAACGGCAGCCACTGCCTTCCATCCGGGCAGCAGGGGTTGGATGGCCAACAGGGTCTCCAACGCACCGGTGACTTGGGCGCGCCACAGGGCCGTCTCCAGCGGCAGGCTGAGGCCCTTGCGGATCAGCAGATCCGGGCGCCCTTGTGACCGGCGAGAGCCCGATCGGAGTTATCCACAGGTCAGGTAGGGGTTACTGAGACCACATTCCAACTTTGAGCACGGAAAAACGCATCACCGGCCGAAAATCTGCACCTATCCGTGCGCAAAGCTGGATAAAAGAAGCGAGCTCAGGCGCCCAACAACGGGGAGATGGCCAACGCCAGGGTGCCGCCCACCACGGCGCTCACCACCGGGGTGAGGACCCAGCACACCAGGATCTGCCCCACAATGCGGTGGTTGGTTGCCCGGTACTTCTGGTTGATGCCGGTTCCGAGCACAGCCGCCGTCGTGGTTTGGGAGGTGGACAGTGTGACGCCACTGGTGATGCCGCCGGCAAAGAGCAGCAGGCCGCAGACCACCTGCGCGATCCCGCCGCGCAGCGCGTCCGTGCCCACCATGCGGGTGGAGATGGTGCGGGCAATCCGCCAGGCGCCGAACAAGCTGCCGATGGCAAACGCCAATGCGGTGACCACAACAGCAGCCGGCAGGGCTGAGTCGGAGGCGCCGGAGGTGAAGCCGCCCAGGGCTGGAATGGTCAGCAACAGAAGCAGCACCCGTTGTCCGTGGAAGAGCCCGTGGCCAACATTGGTGCCGGTGGAGCCCACCACCATGCCCACGCGGGCCAGGAGTCGGACCTGGTTGGCCTCCACGTGGCGCAGTCCGCGGACGGCCGGGATCACCAGCACCCAGGCGATCACGAATGCCACCACGGGGGCCACCAGCACCGGTACCGCCAGATGCCAGAAGGTGCTCATGTCCAGGGGCAGTTCAGCGGTCAGGCCCACCCAGCCCACGGCTACGGAGGCGCCCAACACTGCACCTGTGAACGCTGAGGTGCTCGACGACGGCAACCCCCACCACCAGGTCAACAAATCCCATCCGATGGTGGTCAACAAGGCACAGATGATCACGCCCAGGGCCGGTGCGGGGTCGATCAGGTCGGTGACAAACAGGTCAAGATCGGCCAGCGGCAACATGATGGCAGCGGCCACCACACCCAACATGTTGAGCAAAGCCGCCAGGATCAAGGCCGCTCGCGGTGTGAGAGCACGGTGGCGAACCGGGATGGCGGTGGCATTGGGGACGTCATGGAAGGAGTTCACCAGGGCGTAGCCCATGGTGAGGATCAGGGCCAGGACAACCAGGACAGCGGTCACGGATCAGGTCTCCGCGACCACAATGCGGCCCACTTCCGTGGCCAACTGGCTCAGGGCACGGGTGCAGTTGTGCAGGTGCTCCACCATGATGGTTCGCTTCAGCGCCACTGCCGGTTTGTGCTTGTCCAGCAAATCCAGGCGGTGCAGTTCAAAGGTGCGGTCAGCCTGTTTGCGCAGCCGGAACATGTCAAACCAGTACTCATCCAGGCCCTCAAGGTCCGAGAGGTTGTGCATGGCGCGCACGCTCAGGTTGGCCATGCGCCCGATGGTGTTCAGCTGCTCCGTGGTGTGTTTGGACTGCCGCCGCATGGCCGGCTCCGCCATGGCCTCGGCGGCCAGCAACAGGGATTCGCAGGCCCGGGCCAACCAGCCGCTGAGCACGTAGACGTCTGAGCGCGGGATGGGCAACACGTAGGAGGAACGTGAGGTGGTCATGGCGCTGAAGTAGAGGTCCGCCGTGCGGGCGTCCACCGCTCGCGCTTCTTCCAGGACCTGGTCCACGTGGTCGTCGTCGCTGCCCAGAAGTTCGGAACAGCACCGTGCGGATTCGTTGACCTGACCGGCCATCTCGGCCAGGAGGTCAAGGATGCGATCGTCCTCGGGGAAGATCCGCAACGGCATGGAGTCCTACACCTTCGCTCGCTCGGGCACAATCGGGCCAGGAAATCCGCGCTGGTTTCGCTGGCAAGGGCACCTTACCGGGTGAAAGTGAACTCACCGGACGCTGCCGCATGCAGGGCAGTGTTGGGCCTGGTGAGGGAAAGTTTGAGGGTGTCGGACCGGGAGCGCCTCTCGGCGGAAGGCCGCTCGTGGCGGCTAAATGATGGAGCCCGGGGCTACCTGCGGCCCGACACCTGCAAGCATCCTACGAGCCCTCACCCCGCGCCGGTCAACCGCCGTCGTCCCGCGATCACGCTCAGTGAACGCACGCCCGCCCGCTGCACAACGACGACGGCGCCCGGCCAGCCGTCAGTCCAACGTTCCTGCCCGCCATGCTCTGGCGGCAGCTTCCAGGTCCTCCGCGGTGCGTTCGAGCTTGCGTGCTCCACGGACGGCTTCCAGGCCTTCGTGGTCCTCCAGACGGATCCGCCCCAGGGCGGCCACCCGGCAGAAGGCGGCAAACCGTTCCAGGGCCACGTCGAAATCACCCCGCCATGCCCCGTGCAGCACGGTGTTGGCCATGGTCTGGATTTCCTCCGCGCCCGGGGGATCGGCCACCCCTGCCACCACGTTGGAGACCTGCGCAGTGGATCGACCCGCGGTGAACCACCGGCTCATCCGAACGGGGTCGGCGCGTACGGACGAGCGCAAGGCGTAGAGCCGCCACAGGGCACCGGGGAGGCTGACCGGCGGGGCATCCGACCACAGGGCGGCCAACCCGTCCAGGCCCTCGGTGTCCGTGAACTCCACCAGGCGGCGGTGCACCTCCGGGTCCTCGATGGACCGGCCGCGGCTCACCACGGCAGCGGCGGTGATGTGGGCGACCTCTGCCACCAGGGCAGGGTCCATCCCGCCCTCCTGTTGGTCAAAGACCTCTGGGGAGAACTTCACGGGGCTGTGGTGTTGGCGGCGCTCAGACATTGCACTCGAGTCTACGAGCCCGCTTCAACCTCCGCACCGTCTCGCTGGCCTTCACCATCAGCTGCCAGGTCCTGGTTCTGATGCCAGTGATCTCCGGGTTCCCAGCCCAAAGCCTCGTGCAGGGAGGCCACCACGTCCTCTGCCTCCACCCAGGCCAGTGCCTTCCACAGGGCCAGAGCGGCTTGCGGATCCTTGGCTTCCAAACGAGCTTGCGAGTCCGGGTCCAGGGTGTGCAGCTTGATCTCCGTGTCTGCCTGCAAGCGCATCACGGGGCTGGTGTCTGATTCTTCCTCGTGCTCGTGATCTGCCGCTTCTGCCCGTTCCTCCTGAGCGCCGCGGGGGTCACCAAACACCGTGCCAGGGCGCAAACCGCGGATGGGGCGCGCACCGCCGTCGGGGGATTCGGCCACAATCTGTGCGGTGCCCTGAACCACCAGGTGCACCGAGCCGGCCACAGCCTCATCCTCCGGCAGGTACTCACCGGCCGGGACCGTGACGGCGTGGGAGTACTTCCAGATCCGCCGCGCCATGTCCTTGCCGGTGCGGCGCAACAGGTCGCTGTCGATCAGCACTTCCTCGTCGCTGAGTTCCTGGCCCACCTTTGCATCCTGCTGTTCCTCCAGGACGGCGTCCTCCACGTGGATCAGGGCTTCATCGCGGGTCGAGAACACCGGCAGATCACCCCAGTCGTACTCCCAGGACTCCCCGGTGATGAAGTACACCTCGCGCCCGTTCTCCCGAATGTTGCGCGCTGCCGCAGCCAGCATCCGCAGCGTGAAGGCTGCAATCTCATCCGTCATGGAGAAATCCACCACCACGGCATCAGCGTCCACGGCCACACGGCGCATGGTCCGCATGGTGTCCTCCACGCCCGGGAACATCAGATCCCCCTGGATCTCAATCACCGCAATGTCCCGGCAGGCCTGGGAGAGCACGTCACGGGAGTGCTCGTCACGGCGCATCAACGACGGCGACTGGGCCAGTGACGTGATGGCCCTCACCGTGCTGCGGGTGGGGCGGGGGCCGCGGGCAAAGTGGAGGTCCATGCTCTGGGAGATGTGTTCACACGCCGCCTTGCCGCGCACGCTCGTGCCGTGTTCATTCAAGGCCGGGGAGAAGGTGGCCACCGCCAGTTGGCCGGGAACCACCGCGATGATGCCACCGCCCACACCTGACTTGGCAGGAAGGCCTACGCGAACAAACCAGTCCCCGGCGTCGTCGTACATGCCGCAGGAGTTCATCACGGACAGGACGCGCTCCACGGTGTCCGCGCGGAAAACGCGCTCGCCGGTGCGTGGGTTCACCCCGCCTGATGCCAAGGTGGCGCCCATCAAGGCCAAGTCCTTGGTGTCCACCATGACGCAGCACTGGGCAAAGTAGTCCTCCAGGGCGTCCGTGGGGTCACCCTCGATCACTCCTGCGGATGCCAGGAGCCAGCCCAGGGCACGGTTGCGGTCCCCGGCGTCATGCTCCTGTTTCTGCATGTCAATGTCCAGGTCCAGCTCACGGCCCGCGCACCGCGAGTAGGTTTCCAGGATGCGCTCGCGGCGGGTCTGGTCCTGACCGTCCTTGACCAGCCAGGTGGCTGCGATGGCGCCGGCGTTGATCATGGGGTTGGCGGGAACCTTGGTCTGGGGGTCGATCGAGATTTCGTTGAACGCGTCCCCGCTGGGTTCGACGTCGATCTTGGAATCCACGTGGTCGAAGGTGTGATCCTCCAACGCCATGGCGTACGTGAAGGTCTTGGAGATCGACTGGATGGAGAAGCACTTGCGGCTGTCCCCGGCCTCGTAGACGTGCCCGTCAGCGGTGGCGATCACAATGCCAAAGTCGTTCCGATCGGCTTCAGCAAGGGCCAAGATGGAGTCGTTGACCTCGCCGTCGTTGATGTTCTGGAGGGCCTCCAGGATGTTCTGCAGCGCGTTGTCCAGGGGGGAGGGGCCCAGGACATCCGTGACAGTGGGGTGATCAGGGGTGTGCGGTGGTGCGGTGGCCGTGTGCATGGAGGGGGCGGTCATGATTCCTTTCCAAGGATCTTGAATCTCTGCCCCTGATCCTGCCAGGTATGGCTACTGCGCGTCTGCGATCAACTGCGGGTTGCGCGCCAGGATGGTGGTCACGATTGCGGTGCAAATCGCCTGGACCAGCAGAATGCCCACCAGGACCACCAGCTGGAACATGGCCGCCTCTGCCGGGCTGGCGCCGCCGAACAAGGCACCCACAAAGGCGCCGGGCAGCGTGACCAGGCCGGTGGCGCGGGTCTGGTCCACGTTGGGAATCATGGCGCTACGGGCAGCCCGCTGGCCGATGTCTCGGTAAGCGATGGCGGAGGTGGCACCCAGGGAGAACCAGGCCTCGATCTCAGGCTTCTGGGCCACTGCGGCTTCCCGGAAGGCACGGCCGGCCAGGGTGGCTGCGGTCATGGAGTTGCCGATCAGAATGCCCGCCACGGCGATCACGTTCTGGGTGGTCCAGTCCACCAGGTGCAGACCGAACACGGCCGCCGTGCCCGCGACCCCGCCTGCTATCACACCGGTCAGCACGGCCTGCTTGGCAAACGGCATGCCTCTGAGGCGACCGATGGAGGTCAAGGAGGCCGTGGTCAGCATCAGGGCGATGAAGAACATCACTGTCCACGGCACGCTCAGGATCCCGCGCAGCAGCACCGCGATGATGCTCAGCTGAAGGGCCGCCCGCAGGACGCCCGTGAAGATCTGAGGGCCCAAGCGCATGCCGTGACGGTGCTGGATCACAGCAGCTGCCGTGGCCATCAACGCCAGCCCGACGACGAACCACGCGAACTCGGTGGGAGTGCGGCCGCCCATGGTGAATGGTGTGGATGCTGCTTGTGTTGTGGCTGTTGCCGCCGCCTGTGTGAGGTGTTGAGTCAGCGGCTGTGTGAGTGCAGTGAGGGTCACGACTTGACGCTACTCCTGCCCGGTTGGTTGGGGGACCCCCGGCTCGGCTAGGATGGTTCGCGTTGCTGCGCCCGACTTGTCCGGGCTGCTGCGACCGGGGCCTTTAGCTCAGTTGGTAGAGCAGTGGACTTTTAATCCATGGGTCGTGGGTTCGAGCCCCACAGGGCCCACCCCGCGCACAAGGCTCGAACCCTTGCCAGCAGAATCGTTGGCTCGGGTTCGGGCCTTGTCGGTGTTCTGAGCCCAGTTGAGGGCGTTGACGTTGAGCTGGGGGTCGAGCAGCGTCTCGAAGGGCCGGTTGTTCTCGACGCGGAGTTTGTCGTCTTCGTCGATGTAGACCTTGGTGAAGAAGGCTTGGTCGCACAGGCGTCGGTTGGCGTCGTCGAGGTGGGCGGGGATGATCTGGATGCGCTGGTAGTAGTCCTCAATCAGCTTCTCGGCGTCGGCGATCAGGATCGCCCCGCATGTGCATTCGGTGCGTTCGGAGTGTCGGTCGGAGCAGACGAAGTGGGACTGCCGCACGGATAGGTGACATCTTGACCTGACCTATGGCTCGGTTTCCAGTTGACGTCGCTAGTCGATGGTCTATCATGGAAGGCTCTTCGCATGCCACGCCCGTACCCTCCCGAGTTCCGTGCCCGTGCCATCGCTCTGGTCCG
>NZ_JAAVUN010000220.1 GCF_012163155.1 Kocuria subflava
GGTCCAGAGTTCCCAGCCCTCGGGCGCAGGGCCCCATGCGGGGTCGGGCTGCCAACCGGCAGGAGGCTCCCAGCCTTCGGGAGGCTTCGGCCAGTTGGGGGGCGGATTGAAGGTGCGAGCCATGGGCGCTCCTCATGACGTGTGGATCGAACATCTGGGTCGGCCTAATGAAGCCGGCGCCCTGAGGAGGTACCAGGGAGGGTGCGCCGTGACCGGACACGTGCTCGCCGTGGCCGGAGCGGTGGCGAACTGTATCAGTAACACTTCACTGTAGTTGCAACAGATTTCCAACCCCGGGACGTTCTATGACGTTGCACCGATGTCTCTGACTCCGCCCGCCCGGAGGTACGTCCGAGCATGCTGGGAGCAGACCACGCGGGAAGCGTAGGCTCGGTTCATCGCGTGAACCGGAGTTCAAAGATGACGTACTCCGGAGCGCAGACGACCACAGACCGAAAAGGTGATTCACGTGGCCGATGCAATTCCCACGGCCGACGGCGATGCCCTTCGCCGACCCTCGAGCTTGACCGCTGACCCGGAC
>NZ_JAAVUN010000221.1 GCF_012163155.1 Kocuria subflava
GTGCCGGATGATGATCATCCCCCACACGTCAAGACCGGTCGGCTTTGGCTGTACCGCCTATTGGGAGTGGTGGCCTTTTTCGCGGTCTGGCTATTGCTCGGATCCGCTGACGTTTCGCAGGACGCGCGGACGGTGGCAGCCATCGGGTCCTTGATGGCCGTGTGGTGGATGACCGAAGCCGTTCCCCTCCCCGTGACATCACTCCTGCCCATCGTGCTTTTTCCTGTCCTGACGCAACTGACACCGGAAGAGGCCACGGCTCCGTATGCCAACCCGATCGTGTTCCTCTTCCTCGGCGGGTTCCTGATCGCCATTGCGATGCAGAAATGGAATCTCCACCGGCGCATTGCGCTCTTGACGCTGCGGGCTGTAGGAACACAGCCGAGGCAGATCATTCTGGGAATGATGATCGCCACCGCTTTCCTCTCCATGTGGGTGTCGAACACCGCGACCACGCTCATGATGCTGCCCATCGGACTGAGTGTGCTCACCCTGGTGGTGGAGAACAGTCAGAAGCACGGACATGCCGAGAACGTCGAC
>NZ_JAAVUN010000222.1 GCF_012163155.1 Kocuria subflava
TCACCCTCCACGATGAACAGTTCGGACTTCTCCACGTCCGTCGACCGGCACTCGACCAACTTCGTGGGCATGGAGGAGGTCTCCAGAGCGTTCTTACGCCGCTGGGTCTCCTTGTGGAGGCGTGCCGAGATGCGCGACTTCATCTCGGCCACGACCTTCTCCAGCACCGCGTTGGCCTGATTCTTCTGATCACGCTTGGTGGCGGTCAGGGCCTTGGTGAGCTCCTTCTCCACGACCTTGGACACGATCTGCCGAACCGCGGGGGTCCCCAGGATCTCCTTGGTCTGGCCCTCGAACTGCGGCTCGGCCAACCGGACCGTGAGGACGGCGGTGAGACCTGCAAGGACGTCGTCCTTGTCGTTCTTGTCGTTGCCGGCCTTCAGCCGCCGGGAATTGGGTTCGGTCTGCTTCCCGAAAACCTTGACCAGGGCCTGTTCGAACCCGGTCTGATGGGTGCCGCCCTTGGGCGTGGCGATGATGTTGACGAAGGTTCGCACGGTCGTGTCGTAGCCGATGCCCCACCGCAGGGCGACGTCGA
>NZ_JAAVUN010000223.1 GCF_012163155.1 Kocuria subflava
CCCCCTCCCTTCTCGCCACCCCCCGCAACCCAGCAGAAGGGCCCCGAGCCGGCCCTGGCCGCACAACCCTCGGCTATACGGAGATGGCCGACGTTGACGACGCCATCGGATATGCCGTCCGACGCGGAGCGCAGCAAGTCGTGCTCTTTGGCTGGACAATGGGGGCCGCCATCGCCCTCCAACTCGCCGACCACCCGCGACACCAAGGACTGATCGCCGCTCTCGTACTCGACTCGCCAGTCCTCAACTGGACCGAAGCCATCAAGACCAACTGCGTTCGCAGCGGACTGCCCGCAGCAGCCGGGCAGCTCGCTATCCCGTGGCTCACCCTCGCCCCGCTGGCACGCACAGTCGGGTTGCGGGGCCGCATCCCGCTGCATTCCTTCGACTGGACCGCCCGAGCCGCAGACCTCTCCACGCCGACCCTGATCCTCCACGGCACCCGAGACGACTCCGTACCGATCCGGCTCTCACAAGCACTCCGCGACGCGCGCCCCGATCTCATCGAGCTGGAGACCTTCGACGCCGGCCACACCC
>NZ_JAAVUN010000224.1 GCF_012163155.1 Kocuria subflava
CTTGCGTGACGGTGTGTTGTTGGAGGCCCACGGGTGGGCGTGGATCCGCTGCACCCCGCGTAGGTCCTTGGATGACTGAGCCTCCGCTACTGGCGGAAGGGCCTTGACCAACCGCCCCCGTGGTCGATTGGATTGAAGGGTTGGTTCCTACAGGAAGGGAAATCTCATGGCTGAGAAGTACGTTCTGCCCGAACTCGATTACGACTACGCCGCGCTGGAGCCGCACATCTCTGCGCGCATCATGGAGTTGCACCACTCCAAGCACCACAACACCTACGTGACCGGTGCGAACACGGCGCTCGAGAAGATGGCCGAGGCCCGCGAGAACGGCGATTCCGCCGGTGCCGCCAAGCTCTCCAAGGACCTTCAGTTCAACCTGGGTGGCCACGTCAACCACTCGATCTTCTGGAAGAACATGTCCCCGGACGGTGGTGGCAAGCCCGAGGGTGAGCTGGCTTCCGCGATCGACGACGCCTTCGGCTCCTTCGACGCTTTCCAGGCCCAGTTCACCGCCGTGGGCACGACCATCCAGGGTTC
>NZ_JAAVUN010000225.1 GCF_012163155.1 Kocuria subflava
CCCGCAGGGTCCGTGCTCACCGCGGCTGCCGGTGAGTGGTTCGAGTGTTGTGTCGGAAGTGGCCGTCTGTCGCCTCAGACGAGGGTGGCGACGATCATCGCGATGAGTGCGGTGCCGCCCGTGCCGTGGGCGAGGCCCTTGGAGACCGGGTCGCCCCGGCGCTGCTTCCGCCACCCGATGAAGGCCGCCACGAAGACGCCGATGGCAAGCAGGAGCTTGATGCCGATCTTCATGTGGTTGACCGTGACCTCCGGGTTGAGCTCAGCAAGAGTGAGCAGCAGGAGACCGGAGAGCAACATGGCAATCGAGGCCGCGAACTGCCACGTGGTGACGGTGGGGGTCTTGAACGTGGCGATCCAGGTGCCGATGATCACGGCGGCCCCGAACAGGTGGACCAGAACGAGCAGCGAGTGCAGAAAATCCATGATTCGACCCTACTAAAGCGCAGTGGCGCGCCGTGGTTGCTCACGACGCGCCACTCGGCATTGGTGGCCGGCATCACGGGGACTCAGAGGTTCCGTCGATCTCGCGTGCCC
>NZ_JAAVUN010000226.1 GCF_012163155.1 Kocuria subflava
ACACCGCGGATCTCGAGGAATGTGAGGCCTCGGTTGCGGAGATTTAACACCGGTCACGGTCTCAGACATTTGGGTGAAACACTCATTGCCTTGACTTGAGGGGTAAGAAACACCGGTTTCGCGACTGTGTTCACAACGGTCACTGTGCTTCACGAAAGGCCCCACCATGAGCACCACAGAACCGCCTCGGCCGACCACGGTCGAGATTCAAACCGAGACCGCCGGTGGCGCTGTGGACACCTCCGTCCTCAGGCGCCGGAACTTTGATGAACGTCTGACCAATGACGACCTTGCTCCGTTGAAAGAGCAGAAATGGAACTGGTACAACATTTTTGCCTTCTGGATGGCGGACGTGCATTCAGTGGGTGGGTACGTCACCGCGGGTTCGCTGTTTGCCCTCGGGCTGGCCTCTTGGCAGGTCTTGATCTGCCTGATCGTGGGCATCCTGATCGTTCAGGTGTTCGCCAATCTGGTCGCTCGCCCCTCCCAGCAGGCTGGTGTGCCCTACCCGGTGGTGGCGCGGTTGGCCTTCGGC
>NZ_JAAVUN010000227.1 GCF_012163155.1 Kocuria subflava
CGCATGATCGACGGCTGCAGGACGTTGGACACCAGCTGCTGGACCAGGACCACGACTCCAAGCATGCCCAGGGCGATCCACGGCCCGTTGGCCACCAGGGCGACCAACACCGCGATGATCCCGGTCAGGATGGCACCCACCAGGGGAATGAACGAGCCCAGGAAAACCAGAATGCCCAGCGGAACCGCGAGCGGCACCCCCAGGAGGAAGGCGCCCAACCCGATACCAACGGCATCGATGAATGCCACGAAACCCTGGATGCGAACGTACTGGACCAGGGACAGCCACCCGCGGCGGCCAGCGCCGTTGACCGCCGGGCGGGAAGGGCGCGGGAAGAGCTTGACCATGAACAGCCAGATTTTTTCCCCGTCGGCCAGGAAGAACAGCAACGTGAACAGCATGATCAACATGCCGGTGACGATGTTTCCGGCGGTGGACCCGAAGGAGATCGCTCCGGACACAATGGTCGAGGAGTTGTACTGAATCGCGCTGGTGCCCTTGTCCACCCATTCGTTGAGTGGTTCGGTGGAGATG
>NZ_JAAVUN010000228.1 GCF_012163155.1 Kocuria subflava
GTTGCCAAGTTCGAGAAGATCGGTGGGCTCATGGCCGAGCGCACCACGGACCTCAAGGACATCCGCGACCGTGTGGTCGCCGAACTGCGCGGCGAGCCCGAACCGGGTGTCCCGTCCCCGGAGGAGCCGGTGATTCTGCTCGCCGAGGACCTGGCCCCCGCTGACACCGCCGGCCTGGATCCGGAGCTGGTCCGCGGCATCGTGACGCAGCTGGGCGGCAAGACCAGCCACACCGCGATCATCGCGCGGCAGTTCGGCATCCCCTGCGTCGTGGGCGCGGGCTCGGCGCTCACCCAGATCCAGGACGGTTCCTTGATCCTGATCGACGGCGAGGCCGGTGAGATCGAGACCACCCCGGATCCGCTCAAGGCGGAGGCCCGTGCCAAGGAGTCCGCCGAGGTCCAGGCCAAGATCAGGTCCTGGACCGGCCCCGCCGTCACCGCTGACGGCACGCGGGTCCAACTGCTGGCCAACGTGCAGGACGGGGCCGGTGCCCGGTCCGCCGCGGCAACCGGCCTGCCCGTGGGTGTCGG
>NZ_JAAVUN010000229.1 GCF_012163155.1 Kocuria subflava
CGCCCGAAAGTTCGTGGCCACGGTGAGCCACGACGAACCCGACAGCGAAGAACTGAGCTACCTGAGCGAACAGAGCAAGGGGCGGCTGGTCGTCGTCGACGTTCGTGAAGGCGTGGACGTGGGGTCCGTCCTGTCCGCTGCCGCCGCCCGCGGGGTGCAGTTCCAGATCGTGTTCGGGGGAGTCTCCGTCCTGCAGCGTCAGTCCTTCGGGTCCCTGACCGTGGACCTCACCGGTGAGCGGCACGAGGTCGACCGGACGATCGACGAACTCTCCCAGCTGACAACCGTGAAGGAGGTTTCGGCATGAACTGGTCCGTCCTCGGCCCCCAACTGCTGACCGCCATCGGCGAGACCCTCTACATGGTCGCGCTGACCATGGTGATCGCCGGCCTGATCGGTCTTTTCTTCGGCGTTGCCCTGTACGTGACGCGCCCCGGCAACCTCTACGCGAGCCGGGCCGTGAACACCGCGATCAACCTGGTGGTCAACTTCGTCCGCCCCATCCCCTTCATCATCCTGTTGGCCGCCCTGGG
>NZ_JAAVUN010000023.1 GCF_012163155.1 Kocuria subflava
CTTCCTCGGTGCTGCCATGCTCCTCATCCTCCCGTGGATTCAGAGCCTCCACCAGACCCGGGGCGATTCAAAGCGTTTGTCGTCCTCTCAGTCGTAACCCAGGTGCGCAAATTCCGGGTCCAGTGGCGCTGAACGCTTGGCCAGCAGGACCAGAAGAATGGCCGGCCCCAGCACGGCAATCACTGCGATCACCAACAACCACCCGGACAGTCCGGCGTCGTGCAGGCGCCTCACGGAGGTCGTGATGAAGGGGATCATGTGCAACAGGCCTATACCCCACCCATCAGCCCGTCACCAGGTGGAACCGGCAGAATCGGCGGCAATGTCCCCACCATCCTCGCCCAGCCTGGCGGCACACCTGAGTCGGAATGTTCGCCGTCTGGAGCAACCACGCCGTGAGCCAGGCATTGACCTTGCCCGCGGTTTGGCGGTTCTGGGCATGTTTGCAGCACATCTGATGGTGGTCCCGGAACTCGTCTGGGCTGACCCCGGAACCTGGCTGGGGGTGGTGGAGGGCCGTTCCTCCATCCTGTTTGCCACCTTGGCTGGAGTGTCACTGGGGCTGTTGGCCCGGTCCGCCTCACAAGCGCCCGGGATTCAGGCAGGTGCGCGAACCTCCATCGCCATCCGCGCGGCGGTCATCTGGGCCATCGGGTTGGGGCTGCTTGCTTTTGAGATCCCTGTCTACATCGTGCTGCCCGCCTACGGTGTTCTGCTCTTGATCGGTGCGATCATGCTCACGTGGTCCACACGATGGTTGCTGGCCACCTCACTGCTGGTAGCCGTCACTGCACCCTTTCTGGTGGCTTTCATCAACCGCCATGGTCCGCCCGTTCCGGACTCGGCCGCAGAAGCTGTGTTCGATGCATTGGGGTGGAACTACCCGTTCGTTCTCTGGGTGGCATTTGTGGCCGCCGGCCTGGTGGCCGGCCGGGCGGTGGCGCACTCAACCACCCGCACACTGGTGATGGCGGCGGGCGGTGCGGTGGCCGCCGTCGTTGGATACGGGGTGGTGGGGCCTGCGGGAAATGCCGTGGTGGAAACCCACGGTGAATACCTGCCCCCGGGTACGCGGCTGTGGGCACTGTCCGTGGTTCAAAGCTTTCCGCATTCCTCAGGGGTGGGGGAGGCCGTTGGATCGGGCGGGTTCGCGCTGGCGGTGATTGGCCTGTGCGTGCTGATCGGTCGCACGGCAGTGCGGTGGCTCCTGTGGCCCATGCGCGTACTCGGCTCCATGCCCTTGACCGCTTACGTGGCGCATCTGGTGGTTTGGGGAATCTGGATTCTGGCCAACCCGGAGGTGGGCCGGGTGATTGATCCGCTGGACGGCTTCCGCGCCCTGGACCCGTTCTGGCCCATGACCTTGGGAATCACCACCGGGTGCATCCTGTGGGCGCTGTTGGTGGGGCGTGGTCCACTGGAATCCTTGCTGCACTTCCTGGCAAGTCCATCCGTGGCCCACGAACACCTGAAGGACGCTCAGAGCACCTGACGGATGTGGGTTTCAAACTCCTGAACATGGGTGCGCATGGTCTGTGCTGCAGCCTCGGCATCGCCGTCCACAATGGCCCTCAGCAGAGTTACGTGTACCTCAATGTGCTGGTGGATCACGGGCAGCCGGTCCGCGGCCACACACCAGATCCGTGTGGCCAGATTGTTGTACCGCTCCAAGGTGGCCTGGAGGTGGCTGTTGCCGGCGGCGGTGTAGATCTCCCGGTGGATGCGCCGGTCCCAGCGCAGCGCGTGGTCCCTGTCCGCAGGAGTTGGCGGCGTGGACTCCAGTTCCTGGATCAACGCCTCCACAGCATCACGACGACGCCCCCCACGCATCTGCGCCGCCAACCCTGCGGCAAGAGGTTCAAGCACCTGGCGGACCTGAGAAATCTCAGACAGCGCGGTGATGTCCACGGGTGTGGCAAAGGTTCCCCGCCGTGCGTAGGTCATCACCAGGTGGTCTGATTCCAGCCGTTTGAGGGCCTCCCTCAGCGGGGTGCGGCCCACGCCGAGCTCGCGGGAGAGTTCGCCCTCGTTGACCGGCTCCCCGGGGGCGATGTCCAGGAAGATCAGGCGGTCCTGCAACTGCTCAAAAGCCTGGTCAGCCAGGGATCGCGTAGGGCCTGGTGGTGCCGTGGCGGCTTGCGTGGTGGCGGGTTGAACGCTCATGCCCTCCACTCCTTCCCGGTCTTGTTGAGGTCACGGTGAAAAAGGTCATTGACACTGATTCAAGCCCTAGCATAGCGTGGCCGCACAACAGATATATCAGTCCTGTATCAGGATTGCCGCTGAGCTGCGAACGGAGCCATCCATGGCTGACCTGCTCCCGGAACACCCAGACTTTCTGTGGCGTAACCCGGATCCCAAGCCCTCCTACGACGTCGTGATTGTGGGTGGTGGTGGCCACGGACTGGCCACGGCCTACTACCTGGCCAAGCACCACGGCATCACCAACATTGCGGTGTGTGAGCGTGGATGGCTGGCCGGAGGCAACATGGCCCGCAACACCACCATCATTCGTTCCAACTACCTGTGGGATGAATCGGCTGCTATTTATGAGAAGTCGCTGAAGCTGTGGGAGGTCCTTCCGGAGGAGCTGGAGTACGACTTCCTGTTCTCCCAGCGCGGCGTGATGAATCTGGCCCACACCCTGGGGGACGTCCGGGAGAGCGTGCGGCGCGTGAACGCCAACAAGCTCAACGGCGTGGATGCCGAGTGGCTCTCCCCGCAAGAGGTCAAGGAACTGTGCCCCATCATCAACATCGGGGATGACATCCGTTACCCCATCATGGGTGCCACCTATCAGCCGCGTGCGGGGATCGCCAAGCATGACCACGTCGCCTGGGCATTCGCCCGCAAGGCGGATGAAATGGGCGTGGACATCATCCAGAACTGTGAGATCACGGGATTCCTCAAGGAGGGCGACCGTGTGACCGGAGTGGAAACCACCCGCGGCACCATTCACGCCGGCAAGGTGGCGCTGTGCGGCGCGGGGCACTCCTCGGTCCTGGCGGAGATGGCCGGATTCCGGCTGCCCATCCAGTCCCACCCGCTGCAGGCGTTGGTCTCAGAACTTCATGAACCCGTCCACCCCACCGTGGTGATGTCCAACCACGTGCATGTCTACGTCTCCCAGGCGCACAAGGGCGAGCTGGTCATGGGTGCCGGTATTGATGCCTACAACGGCTACGGCCAACGCGGTGCCTTCCACGTGATCGAACAGCAGATGGCTGCGGCCGTGGAACTGTTCCCCATTTTTGCCCGAGCGCACGTGCTGCGGACCTGGGGCGGCATTGTGGACGTCACTCTGGATGCCTCCCCGATCGTCTCCAAGACGCCGGTGGACCAGATGTACGTCAACTGCGGTTGGGGTACGGGCGGATTCAAGGGCACTCCCGGCGCCGGCTTTGCCTTTGCCCACACCATTGCCACGGATGAACCGCACCCGCTCAACGCGCCCTTCAGCCTGGAGCGTTTTGAAACCGGTGCCTTGATCGATGAGCACGGCGCGGCCGCAGTGGCCCACTGACGCTCACCCGAATCAACGACGCCGAACACCTGCGGACGCTCACCCTCAGAAAGAGACCACCATGTTGCTGATCGAATGCCCCTACTGCGGGCCACGTGATGAAACCGAGTACCACTACGGCGGTGAAGCCCACGTGCCGTACCCGGAGGACCCTGCTGCACTGACGGACAGGCAGTGGGGCGAGTACCTGTTCTACCGCCGTAACACCAAGGGCCTGTTGGCAGAGCGGTGGGTGCACACCGCCGGATGCCGCAAGTGGTTCAACGTGGTGCGCGACACCGCCACGTACAAGGTCCAGTCCGTCTACCGCCTCACCGATCCGCGCCCGAGCACCGGAGGTGCATTGTGATGCAGGCACAGTCCGCGAATCAGTCACACCGCCTGTCTGCAGGCAATGCAGCGGGTCACGGCATCAACCGTGACCAGAGCTTGTCCTTCACTGTGGATGGCCGTCAGTTCCAGGGCCATGCCGGGGACACCGTGGCCTCCGCCCTGCTGGCCAACGGAGTGATCACCTGCGCCGACTCCATGTACCTGGGCCGCCCCCGCGGTGTCATGGCAGCCGGCGTGGAGGAGCCCAACGCACTGCTGAAGGTCACGGCCCGCCATGACGTTGACGTGGATGAATCCATGCTGCCCTCCACCACGGTGGAGCTGGTGGAGGGTCTGAGCGCCACGCACTTGAGTGGTCTGGGTCAGCTGGATCCCGCCACGGACAAGGCCTATTACGACCACAAGTACGTGCACACGGACGTCCTGGTGATCGGCGCCGGTCCTGCCGGTCTGGCGGCGGCAGCACAAGCCGCAAGCACCGGCGCTCGCGTGCTGGTCATGGATGATCAACCCACGGCCGGTGGGTCCCTGTTGAGCTCGCGTGATGAGCAGATCAACGGTGCTCCCGCCTTGGAATGGGTGCGCCAGACCGTGGCAGATCTTGAACAGCAGCCGGAGGTCACCGTGCTGCCGCGCACCACGGCCATCGGCAGCTATGACTCCAACTACGTGGTTGCCGTGCAACGTCGCACGGACCACCTCCCGGAGGCTCCAGCCGCCGGTGTTTCCCGCGAGCGCGTCTGGCACGTACGCGCAGCTCGGGTGGTGTTGGCCACCGGTGCGCACGAACGCCCCCTGGTGTTCTCCAACAATGACCGCCCCGGCATCATGTTGGCCGGTTCCGTGCGCACCTATCTGAATCGCTACGGTGTGGCCGCCGGTGACACGGTGGTTGTGGCCACCACCAACGATTCCGCTTACGTCACGGCAGCCGATCTGGTGGCAGCGGGGGTGACGGTGGCCGCCGTCGTGGATTCCCGGACTGCCCCCGGTGCTGAAGCCGCGCAGCTTGCCGAACGTGCGGGTCTGCGCGTGCTGAGCGCAAGTGCCGTGGTGGACACCTCCGGTGACGGTGAGGGTGGCAGGCTCAGCGGTGTGACGGTCAGCGCCATTGACCACGACGCCGCGCCCACCGGCTCCACCCAGGACATTGCAGCGGATCTGTTGGCCGTCTCCGGCGGTTGGACCCCGGTGGTGCACCTGCACAGCCAGCGTCAGGGCAAGGTGACCTGGGATGAGGACCTGGCCGGGTACGTGCCGACTGCAGCGGTTGACCACCAATTCGTGGCCGGTGCCTGCAACGGAACCTTGGACTTGGCGGGTTGCCTGGCCGAAGGCGCTGACGCTGGCCGGCAGGCCGCTGCCTCCGGGTACCAGGGCAGTGGGGAGAGCTCCCAGGCTGAGCCCGTGCCGCAGGTATCCGAAACCTTCACCGCCATGGCCCCCACTCGTCCTCTGTGGCTGATGGGCTCCCCAGGGGATGGTGAGCAGGACTTTTCCCACCACTTTGTGGATCACCAACGGGACCAGACCGTGGCTGACGTGCTGCGTTCCATTGGCGCCGGGATGCGCTCGGTGGAGCACGTCAAGCGTTACACCTCTATCTCCACAGCCAACGACCAGGGCAAGACCTCCGGGGTGAACACCATTGGTGTGATTGCCGCAGCGCTGAACGATCCCAACGTGGGCGGGGTGGGAACCACCACCTACCGTGCCCCCTACACACCGGTGAGCTTTGCAGCACTGGCGGGGCGGCGTCTGGGGGATCTGTACGATCCCGCTCGCACCACCTCCATCCACTCCTGGCACGTGGAGCACGGTGCACAGTTCGAGGACGTGGGGCAGTGGAAGCGCCCCTGGTACTACCCGCAGGCGGGGGAGGACATGGATGCCGCCGTGCTGCGCGAATGCGCGGCCGTGCGTGAATCCGTGGGCTTCATGGACGTCACCACGTTGGGCAAGATCGAGATCCGTGGTGCTGACGCCGGGGAGTTCCTCAACCGGGTCTACACCAACGCTTTCAAGAAGTTGAAGCCCGGCATGGCCCGCTACGGCGTCATGTGTTCGGCGGACGGCATGGTGTTCGACGACGGCGTCTCCTTGCGCCTCGACGAGGACCGCTACCTGATGACCACCACCACCGGCGGGGCTGCCAAGGTCCTGGAGTGGCTGGAGGAGTGGTCCCAGACCGAATGGCCTGAACTGGATGTGACCATGACCTCCGTGACGGAGCAGTGGGCGGCCGTGGCCGTGGTGGGGCCCAAGTCCAGGGAGGTGGTGGCCCAACTGGTGCCGGATCTGGACATCTCCCAGGAGGCGTTCCCGTTCATGGCCTTCCGGGAAACCGTGTTGGCCAACGGCATCCCGGCGCGTGTCTGCCGCATCTCCTTCTCCGGGGAGCTGGCTTACGAAATCAACGTGCCCACCTGGTACGGCATGACCGTGTGGGAGGCTGTGGCGGATGCCGGTGCACCGTACGGGATCACCCCGTACGGCACGGAGACCATGCACGTGCTGCGTGCAGAAAAGGCCTTCCCGATTGTTGGTCAGGACACGGACGGCACCGTGACCCCGCAAGATCTGGGCATGGACTGGGTGGTGTCCAAGACCAAGGACTTCATCGGCCGCCGGTCTTATGACCGTCCGCTGGCTCTGGGTGATGATCGCAAACAACTGGTGGCCGTGCTGCCCGTGAACACGGAGATCCGCCTGGAGGAAGGTGCCCAGCTGGTCAACCACGGCACCCCCATCACCCCACAGGACGGACCCGTGCCCATGCAGGGCCACGTGACCTCCAGTTACCGCAGCGCCGCCTTGAACCGCACGTTCGGGCTGGCTCTGGTCAAGAGTGGCCGATCCCGGATCGGGGAAACCTTGCAGGTGCCGCAGGGTGACCAGCTGATCGACGTCGTGTTGGCCGAACCCGTGCTCTACGACCCCGAAGGGAAGCGCCGTGATGGTTGAGCAGACTGGAACCGATCTTGCCGGGCTGCGCCGCAGCCCACTGGCCCACCTGGCTGAGACCTTGGAACAGGTCAGTGCTGGCAGCGACTCCGTGACGGTCCGGGAGATCCCGTTCTTGAACATGGTGGGGATCCGGGTGGATCCCGACTCAGCGGTGGCTTCCACCCTGGCAGGGATCACCGGTGTGGGCTGGCCGAGTGCCCACGGTGAAGTCACAGGAGCCGTCGGAGACAGCGCTGTGCTGTGGTTGTCACCGGATGAGTTCCTGCTGGTCACCGAGGACGCCGTGGAACTCCCACCCGGACTGGACGGAAGCCCGGACGGTGCCCTGCCCACCATCTCCACCCACCCGCTCACCGTGCGGCTGGTGGCAGCCATGGCGGACAGCGGGCAACCCGGTCAGGTGGTGGATCTCTCCGCCAACCGCACCACGTTGGAGATCTCCGGGCCGCATGCGCGGGACGTTCTGGAAAAGGGCTGCCCCATGGATCTGCACCCACGGGCCTTCCCGGTGAACACGGCAGTGTCCACCACGCTCGGACCCGTTCAGGTCATGTTGTGGCGCACCCATGAGGACACCTGGCGGTTGATGCCACGGTCCTCGTTCGCGCACTTTGTGGCCCAGTGGTTGCTGGATGCCATGACCGAGTTCACGGCAACTCCCGTGTCCTGAGCCTGCACTCAGCAGGCTCCACCCATTCATTCACCGTCAGTACGCACCGGGGTCCTTGGGACCCGGATCATCCAGACAAGGAGATCGCCATGGACAACGGGTTGCCCACCCCCACCAGCGACACCGCACCCGCCCAGAACTCCGGGCGCACTGAAGACACCTCCGGGGCGGAACTGGTGCTCACCCTGGACTGCCTTGAGGCATCCGGCATCGTGCACGCCGTGAGCGGGGTACTGCTGGATCACGGGTACACCATCGTGGAGCTCACCCAGTTCGACGACCGCAGGCAGGGGCATTTCTTCATGCGGGTGCACGTGGCGCCGTCGTCCTCGGACGGGGTTGACGTCAAGCACCTGCGGGAGAGCCTGGGGGAGTTGGGTGAGCGGTTCGGCATGCGCTGGGACCTGGTGGAACACGGGGCCAAGCGGCGGGTGCTGGTGATGGTCTCCAAGTTCGGTCACTGCCTCAACGATCTGCTGTTCCGGGCCCGGACCGGGGAACTGCCGGTGGACATTGTGGCCGTGGTGTCCAATCACCGGGACCACCAGCGCCTGGTGGAATGGCACGGAATTCCGTTCTTCCACGTGCCCGTCACCGCAGACACCAAGCCGGAGGCCGAATCCAAGCTGCTGGAACTGGTGGACCGCTTTGAGGTGGATCTGGTGGTGCTGGCCCGTTACATGCAGGTGCTCAGTGACGCCCTGGCCACGCGCATGGAAGGCCGGGTGATCAACATTCACCACTCCTTCCTGCCCAGCTTCAAGGGCGCCAAGCCCTACCACCAGGCCTACGACCGCGGCGTCAAAACCGTGGGGGCCACCGCCCACTACGTCAACGCCGAGTTGGACGAGGGGCCGATCATCGCCCAGCAGGTGGTGGACGTGAACCACGCCTACGGGCCGGAGGACCTGGTGGCAGCCGGGCGGGACACCGAATGCAAGGCGCTCTCCGATGCCGTCAAGTGGCACTGTGAGGGCCGGGTGATCCTACGCGGCAACCGCACCGTGGTGCTGCGCTGAGCGGTGCCTGACTTTCCTGCTGGTCTGACCTTCCTGCGGGCCTGGCTATCCTGCTGGGATGAGCCGGATTGAGAAGATGGCGTTCGCGGACGTCTACCCGCACTACGTCACCAAGGTTGAAAAGAAGGGCCGCACCACGGCTGAATTGCATCAGGTGATCCAGTGGCTCACCGGGTTCGACGACGCCGACCTTGACCGCCATCTCACGGAGAAGACCACCTTCCCGGCGTTCTTTGACGACGCCCAGTTGCACCCCAACGTGGAGCTGATCACAGGTGTCATCTGCGGGGTCCGAGTGGAGGAGATCCAGGACCCGCTGATGCGCAAGGTCCGCTACCTGGACAAGCTGGTGGATGAACTGGCGCGCGGCAAGGCCATGGAGAAGATCCTGCGCTGAGTCGAACCGAGCACCAAATCATGGGGGACGTACGGATTCCACGCTGAATCCGTACGTCCCCCATGATTACGGCTCAAGGGTCTGTGGCTCTGACCGGTATCCTCAGTCTCCGGCCCGGACGGCACCAGCCGGGCACTGGTTTGGACAGGAAGAGACAACCGTGAGCGAATCCACCACCATCACGCTGCTGAGCACCGGCGGCACCATTGACAAGATCTACTCCCTGGCGGGGGAGCTTAAGATCGGGGACCCGGCTGCGGCAGAGATCCTGGAGATCGTGCGGCCCACCGTGCCCGTCACCGTGGAGTCGGTGCTGCGCAAGGACAGCCTGGACATTGTGGATGAAGACCGTCAGGTGCTGGTGGAGCGCGTGGACGCACTCACGCAAAACCTGGTGGTGATCACCCACGGCACGGACACCATGACTGACACTGCGGCCTACCTGCAGGCCAACGGCAAGAACCTGACGGACAAGGTGATTGTGTTCACCGGTGCCATGCAGCCTGCCTCCCTGAAGGTCACGGACTCCCACTTCAACCTGGGGGCTGCCTTTGCGGCTGTTCAACTCTTGGAACCGGGAATCTACCTGGCCATGAGCGGACGGATCTTCCCGGCAGGTACGGTGGTGAAGGACCGCGCTCGCGGGCAGTTCGTTGAAGCCTGACTGCCACTAGATGCCTGGTTGGTGCCAGACGCCTGAGGTTCCAGGCCACGCATGACGCGCCCCAGACGCCTGAACGCACCTGACCCCGCGCTGCAGAACCCGTCCCGGAAAGGACGCCATGACACGGGCCCTGAAAGTGACCATCACCGTGCTGACCGTGGCTGCGGTGGTGGTGCTGGGTGCGGTCACCGTGGGACTCATGACAGGTGGCGGATCCAGCCCCCAGGGCTCGGGGGATGCTCAGATCATGCGGGAAGACACCCGGACCCTGTCTGACGGGCCGGATGCCGAACTGGTGGAGGTCCTGGATTTCGAATGCGCGGCGTGTGCGGACCTGTACCCCTACATGGAGCAACTGCGTGAGGAGTACGGGGACCAGGTCACCTTTGCCGTGCGCTACCTGCCCATGCACGGAAACTCCTTGGGAGCTGCCCAAGCCGCTGAAGCTGCTGCCGAACAAGGTGAATTCCTGTCCATGTACCAGACCTTGTTCCAGAACCACGGACAGTGGAGTGGCAGCGACTCCTCCCAGAAGGAGACGTTCTTTGACTACGCCCGGGAGCTGGATCTGGACATGGAGCAGTTCCGTGCCGATTACGAGGACCCCGCAACGGTGGAGCGCATTGCCCAGAATCAGTTGGATGCAGAAGCGCTGGGAGTCAGCACCACGCCGTCGTTCTTCCTGGACGGGCAGCGCATCCACCCGGAGACCATGGATGACATGCACGCCTTGATCCAGGAGGCCATTGACAGCTGAAGGATGACGCGATTCGTCCTTCCGCAGGATGTGCGTCACGCCACACCTACTTATGGTTGAACCATGAGTTCACTAGTCACATCTCTTGGTTTGACCGCTGCCAGCGGCGCGTTCACGCTGCTGGATCCGGAGGACTGGCCCGCGGGCGTGCGCACTGCCTACGTAGTGGTCCCGGCTGCAGCCGCCGCCGCATATGTGGCCTGTCAAATGGGCACCTCCCACCGCTCGGAGACCCACGTTGCTTCCCAGGTCTCTCCGGATCCGCAGGGCTCCGCGGGCTCTGCTTCACATCATCACGACGCCGCACCCAGCCCCCGTGCCATCGCACTGGTGGCGGGAGCTGTGGGATTGGGTACGGCGGCTGCTGGTGCGGCATCTTTCCCGATTGATCGAGGCATCAGGAACTTGGTGGCTCGCGCAGGAGCCCGGCATCCGCGGCGGTGGATGGCTGCGGGCGTCGTCGTAGTGTGTTTGGCCCTGGATGCCGTGGAACGCAGGTCCAAGGACACCTGATCCGGGCAGGGGTCACCGCACTCCGCGCATGGCCTTGGTGATGGGACGTGCCAGGATCAGGATGACCACGCCGATGCCAACGGTCACAGCACCCAGGCTGCCGAAATAGAGGGCCTCGTTCTGTGCACTGTAGAACTGGGCCAGCGATCCGGACAGGGCGGTGCCCAGGGCCACGGACAGGTAGTTCAAGGACACCATCATGACCGGGTAGGCCCGCGGCGTCAGCTTGGTGGACACGGACAATCCCACCGGGGAGAGCAGGAGTTCGCCCATGGTGGCCATGAGCATGATCAGTGCCACCCACATCACGGCCACGGAGGCCACGTTGACCTGACTCAGGAACACCAGGAAGGCAGCGCCCATCAGAATGATGCCCAGGCCGAACTTGGCGGGGGTGGCCGGCTGACGGTTGCCGAGCTTGGTCCACAGGGCCGCAAAGACCGGTGCCAGCAGGATGATGAACGCAGGGTTCAAGGACTGCACCCACGGCACCGGGATCTCCCAGGTGCCCAGCATGCGGTTGAGCCGTTCATCCGAATAAATGGTGATCACGGTGAACTGCTGCTGGAACAGTGCAAAGAACGCAGCCGAACCCACGAACATGGGGATGAAGGCCACCACCCGGGAACGTTCGTCCGAGCTGATCTTCTTGCTGGTCAGAAGCAGCACAAACAGTGCCACGGCGGCGATCACAATGGCCACCACGATCACATCGGCAAGGTTGCCCGGGTGCAACCAGCCCAGCAGCACCGCCACCACAATCGCAGCCAGGGCCACCAGCGCAATGATGATCCACTGTGGGTAGTGGGAGCGTGGCAGCGGGTTGGGGATCTGGTGGACGCCACGCGGCAAACGACGACGACTCACCACGTACTGCGTCAGACCCACCGCCATGCCGATGGCAGCCAACGCAAAGCCCACGTGGAAGCCCCACTGCTGCTGGACCCAGCCGGTGAGCAACGGGCCCACCAGGCCGCCGATGTTGGCCTTCAGCCCACCGGAGCCCACTGCAATGAGCAGCAGGCCAGTGGCCAGTCCTGCGTATCCGGGTAGAACGGACAGTGCCACGTGACCGGCCATGATGAGCACGGCATTGGCGAACATGGCGCGTTCCGAACCGATCAGCCGGTCCGCGATCCAGGCACCCAAGATGGTGCACAAGTACACGGTTCCGCCGTAGGCGCCCACAATGCCTGCGGCAACGCTTTGATCCATGCCCAGACCGCCGTCAGTGGTCTGGTAGTACATGTAGAGCATGATGATGCCCTGCATGCCGTAGAAGGAGAACCGCTCCCAGAGCTCCACGGAGAACAGGGAGGCCAGCATCCTGGGTTGTCCCAGGCACTGTTTGGTGGATTCGTGTTGGTGGGTGGTCAAATCCTCGCCGACCGTGATGCTGGAGATGCGTTCAGTTGCCCGGGCGATTCCTGCACCTCCCAAGCCCCCACCGTGGGGCCAAGGACCCCTGATCAGGCCGTGCGGACCACCATTTTGCCGGTGTTGGCCCCGCGCATCATGTCCAGGAAGGCCTCCACGGTGTTCTCCAGACCGTCCACCACGGTTTCGTCGTAGGTGATCTGGCCGTTGGAGAACCAGGTGCTCATGCGCTGGTTGAACTCAGAGGCCAGGTCCATGTGGTCCCCCAGGGTGAAGCCCCGCAGGGACAGGCCCTGTTTGATGATGTTGGCCATGTTGTCCGGACCGGGCTCGGTCTGCTCCGAGTTGTAGGCGGAGATGGCGCCGCACAGGGCCACACGGCCTTGGCGGTTGAGCACGTCCAGGGCGGCTTCCAGGTGATCCCCGCCCACGTTGTCAAAGTAAACGTCAATGCCCTGCGGTGCCTCCTGTGGCAGCTGAGTGCGTACGGGAGCTGATTTGTAGTTGAAGGCAGCGGTGTATCCGAACCGTTCGGTCAGTACTGCCACCTTTTCGTCGGAGCCTGCGGAACCGATCACGCGGTCAGCACCCAGCAGGCGGGCGATCTGACCGGCGGTGCTGCCCACTGCGCCTGCGGCACCGGAGATGAACACGGTGTCACCTTCTGCCACCGGCGCGATCCGGGTCAGCCCCACATAGGCGGTCAGCCCGGTCATGCCCAGCACGCCCAGGTAGGCGGAGAGCGGGACGCCGGGGATCTCCTGGACGATCCGGAACCCGGCGGCCTCTTCCTGGACCACGTCCCGCCAGCCGTACTGGTGCAGGACCACGGAGTCCACGGGCACCTCGGAAGCGGTGGATTCCACTACGCGCCCCACGGCACCACCAGTCATGGTTGCCCCGAGCTCAAAGGGCGGGATGTAGCTCTTGGTGTCGTTCATCCGCCCGCGCATGTACGGGTCCACGGAAATGAACTCATTGACCACACGAACATGCCCCATGGGCAGCTCCCCGTAGCTGACCTCCACGGTGCGGAAGTCCTCCGGTGTGGGCCACCCGGTGGGACGGTTGACCAGTTGAATCTGATGGCTGATGACGTTGGACATGAGTGAAGCCTTTCAGGTCACGCGGGGTTCGGGTCAAGGGGGTGGGTTCACCGCATCAGGTGAGCCGCACGACGACGCCGCGCCCACGCGCCGTCGTCGTGATGTTCAGGCGCAGGTCACAGGAGAAGGCCGATCACCAGTGCCAGGATGCCCAAGGCGGGCAGGGTGAGCTGCTTGAGTGCGGCGGAGGTCTTGGTGCGGTTGGAGAGCAGCAGCGCCAGGCCTGCAGCCACCATGGATCCGGCGCCCACCAGGACCAGGGTGGCGCCCACGGCGTGCCAACCGGCGATCCAGAAGATCAGGCCCAAGAAGATCTCGATGGCCAGGAACAGGTTGTAGAAACCCTGGTTGAAGGCCAGGCCCTTGGTGGACTCGGCGAGTTCCGGGGAGCTCAGACCAAAGACCTTGCGGGCGGCCGGGCCGGTCCAGGCGATGGACTCCAGGTAGAAGATGTAGACGTGGATCAGGGCGGCCAAGGTGGCCAGGATCAGGCCGAGGGTGATCATGGTGCTGCTTTCGTCACAGAGGGGAACACATTATTTTGAACTGCTCGGTTCAATATATGCTGATCTCACCCATCAGCAAGCCCTTGTGACGGAAAGTGAGGCCAAGATCATGGGACGTCACCGAGGTTTTGACCAACGTGCGGTGGTCACAGCAGCACGGCAGCTCTTCTGGGAACGCGGATATGAAGGGGCCTCCCTGCCGGAGCTGGAGGCCGTCACGGGACTGAACCGCTCCAGCCTCTACAACACCTTTGGCAGCAAACGTGGACTGTTTGACGCCGCCGTGGAGAGTTACCTGGTAGAGGTGGTCCGGCCGCGGTTGGCGGTGCTGATGCAAGACCCCGTGCCGCCGGGTGCGGTCACCTCCTACGTCCAGAACCTACGCACGGCACTGCTGGACGCCCAGTCCATGTCCGCACGCAATGGCTGCTTGCTGATCAACACCGCCGGGTCCACGCTGGGACATGACAAAGTCACACAAGCCACCGTGGACGCCTACCGGCAGGAATTGCTGACAGGTGTGACCCGTGGGGTGGCGGCCCACCGGCCGGATCTGACCCAAGGGGAAGTTGAGCGCCGCGCTCAGGCCTGCGTGGGGCAGATCGTGGCCGCGCTGGCTCTGGCCAGGATCAACGCGGAAGCTGCAGGGCGCAGCCTGGACACTGCCCTGGAACTGCTCAACACCTGAGCTTGCAACAAATGTGCTGTCAAGGGAGTTGCCGCGTGAGAAACCTCCCGGGCGGCACCTCTTCCCACGTGTGATTCACATCTGTAAAGTGCGGGGCTGGTCATCGCTTGCCCAGCATGTTTGAGGACTCGACATCAGCACGCACATCACTTCCACAGCACCCACCGGTCTGCCTCAGGACCCACCTGTGCCCGGCTCCGCCGCCCCGGCGCCCGTTGCGGGTTCCACGGCCGGGCGCGCGGGATCTCCTGCATCCCGGCGTCCAGAGATCCAGGGGCTGCGCGGGCTGGCAGTGCTGCTGGTGGTGGCCTTTCACCTCTGGGGCAGCGGCGTCTCCGGCGGCGTGGACGTCTTTTTCGTGGTCTCCGCCTACCTGCTGACCCTCTCCTTCGCCCGCAAAGTGGAGACCGGCACACCGCTGCGTTTGCTGCACTACTGGTCCCGGACCTTTGTGCGGCTGCTGCTGCCGGTGGGGGTTGTGCTGCTCAGTGTGCTGGGTCTGGCCCTCGCCTTCTATCCGCGCTCGCGGTGGGAGAGCTTGTGGGAACAGCTCCTTGCTGCCGCCACCTACCGACTGAACTGGAACCTGGCCAGTCACTCCGTGGACTACTACGCAGGCGGAGGAGTCACGTCCAGCCCCGTTCAACACATGTGGTCCTTGGCGGTGCAAGGGCAGATCTTCGTGCTCTTCCCGGTCCTGATTGCCTTGGCTGCACTGATCGCCAAGGTCTGCAGACTGCGGTTTCGCACCGTGGCCATTGGTGTTTTCGGCCTGGTGTTTGCTCTGTCCCTGGCTGCCTCCGTGTTCACCACTCACGTGAATCCCGCACCAGCCTATTTCGACACCCGCCTGCGCCTCTGGGAGTTCGCCCTGGGTGCCCTGGCTGCACTGCTCATCACCGGGCCCATTCCCCGCACGGTGGCTTTGTGGCTGGGGTGGGGCGGCGTCGTCGCTGTGGTGGCCACGGGTTTTGTGGCCGGGCCGGGGGCGCTGTTCCCGGGGTGGATCGCGTTGGTTCCCACGCTGGGTGCCGTGCTGATTCTGGTGGTCAAGGACCACGGTGGCCGGCGCGGAGTGCACGGCGCGTTGCGTGCGCCGTGGCTGACCTGGGTGGGGGACCGGTCCTACGGGATCTACCTGTGGCACTGGCCCCTGATGATCACGTATCTGCTGCGCACCGGGCAGGACACCGTACCGGTGAGTGTGGGGCTGGGGATCATTGCCGCCTCCATCCTGTTGTCCCTGGCCACAGAGCAGATGGTCACCTACGTGACCCGGCCACGGTCGGCCAAGCAACGCGCTTCCACCCGGCGGGAGCTGGTCCGGTTGGTGGCGATCGTGGGCGTGGTGGCGCTGCCGGTCACCGCAGCCCAGGCCTGGACGGACAATCGCGCCCGCACCCAGGCCATGTACGAACGCAATGACCAGAACTATCCCGGCGCCGCCATTGCTGCCGGGACCTACGACGACGCCGATCTCCCCGGTCTTGAGCCGATTCCCATGTGGTCGGAGGTGGATGCCGAATGGGGCAACCCCGGACCCAAGTGCACGGAGGACCAGTTGCCCAAGGGCTTTGAGGACTCCGGCGAGTGTTACGTCTATGAACCCACCGCGGATGCGGCGGCTGATGGAGCGGATGCGGTGACTGCACCGGTTGAGCCTGAGCACACCGTGGTGATGCTGGGGGACTCCCACGCCAAACAGCTCTCCGAACCCATGAAGGTGATTGCCGACCGCAACAACTGGCGGGTGGTCAGCTACCTCTACCCCGCATGCCGCTACGCGGGGGAGAATCCGGACTACACGCATGAATGCAACGCGTTCAACAACTCCGCACGGGAAGCTGTCCTTGAGCTGAAGCCGGATGCCGTGATTGCGCAGGGGACGCGTTCCCTGGCGGACGGTGACCGTGAGGAAGTGGTGGCCCACTGGAACCAGGGTGTCCAGCCGTTCAAGGACGCAGGGATTGCCGTGGTCAGCGTTCGGGACAACCCGCGCTGGGAGCGGGACATGTACGAATGCGTGGATCTCTACGGGGAGAACAGTCCGCTGTGCTCCGACTCCGTGGAAGATGCCCTGGGTGGATCTGACGTGGTGGACGAGTTCCATCACCAGAATCCAGAGGTTCCGTTGGTGGATCTGACCGATCTCTACTGCCCGGATGACCGCTGCGGTCCTGTGGTAGGCAACGTGATGGTCTACCGGGACCTGGACCACATCACCAAGACCTTCGGCATGACCACAGCACCGGTGCTTGAAGAGCGGTTGAAGGAAGTCCTCCACTGGTGAACACAGCCGTATGTATGCGGCATCGTGGTCTGACATGGCCTTTTCGTGACGCTTCATGACGTGAATGCGACGTCGTGCGCGGTTGCTGAGCGGGCTGAACAGGGGTGGATGCTGGTGGAATCCGTCCCTATTTAGGGGGCGGGTCTCCCCGCGATGTGCGGGTCAGGATCTGCCGATCTCCCCTGAAACCCGCCGTCAGAGCGCGAATCAACCGATGTCACCCGCAGGCAATGCCCTCACAGAGGCGGTCAATGCCGCGGATGCCACAGCTGCGGTGATCTGACACGATTTCATGCAACGGCTCAGCGCCATGCTTGAAGTCCTCCCGGTGGCTTCACCATCGGTTGGCATTCCATGACTGAGCCTCGACGTGCCGAGCATCGGGGGGTGCCGGCGCGGCGCATGGCTCGCCGAATCTGGGGAGAGACGGCGGGTTGACGGGGTTGGGATCGGTCGGGGGGCTGATCCCAACCCCTACGCCATGCTTGGACCGCGTTTTTCTCACCGCCGTGGGTGTTGTCCACAGGGGCTGAATTCTTGGTTGTGTTGTCCGTGGCTCTTGCCAGACTGTTCCCATGGCTGCCTCGGACAACACCCCCGCCACCTCCGGTCTTCATCAACAGGCCGTGGACCTGCTGCACGCCCTGACAGGGCGCGCAGATGCGCACTTCCACCCGGGCCAGTTCGAGGCGATTGAGGCGCTGGTGGAGAACAGTCGCCGCGCCCTGGTGGTGCAGCGCACCGGTTGGGGCAAGTCCGCCGTGTACTTCATTGCCTCCCTGTTGTTGCGCGCCCGTGGCCGTGGGCCCACGCTGATTGTGTCTCCTCTGCTGGCACTCATGCGGGACCAAGTGGCAGCCGCCTCCCGGGCAGGTGTCTGCGCAGCGTCCATCAGCTCGGCCAACGCCACCGAATGGTCTCAGGTCCTTGGACAGCTGGACCGGGATGAAGTGGATGTTCTGCTGATCTCCCCGGAACGCTTGAACAACGCTCGCTTCCGTGAAGAACAGTTGCCGCAGCTGGTGAATCGCATGGGGTTGTTGGTGGTTGACGAGGCCCACTGCATCTCTGACTGGGGGCATGATTTCCGCCCGGATTACCGCCGCATCAAGGACCTGATCCGCCAGCTGCCTCCCACCGTGCCGGTGCTGGCCACCACGGCAACGGCCAATCAGCGTGTGGTTCACGATGTCCAGGAGCAGTTGGGAGTTGGGCTGGTGGAGAGCGGGCGAGAGCCCGTGATGACCTTGCGGGGTCCCCTGGCCCGGGCATCCCTGCGCCTGGGGGTGCTGCGCTTGCCGTCCAACACGGTGCGGTTGGCTTGGTTGTTGGAGCACCTGGGCTCCTTGGAGGGCTCAGGGATTGTGTATGCACTGACCATCAGCGCGGCGGAGGATACCGCCCATGCCCTGCGGGAAGCCGGATACAACGTGGAGGCCTACACCGGACGCACGGATCCGGCAGACCGGGAGCGCTTGGAATCCGCGTTGAAGGACAACCAAGTCAAGGCCCTGGTGGCCACCTCCGCTCTGGGCATGGGTTTTGACAAACCGGACCTGGGCTTTGTGGTGCACATGGGGGCGCCCTCATCACCTGTGGCGTACTACCAGCAGGTGGGACGCGCCGGACGTGCCACGGAGCGCGCGGACGTGCTGCTGTTGCCGGGCATGGAGGACCGTGAAATCTGGGAGTACTTTGCCACTGCCTCCATGCCCACGGAGGCCAAAGCTCGGGCCGTGCTACGGGAACTGGGTGAAGCGCAGGCGCCCTTGAGTGTTGGGGCGCTGGAGGCGCGTGTGGACATCAAACGCTCGCCGCTGAACATGTTGCTGCGGGTTCTGGCGGTCGAGGGCGCCGTTGAGCAGGTTCAGGGTGGTTGGCAGGTCACCGGTGCGGCCTGGCATTACGACGCCCCCCGGTATCAGCGGATTCATCAGGCCCGGATCAACGAGCAGAACGCCATGCTGGATTACGAAAACAAGTCCACGTGCCGCATGCAGATGCTGGTGGAACAGCTGGATGACCCCCAAGCCGCCCCTTGCGGGCGCTGCGACAACTGCGCGGGAGCCTGGTATCCCACCCACGTCAGCCAGCAGGCGGCGGAGAACGCCACCGCCACCCTCAAGCGTGTTGGTGTGGAAATAGATCCACGGGCGCAGTGGCCGGTTGGGCTGCAGCGGCTGGGGGTGCCACTCAAGGGCACCATTGCCCCGGGCGAACGGGCTGCGGCGGGCCGGGCGGTTGCGCGACTCACGGATCTTGGGTGGGGCAACCGGCTGCGAGAGATTTTCCACACGGACGCCCAGGGTGCGCCCGTGGATCAACCCGTGGACCAGGAGCTCGGACGGGCCTGCGTGGAAGTCCTGGCCCAATGGGCTCACGACGGCTGGAGTGGTGCCGGGCGACCGGCGGGGATCGTGTCCATGCCCTCCGTCCATCGCCCGCAACTGGTGCAATCCCTGGCCATGGGATTGGCCGGTGCGGGGCGGCTGCCCTATCTGGGTGAGCTGGCCTTGGCACCCGGACATCCCGGTGGTGCCGGTGGCAACGGGGCTTACCAGTTGGCCTCCGTGTGGCAGAAGTTCCAGATCACTCCACAGTTGCAGACAGCCTTGGACAACATGAACGGCGCACCTGTGCTGCTGGTGGATGACTTGGTGGACAGCCGATGGTCCCTGACGGTGGCCGCCCGTGAACTACGGTTGGCCGGCGCCGCAGCCGTCCTGCCCTTTGTACTGGCGTCCCGGGGGTGAGTTTTTGACCGGGATCATGGGCTCCGACTACCATGACTCATGCTGTTCACCCGGATGAACTGTGGTTTCATCCTTGAACAGCGGGGAGACGTGCCAGAGCGGCCGAATGGACTTCACTGCTAATGAAGGGCCCGGCGAAAGTTGGGCCGGGGGTTCAAATCCCCCCGTCTCCGCTGGTTTGACCAGCAACGGTGCCCCTGCCAATAGCAGGGGCACCGTTGTTGTTGGCACCCGCACCACTTTTCTTGTCACTGCAGTGATTCAGATACGTCCTCGGCACTGACACCGCAGCCACTTTCATGGGTGCCGGGCCTGACTGCGGAACTTCCCACCCCGTCGTCGAACCCCAAGCTCCCCACGCCGCCTGCGCCTTCTCGGTGCCCGCCGGTTCGCGATTCGCCACCTCCCGGTACGCATTTGGCCAGCCAGGGGCCGGTTCTTGGGCCAAACACGTACCGAGGATGGCGACTTGCGTACCCAGGGCTGGTGGAGGTGCTGGTGCCGCAGTCGCAACGGGATCGACGACGCCGCGGCCCGCCTCACCGTGATGCGAACACCAATGCAAGTCCGGCCAACTCCGGTCCTGGAGGTGCGCATCATGAGCATGCTTTCTAAGCTGGATTGACGGCCCCGACGAGCGTGCCACGGCCAGCAGAATCCCACAGTCAACCTGTGGCTGCGGCAGGTGGTTGCCAGTGATCGCCGCCGTCTCACCACACTGACTCGGATCAGGCGGCGGCATTGCGTGGGGCACCGACAACACCCTGATGGGAGCCCGCGTGCCACAGGAGCACTCAGTGTCCACCAGCCCAACAGCCCCGCATCGAAGCCAAGAAGCCTTCCACGGTGTCACCGATCCTCACGCGTTGAGCGCTCAGGAGGTGATGGATCACCTGGACGTGGACCCGCACACCGGGTTGCAGTGCGCTCAAGCGGATGCACGCCGCGAACACGTTGGCCCCAACAAACTCCCGGATCCGGCACGGGCAACGTGGTGGTGCGCTTCCTCAAGCACTTCAACGATGTCCTGATCTACGTCCTGCTGGCTGCAGCCGTACTGACCGCTGTCCTCCAAGAATGGGTGGACACCGTGGTGATCCTGCTGGTGGTGGTCATCAACGCGGTGATCGGCTTTGTGCAGGAGGGTCGCGCGGAAAAGGCACTTGAGGGTATCCGGGACATGCTCTCGGCCAACGCCAGCGTGAAACGTGACGGATCCTGGTCCACGGTGGAGGCGGATGCCGCCCTGGGTGATCGCAGCTCCCTGTTGTTCTCCGGCTCCCTGTTGGCCAGCGGTGCGGGCAGCGGCGTCGTCGTTGCCACGGGCGAGCAGGCGGAGATCGGGCGGATCAACCAGATGATGTCCGCGGTGGAGACCCTGGAAACCCCGCTGACCCGGCAGATCGCCACGTTCAGCGAGTGGCTGTCCCTGGGCGTGCAGACCATGGCCAAGCAGAACGCCATCACACGCAAGCTGCCGGCGGTCCAGACCCTGGGCAGCGTGACCACCATCTGCTCGGACAAGACCGGGACCTTGACCAAGAACGAGATGACCGTGGTCCGCGGCGTGGTGGGGATCTGGAGTTCGAGGTCTCCGGAACCGGGTACGAGCCCGCGGGCACCGTGACCGCCGGGACTGAGCAATTGGACCTGTCACACCCCGGTTTGCTGCCGCTGGCCCAGGCCATGGGATCCGTCAACGACGCCGACCTGGTGGAGGACGCGGACGGCTGGAAGATCGTGGGTGAACCAACGGAGGGTGCGCTGCGCACGTTTGCTGCCAAGCTGGATCTGGACACCGGCAGCATCAGCCGGCAGACCACGTTGCCCTTCAGTTCGGACTACAAGTTCATGGCGGCCGCACTGGAACTGCCCGGGCAGGACCAACCCTCGGTTCTGGTCAAGGGTGCCCCGGACGTTTTGCTGAGCCGTTCCACCAGCCAGATTGATCGCGACGGCGCCGACCAGGACCTGGACACAGCAGCGTGGGAGCAGCGGATCGAGGAGCTCAGCAATCAGGGGCTGCGCGTTCTGGCGGCAGCGCGTCGTCGTGCCGAACCCCAGGACGGTGAGGAGATCACCCCCGAATCCCTGGGCGAGCACCTGCAGTTCCTGGGCATCGTGGGGATCGTGGACCCGCCCCGGGAGGAGGCCATCACCGCCGTCCAGACCTGCCAGGACGCAGGGATCGCCGTCAAGATGATCACCGGGGATCACGCCGGAACGGCCACCGCCATTGCCCGTCAGATGGGCATCGACGACGGCGCCGGTGCCGTCACCGGTGTGGAACTCGAACAGGCCGACGACGACGAACTGGCCGAGCTGGCCCGCAAACACAACGTGTTCGCCCGCACCAGCCCGGAGCACAAACTGCGTCTGGTCAAGGCCCTGCAGTCCCGCGGGGAAGTGGTGGCCATGACCGGTGACGGGGTGAACGACGCCCCCGCCCTACGCCGCGCGGATGAGGGTGTGGCCATGGGCATCAAGGGCACGGAGGTCACCAAGGAGTCCGCGGAGGCGGTGCTGGGGGACGACAACTTCTCCACCATCGAGACCGCGGTGGAAGAAGGTCGGCGGATCTACGACAACCCGTGCAAAGCGATCGTGTTCCTGCTGCCCACCAACGGTGCGCAGTCCTTGGTGATCCTCTTTGCCATGTTCCTGGGTTGGACCCTGCCGTTGACACCCCTGCAGATCCTGTGGGTCAACATGGTCACCGGCGTGACCCTGGCGTTCGCGTTCGCATTCGAGCCTGCTGAGGACGGCATCGTGAATCGCAAACCGGCCGCGGCCAAGGAGTCCATTGTCCGGTTGCGTCACGCGATTCAGATTGCGGTGGCCTCCGTGGTGATCAGTGGTGCCACCATGGGGGTTTTCTACTGGCCTTTGGAACCTCCGACCTTCAGCTCAACGAAATCCTGATCACCGCCGCCACCGGTGTGGTCATCTTCCTGGTGATCGAACTGGCCAAGCTGGTGATCTACGGAGGGGGCCGCAAGCTCACACCAGCGTCCCGGTGACCGCCCTCCACAGGAACTCGGTGGACAGCGCGTGCGAGCGGGCGGCCTGTTTGTTGTCGCCCGCTCCGGCGTGACCACCCTCCAGGGTTTCGTGGAACCAGACGTTGCGGTGCCCCTGCTCCTGCATCAGCGCAGCCATCTTGCGGGCCTGGACGGGGCCCACGCGGTCATCGCTGGTGGCGGTCCAGAACAGCACGGGCGGGTAGTCGGCACCCGCTTCCACCAGGTGATACGGGGAGAAGGTGCGGATGAATTCCCACTGCGCGGGGTCCTCCGGGTCCCCGTACTCGGCGATCCAGGAGGTCCCGGCGGACAGCTTGGTGTAACGGCGCATGTCCAACAGCGGGACCCCGCAGGAAATGGCACCGAACAGATCCGGGTGGCTCACCAACATGTTGCCCACCAGCAGCCCGCCGTTGGAGCCACCGGAGCAGGCCAATGACGCCGGGGTGGAGACCCCGCGGTCATGGAGGTCCTGGGCCACGGCCGCAAAGTCCTCGTAAGCGCGATGCCGCTTGTCCTGCAACGCCGCCCGGTGCCACTGCGGGCCGAACTCCCCGCCGCCGCGGATGTTGGCCACCACGTAGATCCCTGTGCGGTGGGTGGCCACGGGGCCGTCGTCGTCGTTGTTGGTGAAGGTTCGGGTGAGCCAGGAGCGGCCGGTGACCCCGGAGTAGGCGGGGGTGCGGGAGACCTCAAAACCGCCGTAGCCGGAGAGCAGCACCGGGTTGCGGCCATCCAGCACCAGATCGCGCGGCCCCACCTGGTAGTACGGAACGCGCGTGCCGTCCGCGGAGGTGGCCCAGTGCTGCTGAACGCTCAGTGAATGCGCATCAAAGAACGACGGCGCCTGCTTGACCATCCGCGGTTGCGAGCCTTCGGCAGAACCGACCGACAGGGTGGCGCGCATGACGGTGGTGGGGGAGAGGAAACCGGAGGTGGAGACCCAGACGTCGTTGCCGTGCTCGGGGTCTTCGTCGTCCACGGCCCACACGGAGGTGGACTGGTGCTGCAACTGTGTGCCGAAGTCTTCGGTGCTCCAGGTGCCCGGGGTGACCACTCGCGTGGCCGAGGAAACGTTGTGCAGCAGGCGCAGGATCAGGCGGTCGGCCGTCCAGGACCAGCCCTGCAAACTGGTGTGGGGATCCGGCTCGAACACCACCTCAAGATCCGTGTTTCCGTTCTGAAAAGCCTCCAACTCGGCAGCCAACAGCGTGCCCGGCGCGTGGGTTTGCCCGTTGTGTTGCCACGGTTCCTGCGGGCGGAACAGCACCCACTGTTTGTGGATGTCCACCTCAACGGACTCCGGGACCCGGACAGGGACCGGGGTGCCCTCAGGATCCAGGACGTAGGTCACGGAGCGGAAGAAATCGATCACGTCCAGGGCCAGGGTGCGCTCGAACCCGGGGGTGTGATCACGCCCGGCCCACGCCTGAATGTGGTGGTGGGGGACGTCAAAAACCACCGGTGACTCCTCCACAGAAGACCCACGGGTGACCTGGCGAACCTGAGCGGGGTAGGAGGATGCCGTCAGGGAGCCGGGGCCGGTTTCCGTGGCCACCACGAGGGTGTCGGCATCCACCCAGGAGGCCGAGGTCTTGGCCACCGGAAGGTCGAACCCGCCGTCCTGGGGTGCCACAAAAGCGCGATCCACCAGGTCGAACTCCCGGACACGGCGGGCATCCCCACCATCCGGGGTCATGGAGATCAAGGCACGGCGCCAGTGCCCGTCCGTGTACTGCGGGCGCAGCAAACGGGAACCGGCCCAGACCCAGGGCGTGCCTTCCCGCGCGGAGAGCTCGTCCAGGTCCAGCAGCACGTCCCACTGGGGGTCGTCACTGATCCAGGAATCCCAGGTGGTCCGGCGGAAGATGCCGCGGGGGTGGTCGGCATCGCGCCAGAAGTTGTAGTAGAACTCGCCCTGTTTGGAGACCATGGGGATCTTGTCCGTGGAATCCATGACCTCCAGGGCATCAGCCTCCAATTTCTCCAAGGCGGGGGTCACCAGCAGGTCTTCCGTGCGGATGTTCTGCTCATGGACCCAGTCCATGGCGCGGGAATCGTGAATGGCCTCCAGCCACAGGAAGTTGTCCTGGGGCTCGCAGGGTTCGGTGTTGGGCTGGCCGGACTGAGTGGGTGGACTGGGCTGGCTGCCATGGCCGGGCTGGGTGAGATGGCTGGGCTGGGTGAGATGGCCGGGCTGCTGATCCTGGGAGTGGGCGCTCATGGTCCGAGCGTAGGCGCAGTGTGCCGTGGTCCGTGCCGAACTATCCTGGATGCCATGACCAACCCGCCCCACACCGCTGTGCTTCCCCCTGCCCGTTCGTCCTCTGACCTGGGTTCCCATGCCTTGAGTGATGACGCGCTCGCCGGTGGTGAACCCCGGGAGGCAACGGGTGTGCCCCGCGTGGTGATCATCGGCGCCGGTCCGCGGGGGCTTTCCGCCGTGGAACGTCTGGTGGCCCATGCTGCGGCTTCCGGCAGGCGCGTGCGGATTGATCTGGTGGATCCCTTCTCACCGGGTCCGGGGCATGTGTGGCGGGTCAACCAGTCACCCCGTTACCTCATGAACACTCCCAGCCTGTTCCCCACGGTCATTGCCGACTGCGGCGTCCTGGCCGTTGATCCACTGGATGCCTTGCGGGACATGAGCTTTGATGCGTGGCGCAGCCTTGCGAGGGCCGGTTCCTTGGATGATCCGGCTCTGACGTCTGAAGACCGCGTGGTCTTGGCCGGCATGGGTCCCACCGATTTCCCGCCGCGGCGCGTGTACGGGCTGTACCTGGACTGGGTGTTCCGGACCCTTCAAGCCGGACTGCCTTCAGGCGTTGAGCTGACCGTGCACCGTGATGAAGCGGTGAGTGCCCGCGTTGTGGAGGACAGCACAACTCCGTTTGCCGTGGAGATCTCCGGGCAACAGGAACTCCCCGCGGACCACGTGGTCTTGGCGCTGGGGCATCTGGATGCGCACCTGCGCCGAGATCAAAAGGCTCTGGTGGACGGCGCTGCTGAACATGGTCTGAACTATCGACCTCCGGCAGTTCCGGCTGATGTCCGTTGGGATGAACTGCCGGCGGGTCAGACGGTGTTGGTGCGGGGCATGGGACTGAATTTCCACGATGTCATCACGGAACTGACCGAAGGCCGCGGGGGAGAGTTTGTTCAAGGGCCGGATGATCGATTGGTCTACAAACCCTGCGGACAGGAACCCTTTGTGGTGGTGGGCTCCCGCCGCGGCACGCCCTACCGGGCCAAAGCGGAGATCTCCGGGTATTACGCCCAATCCCTGGACCACCGGTTCCTCACGCGGGAGGCCGTGGTTTCCCTGGTGTCCGGTCCGGATTTGGTGTTCAACCGGGACATCCTGCCGTTGGTGCGCAAGGATGCCACCCGCACGTATTTCCGCACTCTGGCCCGCGTCCGTCCGGAGGTGTTCGACCGTCCGGCACAGCAGTTCCTGGATGACTTGGATGCTGCGCTGGGCGTTTACGCCGGCACGGCTGTTGAATTGACCCCTGGTACAGAGCGGGACGTTGCCCCGTGGGACGTGCAGGTGGAGCGGCTGATCAACCAGGCGGTTGCCTACCAGAACCGGTTGAACATCACGTGGCAGTCCTACCCGTTCCTGGATCAGAAGTTCGGCTCCCATGAGGAGTACGCGGCAGCCCTGGTGCACTGGTTGGACAGGGATGCCGCAGGCTCTGCCGCTGGGGAGGACGACCCCGCCAAGGTGGCGTTCTCCTCCCTGAACTGGTCCCGGACCTTGATCAAACAGGTGGTGGCCGAGCGTGGTCTGCAGGATGAGTCCTGGTACGAGGAACTCATGCGCAGCTTCTCACCGTTGGTGGAAGGCCTTGCCTCCGGCCCCCCTGCGCTGCGCATCCGCCAGCTGGCAGCCCTGGCACGCGCCGGAGTGGTCCGGTTCTTGGGGCCCAACCCGGTGTTCCGGGTGGACGCGGAGCGTGGATGTTTTGAGGCCAGTTCCCCCTGGGTGGCTGATGAACCGTTCCGTGCGGATTGGTTGATCGAGGCCATGTCCCCGCCCAACGAGATCCGCCGCAACATCTCCCCGCTGCTGACCGCCATGCACGACAACGGTTTGGTCCGCGCCAAGTCCTTGCACATTGATGACGGTGCAGCCCATGTCCCCGGCCCCGGCTTGGATGTCACCGCAGCGCCCTATCGGGCTGTGGGTACGGACGGGCAGGCCCGGGACATCTGGGTCCTGGGGCTGCAGTTGGCTTCTACGCAATGGGGAACTTCGATTGCCGCGGAAGCTCACGCCCCGGCAGAACTGGGGGCCCGCACCTTGGCGGATGCCGACCGCATGGCTGCTGAGGTTCTGAGCTGAACCCGCTCCTGCGCTGACCAACCAGGTTTTGCCCGCACCAACCTTATGTATGCGTGGAGACAGCCCTCTCAGGGGCCCGTCTCCACGCATACATAAGGTTGGTGCCAGCTACCGGCTTGCCGATCAGCGTCGTGGGCCCGCGGTGACACCCCAGCGCTCACGGACATGGTCCGGGACCTTGCCTTGTCCTGGGTGGGAGGCGGGCGGTCCCTGGTGGTTGGGCCTGGATGACGTCGGTTCCGGAGTCGGAGCCGGATCGGTGGGTTCGGTCGGCTCTGGTGTGGGTTCCGTCGGCCCCGGCGTGGGCTCGGAACCGGTGGCGAAGCCCACCAGCGCCGGATTGTGGTCGGAGGCCCGGAACTGGTCAGGGGCAAACAGGTTCACCACGTTGTAGTTCTGCCGGGAGTATTCCATGCCGATGGATTCGTGGGCGTTGATCTCCCAGATGTCCGAGCCCGTCACGGCCAGTGCCGCAGCAGGGGAGGCCACCACGTGGTCCAGCGATCCCGCCATGCCGTCAAAGGCGTAGGAGTACTGGCCCTCCGGGGAGATGTTCACAAACCCGGAGTCGTAGAGCACCTGCATGGGGTCCTCGAACGTGTAGGAGTTGAAGTCGCCCACCAGGAACAGCTTGTCCGTCCCCGCTTGATCGGCAAACCCTTGAGCGAACTCCAACATGGCCCGTGACTGCCGGGTTCGATCCCCGTTCCAGGCGCCTTGCCCGGTGTCCACGTTGTCCCCGGTGGCGGATGAGCCCGAGCCCTTGGACTTGAAGTGGTTCACCACCACCACAAAATCCTCAGAAGCACTGCCACCGGCTGGGCGGAAGGTCTGGGCCAACGGCTCACGGGCGTTGGAGAAATTGACTTGATCGTCCAGAATCGCGGATTCGCCAACAGTCTCCACTCGGGCGGGCTGGTAGATGAACGCCGTGCGGATGACGTCCTCATCAGCAGGCACGTGGGCCGGTGACGGCACGTAGGCCCACTTGTCCGATTCGGCGTCAGCGTTGAGGGCATCCACCAGTGAGGACAAGGCAGCATCCCGGTCCTGCCCGAACTTGGCGGAGTTCTCGATCTCCTCCAGGGACACCACACCGGCGTCCAGGCCGTTGATGGCGGAGACCAGTTTGTCCTGCTGGGCCTGGAAGGAGTCCTGGTCATAGGCGCCACGGACGTTGCAGTTGCGGGTGGTCAGGGGGTTTCCGCTGCGGTCGTTGTAGGAACCGCAACCAGCCTCGGACTCGCCCAACGTGGTGAAGTAGTTGAGCACGTTGAAGGTGCCCAGCTGGACGTCTCCGCCCACCTCGGCCGGTGCCGCGTATTCGGAACGGTCGTTCTGGAACACCACCGGCACGGCATCGGCTGTGTCTCCGGTGACCTGCTGAAGTGGCTGGAGCCGCCATTCGTTGTGGCCGTAGCCGAGCACAACAGGCTGATCGAACGTCACGGAGGAGCCCATACGCACTGGATTCTCCAGGCTCAGATACGGCAGGGGCTGATTGCCGTAGGTCCCCAGATTGCCGTAGTTCCAGGTGGAGCCGTCATCCAGAATCACCTTGCGCGCCGCGTTGTCTGCAGCAACCGCCTCAGCTTCCGCAGAGCCCGGTGCCGCCACGTCAGTGGGTGTGCGCAGGACGTCATGGCCTGTGGCCAGACCGATTTCTCCGTAGGTGTTCAGCCCGTAATTGTTGGTGACCGTGAAGGTCCCGATGGGCTGCAGCAGCATGCCTTCCAGGGCTTCCCGCTCAGTGTCGGAGGTCGGCCAGGCGACGTCGGCAGGTTTCACGGCTTCCGCAGGGTCGCTCAACACCGTGACACCTGCAGGTTGTACGGAGATCTGCGTCTGCCCAAAGTACTCCTGCGCCGTGCCCGTCAGTTCCACGTGGTCGCCCAACTGCACCGAGTTCACAGCATTGGGTGCGTACACGAACACGCCGTCGGTGGCCGTGTGGTCCTCGCCCAGGTCACCGCCGGTTCCCTCGGTCTGCACCTGGAAGCCGTTGAGGCCACCGGTCGCGTAGACCGCCGTGACCACGCCGCGGGTGCGCACGGTCTGGTTGAGGTACGGCGTGGTGTCCCCGGTGCCCTGGATCTGTGCGATGCTCAGCAGCTCACCGGGCTGGGTGGTCGGCTCAGCAGTGGGTTCGGCACTCGGCTCCGACGACGGCGATGCCGTGGGGGAACCACTCGGTTCCGGAACTTGGGCGTCGTCAACACCTGATTGCGCTGTGACCTGGTCAGACAGCGTGAAATCCGCAGCGTTGTTGTCCGTGTCCACACCGTCGGTGCGGTTCAAGGACCGCGCATCCGCGTTGGAGGTGGGGGCAGGTGCCGCCGCAGTTTCAAAGGTGTTGGTGGTGCCGTATCCCAAGAGGTCCACCACGTCGTCGTTGCCGGTGACGGAGCCTGTGGGGAGGGTCAGGGCCGTTGCGGTCTCGGAGAGCACAAAGGTGCCACGGGTACCGGCCGGGTTCAACCGGTTCCCGGCGTCCAGGTCGGCCTGGGGCAGGGGCTGGCCCGTGGTGCCATTGGATCCGCCGGCCACCAAATAGTGTTCTCCGGGCTGGATGCTCCCGGTAAGGGCGACCAGGTTGTTGGAGGCAGCCGTGCCGGTGGCGGAACGGTACTGCAGGCTCCACCCCGTCAGGTCCACCGGTGAATCCGTGGGGTTGTAGAGCTCCACGAACTTGTGGGTGTAGGCGGCACTGGTGGATCCGCCGTTGACGTAGGCCTCGTTGATCACAACGTGGCCGTCCGTACCAGTTGCAGTGTCCTGCGGGGCTGCCACCACGGGGGTGGTGAAGGCCAGGGCGGCAGGGACGGCCATCAGGGTGGCTGCGGGCAGGGTCCAGTAGCGCTTGGAGTTGTTCACGGTGTTTCCTGCCTGTCAGTTTCCGGTGGTCAGGTCGAACTGCTGGTCGAACCGGTGCAGGAAGGCTGCGGTGGCGTCACGGTTGGTGGGGCTGAACGGACGGTAGGTGCCGTCCTCCCAGCCGGTGGAGAGCCCCGTCTGGGACATCCAAACCATGGCCTTGTAGTGCTGCATGTCCGCGTTGACGTCAACAAACGGAGAGGTTGCGGGCAGGTCACCGGCCGGTTCTCCGGCCATGCGGTAGAGGAAAGCAGCCATGGCGTCACGGGCGATCGGCTGTGTGGGGCGGAAGGTGCCGTCCGCCCAGCCCTGGACGATTCCTTCCTGCTGGGCCCACACGATGGCCTTGTAGTGCGCCTGACCCGGCGTCACATCCGTGAACGGGGAGTTCTCCGGAAGGGTCACCTCCGGTTCACCAGCCATGCGGTACAGGAAGGCAGCCATGGCATCCCGGTTGACGGGCTGCAGCGGGCGGAACTCGGCGGTCCCGGTGTCCTGGTTGACCCACCCGCGGGAGATTCCGTTCTGGGCCATCCACATGATGTGCTCGTAGTGCTGCATGCCTTCAGACACATCGGTGAAGGTCACGGTCCCCGGTTCGGGGTCCACGGGAGTGGCCTGACCCAGGACGGAGTCGGTCAGCAGCATGGCCGTGCCTGCCGGTTCAACCGTCAGATAGGCCTGTTCGCCACCCAGGCGGGTGCGGTCAAAGGACACGGAAGCGGTGCCGCCGATCAGGCCATCCGCACCGCGGGTGGCCTCACCGCTGACCGGTGTCTCAGCAATCACCTCACCGTTGGCACCACCCTTGCGGATCTGCACTTGGCTGTTGGCCGGTGCACCCAAGGAGGTCATGTTGAGCTCCTTGAGGTCAAAACTCACCGTGTTGCCCTGGGTCTGAACGTTGGAGAGGTTCACCGCACGGCGGTCGAACTGCGGAGCCACCGGAGCCGAGGCAGAAGCCTCACCCAGGTAGTCGGAGAACACCTCACGGTCGATCCGGCCGGTGTCCGTGAAGTTGGTGCCTTCCGTGAAGGCGGTGAAGCCATCGCCACCATCCAGCAGGAAGGACACGGAAGCCACGGTGTAGGTGGCGGCCGGATCAATGGGCGCGCCATCCACCGTGATGGAGGTGATGCGATCACCGGGGGGACGGGATTCGTCAAAGGTGTACTGCACGTTCTCCGAGAGCCCCAGGTGCAGGAACGCCCGCGATGCTCCGGCCGGCTGCCACTGCTGTTCCAGGACCTGTTTGAACTGGGCGCCCGTGAGATCGATGGTGTTCATGTTGTTGGCAAACGGCAACACGTTGTTGCTCTCGGCCTCGGTGACCACGCCGTCGCGGTCGCCGTCGATGCTCTCGGCCGGGTTGTCCGCATAGTAGAACTCATTGCGGATGCCACCCGGGTTGATCAGGCCGATGTCCACTCCGTGGGAGTCGGCCAGCTCGTTGCGGAAGGCCTGGCCGATCAGATTGCCCAGGGCGGATTCGTTCTGGCGGTCATCGCGCACCACGGCTCCGGAGGAATTGGCGCCGAAAGCGGTGGTGATGTCCGCGGAGATCTCACCGGCGGGGGTGGAACCGATCTCATTGGCCACCGCCACGGCGGAGTCAACAATGGTGTTGACCTGGGCCACCCGTGGGTAGGCGGCCACCAGCTCGTCCTCGCTGCGTCCGGCCACAATCTGGGAGGTGGGTGTCAGGGTGCTGGTCAGGTCGATCGAGTCGGTGGTGGAATCGTAGGTGAAGGACACCTTGCCCATGTTCGCCCCGTAGGAACCGGTCTGCATGTACGCACGGTCGGGGGTGCCGTCGCCGTCGACGTCCTGGGTCAGGTTGTACTCCGCGTGGGAGTCCCCGCCAAAGATCACATCCACGTTGGGGGAGGTCTCCGTCCAGAACCGGTCGGTGGCGGCCTGGGCCTCCGTGGCGGAGCCGTCGTGATAGGCGGCCACAATCACATCAGCGGTGCCGTCCGCCTCCAGCTGATCGGCCACGGCGTTGACCTCTGCCACGGGGTCGGTGAACACCAGACCGGCGACGGCGGAGGGCGCCACCTTCTCCGGCGTGGCCTGCGTGACGGCCCCGATCACGGCAATGGTCACTCCGTCGCGCTCGAACAGGTCGTAAGCGCCGCTGCCGTCATGGCCCTCGCCTTCCATGAGCAAGGGGCCGTTGGCATCGCCCACGCGCACGTTGGCTGCCAGGTACGGGAAATCCGCGCGGTCCGTCACACGGCCGGTGAGGTCATCGCGGCCCTGGTCGAACTCGTGGTTGCCCACGGCAGAGACATCCAGGTCCAGGGCATTGAGCATGTCCAGGGTGGGGTTGTCCTGCTGGGAGGCGGAGGTGTACTCGGAGGCACCGATGTTGTCCCCACCGGAGATCAACAAGGAGTTCTCCGTGCGCTCGGACTCAATGGCACCGGCGAACTGGACCGGTCGGGAGTCCAAGCGACCGTGGTAGTCGTTGAAGTACAGCAGGTCAATGGCGTTGGACGGTGTCTCATCCGCGTAGGCCGGGACCACAAAAGAGGTGGTGGTCAGGATTCCGGCCGCCAGGGCAGCGATGCACGACGGTGTGGTGCGACGGGACATGGGAGAGGTCCTTCGGTCAGTGGTGAGCTACGTGGTCACCGGTCACACAAGCTCCGGTGTGGAGGCAGCGGGCAAGTTACCGGCTAGTTGGCCACATCACATCATGACCGAGTGAACCCCAGGTGACCAGAGGTTTTCCGGATACCCCTCAAGAACTTGGGAATGGAAAAGTGCCGCGAACCCAACGTTCGCGGCACTTTTCCGTTCCCAATTCACACAACGACGACGACGGCACCGGTGATGCCGGTCGGCCAGCTCATGCGTTTGCTCAGGCCAGGACCTGTCGCTTGGAGGAGATCACCCCGGTGTTGAAGCCGGCCAGGTGCAGGCCGCCGTGGAAGCGGGCATGTTCGATCTTCACGCACCGGTCCATGACCACGTTGAGCCCGGCGTCCTCGGCAATGGCAGCGGCTTCCTCGTTCCAGGAACCCAGCTGCAGCCAGAGGGTCTTGGCTCCGATCTCCACGGCTTCACGGGCGACTTCCGGGAGGTCGTCGTGCTTGCGGAACACATCCACCACATCCGGGACCTCCGGCAGATCCGCCAGTGAGGCGTAAACCGGTTGTCCCAGGACGTCCACTCCCTTGGCGGCCAGGATCGGGTTGACGAAGTAGACCCTGTAGGGGGAGGAGGACAGGAGGTAGGTGGAGACAAAGTAGGAGGCGCGGGCGGGCTTGTCTGACATGCCCACGATCGCCACGGACTGTGATCCGTGCAGGATGTTCAACCGTTCGGGGGCAGATGGCCCCACCCAAGTGCGTTCGCTGCTCATCACTTGCCTCCGTTCTGGGCAGGGGTGGTGGACGATGCGGTGCCGTCCCCGGTGAGCCCGGTGGCGGCTGTCAGGGCCTGGTCCAGATCCCACAAGATGTCCTCGGGATCTTCAAGGCCCACGGAAATGCGGATCAAGTCCTCACCCACGCCACCGGAGGCCAGCTGCTCCGCGGTCAACTGCTGGTGGGTGGTGGAGGCCGGGTGCAGCACCAGGGTCCGGGCATCCCCGATGTTGGCCAGGTGGGAGGCCAGTTGCAGGCTGCCGATGAACCGCGAACCCACCTCGCGTGCGCTCAAGGCGTCCGTGGCTGCCACACCGAAGGCGAAGACCGAGCCCACACCCTGCGGCAGGTACTTGGCGGCGCGCTCGTGATGCGGGTGGTCCGGCAGACCGGCGTAGTTCACGTAGGAGATGCGGGGATCCGTGTTGAGCCATTCGACCACCGAGCGGGCGTTGGCCACGTGGGCGTCCATGCGCTGCGGCAGGGTCTCCACGCCCTGCAGCAGGTTCCACGCGGACTGCGGGGCCAGGGCCGGTCCGATGTCACGCAGCTGCTCGGAACGCAGTTTGGTCAGGAACCCGTATTCGCCAAAGTTCCCCCACCAGCTCACACCGTTGTAGGAGGGGACGGGCTCGGTCATGGGCGGGAAGTTCCCGTTGCCCCAGTTGAACCGCCCGGATTCCACCACCACACCACCCAGGGTGGTGCCGTGCCCGCCCAGGAACTTGGTGGCGGAGTGGATCACGATGTCCGCGCCGTGCTCCAGCGGCCGGGACAGGTACGGGGTGTTCAGCGTGGCATCCACCACCAGCGGGATCCCGGCCTCATGGGCCACCGCCGCCAGGCCTTCCAGATCGGCGATCTCACCGGAGGGGTTGGCCACCAACTCGGTGTAAATCGCCTTGGTGGTCGGTGTGATGGCCGCACGGTAGTCGGCCGGATCAGTACCGCGCACAAAGGTGGTTTCCACCCCAAAGCGCCGCAGGGTCACATCCAGCTGGGTGACCGTTCCACCGTAGAGCTGGGAGGAGGCCACCACATGGTCCCCGTACCCGCACAGCGCGGCGAACGTGATGAACTCGGCCGCCATGCCGGAGGAGGTGGCGACGGCGCCGATGCCGCCCTCCAGGGATGCAATCCGTTCCTCGAACGCCGCCACGGTGGGGTTGCCGATCCGGGAGTAGATGTTGCCGTACTTCTACAGAGCAAACAGGTTGGCGGCGTCGTCGGCGTCCTTGAACACGAATGAACTGGTCTGGTAGATCGGGACCGCCCGGGCGCCGTGTTCGGCATCCGGGGTTCCACCGGCGTGCAGGGCGCGTGTGCGAAACCCGAACTGGTGCTCAGCCATGCATTCCTCCTGTGGGATGGGTTGGTTGATTCTCTGATGTTCAGGATCGCCGAGCAGACATGACGTCCGCAATGGCATCCAGGGCTTCTTCGTTCTGCAGTGAGGAGCGATCACCCAGGGGCTGGTTGTGGTAGAGCTGGGCCAACAAGCGCCGGGTGATCTTGCCGGAGCGGGTCTTGGGCAGATCGGGGACCGCAATGACCTCGCGCGGTTTGGCGATCGGTCCGATTTCCCGGGTCACGTGGGCGCACAGCTCATCGTGCAGTTGGGTCGCGGACACCTCGGCACCGGCGGGCGTCAACACCACACAGGCCAGGACGGCGTGCCCGGTCAACGGATCCTCAACGGGGGTGGTTCCGGCCTCCACCACCAACGGGTGGGTGACCAGCGCCGATTCGATCTCGATGGTGGACAGCCGGTGCCCGGAGACGTTGATGACGTCATCCACGCGTCCCAGGATGTAGAGATCGTCGTCGTCATCCAGTCGGGCGCCGTCGCCTGCCAGGAACCATCCGCGCTCGCCGTACTGCTGCCAGTAGGAGCTCAGGTAGCGCTGCGGATCTCCCCACACGGTGCGGGCCATGGACGGGCCGATCTTGTCCACCACGGCCAACCCCTGGTGGCCCGTTTCCACCGGCTCACCGGATTCATCCAGCACCCGCACGGAGACCCCCGGAATGGCACGTGTGGCACACCCCGGCTTGGGGGAGGTGCCCGGGGTACCCGCCGCAAAGGTGCCCGGCGGGGCGAATTGCGGATCGTGCGGGCGCGGGGAGGCCACGCAGGACCCCGTCTCCGACTGCCACCAGGTGTCCACGAACGGCACCTGGTCTCGCCCGATCTGGGACCTCAGCCACCGCCACGCCTCCGGGTTGATGGACTCACCCACGGAGCCCAGCAGCCGGACGGAGGAGAAGTTGTAGATCTGCGGGATCCCGTGCGGGAAAGCCCCCATCAGGGAGCGGATCAGCGTGGGAGCCGTGTAGTAGTTGGTCACCCCGTAGCGCTCGATCACCTCAAAATGACGGCCCGGATGCGGGGTGTTGGGGGTGCCCTCGTAAATCACCTCGGAGACCCCGTTGACCAGCGGCCCGTAGATCTCGTAGGTGTGCGCGGTGACCCAGGCCAGGTCAGCCGTGCACCAGTGGACGGTGGAATCCACCTTGGCTGGGTCGTTGACCATGGAGAGTTCATCGGGGCGCAGGGCGCCGTCGTCGTCGAGCGTGTCCGGGAGGAGGTCGAAGAGCAGTGCGTGCGTGTAGGCGGTCTGCACCAGGTATCCGCCCATGGTGTGCACGAGGCCCTTGGGGCGGCCGGTGGTTCCGGAGGTGTAAATGATGAACAGCGGGGTTTCGGCGTCAAAGAATTCCGGGGTGTGGACGGTGGGGGCGTCCTTGATGAGGTCGTGCCACCACACGTCCCGCCCGGGGGTCCAGGGGACCTCGAGTTCGTCGTTGGAGCGGGCGCCGCGGGTTCCCGCTGCCAGTTGCTTGTTGCCGGGCCGGGAGGTTCGCCGAACAACGACGACGTGCTCGATCTGGTTGTCCCCGCTGCATGCCTCATCGGCGTTGACCTTGACGGGGACCACCTTGCCTCGGCGGTTCTGGCCGTCGGTGGTGACCAGGACCTTGGCGCCGGTGTCCTCCACGCGGAACTTCAAGGCTTCCGCGGAGAACCCGCCGAAGACCAGTGAGTGGATGGCGCCGATGCGCGCGCAGGCCAACGTCATGATCACGGTCTCCGGGATCACGGGCAGGTAGATTACCACGCGGTCGCCCTTGACCACACCCAAATCGGTCAAAGCGTGAGAGGCGCGGGCCACCTCACGTTGCAGGTCAGCGTAGGTGTAGACCAACCTGTCGCCGGGCTCGCCCTCAAAGTACAGGGCCACGTGGTCCCCGCGGCCGGCCTCCACATGACGATCCACGCAGTTGTGGGCCACGTTGAGCTTGCCGCCTTCAAACCAGGCGATTTCAGGGACCGAGTAGGTGGGGTTGCCGTCCTGGTCCTCACCGATCACCTGTGGTTTCTCGAAGCGGTGGGTGGTGTGCCACGGTTCCGCCCAGTCCAGGCGGGATGCCTGGGCGGCCCAGAAGTCAATCCGGGCATCATCAGAGATCAACGCCGGATTGGGCGTGGGGTTCGCCGGATCGGAGAACGACTGTTCGCTCTGGTTGGTGGCGGCGGGCAAGCGCGAAGACATCAGCAATCACACTCCATCGGTCCTGGCATTAGCACCGAGTGCAGGCACCGCGGGTTGTGACGGTTCTGGCTGCAGGGTTGCTGCGGCGTCGACGAGCCAGGTCTCTTGAGCCGCTCTGGATGGGAACCACAGTCATTGAACTCTGAGTCCGGGGACCGGAGCAAATCAGTTCAGCGCCGAGTTCGCGCGGCACCTGCGTCGTCGTTATGCTGTTGAACCAGAACGATCATGAGTTCCGGTGCGTAGCCCTGGCTGGCCGGACGGCAACCCTCTCCCGTAGCGGGGTGCCCCAGGTGAGGATCGGGCCGCACGACACACCGCGTGTGGCAAGTACGGCGCACCCAAGCGCTGGACCCGCAGGATGGTCATCGCAGGTGGCGCGCGGGGCGTGGGTCTGAGCAGACTCCTAGGAGACCTCGCGTGAGCAAGCGGATTTCCCTCAACGCATTCGACATGACATGTGTGGGCCATCAGAGCTTCGGCCTGTGGCGTCACCCGCGCTCGCGGGCCACCGAGTACAACACCATCGAGTACTGGACTGACGTGGCCAAGACCCTGGAGCGCGGCAAGTTCGATGCCCTGTTCCTGGCGGACGTGGTGGGGATTTATGACGTCTACAAGAACTCCGCGGCACCATCCATTGCCGACGGCGCACAGGTTCCGGTCAACGATCCCTTCATGCAGATCTCCGCCATGGCGGCAGTGACCAAGAGCTTGGGCTTTGGCGTGACCATCGCTGTGACGTACGAGCAGCCCTACACGCTGGCCCGTAAGTACGCCACGCTGGACCACCTGACCCGCGGGCGTGTGGGCTTCAACGTGGTGACCTCCTACCTGGCATCGGCCGCCGAGAACCAGGGGCTGCCGCGCCAGATCGAACACGATCTACGTTACGAGATCGCCGATGAGTTCCTGGACGTCTGCTACAAGCTCTGGGAAGGATCCTGGGAGGACGGTGCTGTGGTCAAGGACCTGGAGCGCGGTCTGTACGCAGATCCCAACCTGGTCCACCCCATCCAGCATTACGGCAAGCACTTCACCGTGCCCGGAGCCGCCCTGACCGAGCCCAGCCCGCAGCGCACTCCACTGATTTTCCAGGCCGGCGCTTCCTCCCGCGGCCAGGCCTTTGCCGGCAAGCACGCGGAGGCCGCCTTCATCACCGCCCTGCGCCCGGATCTGACCCGATACATGACGGATCGTTTCCGGGACAAGGTGGAGGACGCCGGCCGTGACCGGGACGACCTGAAGATTTACGCCATGCTCTCCGTCGTCGTGGATGAGACTGACGCCAAGGCCGAGGCCAAGTACCGCGACTACCTGCAGTACGTGAACCTGGAGTCCTCCCAGGCGATCATCGGCGGCTGGTCCGGGGTGGACCTGTCCCAGTTCGACGAGGACGAGGTGCTCAAGTACGTCCAGACCGAGTCCATCCAGTCTTTCCTGGCGCCCTTCACCATGCAGGACAAGTCCCGCGATTGGACCCGGCGGGACATCGCCGCTCACTGCGCGATCGGTGGCATGGGTTCGGTGCTGGTGGGCTCCCCGGCGACCGTTGCGGATCAGCTGGAGACCTGGATCGACGACGGCGGCCTGGACGGCATCAACCTGGCGTACCACGTCTCCCCGGGCTCGTTCGAGGACTTCGTGGAATACGTGGTGCCTGAGCTGCAGAAGCGTGGGCGCTACCGGACCGAGTACGAGGGCTCCACCTTGCGGGAGAACCTCTACGGTGCCGGTCAGTCCAAGGTGCTGGACACCCACCCGGCGGCCAAGTACCGCGGCGCGTTCGTGGATGCACCCACCACGGCCAACACCCCGGCACGGGACCTGGCCCAGGCCTGACCTTCTCCCCTCCTTCCCCGCCGAGTCGGAGCCACCCCTTTCCCCGCCGAGTAGGCCGTTTGATCGCCCCTGACCCAGGCGGTTTCAGGGGGTGAGTGCAACACGTGTGAGGAACTCGTTGAGTTTCTCAGCCGGGGTATGGAATCCC
>NZ_JAAVUN010000230.1 GCF_012163155.1 Kocuria subflava
GTCCCTCTCCCGCGCCCTCTCCCCGTGTGACTCACGAGTCAACGCGGCGACGAGGCGTCGCACCCGGCCCACACATAGCTTCGCGCCAGGGCTCGCAGGCTCTCCGCATAGTTGTAGATGTCGACGAGATTCTCGATGGGCTCCCTGGTTTCCTTCTTGTTCTCGTCGAACAAACCGATGTATTTCTGCTTCCGATTGAAGTGGAGACGCGCCAGGGGCTTCCGGTTGTTGTCGTCCACCAGGATGGCGCAATAGGACTTTGCATCGCGGTACACGACCCGCACCGGAGCCAGGTGCTCACACACGATGGCCCGCACGATCTGGAAGCCCTCGACCTCCTCCATTGTGGTGACGATGTCCTCACCTGCGGTATCGCTGAGTTCGTTCTCCGCAGCTGCCTGGCTGGTCAGTTCTGCCTGATTGGCCTCCGTGACGTCTTCACTGGAACCCGCGCCGAGCGTGTTGCTCAACCTTGCGTTGACCTGATCGGTGAGGAACTGGCGGCCTGCCTTCTTCACCAGTGGAATGAACT
>NZ_JAAVUN010000231.1 GCF_012163155.1 Kocuria subflava
CGCAGTGGTTCGGCCAGGAAAAGATCGCCTACGACGAGACGGTGGTGGACGGAATCGACCACGCCGTTGGCGCCTTCCTGGACATGATGCGCGGGGCCAACACCGGAAAGATGGTCGTGCGCACCGCCTGAGAAAACCGTGGCTCCGTTCCGCATCCCTGCTGTGCAATCGCGGGCAGGAGGCGCAAGGTAGACGCATGAATTCATCGATTCAACCCCCCGAAAGCCGGGGACAGACCGCCGCTGACCCCGCGGCCACTCCGTCCCCCACCAACAACCACCCTGGTCAGAATGACCAGAAAACCTTCCTCGGCCAGCCCAGAATGTTGGCCTCACTGTTCAACGTGGAGCTGTGGGAGAGATTCTCCTTCTACGGCATGCAGGGCATCGTCCTGATCTACATGTACTTCCAGACCACCGACGGTGGCTTGGGAATCGACCAGTCGGTCGCCGCAGGCATCGTCGGGGCCTACGGCGGCAGGGTGTATCTGTTCACCATCCTCGGCGCCTGGGGGGGGGGCCGGCTGGTGGGC
>NZ_JAAVUN010000232.1 GCF_012163155.1 Kocuria subflava
GCGGCCCCGTGCAAATCGTCCAGCTCCGACCCAGCGCCTTCCGCGGCATCACCAGTCGAAGCGTCCGCGGCCGGCGTCAGCCCCAGGTCCACGACGGGAGATTCGTTCCAGAGCCGCTCAAGCGCGTAGAACGCCCGGTCCTCGTCGTGCTGCACGTGCACCACCACATCGCCGTAGTCCAGCAGCACCCAACGCCCCTGCCCCTTGCCTTCGCGGCGGATGGGTCGCAGGTCGTGCTCAGCAATCAGCGCGTCCTCGATCGCATCGACGACGGCGCTCACCAACCGCTCGTTGGAGGCCGAAGCCACCAGGAAGGAGTCAACGATGCCCAGGGCGTCACTGACATCCAGGGCAACGATGTTCTCGGCCTGCTTGTCGTCGGCTGCTCGTGCAGCCGTACGGAGGTACGCGAGGGAGGTTTCGGGAAGAGTCATGCGGCGGTCGGCGCCTTTCTCACAGCAGGATCAACAGGATCACAACAGCCAATGCCAGCAGCACGACGGCGGCCAGCACCAGCAGGAAGGTCTTTC
>NZ_JAAVUN010000233.1 GCF_012163155.1 Kocuria subflava
ACCGTCGTGGACCCGGTGTCGATGACCGGTTCGTAGGCCGTCATGCGTTCCCTCGAGGAACTCGGTGTCACGGACGTCTTCGGTCTTCCCGGCGGGGCCATTCTCCCGACCTACGACCCGCTGCTCGAGACGGAGACCATCAATCACATCCTGGTCCGGCACGAACAGGGTGCCGGACACGCCGCGCAGGGCTACGCATTGGCTTCCGGGAAGGTGGGGGTGTGCATCGCGACCTCGGGACCGGGTGCCACCAACCTCGTGACAGCGCTGGCCGACGCGAACATGGACTCGGTGCCCATGGTGGCCATCACCGGTCAGGTGGCCTCCACCCTGATCGGCTCCGACGCCTTCCAGGAGGCGGACATCGTGGGCATGACCATGCCCATCACCAAACACTCGTATCTGGTGACCAAGTCGCAGGACATCCCGCGAGTCCTGGCCGAGGCCTTCCATCTCGCCGCCACCGGGCGTCCGGGCCCCGTGTTGGTGGACATCGCCAAGGACGCCCAGGTGGGTCAGATGGAGTTC
>NZ_JAAVUN010000234.1 GCF_012163155.1 Kocuria subflava
TGCATGCCGCTCTCCCGACGGGAAGAGATCGCCGACGTCCTGCGCCGCACGGGGGCGATCCTGGTCGAGGACGACCCGTACGGCGAACTGCGGTTCTCCGGCGAGTTCATCCCCCAGATCTGTGCCCTGCCGGGGCTGGCGCACCAGTCCCTGCTGCTGAACTCGATCTCCAAGATCATGGCACCGGGCATCCGCGTCGGGTGGATCCGCGGCGAAGGCCCCATCATGAACACGCTGTCCATCGCCAAGGAGGCCGTGGGGCTGCACTCCTCCGTGGTCGATCAACTGGCTGTGGCGCGCTATCTGGAGGCCTACGACGTGGACGAGCACATCCGCACCGTGGTCCAGGTCTACAAGCAGCGGCGTGACGGGATGCGGAAGGAACTGATCGAGATCCTGCCCGAGGGCGCCACGGTGACCTCGCCCGACGGCGGCATGTTCCTGTGGGCCGCACTGGGCAACGGGATCGACACGACGGCTCTGCTGCCCATCGCAGTCCAGGGGGGCGTGGCGTTCGTTCCCCGGGAG
>NZ_JAAVUN010000235.1 GCF_012163155.1 Kocuria subflava
GGGGGGGGACCCGGCCAGAGCCCCTGCCCCGTAGGGGGAGACCGCCGCGCGGGCGCCCCAGTCCACGAAGCGTTCGACGTCACGGACCATGGCCCAGGCGTGTGCCAGGAGATGGTGGGACAGCAGGATCGGCTGCGCGTGCTGCAGGTGCGTACGCCCCGGCATGGGTGCATACGGGTGGGCCTCGGCCTGAGCGATCAGGGCGCGCACGACGTCCAACAGGTTCTTGGCGATGATCGAGGCATGATCCCGCAGATACATCCGGCCCAGGGTCGCGATCTGGTCGTTGCGGGAACGTCCCGCGCGCAACTTGCCGCCCAGCTCGGTTCCGGCGCGTTCGATCAGTCCACGTTCCAGGGAGCCGTGCACGTCCTCGTCGGACTCTGCGGGGACGTACTCGCCGGACCGCACGTCGGCCTCCAGCCGGTCCAGGGCATCAATCATCCCCGCGGGTTCGGCGTCGTCGGGCAGGCCCCCGCGGTGCAAGACCCGAGCGTGGGCACGGGAGCCCGCAATGTCGTACGGCG
>NZ_JAAVUN010000236.1 GCF_012163155.1 Kocuria subflava
GCAATGCGTAAAAGTCATCGCGCCCTCGACGGAGTTCGCCTCGTTCGGCTTCGAACTTCTTGACCTGCGGAAAAACGACCTCGCCCGACAGCTCATCGTTGTTGTATGCGCTCATGAGTTCGGTCATCTTCTCATCGACTCGCCGCAACTTTGCTTCGTGTGGCCATTCGGCTGGCTCCTCACTCTGTTGTAGCTGGCCGCCTTCGCGCTCCTTCTCCATGCGGTCGGTGATGTGTGCTACTAGATGACCCTCAACCCATTGTTCGAGCCGTTCCGCGCTGATCGCTACGTGACCGCTCCCGTCTTTGCAACTGTAGGTCTTCGCTCCGGTCAACTGCCCGTACATCTTGCCACCACATTCACCGCACGTGACTAACCCCTTCAACAGCCACTTGCCTTGTCGCACCTTTGTCAGTCCGCGCTTTTTGAGCATTGCGAGTGCGGCTTCACGATCTTCGAGCGAGATGATCGGTTCCCATATGCCTTTTACATGGCCGCCTGCACCATCGGAAAGCGGTTTGCGGCGG
>NZ_JAAVUN010000237.1 GCF_012163155.1 Kocuria subflava
TGCGGTTGAACGTGATGGTCGGTAACGAACCGGCCACCCGCACCTATGCCCGCGCGGGATTCATTGAGATGGAGCAGTCTGATCGACCAGACGTGCACGTCATGACCCGCTCTATGTAGCAGCTATAACCCCCGCCAGAATGCAAGCTGGCCATTCCTGCGTACCTTCGACCTTGCAGGAACCGAGGGCTGCGTCGACCACAAGAGTGCGAGCACCGATGACCGGCCCAACAGGCGGCGTCTCCATTGCTCTATCGGGATGCTCACCCCGATAGAGTTCGAAACGCTCCATGACGAGGCGCTCACCCGAGAGGCTGAACCCGCACCGTAGTGGCACAGAACCCGGACCGATTCATCTCTGAGTTATCGTTGCGGAGCGACCCGCATATTCGAGGAAAGTAGTAAGAGAGGTAACGCCATGTTCAACATGCTGGTTGGTCTGCCCGTCGGCGGCTTGCTCTCCAAGGATCGCCTGATGGAGGGCACCTCGACCCATATCAAGTATCGTCTGAATGTGGCTAACGGCG
>NZ_JAAVUN010000238.1 GCF_012163155.1 Kocuria subflava
CGTGCTCCTCGCCGCGGCCGCGTTCGGCGGGGTCATGGCGGCCGTGATCGCCTCGGACACCGTCAGCGAGCTGCTCATGGCCATCATCAACAAGGCCTTGGGCATCTGAACCCTGGGGCCGCCGTCGTGGACGGCGGCCCCAGGACTTCCCTGCTTTCCCGCTTCCCGGACGGTCGCTTCTGTTCTCAACCCGGCGACGGCGGATCAAGACCGGCCACGCCCCTCGGGACCGAGCACGGAGCCGACCCCGCCCACGACTCTCGCGGAACCGATCGGTCACCCGCGGACCCACCCAGAAAGGCCCACCATGTTCGCGCACATCATCAATCGCCTGCACGGCTCGCTGAGTGATCCGCGCCACCGCGCTCGATCCCAGTCCTCCCACTCGAAGGACCACCCGAAGGACCACTCGAAAGACCGCGGTGCGGTGACCGCGGAGACGGCCATCGTGTTCCCGGCGATCGTCCTCACGCTCGCGGTCGTCCTCGCAGGCGGCGCGGCGGCGACCATCCAGGTGCGGTGTGAG
>NZ_JAAVUN010000239.1 GCF_012163155.1 Kocuria subflava
AGCCAAGTTCATCCCCACGCCACCGCCCGCTTGACGGAAATGTTGACCTCGAACGTTCCTTCAAGTCCCGCCAGCGTGAAGTAGAGCGGCATGTACATCTCCGAGCTACGGGCTCGCTTGATGCCGCCCAGGTCGATGATCACGTCGTCGCTCCAGCCGAATTGGTGCAGGATGTCCAGCGCCACAGCCTTTGCATCCTCGTGGTCACTGGCCAGGAAGATGTTGTGATCGCCCGGGATCTTGGACGGGTCGACCATGACTTCACAGAACACGGTGTTCAGAGTCTTGACCACGTGGGCATCGGGGTAGGCCCGCTGAATCTGCTCGCCCAGGCTGTCCGTGTTCGCCACGGTGAGCGTGGGCGGCATGCCTTCGGACATGTCCAGCGGCAGCGCGACGTCCACGATGACCTTGCCGCTGAGGTTCGCCGCACCCACTGCTTCCAGCGCTTGCAAGGACACGGCGCCGTGAGTGGCGTTGAGCACCACCTCGGCGGACGCACCGGCATCGGGATAGGCCAAGGCG
>NZ_JAAVUN010000024.1 GCF_012163155.1 Kocuria subflava
GGCCATCAACCAAACAAAACAATATTTGGTATCAACAAACATGAAACACTATTGAGTTCTCAAACAACAGACCAGTGGAACCAGCACCCACCACAACCGTGATGACCACCAAGAACCCCGGAGGTTTGTGTTGCCCGCCTCAGCGGCCACGGCCAGAAAACCCTACCCGATCCATCTCTGCTTTGCAACTGCGCTCTGTGCGAGCACGGCGCTACTCACAAAGTTGTGGAGTGCTTGTTTGCCGACCGGCTTGGCCGCCCGAGAAGCGGAGGCGCTCTTTCAAGAAGCTCTCCGGCTCGCGGCGACAGGTGAATACATTACACACCCCGCCAGAGGGCTGCAAGGCGGAGCAGGGCGACTCCCATCACACCGCTCAAGCGTTGAAACGCCGCCGCCGAATCCGTTCGCTGGCCCCCACCCGATCCAGATACGGAGTGATGCCACCCAGGTACAGGGGCCAGTTGGCACCCAGCACCATGCAGACGTCAACGTCCTCCGGGCGCGCCACCACGCCTTCATCCAACATGATTCCAATTTCCTCAGCCAAGGCGTTCTCCACGGCCTGCAGAAGTTCAACCTGGCTAACCGCGTGCCCGGGTGCGGGGTCGCCGTCGGCAGGTGCAGAAGCGGAGGCACTCTCCACGGTATTTCTTCGCAGCTGCTCCACCGCCGGAACCAAGTAGGTCTCACTGGTCGCCGTGCCTCTTGGGGGAAGAACCTGCGTGAGGCCCGCATCCACCACAGCCTTCATCCACGGCGAGACGTGGAATCGCTGCGGGTAGGCCTGATGCATGCGCTCCCCCACGTGCAGCAGAACGGCCGGGCCCACAAAGTCCAGCAACTGCAACGGCGTCATGGGCAACCCCATCGGATCCAGGGCGTGATCTGCTTCCTTGGGGTCCATGCCCGCATCCAGTGCTTCAAGTACGGGATCGAACATGCGCAGCAGCAGGCGGTTGACCACAAATCCCGGGGCATCAGCCACGCGCACAGCGGTACGCCGCATGGCGGTGGCCAAGTCAAAGGCGGTGGCCAGTGCAGTGTCTCCGGTGTATTCGGTGGTGATGATCTCCAACAGCGGCGTGGAATCCACGGGGTTGAACACGTGGAAACCCACAAACCGCTCCGGATTGGGCACGGACTGCGCCATCTCCGTCACGGACAGAGACGACGTGTTGGTGGCCAGCACTGCATCCTGGGCCACCACCGTGGCCCAGTGGGAGAGCACAGCAGTCTTGATGGACATCTCCTCCGGGGTGGCTTCGATCAAGAAGTCGACGTCAGCAAGGTCTGCATCCTCACGAGCACCCGTGACCAGTTGTCCCAAGGTTTCAGCGTCAGCTGAACTCATGCGTCCACGTTCAGCCTGTTGGGCAAACTTGTCCGCCACCCATTGCACGCCTTCATCCAGGCGCTGCTGGTCAATGTCCGTCAAGACCACGGGGACCTTCAGGGATTGCGCGAACAGTGCCGCCAGCTGACGGGCCATCAGTCCTGCACCCACCACGGCCACCTTGCGGACCCCTCGCCCCGGGGCCTCCGGACGGTCCGGAGTCTTGCGGGAGCGTGAGTCCACCAGCCGGAACGTCCGCAAGCTGGCACGAGCGATCTCACCAGTGACCAGATCATTGAACGAGGCGATGGCCGCCTGTCCGTTCTCCAGTCGAGTTTGTGTTGCGGCAGCCTCCATCAGATCCAGTGCCGCCAACGGCGCCGGTGCGGCACCCCGCCAGATCTTGTGGGCTTTGGTGCGCGCACTCTCGATTGCCTTCTGCCACGCGGCCAGCTCATCTGCGCTCAGCGCACCGACCCCACTGTCTTGGGCGTCGTCGTCGTTGAGGATTTCGACGACGGCCCGCTGCCAGGCATCCTCCCAACCCTCCTGTTTGGGTGAGGCATCCAGCACAACGTCCAGGAGTCCGAGTTCAAGTGCTTGGGCGGGCTTGACGAACCGGCCCTTGAGGGAGTCGAAGGTGACCATGTTGATGGCGGCCTCGGGGCCTATCAGGTGAGGCAGGAGGTGGACGCCGCCCCATCCTGGGAAGAATCCCAGGCGACATTCCGGCAGCCCCAGTGGCCCGCCGGCCGCATTGCCGATCCGGTGGTCCGTGTGCAGTGCGAGTTCAAGACCCCCGCCCAGGGCCTGTCCTGTGATCACGGAGAACGTGGGCACGGTGAGCTCTGCCAGTACTCCAAAGGCGTGGTACCCGGCGGCGATGAAAGCCTCTGCGTCCCCGCTCTCCTGTGCGTGCCGAATCTCCTCAAGGTTGGCGCCGGCCCCGAAAGATCGCGCGTTGCCCACCACCACGACGGCTTCCACAGCGGACTGGTCGATTCCCGCCAGTGCAGCCTGCAGATCCGCCAGCGCCGCTGAACTCCAGATGATGAGACCGCCCGGTTGGGTCGAGTCCAAACGCACCACGGCCGTTGGGGCTTCCCTGCCCGGGAGGGTGACCTGCTCAACGGCAACGGACACTGCCGCGGGGAACTGTGCGTGGGTGGCGGGTTGGGGCATCGTGGTCGGTCTCCTGTAAATGCGGCGCCTAACTAAGTGAGTCCGACGGTATCACTAACTTTTGTGACATCACACACGTCACCGGTGATCGACGACGGGCAGCGCGGCCCCGGGCATGGCACGTAGGCTGATGGTTGTGAAGGACTTGCTGCCCTTGGAAACCGAGCGTCTGTACTTCCGGAGATTCACGGAAGCCGACCTGGAAGAAATGCACTCCTATCAGTCCCGCGAGGACTACGCCCAGCACGCCTGGCGTGGTCCGCGCACCTGGGAGCACTCCTACCGAGTGATTGCCGAGCACCGCGGGCCACGTGCCTTTGTGGGTGACGGCGACTCCGTGCGCTACGCCTTCTCGCCCAAGGACGGCAACGGTGAGCTGTACGGGGAAATTGTGTTGACCTTGGTGGATGCCGAATCCAAGCAGATCGAGATGGGTTGGGTGGTCAACCCCGCCCACACCGGTCAGGGATTCGCCAAAGAAGCCGCCACCGGTGCCATCCGAGCCGTGTTCGAACGCTTGGGTGCCCACCGGGTGTTTGCCCGCCTGGATGCCTTGAACGTCAGTTCGGCCAAGGTGTGCGAGACCCTGGGCATGCGCCGGGAGGCTGTGTTGAAGGAATCGCACTGGCAGCTCGGTGAATGGCGTGACGAGTACATCTACGCAATCCTGGCCCACGAACTACTGGGTGATGAGGCAGCGGAAGCGATCTCAGATCCCGCCTGATTTTCACTGCGGATTGTCCGCGGCGGAACATCGCCACCAGATTGATGGGCCGACAGCGCGGCGGTCGAGAACGATCTGGTGCGTAGGAATGCCGTGCAGTTCTCAGAACAACTCGGGCTCCTGCGGGAGGGAGCCCTCTGCGGTCAGCAACCAACGCTTGCGCTCGAGCCCACCGGCGTACCCGGTCAGGGCGCCGGTGGAGCTGACAACCCGGTGGCACGGCAGCACAATGCTCCACGGATTACGCCCCACAGCCTGACCGACCGCCTGGGCCATGCCTTTTCCACCCATTTGGGCAGCCAGCTCACCATAGGTGGTGGTGGTGCCATGAGGGATCTGACGCAGTTCCTGCCAGACCCTGGGGCGCAGACCCTGCGGCTTGGAACCGAGAGCCAGGGGCAGATCGAACTCCTGCCGGTCACCGGCCAACCATTCCAGGATCTGTTCCTGGGCTTGTTGCAAAAGTGAGTTGGCGCCGTTGTCGTGGTGGCCCAGGGTCTCAGCGTCAGGGAAATGCTTTTGGTCCTTGAACCAGACTCCGGTCAGGGCCGGATGGCCGTCAAAGTCGCCGACTGCCACCACCATCTCCCCCAACACGGTGGTGAACACACGGTGGCATGCGGCCACCGGCGACGACGCAGCCAGGGCCTGCGACTGCGGTTCTGCTGAGTTCTGGGGCACAAAAGAGCCCTGCCCGGCGGTGCTGGTGCTCTCCATGGTTGACATGATGGCATGAAACAGAGCCGGGCAGGGCCACCTCATGTCACTTCAGGATGCCGACCTCAAAGGGATACTTGTAGGCCTCTCCCTTGTTGGCCGCCATGGCACCCAAGATGCCGAACACCACCTGAACAATGAACACAATGGTGAGCACCAGACCGGTCAACGGCAGCAGCAACCCCAAGGTCACAATGCCCAGGACCCAGGCAGCGATGCTGATGAGCATGAGAGCAAAGTTGAAGTTGAAGGAGCCAGCACCCGCCTGACGAACCAGCGGGTCCTTCTCCTTGAACACCAGCCAGAGGATCAACGGGGCCACGAACCCGGCGAACCCTGCCGAGAGCAGGTAGAGCGCCGGTGCCGCCAGATGGGTCAAGGTGGCCCACAGCCGCGCGTCCTGGGGCTGCATGCCACTGAACTGATACGGGCCGGACTGGTAACCCTGCTGCTGGGTCTGCTGGTACCCCTGCTGCTGGCCCTGTGATCCAGTCTGGTGGCCCTGGCCGTTGCCGGAACCGTAGGCAGGTGCGCCGTACTGGGCTTGACCAGGGGCTCCGTGCTGCGGCTGCCCCGGGACTCCGTACGTGCCTTGGCCCTGGGCCCCGTACGGGTTCTGGTTCTGTGTACCGTACTGCGGCTGACTGGCAGCACCGTACTGCGCTTGGCCCTGTGCACCGCTGTGCGGTTGATCCGGGCCGCCGTACTGAGCCTGATCCGCGCCACCGTACTGGGCCTGGCCCGGGCCACCGTCCTGGGGATGCTGAGCACCTGGGGTCTGGGCGGACTGTGCGGATTGGGCGGACTGTGGGGCCTGCGGGGCCTCCGCCTGATTCGCAGCAGATGTGCTGTGCGAACCGTGGCGCTCCCCGCCGGCGGTCTGCCCCGCCTGGGCGGGATGTGAGTCGGCGGGGTGGGGCGCGGCGTCGTCGTTCGAGTTGAACTGCGGGGCGCTGGGTGTGGTGTCGTCAGTGCTCATGATGAGCAACTCCTGAAACTTGAGAGGGTGCCGGGTGAGGCACCCGGCTCTTTCCCCTCCCAGCCTAGAGCCAAGTACCGCTGAGGTCAGGATGTGAAGGCCAGCTCCAGATCCTCCAGGTGATCTTCCACGTCCTCGATCCCGACGGAAAGCCGCACCAGGTCAGTGGGGACAGCGTTCTCCGTACCTGCCACACACCCGTGGGTCATCTGGGACGGCCAGCAAATCAGGGACTCCACCCCACCGAGGGACACGGAGAGCTTGTACATCTGGGTGGATTCCGCGAACCGCCGGGCCGCAGCCTCCCCCGCGCGCAGTCGGAAGGAGATCATCCCGCCAAAGCCGTCCATCTGCCGGGCGGCCAGCTCATGACCAGGATGATCAGGCAGACCCGGATAGAAGACCTGAGAAACTTCCGGCCGCTGAGTCAACCACTGAGCGATCTGACCGGCATTGTGCTGGTGACGCTCCATGCGCAATGCCAGAGTTTTGAGCCCGCGCGCTGCCAGATACGTGTCCTGCGGTCCGGCAACGGCACCGGCCGCGAACTGTTGAAAGGCCACCAACTCCGCAAGGGTGGAACCCGGGGAGAAACCGTTGACCGCCTCAACATGCCACTCCCGATCCGCCACCACCACCGCGCCACCCAACACGTCCGAATGGCCGCCCACGTACTTGGTGGTGGAATGCACCGCGGCGTCCGCGCCGAACTCCAGGGGACGCTGCAGGTACGGCGATGCAAAGGTGTTGTCCACCACCAGCAATGCGCCGTATTCGTGGGCCAGTTCAGCCAGGCCCGCCAGATCCGCGATACCGAGCAGCGGATTGGTGGGGGTTTCCACCCACACCAGACGAGTTCGGGCCGTGGCCGCACCACGCACGGCATCAAGATCAGTGACGTCAACCGCGGTGTGCTGCACCTGCCACGGCGCCAGGACCCTGCTGACCAGGCGGTTGGTCCCGCCGTAACCATCGGCACCCAGGACCACGTGATCCCCGGGGCGCAACACGGCCCGCAACAAGGCGTCCTCTGCTGCAATCCCGGAGGCGAAGGCAAAACCGCTGGCCCCCTTCTCCAGTGCGCACAACTGCTGTTCGAATCCGTTGCGTGTGGGGTTGGAACCCCGGGAGTACTCATGGCCGTCACGCAGGACGTTGATGCCGTCCTGCACAAAGGTGGAGGTCTGGTAGATCGGAGGGATAACCGCTCCGGTCAGGCGGTCCGGCTCCTGGCCGGCGTGCACGGCCAGTGTGGTGAAGCCACTCATGCGGAGACCTCCTGTGCACCCTGGGCTTGCCGGATCCGGGCGGCATCACCGGTGCGCAACAGTTCATCCAGGGAGGACTGCAGATCCGCAATCAAGTCATCCAGGGACTCCAGACCCACGGACAGTCGCAGGGTTTCCCAGGTGATGCCACCGGCCAGGCGCTGTTCCTCGTTCAGCCGGCAGTGGGTCATGGCCGCCGGATGCGCAATCAGCGAGCGCACGTCCCCGATGTTGGCCACCAGTTTGAACAGGCGCAGCGAATCCACGAATGCCGGGACACAGTCCCGGGCGCAGTTCAGTTCAAAGGCGAACACGGAACCGGTGCCCTGCGGGTAGTCCCGCTGAGCGATCTCCTGATTGGCCGAGCCCTCCACGGCAGGGTGGTGAACAGTGCGGACGGCGGGGTGACAGGCCAGGAACCGCGCGATCTGCGTTGCCGAATCCGTGTGCCGACGGACCCTGAGATCCAAGGTTTCCAGGCCCTGAATGATCTGGGAGGCGTTGAACGGAGAGAGTGTGAGCCCCAGGTCATGAACGAACTTGGCGCGGCACAGGTGAAGGAACGGTGATCCGCCGCGGCACTTGTCCACCAGGCTCACATGACCGAAACGTTCACGGGCCTGGGTGAATTGTGGCCACCGCTCGGATTCCCGCTCCCAGTCGAAGCGTCCCGAGTCCACGATCACTCCAGCCAGTGCTGTTCCGTGGCCACCCAGGAACTTGGTGGCCGAGTGCACCACAATGTCTGCGCCGTGCTCGAACGGGCGGTAGAGCACCGGCGTGGCCAGGGTGTTGTCCACCACCACCGGGATGCCGTTGTCATGGGCGATCTGGGCAATCGCATCCAGGTCCGCCAGTGTGGACAGCGGGTTGCCAATGGACTCCAGGAAGAACCCACGGGTCTGCGGTGTGAGGGCCTGGGCCCACTGCGCTGAGTCCGCGGGATCCACGTAGGTGACGGTGACTCCCAGATCAGCCAAGGTGTCCCCCAGCAGATCAACGGTACCACCGTAGATTTTTTCCGAAACCACCAGGTGTTTGCCCGGGCCGGTGCTGACCAGGGCCAGAAGTGCTGCGGCCACGGCGGACTGCCCGGAGCCCAACGCCAAACCAGCCAGACCGCCCTCCAGATCGGCCACCCGAGTTTCCAGCACCGCCACCGTGGGGTTACCAGTCCTGGAATAGGTGAAGCCCGGTTGGGTCTGGGCAAACATTGCCGCCGCAGATGCGTGGTCGGGGAACTCGAAGGCCGATGACTGATAGATCGGGACGGGCAGAGTGGCCTGGGTGGGGGCATCAGCCGCCCCTGCACGGCCAGCGTGAATCTGGCGGGTGGCCAAGGACGACGAACCGTTGATGTCAGCCGATGGGGAGAGAGTCATGCGTAGGAACTCCGTGGTGCAGTGTTCTTGACCTGCACAGTTACCCACGGGAATGTTCGTGCGCTGCGGGCGTAGCAGGCCACTTCGTCATCCGAACCACCCGTGAACATGGGGTTGGTGTGCGCTCAAGTCGGAGCTTGGCGAACGCATCTCGTGAAGCTCGATCAGTTTAACCCACCACAAGGTCCCCTGGTCAACACGGAGAACCATGACGGCGGGCAGGCGGGCGAACACGACGTAACAGTCCCACTGCCACCACATGAGCCACGGCACCACCCAGAACCAACCACGGTGTGAGCAGGAAACGAATTTCCAGAACGGCGGGCACCACCACCAGCACCAGCGCGATCAGAACTGGCAGCCAAGTCACCGGAGAACGGGAGTCAACCGAGGATCTGGCCTCCACCGAACCCGCCAGAGACACCACCGCCAGAACGGCCACCCAACAGATCGCGGCCAACGGCACACGCCACAACCACCACGCAGCGCTGTCCACGGCAGGTTCCGGCCCACCCACAAGCCACCACACGGCCATGACACACACGATCACCGGCAGGTGCCACAGGTAGAGGGTGACCGGCCGGGACCCGATCACCCACGCCACGGTCTGAATGGGCTTGTGACGCATCAGCCGATCCAAGAGCGGGGTGAGCAACTGCAGCAGGCACGCTTGGCTGAGCCCCAGCAGGAACAGGGCCATGGTGGGTGGGTTGAGATTGGTCAGCATGTCCCGGGACCACGCAGGCATGGACGTCAACACCGCAAGTCCCAGGTATCCGGCCGCAGCCATGACCACCAGGAGCCAGGGTGGACACCGCCCAAAAGTTCCGTCAGCACGCAAATACCCCAGTTGGTGAATGGCCACCCAGACAGGGCCCAGCCCCAACAGACCCCACCAGGGCTGACCGGTACCGACCCGAATCAGTTCCACCATGACCACCGCCGCCAACAACACCCCCAGGCTCAGGTACGGACGACGCCGGTGGGCCGCCGTCGTCAGAGGAACTGCAGCCATGCACAGCCCATAGGCACCCAGGAACCACAGGTGCATGCCGATGCCGGGAAGTGCTGCGTTGACGTAGTCCGACGGCGCACCCACAACGCGCGCCGCACCGTAGGCAAGGGCCAGAAACACCCACAGGGCGGCCGCCGGTTGGGCAAGCTTCAGCAATCGGGCTCGGACCCAGCCTGCAGGTGACGTGGAATCGCGTCCGTGGTGGGTGCTGCGGGCCCGATTCCAGGACACCGCGGATGCATAACCTCCCACCACAAAAAACAGCGGCATGATCTGCACCAACCACGTCACCCACCAGAACCAGGGGTAGAGCGTGGGCACCATGACGTTGGAGACCCCACCCGTTGCGGGATCAGTCACCAAGGTGACCAGCAAAATGTGGGCACACACCACAAAGGCCAGAGCCGCCACACGGGCGGCATCCACCGCCAGGTCTCGGCCGGCAAGCCGTGGATCCACGGATCCGGCCATGTCCTGTTCCCCTCTGATCGGATGCACTCCGGGCGGTGACCTGAGAAGTCTGTCAAACACGGTCACCCGAGACCCCACGCAACCCCCATGTGACGTGCTGGAAATAGCCCGGACGCCAACCCGCACCAGGGGTGCCATTCCGTCAGACCGCCAGACACAACCAACGGCATATGAGCTTGTCACCGTCTCGTTACTCAAAAGTAGTTGTCATGTCCACATGTGGGGTAATTCACCTTGCAACAACCCTGTACGGAGGCCATTGCGGTGGCCTAGTCTTGAGGTGGGTTGCGTTCCACAACGGCGTCGACACACCCCTGTGCCCGGCACCTGAATGGGTGCCTTCACCACCGTCCGTCCGGACCGGTCACCCACGAACGCCCACACGCAACACCCACCCCCATGGAGTTGAGAAGATGCCAACCTCCTCACAGCGCACGGCTCGGCTTGGCTCGCCGAACTCGAGCAGCAGTGACCTGCGGGCACCTGAGTGCCAACAGTGCACCACGGACTATTACCTCAAGTTCATGGCGATCGTGCCCACGGCAACCGCCACCTCCGCCCCTGCACGCAGCACCGGTATCAAGAAATTCCGGGACATGATCAGCGCATTGCGCTCCAGCGCCGCTGAATCCGTGCCCGGCGGGACCGTGAAGTACTTCTGCCAAAAATGTGGTGCCTTCAACCACCATGAGTTCCCGCGCGGTTGGGAACCGGCAACCCACGAGCTGAGCCCCACGGAAGTTGAGCAACTGCCCACCGTCTACGTGGGTCCTGGGGAATCACGGCAAGTTCGTGAGATCCCCGAGCTGCTGCGGCGCGCCCGCCACCGCGTGGCCGCCTCCGCCTGAAACCGCCGCCAACAGTCAGCTGTCTGCCAGAATTGGCACAGCAGAAGCCTGGCACCACCTGCCTACGCTGCTGCGTGACCTCCACTCGCACCTGCGGGTGACCGGCCGGCTGAAACGGAGACCAAGTGAAGATCGCAATCCTGGGTGGCGACGGATTCTGCGGCTGGCCTGCGGCCCTGCACCTGTCCAACCAGGGCCACGAAATCACGATCGTGGACAACCTGTCCCGCCGCCGGATCGACGACGAACTCGGTGCGCAGTCCCTGACTCCGATCCGCCCGCTGGATGAACGACTCAACGCGTGGCAGGAACTGTCCGGACGCACCATCACCCACGTAGATCTGGATGTGGCCCAGGACTACGACGGCCTGTTGGCATTTCTCCAAGACCAAGGCCCCGATGCCGTGGTCCACTTTGCCGAACAGCGCGCGGCACCGTATTCCATGAAGAACGCGCGGACCAAGCGCTACACGGTGGACAACAACGTCAACGCCACACACAACCTGCTGGCAGCGATCGTGGAAGCAGACCGGGACGTCCACGTGGTCCACCTGGGCACCATGGGCGTCTACGGATACGGCACGGCCGGGATGAAGATCCCGGAGGGCTACCTGGATGTGGAGATCCCCCACGAGGGTCAGCAGAACATTGAGACCCAGATTCTGTACCCCACCAACCCGGGGTCGATCTACCACATGACAAAGTCCTTGGATCAGCTGCTGTTCGCCTTCTACGCCAAGAACGACCGCGTGCGGATCACGGACCTCCACCAGGGCATCATTTGGGGCACCAACACCGCAGAGACTCTCAAGGACGAGCGACTGATCAACCGCTTCGACTACGACGGCGACTACGGCACCGTGCTCAACCGGTTCCTCATGCAAGCTGCCGTGGGGTACCCCCTGACCGTGCACGGAACCGGCGGACAGACCCGTGCTTTCATCCACGTGCAGGACATGGTCCGCTGCGTGGAGATCGCGTTGAACAACCCGCCTGCCGTGGGTGATCGTGTGATGATCCTGAACCAGATGACGGAAACGCACCGGGTCCGCGACCTTGCCGAACTGGTGGGCCGTATCTCCGGGGCCACTGTGGAGATGGTGCCCAACCCACGTCAGGAATCTGCGGAGAACGATCTCCACGTCACCAATGACACGTTCCTGGACCTGGGCCTGCAACCCACCACCCTGTCCGAGGGCCTGTTGTTGGAAGTGGAGGAGACCGCCCGGCGCTACGCACACCGCGCGGATCTGGCCAAGATCCCGGCCACCTCCCTGTGGAACCGGCGCACCCACGCGGGCATCCCGGCGTCGTTGACCGGGGCCGACCACGACGGCGCAGAGGCCGGCTCCGCTTCCAGCACCGCAGCCGGGAACTGAAGCCGCTGACGTGAGGATCGCGCTCTACACGGAGGTGTTCCTCCCCAAGATCGACGGTGTGGTCACCCGCATCCTGCGCACCCTGGAGAACCTGGAATCCCTGGGTCACGAGGTGGTGGTGTTCGCGCCCGGACACCCACCAGCCACTTATGCAGGCCACACGGTGGTTCCGGTGCATTCGGTCTCCTTCAAGCCCTGGTATCCGGAGATCAAGTTGGGGCTGCCCACCAGTCGGATTGCCACCACCATGGCCCAGTTCCGGCCGGAGATCGTCCACGCCGTGAACCCCATCTGGCTGGCCGCTTACGGCGTGCTCTCCGCGCGCCGACGTGACCTCCCGCTGCTGTCCTCCTTCCACACCGACGTCCCTCATTACGCAGATGCCCTGGGGCTGCACCTGCTGCGCCCCTCCTCCGAAACCTGGTTGCGGTGGCTGCACAACCAGTCCGAGGTCAACCTGTGCACCTCAGGGCCCATGGTGGACCGTGCCCGCTCGGTGGGCGTGCGCGACGTCGATCTGTGGCCCAAAGCCGTGGACACAGTGGGTTACCACCCCTCCCGCGCCGACCGCAGCCTGCGGTCCCGGTTGACGGACGGGCACCCGGAGGATCCGTTGATCGTGTACGTGGGCCGGGTGTCCAAGGAGAAGAATCTTGACCAGCTGATCGAACCCATGCGCAGGCTCCCGCACGCACGCCTGGCGATCGTGGGATCAGGCCCCCACAAGGACCAACTGGAGAAGCAGTTCGCCGGGACCAACACCGTGTTCACCGGGTACATGTCCGGAACTGAACTGGCCGCCGCCTACGCCACTGCCGATGTCTTTGCCTTCCCGTCCCAATCGGAAACCCTGGGCCTGGTGGCCCTGGAGGCCTTCGCCTCCGGGGTTCCCGTGGTGGGCGCCCGCGCCGGCGGCATCCCCTTTGTGATCGACGACGGCCAGACCGGTTTCCTGGTGGAGCCGGGCAACCCTCAGGATCTGACCGCACGCCTGGCCCAACTGATCGAGGATCCTGAGCTACGCGCCCGCATGGGTGCTGCGGCACGCGCAGAGGCGGTCAAGCACTCCTGGGACGCTTCAACTCGTAAGCTGGTTGACTATTACGAGCTGGCGATTGAGCGGCATCAGCAGCGCCATGTTCCACCTGGGCCCTTCCTCAAGGCCTTTGGATCAGCGGAGCACCGCACGCTCAGATTGCCGCGGCGTCGTCGTCCATGACCGGACCCGGCCCAAAACTGTAGGGGGAGATCCATATCAGGCAGAAGTGTCAGATGGGCATGTCCAATGATTGCGGCCCTGGCTCTGACGGCGTGCGGCAGCAGCGACCGGCAACCTGAGGAGGACCCCTACCCGTCCTCCGTGACCACCGCGGAGGCCACTGAGCAGAACCTTCAGTACCGGGCGCTGCCGGCCACCTGCATGTTGGAAGCCCAGTGGTGACGGTCTGAGCCCGGAGCAGGTCGAAGAGGCCGAGCAGAGCGATCACGACGTCGTGGCGCCGTGGCTGCAGGGCCAGGAGGACCAGAGCATGGAAGAAGCCCTGGAGGCTGCCGTTGAGGGGGCCCGGGCCGATCTGCAGACCGAAATCGGTGTGGCGGTCACCAACCACAGCAGCGGTCAGACCGTGGAAATCAACCAGGACTCCGAAGTTCGCGCCGCAAGCCTGTCCAAGGTGGCGGTGGCCCTGAGCCACCTGCGTCATCTCAAGGAGACTGACGAACCACTCACCCCGCACAACCGAGGGTTGCTGGAGGACTCACTGGTCCACAGCGGCAACGAATCCACAGCTTTGCTGTTCGACAGCCTGGGCGAGGACGACGACGCCGCAGCCACCGAGCTCACCCGGACCCACCGAATGTTGGGGGCCACCAGAACGGCCGCCGATGGCGGCTGGGGCACGGAAACCACCACTGCTGCCGATCAAAGCAAGGTGTTGACCGCCCTGGGGCAGACCCCGGACTGGGTGCGCCAGGAGGACATGGAGGTCATCCGAGAGTTCATGAGCCCTGAACTCGGCTACCCCAGCTACACCCAGCAGTTCGGCGTGGGTGTCCTGGCAGAATCCCAGAGCACACCCGAGTCAACTCACGTCACCGAGGTGGTCGTGAAGAACGGGTGGTTGCCCAACGACGACGGACGCCGGAACGTGGGCACCATGGGGCAGTCCACCATCAACGGGGAAGTCCACGACATCGCAATCACCACTTTCGGTGCGCCCAACCCTGAATGCGGTTACGACATCCTGGATGACCTGGTGTTGATCATCGCCGACAAGGTGCAGTGACGGCCTCCTGCCTGCGTGCGGCGGGGGCCGGTGAGAGGTCCAACTGACGTCCTCAGACAGCAGTGGAACCAGCCGTGGGAGTGGTGGCGTCACGCACCTCACCCACCAGTTCCTCCAACACGTCCTCCAGGGCCACGATTGACGGCTGGCCACTGCGAGCGTGCGGGCCGTCCACCAGAGCCAGGTGGGCGTTGTTGGCCTGCATCCGACGCATCACGTTCTGCAGCTTGGCCTCCTCCGGAACCCGACCCAAGGCGTGCATGATGCTGCGGTCAAAGGGTTTGTCCCGGTCCTCCGGGCCAACACCCAGCACGTCCTTGGTGTGGATGTAACCCTGCAAACCGCCGTCAGGGCCCACCACCGGGAACCGGGAAAAGCCAGTTTCTGCGGTCATCTGCTCGATCTGCGCGTTGGTGGCGCGGTGATCAATGGTGCGGATCTGCTCAAAATTGATGGCCACATCCGCAGCCGTCAAGGCCTCGAACTGCAAGGCTCCGGTGAGCAGGCGAATCTCGTCAGCATCCAACAGCCCCACGCGCCCGGACTCGGCCACGAATCCCGCCACCTCGTCCGAGGTGAAGGCCGAGGCGACCTCGTCCTTGGGGGTGGCCCGCAGGACGTGGCGCACCACCAGGTTGGCCAAGCTGTTCATCAACCAGATCACCGGGCGCAGCACCACCACAAAGATCCGCAGGACCGGGCCCAGCAGCAACGCTGAGGCAGCAGGCTGCGCGATGGCGATGTTCTTGGGCACCATTTCACCGATCACCATGTGCAGGAAGGTGACCAGCAACAATGCGATCACCAAGGCAATCGGATGGATCAGGAAGCCGGGCACACCCATGGCCTCGAAGGCGGGCTCGATCATGTGGGCAATGGCGGGCTCGCCCACGGAACCGATCAGCAGCGAGCACGCTGTGATGCCCAGCTGGGTGGCGGCCAAGGACGTGGAAACGTCCTCAATGCCCTTCAGCGCGGAGCGGGCGGAACGGGAACCGTCCGCGGCGCGGGGCTCCAACTGGTCACGGCGCGCCGAGACCATGGCGAACTCCGCACCCACAAAAAATGCGTTGCCCAACAACAGGAGCAGCAACACCAGAATGGCGGTGGCATCATTCATCGGGCGTCCTCCTCCGACCTGGTTGCGGCATCCTCCGACAGGGTTGCAGCGTCCTCCGACATGACTGCCGTTTCTGCAGGCGCCGGTCCTTCTGCCGATGTGGCGGGTTCTTCAGCGTCCTCCACGGTGTCGTACTGCACCAGGGTCTCGTCCGAGTCCTTGTCCTCAGGCTCCTGAGGAAGTCGATTCACAATCACACGTTCCACGCGGTACTGGTCCATGGCACCGACCCGCAGGGACAGCCGCCCCTGGGTGGGGAGGTCGTCGTCGTCGCGGTGTTCATGGTCCGTGCCGTCAATGACCACTTCATCACCGACCTCTGGGAGGCGGTCCAGCATTTCGCCGATCAGCCCACCCAGGGTGTCGGTCTCCTCGCCCTCAGGGAGGTCGAGCTTGACGATGTCCCCGAGCTCATCAGGGCGCAGCAAACCGGAGACCACAATGGATCCGTCCCGGCGCCTGCGGAACTTGGAGAGTGTGGTGTCCTGTTCGTCGTCGATCTCCCCCACGATTTCCTCGATGAGGTCCTCAAGGGTCACGATCCCGGCCGTTCCACCGTACTCATCCACCACAATCGCGATCTGAAGGCCTGGCTGGCGCAGTTCACGCAGCAGAGGGTCCAAGGTCATGGATTCGGAAACCACGGTGGCTTCACGAGCAATCGAATGAGCAGGGGTGGTGGCGCGCTGCTCCAACGGCACGCCCAGGGCATCCTTGAAGTGCACCACGGCCACAATGTCGTCAACGCTGTCGCCCATGACCGGGTAACGGGCGTGACCGGTGCGGGCGGTCAGATCCAGGACCTCCTGAACGGACTCGTCCTCCACGAACGTCACCCGCGGACGGGGCATCATGACGTCGGCCGCCGTGCGGTCACCGAACTCGATCGAACGGGCCACCAGTTCGGCAGTGGCAGCCCCCAGCGTGCCCTCCTCACCGGAACGGGAGACCACCGAGGCCAATTCCTCAGCGGTGCGGGCGTTGGCCACTTCTTCCTTGGGATCAAAGCCCAACATGCGCAGAATCCAGTTGGCCGATGAGTTCAACAGGTGAACCAGCCACCCGAACAGCAGCATGAACACGTTCTGCGGGCGGACCACCAGACGGGAGACCTTGACGGGCTCCGCGATTGCCCAGTTCTTGGGCACCAGTTCACCAAAGACCATCTGGGTGAAGGTCATCAGGACAAAAGCGCCCGTGGTGCCAATGGCCGCCACAAGACCATCCGGCAGCCCTGTGACACCCAAGCCCTCGGTCAACAACACGCCGACCGACGGTGCAGTCAGGAAGCCGGCCACCAGGCTGGAGACCGTGATGCCCAACTGGGCGCCGGAAAGATTGGTGGAGGTGCGCGACAGCGCTTTGTCCACTGCTGCCGCGAGTTTGTCCCCGGCTCCCACCCGCTCCCGCACGGTGTTGCGGTTCACGGTCAGGTAAGCGAACTCCACCGCCACAAAAATGGCATTGGCGAAAACCAGCAGGAGGACAACGGCCAACAGCACCAGAGCTGATCCGATGACGCTCACCGAGTCATCACCACCGGGCAAACAGTCACTGGTGAATCATGGGTAGTGCGGGAAGAACTGCGGGATTCAGGGCGCGAGCTGAAGCTCAAAGCGCAACTTCGATACTCCGCATCTTCCGGTACGGTCACGCGGCGGGCGCCGGGAACCGTCCGGGATGTGTCATGAGGCATGGAGCCAAGTGTAAGGGATAACAACGTCTACTTCCGATGATGCGTCCATCACGTGGACCAGGGCCGCTTGAGCGCGGCGGTGACGGGGCCGTCGTCGTGATGTGAGGGATGGCAACAGGGCCAAAAACGCGCCAAAGGCGGCGGACCGAGTGGTCCGCCGCCTCCGGGCAGGACGTCTGAGCGCGGCTCAGCAGTCAGGCGCTTCACGCGCCGAAGTTGGTGGCCAATGACTGGCCGGTGCCGAACTTCTGATCAGATCCGGGAAGAATCAGGAGAAGGTGGCGTAGTAGTCAACGCTCATGTCGGAGACCGGGTGCACCTTGGTGCCCTCGCTCGGGTTCAGAGCGGAGATCATCTCGCCGTTACCCAAGTAAATGCCGATGTGGCCTCCACCGTTCTGCACAACCAGGTCGCCCGGCTGGGGGTTGGCGGTGGGGGTACCGGCAGCACCCTGAGCAGCGGCCACGCGGGGCAGCTGGATGCCGTGCTGGGCGTAAACCCACTGCACGAAGCCGGAGCAGTCCCAAGCGCCGAAGGAGGTGCCGCCCCAGACGTAGGAGCCGCCCTGGCCCTGCATGGCGGTCCCGGCGATGCCGGAAGCGTTGGCCACGGACTGGGTGGAGACGCCGGAGGACTGAGCAGCCGGAGCCGGAGCAGCGGACTGAGCAGCCGGAGCGGAGTAGGAGACGGACTGAGCGGCGGGGGCGGCAGAGGTTGCGCCGTTGCCGTAGGTGTAGTGGGTCACGCCGTTGGCATCGATGGTCCAGGAGTAGTTCCAGCCGGATGCTTCAGCAGCGGAGTAGTCGAAGCTAGCGGTGTTCGACGGGACGGTGCCGGTGGTGGTGGCACCGGGGACCTCGGCGTAAGCGGAAGCCGGGGCGATGGTGGCGGCGGTGGCGATACCGGCAACAGCGATACCCAGGCCGGCGCGGCGAGCAACAGTCTTGACGTTCTGCATTGGTTTTCCTCCAGATTGCCTACGGGGTGAGCTGTCGGGTTCGGTTCGGAGTAAACCGGCCGAGGCTCAGCGGGTGGACAGCCTCGGCTTCACCCCAAGTCCCATTCTGTGATTCCAGATCCGGGACGGGAAGTGGGTCCCTCGCTCCTGCCATGTCCGTGGTTTTGGATCATCACCGGGAAGCGGCAGGATGCGGCATCTGCCCCGGCGGTGCCACCCGTTCGAGCGGCACGACGAAAACCATAACGAACGGATCACGGTTTGTCACGATCAAATAACGCTGAGGGAGTGATCTGGGGCCGAAACCAGGCTTTCTGCCCCCTCTGCGCAGGTCCTGAACCAGCTATTCCTGCTTGTCAGAGCGTTTTGACGCAGAAACTTGTGGGCACATGTGTGGGATCGGGCACATCACGGAAATGTCACGGCGTGGCTGCCATGTGATCACGGCAGGGCAGATACAGACAGTTCCGGGCACGCTCAGACCACACGGGACGCCCACGCTGGGCCGTCACTGTGGACCGCCCCGCTGTGCCACCGTGACTCAATCTGCGGTCAGAACCGTGCGCTGCATGCGCTCAGGCACGCGCAGCCAGCACTGTGGCGTGGAACCCCTCTATGTGTTGTTTCAGCAGCGCTGCGGCCTGCACCGGCTCAGCAGCCTCAAATGCCGCCAGGATGGCCCAGTGCTCAGCCTGAAGCCGTGCCCGCAGTCCTGCCCAGTCCGTCACATGGGCAACTGACTGCTCCACGTAACCGATCACGGCATCACGCAGCGACTGCATCACGGTGGTCAGCACCACGTTTCCACCCAGTGAGGTGAGCTCAACGTGGAAGCGGGCATCCAGGTCATGGAATCGGGCGTTCTGAATCTCGGGTTGGTCCATCTCTTCCAAGTACCCACGCACCCGCTCCAGAACTGCGGCGCGCTCGGCATGGTCCACAGCCGGTCCTGCTGCCAGCGCGGACTGGGTTTCCAGCAGAACACGCATGGCCACCACGTCTGCCATGGGCAGGGCTTTGGTGGCCACGTGCATGCGCAGGGCCCAGGACAGGGCGGCGGAAGGCTCGGAAACCACCACGGCACCTGCCTTGGTGCCAGAACCTGTCCCCGAGCGCACCAATCCCATGGCCACCAGGACCCGAATGGCCTCCCGGACGGATGCCCGAGAAATGTCGAACTCCTCCGCCAGAGCACGCTCACCGGGCAACTTCTGTCCCACGCTCAGCGCACCCGAACTCAGCTGAGCCTCCACCCAGGAGAGAACAACTGTGTAGGTGGGGGCATCATCCTTGCTCCGACCGTGACCGGCCCCCACCCCCGCCTGGGTGGGCGGGGGTGGGGGCGCGGTTTCATCTGGGGTGGGCGTACCGCCCGGGGTCACTGCGGGGGCAACATCCATGCCAGGACGTTGGACTGCAGGAACACCAGTGCGCACAGCACGATCAACATGCCGATGGACCAAGGCAACACCTTCTTGAAGATGGTCGACTCCTGGCCGGGCATGCTCACTGCGGTTGCGGCGATGGCCAGAGATTGCGGAGAGATCATCTTGCCAACAACACCACCCGTGGTGTTAGCCGCCACCATGAGGTTGGGGTCCAGCCCGGCAGTCTCGGCCGCGGTCTGCTGCAAGTTGGAGAACAGCGCGTTGGCGGAGGTGTCCGAACCCGTCACAGCGGTTCCCACCCAACCGAGCACCGGGGAGAAGAAGGCGAAGGCTGCACCCAGTCCGGCCACGAAACTGCCAATGGCCAGGGTCTGACCGGAGAAGTTCATGACATAGGCCAGGGCCAGCACCAACATGATGGTCAGGGCGGAGAAACGCATCTTGTACATGCAGGCCCAGATTTCATGCAAGCCCTTGGCGATGGTCATGTGGAAGCGTCCGTTGCCGTTGAACACGGTGTAGATCACGGTGACCAACAAACCGGTGATCAGCAGCAAGGTGCCCGGGGAGGACAGCCAGGTGAAGTTGTAGACCGTGCCGGTGATGGGCTCTCCTGTGGCAGCGCTGAGCAGGCGGCCGTCCAGCCCCGGCCACGGAACGTGGACATCCGTGCTGGCCAGCCACTGCGGCACGTTGACGCCCAAGGTCCACAGCTTGGCGATGCCGAAGACCACGACCACCAGGACATAAGGCAGCATGGCCATCCACACCCGGGCCGGGGTCAGATCCGTGACGGTCTCCACCTCTTCAATGCCCAACCGCTGCTTGGCCTCCGCAGCACCGCGCGGCTTCCAGAACCGCAGCAGGATCACAGCGCCCACCACTCCCGCGATGGCTGCCACAACATCCGTGAGCTCATAGGCGAAGTACGTGGCGCACCACCACTGGGCCACGGCAAAGCACAGACCGATCACCAGCGCAGCGGGCCATGCCTGCTTGAGGCCCTTGACGCCGTCGATCAACACCAGCAGCAAGAACGGCACCACAAAGGCGAACAGCGGAGCCTGGTGGCCCACCACCGCACCGATGTGCGCGGGATCCAGACCGGTGAGCTTGCCCGCCGTCGTGATGGGGGTTGCCACGGCGCCAAAGGCCACGGGTGCGGTGTTGGCGATCAGAACCACCACGGCGGTCTTCAGCGGCTTGAGGCCGATGGCCAGGATCATGGTGGCCGTGATGGCCACGGGTGCACCGAATCCGGCCAGGGCCTCCAGCAGACCGCCGAAGCAGAAGGCAATCAGGATGGCCTGGATGCGGACGTCACCGCCGCCGATGGTGTCGAAGATGGAACGCATGTCCTCGAAACGCCCGGCGGCCACGGTCACCTGGTAGAACCACAGCGCCATGACCACGATCCACACAATGGGGAACAGTCCGAAAACGGCACCTTGGGTTGCGGAGAGCAGCGCCAGGTCCACGGGCATGCCGAAGGCCAGGACAGCGACGACGATCGCCGTGGTGAGTGCGATCAGACCGGAGACCCAAGCGCTGCGCTTGAGTCCCACGAGGGCGATGAAAAAGGCCACCAGCGGCACGATGCCGACCAGCGCCGAGAGTCCCAGGCTCCCGGCAACCGCGTCGACCTGAGCGGTGTAGGTGTTCACGTACGACTCCTGCGGTGAGGCGGACTGAGCTTGAGGGGACTCGCGAGGACAGCCCGAAATGCGATGTGGATCACGAACGAGTATGGTCGGACCACATGAGGTCGTGGGAAACTGTACATGACCTGAGTCACAAAACCAGCGGAGGATCCATGAGAATCGCCTTGTTCGCCACGTGCATCGTGGACGCCATGTATCCCAAGGTGGCACTGGCCACCGTGCGCGTCCTGGAGCGCCTGGGGCATGAGGTGGTCTTCCCTGCCGGCCAGGGGTGCTGCTCGCAGATGCACGTCAACAGCGGCTACATAGAAGGGGCGTTGCCCGTGGTGCGCAACCACGTGGAAGCTTTCACCAGCGCCGATTACGACGTCGCCGTGGCCCCATCCGGTTCCTGTGTGGCCTCCCTGGGCCACCAGCAGCCCATGGTGGCCCGGGCCTGTGGGGACGAGGACCTTGCCCGGGGTGCCGAAGAGGTTGCAGCCCGCACCTACGAACTCTCCGAATTGTTGGTGGACGTGCTGGGCGTGGACAACGCCGCCGAGCAGTTGGGCTCCCACTTCCCCCACCGGATCACCTATCACCCGTCCTGCCACGGACTGCGCCTGCTGGGCCTGGGCGACCGCCCCACCCGACTGCTGGAGAGCGTGGACGGATTGGAGCTGGTGGAACTGCCGGATGCCCAGGAGTGCTGCGGATTCGGCGGGACATTCTCCTTCAAGAACCCCGACGTCTCCGGGGCCATGGTGGATGCCAAGATCAAGAACATCGAATCCACCGGCACAGGCCTGTGCGCCGGCGGTGACTCCTCCTGCCAGTTGCACATGAGCGGGGCGGCGCGTCGTCGTGGTTCCCAGGTGCGGACCATCCATCTGGCAGAGATCCTGGCCTCCACGCGAGCCAACCCGCTGGAACTGGATGAAATCGCCGATCTGTCCATCCCCCGCGTACACGCAACCGTCACCCCTTCTGCAGGAGGCGCACGATGACCACTGTTGATCTGGGCATGCCCGGGACCCGCATTGCCTACGGATCCGGGAACCTGTACGAGGAAACCCCCTTCCCGGAGCACGCACGCGCGGAACTGAAGAACACGCAGATGCGCGCCAACATAGGACACGCCACCCACACCATTCGCGGCAAACGAGCCCGTGTGGTGGGTGAACTGCCGGACTGGCAGGACCTGCGTGACGCCGGCTCCGCCATCAAACAAGAGGTGGGCGCACGGCTGCCTGAACTGCTGGAACAGTTCGAAGCCAACGTGACCGCCCGCGGTGGTGTGGTGCATTGGGCCAGGGATGCAGCCGAGGCCAACCGGATTGTGACCGATCTGGTCCGCGCCAAGGGCGTGGAAGAGGTCATCAAGGTCAAGTCCATGGCCACCCAGGAGATCGGGCTCAACGAGCACCTGGAGGGCCAGGGCATCAAGGCCCACGAAACCGACCTTGCGGAACTGATTGTGCAACTGGGCGAGGACAAGCCCTCCCACATCCTGGTGCCGGCCATTCACAAGAACCGGGACGAGATCCGGGAGATCTTCTCCCGCCGTATGCCCGGAACCGGCAAGGAACTGACCAACGAACCCGCCGTCCTGGCCGAGGCTGCCCGCAGCTATTTGCGGGAGAAGTTCCTGGACACCACCGTTGCCATCTCCGGCGCCAACTTTGGCATCGCAGAAACCGGGACCCTCACCGTGGTGGAGTCCGAAGGCAACGGGCGCATGTGCCTGACCCTGCCCAAGACCCTCATCACGGTCATGGGAGTGGAAAAGCTGTTGCCACGGTTCTCCGATCTTGAGGTTTTCACCCAGCTGCTGCCCCGCTCCTCCACCGGCGAGCGCATGAACCCCTACACCTCCATGTGGACCGGTGTGACAGAGGGGGACGGCCCGGAGGAGTTCCACCTGATCCTGCTGGACAACGGGCGTTCGGCTGTTCTGGGCGATCCCGCAGGACGCTCCGCGCTGCACTGCATCCGGTGTTCTGCCTGCCTGAACGTGTGCCCGGTCTACGAGCACGCCGGTGGTCACGCCTACGGCTCCACCTATCCCGGCCCGATCGGCGCGATCCTCTCCCCCCAGCTGACCGGTGTGGCCGCCGAACAGAACAACTCCCTGCCGTATGCCTCCTCCCTGTGCGGGCGGTGCTACGAGGTCTGCCCGGTCAAGATCGACATCCCCTCCATCCTGGTGCACCTGCGCGATGAGGACATCCGCACCAAGCACGGCCAGCGGGACCAGGCCGCCACCCAGCAGCGCTCCACGGTGATCGAAGCGCGGCAGGCGGAGGCCGAAGCTGCCGGTGTCACGCCAGAGCCGGCAGGGCACCCGGCCGAAGCCAAGAAGAAGAAGGTCCCATCCGAGATGGACCTGCTCATGAAGGCCGCAGGCACCGTCATGTCCTCCGGCACCCGGATGGGGCTTGCCGAACGCGCCCTGCCACTGGGCCGTGGCGCGCTCAAGCCGTTCGGCGGCGCCAAGTGGCTGCCCGGCATGGTGGGCGGTTGGACCCAGGAACGCGACATCCCCGTGCCACCCAACCAGTCCTTCCGCAACTGGTGGAAGAACAACGGTGAGAACACGCAGCAACGGGTGGCCGAAGACCTGGGTGACACCCAACTGGCAGTGAGTGCGGGAGGTGAGGTCCCGGCGTCGTCTTTGGCGGGTGAAATCCACCAACACGCTGCATGGGGTGCGGAAGCTCAGGCCGTTGCCAAGCTGCGCGCCGAACGCGACCAGGCCGAAGGCGCCACCACCAAGGACAGCCCCGCCACCAGCACCGGCGAACGTGAAGGAGAGCAGAACGCATGAGCCAGTCAGAGGCCAAGGCCACCATCCTCTCCAGGATCAACTACGCCCTGCGGGACCAACCCGTGGCCCCGCAGACCCCGCGCGCCTACCGGCGCAGTTCCTCCCTGGGGCACGCCGAGGTGGTGGACATGCTGGAGGACCGACTGGTGGACTACAAGGCCAACGTCTACCGGGAGGACGCGAGCTCCCTACCCGGGCGCATCGCCGAGCTGCTGGCCGATTCGGTGACCATCCTCCCCGACGGTCTGGACTCCTCCTGGCTTCCAGAGGGCCTGTCCACCGTCCGCGACCACAACGACGACGGCGCCCCCCTGGGCGCACGTGAACTCGATGCGCTGGGGGCCGTGTTGACCTCATCCACCGTCTCCTGCGCGGAAACCGGCACGATTTTCCTCAACGGGGCGGCAGATGAAGGGCGGCGGGCCTTGAGTCTGGTCCCGGACCACCACGTGTGCGTGGTTCCGCTGGACACGGTGGTGGAACTCATTCCGGAAGCCTTTGAACGGATGGACCACCAGCGGCCGATCACCATGATCTCCGGACCTTCGGCCACCTCTGACATCGAGCTGGAGCGCGTGGAAGGCGTGCACGGTCCACGGCGTCTGGATGTCATCCTTTTCGGCTGAGTGCGATCTGGCTCACGGTCGCCGGGTTCCGTGAGCCAGACTTGTCCCTGAACATATTTGCTGGCTGACAAGCGGTGTCACGGTTCACGTGGCATCTGAAAGGTACTGATGACCAAGCTCCACGACTTCACCGCAGACACCATTTCAGGCTCCCAGGACGTGTTCGACCGCCTGGCCGGGCAGGTGGTGCTGATTGTCAACACCGCCAGCGAATGCGGCTACACCCCGCAGTACGACGGCCTGGAAAAGCTCTACGCGGACTACAAGGACCGCGGATTCACCGTCCTGGGCTTCCCCTGCAACCAGTTCGGCGAGCAGGAACCCGGTGAGGGCCAGGAGATCCAGGAGTTCTGTCGCACCCAGTACGGCGTGGAGTTCCCCATCTACAAGAAGACCGATGTGAACGGGCTGCACACCCATCCGGTGTGGGAGTGGCTCAAGTCGGAGAAGCCTGGACCCAATGGCGCACAGATCGACTGGAACTTCACCAAGTTCCTGGTGGACCAGTCCGGCACCGTGGTGGCCCGCTACGAACCCGCCACCACCCCGGATGAACTGCGCGAACCGATCGAGGAGCTGTTGGAGGGCTGAGCTCACCCGAGCTTTCGCGATTTCTACGCAATGTGGGACGCCATCACGCGCTGATGGCGTCCCACATTGCGTAGAACTCGGCCAGTTGTCCACAACTCAAAATTTTCCACCCACCCGGTGGTGATTCGGGCGTTGACTCAGAGTATGCCAGCCCGACGCCACATACCCCCTGCGTGTCTGCAGGGACGCTGTTTCACCACGGAACAGGCGTTGCAAGCCGGTGTGAGCTACCGCCAACTACGTGGACCCGCCTACCGGTCGATCCTCACCGGCGTGTGGGCCACAAGCGACCACGAGCTGCCCGAGCACCCCAAAAAGCGTACGCATCAGGTGATGGCTGCCCTTCAGATGAGGCACCCAACCACTGTGGTCAGTCACACCAGTTCGGCGCTTCTGCTGGGTCTCCCCCTGCCCGGAGCCGTGTGGCAGTCCCCCGGCCTGCACATCACCCGCTGGGACGGGCTGTGTCCTCCGCGCATGACCGGGGTCATCGGGCACAAAGCAGAAGTAGCCCAAGCCGACCGGTGGTCGATCGGCGGAGTGCTGGTCACTGGCCCGGCCTTGACTGCCGTCCAATTGGCGGATCAGCGGAGCACTGCTGGTGGCCTCGCCCTTTCCGACGATGCTCTGGTGGCATTGCTGGACGGTGTGGTCACACAGCACTCCAAGGGGTTCAACCGCGGCAACCCGCCCACCAGGAACTTTAACGACCTCGTCTCCGATCTGGAGAGGCTCTCACCCCGGCGTGGACTGTCCCGCCTTTGGGAAGCTCTCAAGCGGGTGAGCGTGGGCGCTGACTCAGCACTGGAGACTCATGCCCGACTAGCGTTGGCAAAAGCCGGGTTCCCGCTGTTCGTCCATGACCTGGAAATCCGAGTCCCCGGCATGCGCCCCGTTCACCCCGACCTCGGCAACGTTGAACTCCGGATATCGATCCAAGTGGAGGGCCCGCACCATGATTCACCTGGCCAACGCGTGCGGGACATCGAGCGGTTGCAGGTCACCGAAGCCGCGGGGTGGATCGAGATCAGGGTGACCGCTGCCGACATCTTCACTCGACCAGGAGAGCTGGAACCCCGTCTGGTTTCCCTGGTTCGCGCTGCAGTGGCATCCCGGCGGTGAGTTCTACGCATTCTGGGCCGTCATCAGCGCTTGATGACGGCCCAGAATGCGTAGAACTGGAGAGGTCAGGCTTCCTCCCGTTCCAACACCTCCTCAGAGGTGTTGGGGAACGCCACCTTGTACAAGACGCCCGCGATGGCAGCGCCCGCCAGGGGCGCCAGGAAGAACACCCACACCTGTCCCAGCGCATCAGGGACGAACCAGGTCACAGCCAAGGACCTTGCCGGACTCAAGGAGGCGTTGGAAACCGTGACGAAAGCCATGATCAGCACGGTCAACCCAACACCGATGGCCACGGGAGCAAACCCCTCCGGGGCGCGATCGTCAGTGGAGCCCAGAATGACCAACAGGAACAAGCAGGTGACCACCACTTCCACCAAGAACACGGAGAACAGCCCGTAACCACCCGGGGAGAGCGCACCAAACCCGTTGGTGGCAAAACCTGACTCCACAGCCGAAAAGCCACTCTGGCCGCTGGCAATCACGTAGAGCACCACGCCGCCCAATGAGCCACCCACCAACTGCGCCACCCAGTACGGCAGAACCGCGCTCCACTCGATGCGCCCGGCCAAGGCCGCCCCCAGGGTGACCGCCGGGTTGAAATGTCCGCCGGAGATGTGGCCGACAGCGTAGGCCATGGCCGTGACCGTGGCACCGAAGGCCGCAGCCACGCCGAACAGGCCGATACCGATGTTCACCTGCGTGGGCGTCAGGAAAGCAGCAGCGGTGACGGCCGCCCCGCACCCGATGAAAACCAGCGCAAACGTTCCCAAACATTCAGCGGTCAAACGCGACACCATGGATGTCCTGGACATGAGAACCAACCTCACCTTCCTCTGGCACGCGACGGCCTGTACCGCTGACTGCGGACCAGCTGCCATCGCGCCGCAACTCGGCGGTCTGAATCCCGCCGCGCTGCGACTGCACAGCATTCACGCTAGTGAGGAGGTGTTCTGGGAAGCCCAGCCTTTGTTGGCAACTTCAGGGAGCAGTTGCCTGGGGAGTCCCTGGGACACGTGGGAAGCCCGGGGGCGCGCGACCCTCTCCCAGGTCGCGCGCCCCGTCGGGCCCCGGTGCGTGGCCTCTGCCTGACCTCGCACCACGTCGTCACGGTCCCAACCGTCACGACCACCGGCCCGCTGAGTCATTGGTGCCCACCAACACGTCACGAACCGGCCGCCTCCACCCCGTGCCCACGGGGCTTTGGAGCATCTCTCCTGCACCTTCGGGTGCTGAGGGTTTGTGTGCCCTCGAGGTGTAGACAGGGTGGGACGGAGATCGTGACGCGGGTTGTGGAACTTTTTTGAAACTTTTTTCTGAGCAGCAGGAGGCGACGTCAGAGCAGGCGGTCCGCACCTTCTCCCGGAAGCACGGTGAACAGCCGCGGTTCATCCCATCCGGCTGCTTGGAAGGACGCGAGAACAGCATCTTGGGCCGCCGTCACATCCGATTCCCGCAGCAGCCCAATGGCCGACCCGCCAAATCCGGCGCCGGTCATGCGGGCACCCAATGCCCCGGCCTGGGTCATGGCCTCAACGGCCACATCCAATTCCGGGCAGGACACTTGGTAGTCATCACGAAGGGAAGCATGGGAGGCGGAGAGTTCCGACCCCAGCTCCTGCCATCGCCCGGCCCGCAGATGCTCGACGGCGGCATCCACCCGGGCGCGTTCGCTCAACACGTGCCGGGCCTTGGGCAGGATCTCTGCCGGGAGTTCGGACAGGTCGGCATCCAGAGGAAGATCTCCCAAAGTGTCCACGCCCAGCAGCTCGGCTGCTTGCTCACAGGTGGCGCGTCGCGCGGCGTAGCCGCCGTCGTCGTTGCTGTGCGCCACACAGGTGTCCACCACCAGCAGACGCAGGCGGGCCTCATCCAAGGGCAGAGGAATGTGTTCGGTCTCCAGGGTGCGGCAGTTCAGAAGAACAGCGTGGCCGGCGGTGGAGAGCAGGGAGGCCGACTGGTCCATGATGCCTGTAGGGGCACCCACAAAGTCGTTCTCAGCACGTTGGGTGATGCGGGCCAGATCTCGCCGGTCCACGGGTGCATCGGTGAGTTCAGCCAAGGCCAGCGCCACCGAAACCTCCACTGCGTGTGAGGAGGACAAGCCCGATCCCACAGGCACAATGGAATCCAGCACCATCTGGAAACCCGGGACCTGCACGCCCGTGGATTCCTGCAGCGCCCAGGCAACACCGGCCGGACCACTGGCCCAACCGGTCACCGCCCCCGGGCGCAAGTTCAGCGGGTCAAAGCCGGCGCGAGCTTGCCGGCCCGTGGTGGGATCGATCCAGGTTGAGACCAGTTGAGAGTGTTCACCCGGAGCCAGCAGGCGCACGGCAACCATGGCAGAGCGGTCGATGGCAAAAGGCAGCACCAGTCCGTTGTTGTAGTCCAGGTGCTCGCCGATCAAATTCACGCGGCCAGGCGCACGCCACACTCCGCTCGGTTCAACCCCAAAGAGTTGTTGGAACGTGCCCACCAGTTCCGTGGCACGCGCCCTGTCAGCTGATGAGTGCGGGGATTTCACAGTGCGTTCCTCAATCTTGCAGCGGTTTCTTCCGGGCTGACGTCCCCAATGAAGGCGCCCATAGCGGACTCCGAACCAGCCAGGAACTTCAGCTTGTTCTCCGCCCGGCGTGGGCTCACGATCTGCAGGTGCAATCGTGAGGCCTCCCGCAGCCCGTCAACCAACGGTGCTTGGTGCCACGCCGCGATGTACGGGGTTGGGGTCGGGTAGAGCGCATCGAACCTGGTCAGGACGTCTTGGACCACTGCCGCAAGTTCGTCCAGTTCTTCATCGGTCAGAGCGGCCAGATCCGGGACATGGCGGTGCGGCACCACGTGGACCTCCAGCGGCCAACGCCCGGCCCACGGCACGTAGGCGCTGATGTGCTCACCGGACGAGATCATGCGTTCGCCCGATTCGCGCTCGTAATCCAACAGGTCCTGATGCAACGTCCGCCCGGTCCGGTCCAGATGATCGGCTGCACGCTGCACAGTCTTGAGGGCCGTGGGGGTCACGTAGGGGTAGGCATAGATCTGCCCGTGCGGGTGGTGCAAGGTGGTGCCGATCTGCTCACCACGGTTCTCGAACGGGAACACCTGCTTGATTCCCGGCAGCTTCGACAGGGCCCGGGTCCGTTGCGCCAAGGCCCGCAACACCAACTGAACGCGCCGCGGATCCAGTGCAGCCAAACTGCCCTGGTGTTCGGGGGTGTAGACCAAGACCTCGCAACGCCCTCCGGCGGGGTGGGTGGTTCCCGGTTCCGGCTCGGCTGACGGACCCGGCAACTCCACCAGATCAGGGCCCAGGGAGGGGAAACGGTTCTCGAACGCCACCACGTCAAAGTCCGCTGGAATCTCCGTCTCCCGGCCGGGTTGCATGGGGCACAGCGGGCACTGATCAGCCGGTGGGAGATGCGTCCGGTTCTGCCGGTGGGTGGCCAACGCAATCCAATCCCCCGTCAACGGATCCTGGCGCAACTCACCGTGGCCCGCTCGCGGCGCCGCAGGCCGGGGGTCCTCCAGGTGGGTGGGCAGCGCGGCGTCGTCGTGACTGAAAAACACGATCTCCCGACCGTCGAACAACCGGTGGGTCACGTGGGCCACAGTGGCAGCGGGCAGGTCAGGCAACACGGTGGACACGGGTGATCCTCTCCTCGAGCTCAGTCACGGCGTTTTCCGGCAGTCGGGAATCGGTCACAAGGTCGTCCACGGCCTCCAGGGCGGCAAAGCTGTAGAGCCCCACCGTTCCCCACTTGGTGGAATCTGCGACGACGACGCCCCGGTGCGCCTGCTGCAGGAACATGCCGTTGATCTGCGCTTCCAACATGTTGGGGGTGCTCAACCCGGTGTCAAGGTCAAACCCGTGGACCCCCATGAAACACACGTCCGCGTGCAGGGTCTCCAAGCTGCGCACCGCCAACGGGCCCACCAGGGCATCAGAGGGAGTTCGCACCCCACCGAGCATGACTACTTGACTGCCCGCCGCCGGGCGATCTTCAAACACCTGAGCGATTCTGGGCGAATTGGTCACCACCGTCAGATCCTCGATCGAACGCAGTTCCCGGGCCAGGGCAAAAGTGGTGGTGCCAGAGTTGAGGAACACGGACATACCGGGCTTCACCAAAGCCGCCGCGGTGCGAGCCACCGCGCTCTTCTGCTCTTGATGCAACCGGGACTTCCGCAGGAAGCCTGGCTCCTCCGATGCCGCACCAGGGGCGGCCAATCGAGCCCCGCCATGCACTTTGTGCAGCTCGCCCTCCTGCGCCAACTGATCCAGGTCACGCCGCACAGTCATCTCCGAGACATTCAGGGTCTGCGCCAAATCCGCCACCCGCACGGACCCGTGAGCGCGGGTTTGCTCCAGGATTCGAGAGCGCCGCTCGGCCGGCAGTAAATCAGTCACGCCTGTCTCCTCACTTGTGCAGTCATGCTTGGGGTCCATGATGCCACTCCGTCATGTTGCCATCTGATTGTTCTACCAATCTTGATGTTCGTTTATGTTCATTCTAGAGTGACTTGCAGCACAAGAAAGCAATCGGGAGGTAACAAGTAGTGAGCGCCACACCTGATGGTCAGCAGGACCACATCGTGACCAACCCTGTGCCCGTGGCCACCAGCGCCCTGCCGCAGCAACAAAACCTGTATCTGCGCGCGGGCGGGGTGTCGTTGCTGCTAAGCCGTCCCGACGGCCGCATCCCGGCCGTTGCCCACTGGGGCGCCGATCTCGGGGAACTCACTGATGCGGACGCGACAATCGTGGCGTTGTCCACCATCTCCGGCCAGGTCCCCAACAATCCCGACGTCCCCATGCACGTGGGGATCCTGGCCGAACCGCGCTGGGGATGGGCAGGCCGCCCAGGACTGACAGGCCACCGCGACGGTCTGGCCTGGGCTCCCGATTTCAGTGTGAGCGATGTTCGCTTCCAGGCCTCTGGCTGCGCCGACGGCTCCGAGGACACAGCGTCCAACCGCACAGAAACCACCACAAGGCTCACACAGCCATTCGAACAGCTGGGTGCAGGCACGCTTGAAATCCACGTGGATTCCCCCGAACACGTAGGGCTTGTGATTCAGGTGGAGCTCACCCCCGAGGGCGTGGTGCGCGCACGAGCCACCGTGACCAACACGGGTGATGGCCCGTACCGGCTCGAGGAAATCGCCCTGGCCCTGCCAGTGCCGGCCCGGGCCCACCAATTGCAAGACTTTGCAGGTCACTGGGGTCAGGAGCGCGCCGCCCAGCAGCGGCGCCCGTTCACGGTCGGCGTGCATCTGCGGGAAGGCCGCAAGGGACGGACCGGTGCAGACGCGGCGCACATGATCCTCGCCGGTGAACAGGGATTCGGGTTCTCCCAGGGCGAGGTCTGGGGTGTGCACACCGCGTTCTCCGGGAATCACAGGACCTGGGCAGAGCGCGAGTACACGGGCCAGCGCCTGCTGGGCGGCAGCGAACTGCTCATGCCCGGTGAGGTCACGTTGTCTGCGGGTGAGAACTACACGTCCCCTTGGATTTACGGCATCTGGGGCCAGGGCCTGGACGCGCAGGCCAACCGGCTCCATTCCTGGATCCGCTCCCGTCCACAGCATCCACACCGCCCCCGCCCGGCCACCCTCAATGTTTGGGAGGCTGTCTACTTTGATCACAACCTCCCCAAGCTGACTGCCCTTGCCGAACGTGCAGCACAGATCGGCATTGAGCGCTTCGTGCTCGACGACGGTTGGTTCGGTTCCCGCCGCGATGACACCTCCGGTCTGGGCGATTGGGTGATCTCAGAGGAGGTCTGGCCCGACGGCCTCACGCCCTTGATCCAGAAGGTCACGGACCTGGGCATGGAGTTCGGCCTGTGGTTCGAACCTGAAATGGTCAATCTGGATTCCGACGTCGCACGTGCCCACCCGGAGTGGGTCCTGGCACCTGCGGAGCGCACACCCGTCAGCAGTCGGTTCCAACACGTCCTGGATCTGGGCAACCCGGAGGCGTATGCCCATGTCCGGGACCAGATGGTGGAGGTTCTCTCCAACAACCGCATTGGCTACATCAAGTGGGATCACAATCGGGACCTGCTGGAGGCCGGTTCCAGCCTGGACCGAGCACCGGGTGTGCACCGTCAGACGCTAGCCGCCTACGGCCTCATGGCCGAGCTCAAGGAACGGTTCCCCGGCTTGGAGATTGAGTCCTGCTCCTCGGGTGGGGCTCGAGTGGATCTGGGCGTCTTGGAGCACACTGACCGGTTCTGGACCTCCGACTGCATCGATCCGGCCGAGCGTCAAGAAATGCACCGTTGGACCCAGCAGCTGGTTCCCCCGGAACTGATGGGCAGCCACGTGGCCTCAGGCCGCTCCCATCAGACGGATCGCCTGCATGCCGTGAACTTCCGCGCCGGCACGGCCCTGTGGGGTCACTTTGGCGTCGAGTGGGATCTGACGCAGGCTACCCAGGATGAGCTGGACGAGCTCAGCGAGTGGGTTGAGCTCTACAAGTCGCACAGGGATCTGCTGCACAACGGCACGTTGATTCGGGTGGACGCGATTGACCCGGAATGGGACGTCCACGGTGTGGTCTCTGCTGATCAGACCGAGGCTCTTTTTGCCGTCGTCTGCACCGGAGTCTCCATCACTGACCCTGTGGGCCGGCTGACGCTGCGCGGGTTGAACCTCGATGTCGACTACGTCAGCGACGACGTCACACCGGCAGCGACCGATGCCGCGTTCACGCCACCGGCCTGGTGGCCCAATGGAACCAAGACCCGCGGTTCTGTACTCCAGGAAGTTGGTCTGCACGCTCCACAACTGCGCCCTGACCGCATCCGACTGATTCACCTCACCGCGCGCTGATCCGCCAGTGCACGTGGCCTATTGACAAGGGAAATCGATGAGTAGCGTGACAACCCGTTCCTCGCGGCCACCAGCGGGTGGCCCACGGGACACCCAAGACCCGCCCAAGCGGCGACCCAAGGACGACACCCGCATTGCGCTGATCTTCATCGCTCCCGCAGCGTTGGGGCTGGCAGTGTTCCTGATCTGGCCGCTGATCCGAGGCATCTGGTTGAGTTTCACCAACTACAACCTGCTGACTCCGGCGGAGTTCGTGGGCCTGGCCAACTACAGGCGTTTGATCGCGGATCCAATCTTCTGGGATTCCATGAAGACCACGGTCTACTACGTGCTGCTGAACATCGGCATCCAGACGGCCGTGGCCATGGTCATTGCACTGCTGATGTATCGCTTGACCCAGTCCACTCTGCTGCGCGGCTTGGTCTTGACCCCGTACCTGGTCTCCAACGTGGTGGCAGCCTTGGTGTGGGTGTGGATCTTGGACACCCAGTTCGGCGTGGGCAACCAGATCTTGGGTTGGTTGGGGATCGACCCGATTGGTTTCTTCACGGACAGTGCATGGGCCATTCCCACCATTGCCCTGGTCAATGTGTGGCGCCACATGGGTTACACGGCGCTGTTGATTTTTGCGGGGCTTCAGACCCTGCCGCCCTCGGTTTACGAGGCTGCGCGTTTGGATGGTGCTGGAGAGATCCGGACCTTCTTCTCCGTGACGCTGCCTCTGCTGCGCCCCATCATGGCTCTGGTGCTGATCATGACGATCATCGGTTCGTTCCAGGTCTTTGACACCGTGGCCATCACCACCGGCGGCGGGCCCGCCAACGCCACCAACGTTTTGCAGCTCTACATCTACGACATGGCCTTTGACCGCTTCCAGTTCGGTTACGCCTCCGCCATGTCCGTGGGTCTGTTGATCGTTCTGGGCGTCATCACTGCCATCCAGTACCGGTTGTCCCGTGCGGACAGCTCGGACATGAGCTGAGAGGAACCAGAGCTCATGAGCACATCACCCACCACCGCCCCTGATGCCTTGGAACCCAAGACCGAGAACGAACTTCAGGGCAGTTCCCACCGCCGTCGTCACAAACTGCCTACCCCGGGCAAAGTGGTGGCCTGGGCAGTGATGATCCTGATTCTGCTGATCACGCTGCTGCCCTTCTACTGGATCCTGCGCACCGCGCTGTCCACCAACCCGGGCCTGTTGAGCGACCCCGCTTCACTGAACCCGCCGGAATTCACCACCGGCGCATTTGAGCGAGTCCTGGGCTTCCAGTCCACGGAAGATGCCCTGGCCGAAGGTGGCTCCGGTGCCACCCTGAACTTCTGGCGTTATCTGCTCAACTCGGTGTTTCTGGCCACCTTGGTGACCGTGTGCCAGGTGCTGTTCTCCGCCATGGCTGCCTACGCCTTTTCCCGGCTGCGTTGGAAGGGCCGCGATCAAGTGTTCGCGTTGTTCCTGGCAGGACTGATGGTCCCGGCGGTGTTCACCCTGTTGCCCAACTTTGTGCTCATCAAACAGCTGGGCCTGATCGACACCGTCCTGGGCATCGCACTGCCCACCATGTTCATGACCCCGTTCGCCGTGTTCTTCCTGCGGCAGTTCTTCCTGGGGATTCCCATGGAGATCGAGGAAGCGGCACGCCTTGACGGCGCCTCACGCATGGGCACGTTCTTCAAGGTCATTCTGCCCATGGCCTCGGCGCCGATCGCCACGTTGTCCATCTTGACGTACATGGCTGCTTGGAATGATTACTTCTGGCCGCTGATGGTCTCGTACACGGACTCCTCCCGCGTGCTCACCGTGGCCTTGGGCGTCTTCCGAGCCCAATCACCACAGTCCGGCACGGACTGGGCCGGACTCATGGCAGCGTCACTGATCGCTGCCCTCCCCATGTTCCTGCTGTTCATGGTCTTCGCCCGGCGAATCGTGAACTCGATCGGCTTCTCGGGCATCAAGTAAGGAGAACCAGAACATGAAATCAGCATTTTCCTCACGGAACCGCAAAGTCGCACCGGATACCAAACAAGCGCCAGGACCACGACGCCGGAGGTCTCGTTCGCGGGTCTTGTCGGCTGCCGCTGTGGTCACCACCGCGGGGTTGGTTCTGAGCGGTTGTGGGCAAGGCGGAGAGCAGAACAACAACGTGATCGACTACTGGTTGTGGGACACGCAGCAGATGCCCGCGTATCAGCAATGCGCGGACCTGTTCCAGGAGGAGAACCCCGAGTACACGGTCAACGTCACTCAAACCGGTTGGGGTGACTACTGGCAGCGGTTGACTGCTGGGTTCTTGGCTGACACCGGACCCGATGTGTTCGTCAATCACGTCTCCCGTTACCCGCAGTACGCCGACCTTGATGTTCTTCTGCCGTTGGACGAACAACCTGCCACCGCTGATCAGAGAGAGGACGACTACGCAGAGGGCCTCACGGACATCTGGACCGGTTCGGACGGGCATCGATACGGCAGCCCCAAGGACTGGGACACGATTGCCATGTTCTACAACAACCAACATCTGGAGGATGCCGGCGTGAGCCCTGAGGAGTTGGGCTCACTCGAGTGGAATCCGGAGGACGGCGGCAGCTTTGAGGCCACCATCGCTCACCTGACCGTGGACAGCAACGGCGTCCGCGGGGATGAGCCCGGGTTCGACAAGGACAACGTTGCCGTCTACGGCCTGGGACTGTCTGATGCCGGTGGCGGGACGTTTGGCCAGGGCCAGTGGTCAGCTTTCGCCAATTCCAACGGCTGGCAGGCAACGGACACTCCCCTGTGGGGCACGGAGTACAACTACGACGACCCCCAGTTGCACGAAACACTGGACTGGTACTTCGGCCTCTCGGACAAGGGTTACATGCCCCGGTTCGGTCAGTTCAACGAGGACGACGGAACCTTGCAGCAGTTGATGTCCGGGTCCGTGGCTGTGGTCACGGACGGTTCCTGGATGATCCCGGCCTACGCGGGGAACGAGAGCGTGGACGTGGGCACTGCCCGTTTGCCCGCGGGGCCAAACGGCACAGCACCCAGCATGATCAACGGCCTGGCGGACTCGATCTCAGCCGAAACCGACAACCCTGAAGCTGCGGCTCAGTGGGTGGAATTCTTGGGATCCGAGCAGTGTCAGTCCGTGGTGGCTGAGGCTGCGGTGGTCTTCCCGGCACGGGAGGATGCTGTGGAACGCACGGAGGACATCTGGCGTGAACAGGGCATCAACACGGAAGCGTTCACCGGACCCATTGACGACGGCGACACCTTCTTCATGCCTGTGACCAGCCACGGTGCGGACGTCACGGCCCTGACCGGTCCCGCCTTTCAAGAGATCTGGGCGGATCGCCCTCCCTCAGCTGAGGTGTTGGACCCCATGAATGGCGCCATCAATGACTTGTTCATTGCTGACGCCGCCGCTCAGGAGGACTGAGCGCTCCCCACCATTCGGGCCCGGATCGTGATCACTGCGGTCCGGGCCTGAACTTTGTGCTCACGTGCCACGTCCACACCACATGATCTGCTGCCCAGTCCTTCATATGCAGCGTCCAGATGCAGCCACCAGGTTTCCACCGTGGCAGGTGGGGGCAGTTCATCGTCGTGCAGGGCGGACTCCAACTGCGTATCCGACTACGGCAGCAACGACCACCACGGCCCGTCAGGTTGAGGCACAGTATCCAGGCACACACCCAAGACCTCCACCTCCATGCGGGAATCGGCTCCAGGTTCTTCCACCACGGGGATGCTCAGACGCCGGAGGTCACCACGGGTACCTGTGGACTGAGGGAACGGGTAGCGCGTGAACAGGTTGGAGGGGGCGGACGTCCATGTGTCAAAGCGGACACCGTGGGCAGCGTCTGGTGCGGATTCCCCCGGCCCGTCCCCCGTCCACTCGACGTCCCTTTGAGGGTCGAGCTGGATTGGCAACACCACACCCAGCCGTGCGGGGTCCACCACGGATGAGAGCTCCAGCTGGATCGATGCCTCAACCCAACCGTCCGTCTGTTCAGTACATTGAACGGCGAGCTCAGGCCGGGTCGAGTCCAAGGCGTGGTCTAGCCATCGCCGCACTGTGGGGATCACCACCCCGGCACCGTGCAATGGGTCCTGGTCCTGTTGCCGCGTTCCGGACCACCCGTGCCAATCGACGCTTGGATCCACGCCGTGCCGTTCCCGGGCCGGTTCGAAGAAACCGGAGTCATTGTCCGTGGGTGCACGCCAGGCTGTTGCGGTGAGATTTTGAAGGAAGTCCGGAATCCCACACGGGCGGCGGACCCCTGGACACGGCGGAACCTGTTGTGGTCCGGCCCAGGCATCCGTGCGATGTCTTAGCCTCGATCCACCGACTCAGGTTCGGGCCGGCGGCCGATATCCCGGATCGGCACTGAGCCGTTTTTTGGC
>NZ_JAAVUN010000240.1 GCF_012163155.1 Kocuria subflava
ACGTGCGCTTCAAGGCTGCTCGCCAGCGGGCACGTGCCTGATCTTTCCCCCACGGCCGACGCAACGCCGTCGTACCCACAGCAGGGTACGGCGGTGTTGCCGCATGCGCGGCGTTCCCTGCTGCCCGAGGGACAGGGAATCCACGGTGCGCGGGTGCTCTACGTCCACGCCCACCCCGACGACGAAACGGTGGTCACGGGTGCCTCGATCGCACAGCTGGCGCGCGGTGGGGCCGAGGTTCACCTGCTGACCATGACCCGTGGCGAACGGGGGGAGGTCATCCCGGAGCTGCTGCGGCACCTGGAGGTGGGGCAGCCGGCCAACAACGACGACGGCACCGCGTTGGGGGAGTACCGCATCCACGAACTGGCCGCGGCCTGTGCTGCGTTGGGTGTGCGCAACCAGGTGTTCGCGGGGCGGGCCCCGGCCATCGACCCGTCCGTCGGGTTGAGCAACGGGCGGGGCCGGTATCTGGATTCCGGCATGTCCTGGGGGCCCGACGGCCGTGCCCGGGCGGCCCCGGA
>NZ_JAAVUN010000241.1 GCF_012163155.1 Kocuria subflava
CATCGAAAAGCCCCCCAAGAAGTGGAGGTGGCCGGAGGCGACCAAGCCCCGACTGGTCGGTGCGGTCATCTTGTGCCTGATCATCGGCCTCACCCCCGCGTTGGCCTGGCAGCAGGCCATGAACCGGCAGGTGGAGACGGCCCCGAGTGGTCCGAACACGGACAACCCCGGTGCGTATTCGCTGGCCGCCGACTACCAGCCCACGGGTAACGACGACGCCCCCACCATCCCGTTGCCCCAGCAGCTCGAGGCTCAGGCTCCCAACCGTGGACCGGCCTGCCCGGCGGAGTGGAACATCCCGGCAGAAGCACAGGGGCTGTGCACCAACGCCACGCCTGACGTAGAGAACCCTGAACAGACCCTTCTGCTGATCGGCAACTCCCACGCCGAACACTGGCTGGATGCCATTCGGCCGCTGGCCGAGGCCAACAACTGGCGCATCGTGACCTACATCAATCCGGGCTGTTACTTCACCACCGAGGAGGATCAACGCTTTGACAACTGCCGCCCGTGGCTGGCAGCA
>NZ_JAAVUN010000242.1 GCF_012163155.1 Kocuria subflava
GGGTGGGACCCGGGCGTCGTCGCCGTGCCGCTGCCGGCACCGAGCACCAGGACCAGGCCGGGAACTGCGGGTGTGTCGGGGTCGTGTCGACGCAGGGCGACCGGGGCGGGCAGCCCCAGGGAGGTGGCGATCTTTCGTCCGGGGCCTTGGGAGACCACGGACAGGTAGGCGTCATCGGTGGCGGGCGCGTGGCCCAGCAGGGAGGTGAGGTCAAAGGGTGAGGGACTCACGAAGGTCCTTTCGGGGGATGGGACACCTGGGCGCTCCCGTCAACACATGCGGACGCGGGAGCGCCCAGGTCTCGGTATCGGAGGTCCGGTCAGGACTCGGGGTAGGCGCGCAGCAGGGCCACGGCCCCCTGGCCGCCAGCCGCGCACACGGAGATCAGGCCCGTGACCGGGCGGTTCTCCGCGACAGCGCGCGCCTTGAGTTCCTTGGACAGGGTTGCCACGACCCGGGTGCCCGTGGCGGCGAACGGGGGCCCGGCGGGCCAAGGGGAGCCACGGGCGTTGAGGCGCGACC
>NZ_JAAVUN010000243.1 GCF_012163155.1 Kocuria subflava
CACGGCCAGTTGCAGGGGCGCGGCGGGGGAATGCGTCAGGTAGGTCTTGATCGCGCGTGCACCCGTGACCAGTTCCTGCGGCCCCGTGAGCCATCCGATGCGCCACCCGGTCGCGCGGAAGGTCTTGGAGGCGGAGGAGACCACCAGCGTGCGTTGCGCGATCGCCGCGGCCAGCTCCGGTTCCAGCGGCGAGCTCCCGCCGCCGGCGGCCAGACTCGCGTGGGCGCCGTTGAAGCGCAGATGTTCGTAGACCTCGTCCGTGATGACCACGGCGTCGTTGGCAAGGGTCTCCCGGGCGATGATCTCTGCCGTCGCCGTGTCCAGGACGGTCCCGGTGGGATTGTGCGGGTCGTTGACCAGGACCGCGGCCGTCCGGGGCGTGAATGCCTGCCGTAATTCCTCGGGATCCGGGGTGAAATGCGGTGGACGCAGGGGGACCGGACGCAGGTTGGCCCCGATGAAGGACACCACCGCCGCGTACAGGTCGTAGTAGGGCTCGAGGACCACGACGTCGTCGCCGGG
>NZ_JAAVUN010000244.1 GCF_012163155.1 Kocuria subflava
CAGCGCGCGCAGCGAGTTGCCGTGCGCGGCGACCAGAACCACGTTTCCGGCCTTGAGGTCGGGGACGATCTGCTCTTCCCAGTACGGCAGGAAACGCTCCAGGACGTCCTTGAGGCACTCGGTGCGCGGGGCGTCCTGCACGTCGGCGTAGCGGGGATCGTGGGCCTGCGAGAACTCGTCGTCGTCGTCCAACTCGGGCGGCGGCACGTCGTAGGAACGGCGCCAGGTCATGAACTGCTCTTCGCCGTACTCGTCACGCACCTGGGTCTTGTCCTTGCCCTGAAGCGCACCGTAGTGACGCTCGTTGAGGCGCCAGGACCGCTTGACGGGGATCCAGTGACGGTCCGCGGCGTCCAGGGAGAGGTTGGCGGTCATGATCGCGCGACGCAGCAGGGAGGTGTGCACGATGTCCGGGAGGATGTCGCGTTCCTTGAGCAGCTCACCGCCGCGGGTGGCCTCGCCCTTGCCCTTCTCGGTCAACGGCACGTCAACCCAGCCGGTGAAGAGGTTCTTCTCGTTCC
>NZ_JAAVUN010000245.1 GCF_012163155.1 Kocuria subflava
GAACAACACCCGTCCGAATCCAGAACGACGGGCGAGGACAGCGCTTTCCTGGACTCCGTGGCCAATTGCGGGCTCCGGATCTATGCAACCGATCGATTCAATTTCCGCCAGTTCCGCGGAGGGCACGGTCACACCTGGAATGTTACGGACCAACACGTCGTCTCAACCGGGGTGGTCGTTTCCATGGGGGATTGGCAGGAGCACGTGAGATTATGACGACAAAGCGTTCTGCATTCATTGCTATTGCTTTCTGCCTTCAATAGCTTCCCCGGCAACCCGCCCGTGATCTCGGCCGCCGGTCAAGATCAGTCATGAACGTCTACCCCTAAGGAAAACCTTCCATGGCGCAGAATCTCCAGACAGTCGTTTTCGTCGGCCTCGGTTACATCGGCCTTCCCACGGCCGTGACCCTGGCCAACAGTGGCGTGCAGGTCCGCGGCGTCGACGTGAATCAATCCGTCGTGGACCGTGTGTCTCGCGGTGAGGTCACCATCGTGGAGCCCCGGTTGGGGGGGGAACT
>NZ_JAAVUN010000246.1 GCF_012163155.1 Kocuria subflava
AATGGGGCGAGGGCACCTTCGCCCCCTGGCAGGAGATCACGGGCCCGGTGGCGGAGTCCATGACCAAAGCCCTGACCGACTCGATCCAGGGCCAGCTGCCCGAGGAGATGACCGGCATGCTCGGCGGTGCCTCCGGGATGTTAGCCAACGCGGGCTCCATGATGTTCGCCATGCAGCTGGGCCAGGTCCTGGGTGGTTTGGCCGCCGAGGTCGTGTCCTCGACGGACATCGGCTTCCCGCTGGCCCAGGACGGTTCCGCCATGCTCCCGCGCAACGTCAAGGACTTCGGTGAGGACCTGGGCGTTCCGGAGCAGGAGGTCGTGCTCTACCTGGCCGTGCGCGAGGTCGCCCACGCCCGCCTGTTCCACGCCGCGCCGTGGCTGCGCCAGTACGTGGTCGACCTGATCACCGCGTTCTCGCAGGAGATCCACATCGACATGGACCGCATCGAGGGGTTGGCCGCGCAGATCGACCCGTCGGATCCCGCGGCCATGCAGGAAGCGCTCGGGTCCGGGGTGTT
>NZ_JAAVUN010000247.1 GCF_012163155.1 Kocuria subflava
CGACCACCCCGACCGTGTGACCGCCGCCAAGCAAAGAGCCAAGTCCGAACAGACCGTGATCTCCGATCACGAACTCGACGGACAGACACTTCGGATCGGGGTGATCGATGTTTCTCTGCCCACCGATGACCGCGATGCCTTCCTGGTGATCGGCACCGATCTGAGCACGCAGCGCGCAGCCGTCTACGACTCGTGGTGGCGGTTCACCGGTATATCGGCGGTCATGTTGATCCTGGGCAGCCTGATCTCGTACTTCCTGGTCGGTCGCATCACGGCACCCATCACCCGGCTCAGGGAAGCAGCACAGAAAATCCCCGCCGAGGACCTCGAACGGCGGGTGCCGGTGACCAAGGCCGATTCCGACGTCGGACAGCTGGCCCAGCACTTCAACTACATGCTGGACAGGATCGAGGACGGGTTCGACCAGCAACGGCAGTTCCTCGACGACGCGGCGCATGAACTGCGAACACCTCTGGCGATCCTGCACGGCAACCTGGGGCTCATGGATGCCGTGGATCCG
>NZ_JAAVUN010000248.1 GCF_012163155.1 Kocuria subflava
GGCGAGGTCCGCACCGATTTCGGCAAGGGCTACGCCCGCCGCATCCGCGCGAACGATCAGATTCCGGCCGTCATCTACGGCCACGGCCACGACCCCATCCACGTGTCTCTCCCGGGCCACGAGATGATGCTGGTCGCACGTAACTCCAACGCCGTCATCGAGGTCCTGGCCGACGGAGAGCACCTGTGCATGCTCAAGGACGTCCAGCGTCACCCGATCCGCCCGGAGATCCTCCACATCGACCTGCTGACGGTCAAGCGCGGAGAAAAGGTCGAGGTGGACGTTCCCCTGGTCCTCACCGGCGAGGTCGCCCCGACCGCCATGTACAACCAGGAAGAGACCTCCTTGACCGTCCTGGTGGACGCCCTCAAGGTGCCCGAGCAGTCCGAGGTCTCGATCGAAGGCCGTGAGCCCAACGAGCACGTCCTGGCCAGCGACGTCGAGCTCCCGGCCGGCGTTGAGCTGGTCACCGACGCCGAGATGCTGGTGGTCAACGTTTCCGAGCCCGTCGAGCAGGAC
>NZ_JAAVUN010000249.1 GCF_012163155.1 Kocuria subflava
ATCCGTGGCCCCCTGGACCTGCGGTTCGTCAGCGGGCAACTCGCCCACGATCGCAGCCACGTCGTCCTCCACGGGCGGAGCTGCATCGATGTCGTTGAGCTGACCGGAGATGAACTCCTTGAGCTTCACCCGGTAGGTCTGTTCGAAGCCGCGCAGATGATCGACCTTCTCCTGCAAGGCACCGCGCTCGGATTCCAGGCTGGTCAGGACTTCATCCTTCGAGCGCTGGGCCTCGGAGAGCAGACGGTCGTACTCGGACTGGCCGTCGGCCGTGAGGCGGTCATGTTCTGCCTGGCCCTTGGCCACGTACTCGTCGTGCAACCGCTGAGCCATGACCAGGACACCCGCCGCGCTCTGCGCGTCGCCGGCACCTGGAGCTGTAGCCCGGTCCACGGGCTCGCCTGCCGCACCGGCTGCGTCCTCGGCCACGATCGGCTGAGCGACCTCCTCCTCGGTCTCCACGGCGGGGGCGGGCTCCTCCGGGGTGGGTTGGGCGGGCGGGTCGGTGGGCACGGGCCC
>NZ_JAAVUN010000025.1 GCF_012163155.1 Kocuria subflava
GGCCATCAACCAAACAAAACAATATTTGGTATCAACAAACATGAAACACTATTGAGTTCTCAAACAACAGATCGATCAAGGGATCCTCACCGCCACACGACGAACCAGAGGCCGCTAAGCCTGCTGTGATGTTCGTGGAAGTGACTGATCGGTGAATCTCACCTTGCCGAAGTGCTCCGCTACTCTATCCATCCGTTTGCCATCTCGTCAACTCCCGGTTTCCCGGAGGTGAACGTCTGGTTCGTTCGGAGTGTTGGCCGCTTCCTATCGGAGGCCGCCGGAGCAACGACGTGAAACAGTACACCCGGTGCCACAGCATCGCAACCGCCGGATACGACGATCGCCCCAACCGTCAAGCGGTTGGGGCGATCGTCCAAGTCAAGCCACGGTTCAGTTCTGGACCGGGCGCAACCAGAGTGCTGCCAGAGGCGGAACTGTGATCGCAGCATGTGCCGGCTGGGCGTAGTGAGGCTTGTCCACACCCTTCACGGTGCCACCGTTACCCACACCGGATCCGCCGTACTGATCGGCGTCGGAGTTCAGGACTTCTTCCCAGTCACCTGCGAACGGCAGGGCCACGCGGTAGTCGTAGTGCGGGTTACCGGCAAAGTTGACCACGCACACCAGTGGGTTGCCTTGCTTGTCCCACCGCACAAAGGACAACGTGTTACGCCCGGCGTCGTTGGCATCCAGCCAGTTGAAACCGTCAGGCGTGTTGTCCTGCTCCCAGAGCGCGGGGGTGTCCTTGTAGACATCGTTGATCCGTGCCACCAACTCCTGCACGCCGCGGTGCGGTTCCGTGTCAGCCAGCCACCAGTCCAGGCTGCGTTCGTTGCTCCACTCGGATTCCTGAGCGAACTCCTGGCCCATGAAGATCAACTGCTTGCCGGGGTGTGCCCACATGAAGGACAGGTAGGCACGGACACCGGCCAGCTGCTTCCAACGGTCACCGGGCATCTTGCGCAGCAGTGAACCCTTGCCGTAGACCACCTCGTCATGGGAGATCGGCAGGATGAAGTTCTCCGAGTAGGCGTACACCAGGGAGAAGGTCATCTTGCCGTGGTGGTAGTGGCGGTACATGGGGTCTTCGGACACATACTCCAGGGAGTCGTGCATCCAGCCCATGTTCCACTTGATGCCAAAGCCCAGACCGTTGCTCTCCGTGGGCTGGGTGACACCCGGGAAGGCGGTGGATTCCTCGGCAATCATCACAATGCCGGGGTTACGCCGGTAGGCAGTGGCATTCGCCTCCTGGAGGAACCCGATGGCCTCCAAGTTCTCACGGCCGCCGAACTGGTTGGGTGACCATTCGCCGTCTTCACGGGAGTAGTCCAGGTAGAGCATGGAGGCCACGGCGTCCACGCGCAGACCGTCGATGTGGAATTCCTCCAACCAGAACAGTGCGTTGGCCACCAGGAAGTTGCGCACCTCGGTGCGGCCGTAGTCAAAGATCAGAGTGCCCCAGTCCTTGTGCTCACCACGCTGGGGGTCAGGATGCTCGTAGAGGGCCTCGCCGTCGAACTTGGCCAGGGCGAAATCATCCTTGGGGAAGTGCCCGGGGACCCAGTCCACCAGCACGCCGATTCCGGCCTGGTGCAGTGCGTTGACCAGGTACTTGAAGTCATCGGGGTTGCCGAATCGCGACGACGGCGCGTAGTAGCCCGTGACCTGGTAGCCCCAGGAACCACCGAACGGGTGTTCCGCCACTGGCATGAATTCCACGTGGGTGAAGCCGTGATCGCGGACGTAGTTGACCAGCTCGGTGGCCAAATCGCGGTAGGAGAGCCCCTGGCGCCAGGATGCAATGTGCACCTCGTAGACGCTCATGGGTGAGTTGTGCGGATCGGTCTGGGCGCGCTGTTCCATCCAGGTCTGGTCGGAGAATTCGTAGTCGCCGTCCCAGACGCGTGATCCGGTGCGCGGGGGCTCCTCGGTCCAGCGGGCCATGGGGTCGGCCTTGTCCCGCCACTGACCGTCACGGCCCAACAGCCGGTACTTGTAGGTGGTTCCCACGCCGACGCCCGGGATGAACACCTCCCACACGCCGCTGCCGCCCAGCGAGCGCATGGCGTGTTCGGTGCCGTCCCATCCGTTGAAGTCACCGATCACCCGTACGGCCTGGGCGTTGGGGGCCCAGACAGCAAAGCTGGTGCCCTTGATCTCGCCAAAGCTGGAAGGCCAGCTGCGCACGTGCGAGCCCAAGGATTCCCACAGGGTTTCGTGGCGGCCTTCACCGATCAGGTGCAGGTCAAGATCCCCCAGGGTGGGCGCGTAACGGTACGGGTCATCGAGTTCGATCGGCTCCTGGTTGCCCCAGGTGACCATCAGTCGGTAGTCGGGAACGGTGCCGTCCTCAGACGGAATGTGCCCTGAGAAGATCCCACCCCACTCATGGGACAGACGGTGGGTGGTGCCATCGGCCAGCACGGCCGAAACATGCGTGGCGAATCGCCGGAGGGTCCGGATGGCCACCGTCCCTTCACCGGTCGGGTGCGCGCCCAGAACCTGGTGGGGATCGTAGTAACGCCCCTCGGCCACTGCGGCCAGGACGTCCTCGGAGATGGTGTTTGCCACGGGGTGCTCGCTTCCGGTGTTCGAGGGCTCTTCAACAGCGTCTTCGCTGGAGGCTTGCGCCCACGGTAGAGAGCCAGCGGAGTTTCTCTCAACTGCGGGAGTCACGGGTGCGTCATTGTTGGGTTCTGTGACGTCACCGTGCTGATGGTCTTGCGGGGTGGTGCCGGGTTCAACTGACTGGGTTGCCTCTGAGTCGGACAGTGCAGCAGTGACCGCAGCCATGGGCACGTCAATCCAGTCAGGACGGTTACGGGTTTCGTAGACCACCTCATAAAGGGCCTTGTCCAGCCACAGTGCACGGAACACAGGGTCCTCACGGTCCACGGGCTGGTAGCTCACGGAGGACCATCCCTCCAGGAACGCATCCGCTGCGGTTTCTCCCCACTGGGTGGTGTCCGCCCCGGATTCCTTGTGACCGAAGGCCGCGGCATAATCCAGGGACCGCAGCATGCCCACCACATCCCGCAGCGCCAGATCCGGCACCACACGTTCGTGGATGGGCCGCAGTGGCTCGCCTTCAAAATCCAGGATCCGGTAGGCGCCGTCGGCACCATGCAGCACCTGCCCCAGGTGGTAGTCACCGTGGATGCGTTGCAGGGCGGGGAGGTCCTGGACGTCCTCCAGGTTCTCCACCACGGCTTCCAACGCTTCTGCGTGGCGATCCAGTGCCGGGGAGAGTTCCTTGCCCGCCCACGCGAGGCGTTGGGTGATCCCGTCCAACAAACGACGACGCCGCGCCGGATCCGCCGCCTGTTCTCCAAAGGCACTGACCAGGTCCCTGTGCATCCGAGCCGTTGCTCGGCCCAACTCGCGGGCTTCTGCCGAGAAGTCCCGGTTGGCTGAAGCCGCCTCCACGGCTTGCGCCCAGGCATCTGCGGCGCCATCCACCAATTCGGTCACCACAACCACTTGTCCCACGGCGGTGCTGGCAGAAACGGCGGCGGTGTCCGAGTCTTGAGAAGAGGCCTGGGACCAGGTCAGATCCGCCCATCCCCAGGTGTGGGGAACCACGGAGGATCCCAGCTCCGTCAGTTCTCGCCCGACCTCAACGTCTGGATTCACACCATCTGAGACCACGCGGAAGAACTTGAGAATCACGGCTGACTCCCCCGGTTCCACCGGGCGGACGATCACGGAGGTGTTGGACTGCTCGGCGGAGATCACCTGGACCTGTTCGGATGCCTTGACCTCCGAGACCGCAGTCAAAGACGTGTTGGAAGCACCAGTCAACCTGGCCCCACCGGATCGGAGTTCACCTGAACCGTGCAGCAAACGCAGAACACCGTCCAGGAACTCAGGACTGTCCACGGCCTCTCGCACGAACTTCTGCGCACCGTCAATCAGTGCCTGGCCGATGTCCCCAGGCCCGGCGGAGGTGCTTACCACCAGGGGGATCTGCAGCAGTTCCCGGCGCCGGCCTACCACGGCTTGCACCAGGTAGATGGCGGCCGCGTCGTCGTCGTTGTGAGCCGAGGAGCAGGACACGGGAATGCGAGCCACCACGCTCACATCAGGGGTCCCAGCGGATGATTCGAACGGGTACCAGCGGCGGCCCGGAAGCCACTGCGCCAACAACTGCTCAAGCTGCGGATGGGGAGTCACCGTGGTCTGGGTGCTCAACTTCACCACTCCTTGTGGTTTTCCTGCGGCGGTCAACGACGACGGCGCAGTGCGCCGCCCGGTGGGGACTGGGCTCAGCCCAGGGACGAGACGATGGGCAGGGCACGGGTTTCCGGCTGGTTGCCGTCAGAGTCCGGGGCGCTGCGCACACGCAACCAGTAGAAGTCCTGCGAACCCAAGGTGGCATGGAAGTTGCCGTCCTGTCCCACAGCACCGAACTCCTCGCCACCAAAGATCTCCCGCAACCCGCGGCCCGCGTATTCGGCCAGGTCCAGTGTGGCCCGGGCCGGGGTGTGGGACAGGTTGAAGACGCAGACCAAGGTTTCTGAGGCCGGACCGTGGCGGTCATCCTCCGCGCGGTATTCGCGGACAAAGGCCAACACGGATCCGTGATCCGTGGGCACGTTGCGGTAATCCCCCATGCCAAAGGCCGCGTGTTCCTTGCGTACCAGCAGCATGCGCCGCACCCAGTGCAGCAGGGAGGATGAGGAAGCCAGCTGGGCCTCCACGTTGGTCTGCCCGTAGTGATGCACCAGGGACTGAACCACCGGCAGGTACAGCTTGCCCGGATCCGCATTGGAGAACCCGGCGTTGCGGTCCGGGGTCCACTGCATGGGCGTACGGGAGGCATCACGGTCATCCAGCCAGATGTTGTCCCCCATGCCGATCTCATCCCCGTAGTACAGGAACGGGCTGCCCGGCATGGCGAACAGCAGGGCGTGGATCAGCTCGGTCTCCGCCCGGGAGTTGTCCAGCAACGTGGCCAGACGACGCCGGATGCCCACGTTGGCGCGCATCCGCGAATCCGGGGCGTACCAGCCCAGCATGGCTTGGCGTTCCTCCGGGGTGACCATTTCCAGGGTCAGTTCATCGTGATTGCGCAGGAACGTACCCCACTGGGTGCCCCGCGGAATGGCCGGGGTGGCATCCATGGTCTCCACGATCGGAGCAGCCTTCTGATCCCGCAACGCGTAGAAAATCCGCGGCATGATCGGGAAGTGGAAGCACATGTGGCACTCGGGGTCCTCCTCCGAGCCGTAGTACTCCACCACTTCCTCCGGCGGCTGGTTGGCCTCTGCAATGATCACGCGACCCGGGTACTGCTCATCCACCATGCGGCGCAGGCGCACCAGGAAGTCGTGGGTGCCCGGGAGGTTCTCACAGTTGGTGCCGTCCTCCTCCACCAGGTACGGGATGGCATCGGCGCGGAAGCCGTCAATGCCCATGTCCAGCCAGAACTTCACGACGTCGAACACGGCATCCTCAACCTTGGGGTTGTCAAAGTTGAGGTCAGGCTGGTGAGAGAAGAACCGGTGCCAGAAGAACTGCCGGCGCACAGGATCAAAGGTCCAGTTGGACTCCTCCGTGTCAACAAAGATGATGCGGGCGTCCTGGTAGAGCTCATCCGTGTCAGACCACACGTAGAAGTCACCAAAGGGGCCGTCCGGATCCTCACGGGAGGCCTGGAACCACGGGTGCTGATCCGAGGTGTGGTTCAGGGGCAGATCCGTGATCACACGCAGACCACGAGCGTGGGCCTCTGCCACCAACCGTTTGAAGTCGGAGACGGTCCCGAACTCATCCAGCACGGAGTAGTAATCGGAGATGTCGTAGCCGCCGTCACGCAGCGGGGACTCGTAGAACGGCGGAATCCACAGGCAGTCGATTCCCAGCCACTGCAGGTAGTCCAGTTTGTCGATCAGACCGGAGAAGTCACCCGAACCATCCCCGTTGGCATCCGAGAAGGCCCGGACCAGGACCTCGTAGAACACGGCCTTGCGGAACCAGTCGGGATCGTGGGAAATACCCGGGGCATGGACACCAAAGTTGGAGGGGTTCAAGGCGTTCACAGGCGTGCGCTCTCCTGGACTGGATTGTTCGGACGGAACCGCTCAGGCCAACCTGCATCAACTCTGACGTCAGGCCAACAATGCGGTCTAAGAATACTGGCAATACAGAACCGGCCGTGCACCGTCACCTGACGATGACGCCTGCACGGCCGGTTCTGATGTTGCAACATTGCCCGCAGGTGCTGTGATCAGCGGCTGCGGCGGACCTGCACAATGTGGACGGGCTCGTAGAACGGGTCAAGACGCACCCACACGTGCTCGCCCCAGTTCCAGGAAGCACCTGTCAGCAGATCATCTGCGGAGAAGGTGCCGTCCTCATGACGGTCCTCCGGACGCAGCTTCAGAGCATCCAGGTCCAGATCGATGTTGGCAATTCGCACTGAATGGGGATCGGTGTTGACCACCACGATCAGGGTGTCCTCGTGCTCGCCGTCGTCGTCCGTGACCGTCTTGGTCTTGGAGAAGCACAGCACGGCGTCGTCATCCGTGTTGTGCAGGGTGAGGTTCTGCAGATCCAGCAGAGCGGGGTGCTCGCGGCGGATCTGGTTGAGGCGGCGGACGTACGGGGCCAAGGAGTCACCGCGGGCCTCAGCGCCGTCGAAGTCGCGGGGACGGTACTGGTACTTCTCGTTGTCGTTGGCTTCCTCAGCACCCTGGCGCTGGACGTTTTCGTAGAGCTCAAAGCCCGCGTACATGCCCCACAGCGGTGATGCCGTGGCGGCCAGTGCGGCGCGGATCTTGAAGGACGGGCGCCCGCCGTGGACAAAGTAGTCCGTGAGGATGTCAGGGGTGTTGACAAAAAAGTTGGGGCGGTAGTGGGAGGCGGTCTCCCGGGAGATCTCCTCCAGGTACTCCTCCAACTCCCACTTGGCGTTGCGCCAGGTGAAGTAGGAGTAGGACTGCTGGTAACCGGCCTTGGCCAGCCCCTGCATCATGGCCGGGCGGGTGAAGGCCTCCGCCAGGAACACCACTCCGGGATCGATCTTGTGGATCTCCCCCAGCAGCCATTCCCAGAACCACAGGGGCTTGGTGTGCGGGTTGTCCACGCGGAAGATTCGGATGCCGTGGGACATCCACAACTTCACGATCCGCAAGACCTCCTGGGAGAGGCCCTCAGGATCGTTGTCAAAGTTCAGGGGGTAGATGTCCTGGTACTTCTTGGGCGGGTTCTCCGCATAGGCGATGGTGCCATCAGCGCGGGTGGTGAACCACTCCGGGTTGGACTGCACCCAGGGGTGGTCCGGGGACGCCTGAAGTGCCAGGTCCAGGGCAACTTCCAGACCGAGTTCATGAGCACGCGCCACAAAGGCATCGAACTCTTCAAAGCCGCCCAGGTCCGGGTGGATGGCGTCATGGCCACCCTCGGCTGCACCGATGGCCCACGGGGAACCGGGGTCCCCCGGAGCCGGTGTCAAGGAATTGTTGGGGCCCTTGCGGTGGGCCACACCGATGGGATGGATGGGCGGCAGGTAGATGACGTCAAAGCCCATCCCCGCAACGGCATCCAGACGCTCAGCGGCGGTGACAAACGTGCCGGAACGCCATTGACCGGTCTCCGGGTTCCACTCCGCGCCCTCGGACCGCGGGAAGAACTCGTACCAGGCACCGCGCCCGGCTGCTTCACGCTCCACACGGATGGGGTAGCGCTGCGATTCCGTGACCAGGGCGCGGATGGGGTTGCGCTCCACCGCGGAGAGGATGCCGCGATCCGTGGCCTCTGCAAAGCGCTGTCCGGCAGGCACGGAACGGTCCTTGAGGTGTTCGGCAACCTTGGTGAACAGGCTGCGCTGGTCCTGCGGGCGCTCGGACTCTGCTGCGGCCCGCTCGAACACCAGCGCGCCTTCATCCATCATCAATTCGACGTCCTGGCCAACGGCCAGCTTGATGGCGGCGTCGTGATGCCATGTGCCGAAAACATCAGAGAAGCCCTCGATGGCAAAGCTCCAGTCACCCTCCGAGGTGGGGGTCAACCAGCCTTCGAAGCGGTCCGTGCCTTTGCTCTTGAGGGTGAGCAGAACCCGCTCGGTCTCCTGCCCCTCCGGGTTGTACAGCACGGCAGCCACACCCAGGGCGTCATGGCCTTCCCGGTAGACGGTGGCACCCACCCGGATTGATTCGCCCGGAACCGCGGTGGCCGGCCGCTGCCCGTTGTGCACCACGGGAGAGACCTGCTCAATCGGGATACGGCCGTAAACCAGATGGGAGCGATCGACGACGGCGCTGGACTCCGGCGTGCCTGCGGCGGCAACACCAGTCGGCTTCAGCGGCGACTGGGCGGGAGCCGGTTTGGTGGCCGGATCCTGCGTGGAATGCGTGGGGCTGGCTGAGTTGTTCGAGTTCAACGAAGTCACGTGTCTCACCGTAGTCAGTCCGGCGCCGCGGATGAAGTACCTGGAGAGATCCCCGTCACGATTGCGCCTGGTTGCCGCTCGAATCGTGCCACAGGCATACACCCGATATTCTGCGCCTGTGAAGGCTATCCGCAGGTTCACCGTACGCACTGTCCTCCCCGAGTCGATTCGCCCTCTGAGCAGGCTCGCCAACAACCTCCGCTGGTCGTGGAACAAATCCACCGAACAGCTCTTTGCTGATCTCAACCCACAGGCTTGGGACAGCGTCAATCACGACCCCGTCAAGCTCCTGGGTTCCTTGACCCGCGAGGAAATTCAGCAGATCGCTGAAGATCCCGAGTTGGTTGAGCGCATTCAGACGCAGGACGCCGAGCTGGAGACCTACCTGGGCCAAGACCTCTGGTACCAGCAGGAAGTTTCTGCTGATTCCCCCAAGTCCATTGCCTACTTCTCCGCCGAATACGGCATCACCTCCGTTCTTCCGCAGTACTCCGGCGGCCTGGGCATCCTGGCCGGCGATCACCTCAAGACCGCCTCTGACATGGGCATCCCGATTGTGGGTGTTGGCCTGCTCTACCAGCACGGCTACTTCAAGCAGTCCCTGTCCCGTGATGCCTGGCAGTTGGAGGACTACCCGGTTCTGGATCCGGACGGTCTGCCCCTGAGCCTGCTGCGTGAGGACGACGGGACGCCGGCACGGGTTGACCTCCCCTTGCCGGACGGCAGGCGACTTCTGGCGCAGATCTGGCGCGCCGACGTCGGCCGCGTCCCCCTGCTGCTGCTGGACTCCGACATTGCTGACAACGACGACCACGCCCGCAACATCACCGACCGCCTCTACGGTGGCGGCGGGGACCACCGCCTCCAGCAGGAATTGCTGCTGGGCATGGGCGGTGTGCGCGCCCTGCGCATCTTCTCCCGTTTGACCGGGGCCCCAGCCCCCGAGGTGTTCCACTGCAACGAGGGCCACGCAGGCTTCCTGGGCATTGAGCGCATCTCCGAGCTCATGGCACCAGGCACCGGACAGGTACCCATGTCCTGGGACGAGGCCCTGACCGCCGTCCGCTCCGCCACGGTGTTCACCACGCACACCCCGGTACCTGCCGGCATTGACCGGTTTGAGAAGGACCAGATCAACCGGTTCTTCTCCGCAGGTCTTGCCCCGGAGGTCCCCACGGACCGCATTCTGGCGCTGGGAGACGAGAACTACGACGGCGGTGACCCGTCCAAGTTCAACATGGCCGTGATGGGTCTGCGCCTGGCACAGCGGGCCAACGGTGTGGCCAAGCTGCACGGCAAGGTCTCCCGTGACATGTTTGCCGGGCTCTGGCCGGGATTTGAACATGACGAGGTACCCATCACCTCCGTGACCAACGGGGTGCACGTTCCGTCCTGGATCGATCCCCGCATGGAGGTCCTGGCTGTGGACCGCAGCCAGCCGGACCTGGAATCCCGGTGGAGGGCCATCAACAAGGTGGACGACGCCGAGTTGTGGAAGGTCCGCCGCGAACTACGCTCCGCCTTGGTGGAGGACGTCCGTGCCCGCCTGCGCGCCTCCTGGAAGAAGCGTGGCGCCGCGGATGCCGAGTTGGGCTGGACCGAGTCCGTCCTGGACCCGGACGTTCTGACCATCGGTTTTGCGCGCCGGGTGCCCACCTACAAGCGGCTGACCCTGATGCTGCGTGACCCTGCACGCCTGCAGCGTCTGCTGCTGGACCCCCACCGCCCTGTGCAGCTGGTGGTGGCCGGCAAGTCCCACCCCGCGGATGAGATGGGCAAGCAGATGATCCGTGACCTGGTGAAGTTCACGGATGACCCGGAGGTGCGCCACCGGATCGTGTTCCTGCCGAACTACGACATCGCCATGGCCCGCACCCTGTTCCCCGGCTGTGACGTGTGGCTGAACAACCCGCTGCGTCCTCTGGAAGCCTGTGGCACCTCCGGGATGAAGGCCGCCATCAACGGTGGCCTGAACCTGTCCGTGCTGGATGGCTGGTGGGACGAGATGTACGACGGCCAGAACGGCTGGGCCATCCCCACCGCGGACGACCGGGCCTCCACGGAGGAGCGCGACAACATTGAGGCTGCAGCCCTCTACGAGTTGATCGAGGATCACGTGGCCCCCCGCTTCTACGGGGAGAAGGCCTCCTACGACGACGACGTTGTGCCCCACCAGTGGTTGGCCATGGTCAAGCACACGCTGTCCAACCTTGGCCCCAAGGTCTCCGCCAAGCGCATGTTGGAGGACTACGTGCGCAAGCTCTACATTCCGGCAGCACTGTCGGGACGTGAAGCAGCCGCCTCCGAGCATGCCGCAGCACGCGAATCCTCCCGGTGGATCAATCACGTCCGCCAAGGCTGGGCCGGTGTGCGGGTGGAGCACGTGGAGGCTGAGGCCGTTGCAGAGATCCCACAGATCGGTGACAACCTGACCGTGACCGCCTACGTGCAGTTGGGTGAGCTCTCTCCTGATGATGTCACCGTGGAAATCGGCTACGGCCGGGTGTCCGAGTCCGACCACATCCACGAACGCAGCTTTGGCGTCCTGGACCAGGTGCGGGCCACCACCGACGGCAAGTGGGCCTTCACCGGTTCCATCACCATCGACCGCTCCGGGCCATTCGGGTACACCGTGCGGGTGCTGCCCAACAGCAAGCACTTGACCAACAAGGCTGAGTTGGGCCTGGTGGTCAACGCCTGAGGGTGAGCCTCCACCGCGGATCAACAGAACGCCCGTTCCGGGATGCACCGGAACGGGCGTTCTGTTTGATCAGCCTGAAACAGCTCCTGAGCTGAAAGGACAGACTCTCAGATCAACCGCAACACCGTGACAGACATGGACGGCGCCACCGTCGAATCGCCGGTGGGCAGACGCATTCCGTAGCTGGGCCGCAGGGCGGCATCCGTGGAGAACAGCAGCTCGAAGCCTGTGGGTGCGTCCTCCGGCTCAGCTTCCTCCCCGCGGCTCACGATCTCCTCGATCGCGTCCTGGGACGGCAGGGTCACCTCAACATCGAGGGCACTGCCATTGACCAGCACCAGCGCGGTGGTGGTCCCGGCACGGGCACCAATGACCATCTGAACGGTGCGGAACCCGGCGGCCTGCCACTCGTAGGAGTGCATGTGGTTGCCGCTGGGCGAGAACCATTCCATGCGCACGTCATGGACGCGGCGCATGTAGTCCTCTGGCTGGTCCTGGAGGAACCGGCGACGCAACCGCAGCAGCTCCTGGGTGCAGGCCAGCATGGCGCGGTCCGCCGGAGTCTTCTTCCAATCCACCCAGCCGATGGGTGAATCCTGACAGTAGGCGTTGTTGTTGCCGCCCTGAGTGCGCAGGAACTCATCCCCCGCGGTGATCATGGGAACGCCCTGGGACAGCAGGAGTGTGGCCATGATGTTGCGTGCGGTCCGGGCACGGGCTGCCCTAACCGAGGCAGTGCGCGCGGGGCCTTCCTCCCCGTGGTTCCACGAGTGGTTGTCATTGGTACCGTCCCGGTTGCCTTCCCGGTTGGCCTCGTTGTGCTTCTGGTCATACGCCGTGAGGTCATACAGGGTGAAGCCATCGTGAGCGGTCACAAAGTTCACGGCGGACAACGGAGTTCGCCCGGAGGCCTCAAAGCGACTGTTGGACCCGGCCAGGGCATCAGCCAGCCGGGACAGGCTTCCGCCGGTTCCGCCGCTGGCAATGGCCCGCTGATCCGTCAGCCAGAATTCACGCACGGTGTCCCGGTAGGAATCGTTCCAGTCGGCCCATCCGGGCGGGAAGTTTCCGGTTTGCCATCCGCCCATGCCCACATCCCAGGGCTCTGCGATCAGCTTGGAGGCGCCGATGCTGGGATCAGCGGTGGCAGCCACCAGGAACGGGTGGCGCTGGCTGAAGGTGTGCTGCGAATCCCGAGCCAGGGTGGGCGCAAGATCGAAACGGAAACCGTCAATGTGAACCTGACGCACCCAGTACCGCAGGGAGTCCAGGGTCATGCGCACCACGTTGGGGTTGGCAAAATCCAGGGTGTTTCCGCACCCGGTCATGTCCAGGTAGTGCCCGTTGTGGTGGCGGTACCAGTGCTCATCGCCCAAGCCACGCCAGCAATACGGCTGCTCCGTGGGGCCACCTTCTGCCGTGTGGTTGTAGACCACGTCCAGGACCACTTCCAGGCCGGCCGCGTGCAGCGCCTTGACCATGGCCTTGACCTCATCCAGCACACCCTGCGTCCCGCGAGCCCGAGCCTCCGCCGTGGCATAGGCCGCGTGCGGAGCAAAGTAGGACAGGGTGTTGTAACCCCAGTAGTTGGTCAGCCCGTTCTCCGTGAGGTGGGCTTCATCCAGGTGGGCGTGGATGGGCAGCAGCTCAACGGTGGTGATGCCCAGTGACTTCAGGTAGTCGATCATCACCGGATGCCCCAACCCCGCGTAGGTTCCGCGCAGGTGTTCCGGGATGTCCGGGTGCTGGATGGTCAGGCCCTTCACATGGGCCTCGTACACCACGGTGTCCCGCCAGGGGATGTCCGGGTGGACGTCATCGCCCCAGTCGAACCGTTCGTCCACCACGGAGGAGACATAACGGGTGCCGTAGGCATCCGGGCGGTCATCGTGTCCGGGCAGTTGGTCTGCACGGGCCACACGCTCGATTCCCAGGCCGTGCGGATCCAAGAAGATCTGTCCGGTTTCCGGGGTGTGGTTGGGCTGGCGCAGCATGCTGGAAGATGTGGGGATGAACCCGTAGCGGGTCCCCGGCGGCAGAGCCATGAACGTGTACGGGTCCAAGTCACTGTTGGCTGAGGTCAGTGCCCGGTCCGGGCTGACATGGATCAGGTCAAAATGCACCCCACCTTCCAGGTGCATCAGCGTGTGCCGTTGCCACGGTTGCCCGGGTTCGGACCAGATCAGGTCCACTGCTTCCAGTCCGGGCGCCCACACGGCCACATTGGCCGCCAGGCTGTCACCGGGGGTACGGGAAACCCCTAAAGGACGCGAGCGCGGACGCGGGTGGGCACTGCTGACCGGACGATCCGGGGTCTGCATCAGGGGACGTTCACCGGGCACGACGACGCGCAACCTCGTACAGCGTGATGCCCACGGCCATGGACGCGTTCAACGACTCCATGGCGGAGTCAATGGGGATGGAGACGATCTGATCGCAGTTCTCCGTGATCAGGCGGGACAGGCCCTTGCCCTCGGAACCCACCACAACTATCAAGGGTTCCGTGGCCAGATCCAGCTGCGGGAGCTCAACGTCCCCGCCGCCGTCCAGACCCACCACAAAGAATCCTGCGACCTTGGCCTTCTCCACGGCCCGGTTCAAGTTGGTTGCCTTGGCCACCGGCACGCGGGCGGCAGCACCTGCGCTGGTCTTCCACGCCGTGGCCGTGACCCCGGTGGACCGACGCTCCGGAAGCACCACGGCATCCCCGGCAAAGGCGGAGACACTACGGATGATGGCACCCAGATTGCGAGGATCCGTGATGCCGTCCAAGGCCACGATCAACGGTGCGCGCTGCGACTTGTCCTTCTGCCACGTGGCCATGACCTGGCCTATCAGATCTTCGGCGTCGTCGTACTCGTACGGTGGGACCTGCAGGGCAACGCCCTGGTGAACGGCGTCCTCCGTGAGCCGGTCCAACTCAGGCTTGGTGGCCTCCAGGACCGGCACCTGACCCTCCGCGCACAGTTTGAGGATTTCGCGGATGCGGTCATCGGCCTCAATGCGAGTGGCCACGTAGAGGGTCTTGGCCGGGACACCGGCCCGCAGCGACTCCAGGACCGCGTTGCGTCCGGTGACCAGATCCTCGGTCTTTCCTGGGCCGCGGCGGTTGTGGCCACGCACGGGCCCGCGCTCTGCCGCACCCTTGGGTCGGGCAGCATTGCGGCGCTCAGCGGCCTTCTTCATCTTGTAAGCCTTGTGATACGGGCGATCCTCGGCCTTGGGGGTGGGGCCCTTGCCCTCCAAACGACGACGACCGTGGCCGCCCGTGCCCACACTGGGGCCCTTCTTCTTGCTGTTGCCTGCACCTGGACGACGAGACGTTGCCATGAAAGTTCCTACCTGTTCTTCAAAAGTTTCCAGTGGCCCGTATGAGGGCCGTCACAAGCTGGGGTCTGTCAACCCAACGACCACGTGGATCCGCCGGCACCGTCTGCCACCTGGACGCCGGCTGTCGCCAGGGTGTCCCGGAGGCGGTCGGCCTCAGCCCAGTCCTTGGATGCCCGAGCCGCTGCACGACGCTCCAAGAGGTCCTTGACCAGGTGATCCAACGCCTGGTGCTCGCCAGCGGCACCGGATGCACCGTCCAGATCCATGAGCTGGCGCAGCCCCAGGATCTCCGTCATGGCAGCCACCGCACGGGCGGATCCGGCGGCAGATGACGGTGCAGCGTCATCGTTGGAAGGAACAGAGTGGAGGGCAGCATTGCCTGCGCGGACGGCGTCGTGGAGGGCACCGAGTGCGCGGGGGACGTTGAGGTCATCGTCCATCGCTTCCCTGAAATTGGCGGGAATCTCCGCAGGAGTCCACCCCAGATCCACGCCGGCCTCCTGCGCGGCCTTGAGGAATGCCTCCACCCGCTCGACGGCGGCCGTGGCCTCCTCCAAGGACGTGGGCCGGTAATCCAGGACGGAGCGGTACTGAGCCTGGCCCAGGTAGTAGCGCACCGCCAACGGACGGGCCATCTGCAGCATCTCCTCCGGGGAGATGGTGTTGCCGATGGACTTGGACATCTTCTCCCCCTGGTAGGTCACCAGGCCGTTGTGCAACCAGAAGTTGGCGAACCCGCGGCCGGCCGCAGCGGACTGAGCCAGTTCGTTCTCGTGGTGAGGGAAGCGCAGGTCCAGGCCGCCACCGTGGATGTCAAAGGTGTCCCCCAGATACTTGCCTGCCATGGCAGAGCACTCCAGGTGCCAGCCCGGCCGGCCACGGCCCCACGGCGAATCCCAGGCCGCAGTCTCCGGATCCGAGTCCTTGTGCCCCTTCCACAGGGCGAAGTCCCGGGGATCCCGCTTGCCACGCGGATCAGCGTCCGGGGCGTCCTGCATGTCCTCCACGCGTTGGCGGGTCAATTCCCCGTACCGGGGCCATGACCGGACATCAAAATAGACGTCCCCGGAACCGTCTTCAGCCGGGTAGGCGTGACCGGCCTGAATCAGTTCAGTGATGAGTTCATGCATCTCCGGAACGTGACCGGTGGCGCGGGGTTCATACGTCGGATCCTCGATGCCCAGTGCACCGTAGGCCTCCGTGAAGATCTTCTCGAACCGGTAAGCCAAGGCCCACCAGGCTTCCCGGGGGTGACCACCCTGGAACCCATCGGCAAAGGAGGCCAGCGAATTGGCCAAAATTTTGTCGTCAATGTCCGTCACGTTGCGCACGGAGGTCACGGTGTAGCCGTGACCATCACGCAGCCAACGGGTGAGGATGTCAAAGACCAGGGCCGAGCGGACATGCCCAATGTGCGGGCGGCCCTGCACCGTGGCACCGCAGTAGTACAACCGCGCCTCCCCCTGATGGACAGGTGTGAAGTCACGGATGGATGCTGTGGCGGTGTCGTAGAAGCGCAGGGTCACTCTGGCAAGTCTAACGATCCAGCCGCCGTCAGGCTTGCGGGACCACCAGGGCAGTGGCCACAGCAGCCAGCCCCTCCACCCGCCCGGTGAAACCCAAGTGGTCCGAGGTGGTTGCAGCCACCGTCACGGGGCATCCTGCGGACTGGGTCAACACCGCCTGGGCTTCCTCCCTGCGCGGGGCAAACTTGGGCCGCTGCCCGATCAACTGAACGGCGATGTTGCCGGGGATGAAACCTGCCTCCCGCACGATCTGTGCCGCCTCCCGCAGGATCCGCTCCCCCGAAGCACCGGCCATGTCCGGGCGATCCACACCAAAGTTGGAGCCCAGGTCCCCACAGCCGGCCGCTGAGAACAAGGCATCCGCAGCGGCGTGGGCCACCACGTCACCATCCGAGTGCCCAGACAGGCCCCGCTCCCCCGGCCAGTGCAGACCGGCCAGCCACAGCGGCACCGTGCCGGACTCGTGAGCAGCACATTCCTGATCCGAGGCAAAGGCGTGCACATCCACGGAAATGCCCGTACGCGGCAGGTTCATGGGTGCTGATGAGGGGTGTTCGGTGCTCATGTGTGGTTCTGGCCTTTCTGGGGTGCAGGTGCTCAGCCGGCGGCGTCAGTGCGGGAATCCAGAATGGCCTGCGCCAACAACAAGTCCATGGGACGGGTGATCTTCAGAGCGGTCTCATCCCCGTCCACCGTGTGCACGGGCACCTCGGAGAACTGCTCCACCAGGGAGGCATCATCCGTGATCCGGTCATCGTGCGTGAGACCGGCTGCACCGTTGACGTCCACAATCAAGTCCCAGTCAAAACCCTGCGGGGTCTGGATGGCGCGCAGATGGCTGCGCTCCACCGTGCCCTGGCTGTTACCGTGGGCGTCCACGGAACGGATGGTGTCCACCACCGGCAACACGGGCACCACCGCTTGGTGCCCCTCCTGCAGGGCTGCCACCACACGGTGGAAGACCTCCGGCGGAGTCAGGCACCGGGCGGCGTCGTGAACCAGGACCCCGCGGAAAGCTGCCGTGCCCTGGGAGCGGAGCCGGGTCAGCAACTGGAGGGCCTCACGGACACTGGCCGCGCGACTGCAACCACCCTCCACCGCATGCGCCCCGGCAGACCGGGCAACAGCCGTGAGGGCAGTGTCGCCTTGCGGCACGGTGACCACCACGGGAGCCTGCCACCCCTCTGCCCCTTCACACACACCGCTGGCGGCAATGCCCGCCAGTGCGTGGCTCAGGATGGTGCCACCACCCACCTCCACCAGCGCCTTGGGGACGCCCTGCCCCAGCCGGGTGCCAGAACCTGCAGCAACAACAACGACGGCGAACCCTCCTGCGGGAGTCGGGTTCGCCGTCGTCATAATCACAAGTGTTCTGTTCTGATTCCGTGATGCCCGGAACCTATTGGATGGCGGGCCTTAGGCCGCCAGGACGTCGTCCAGGCGCTTTTCCGCCTCGTCCTCGTCGATGTCCTTGGCCAGAGCCAACTCAGAGGTCAGAATGTGGCGGGCCTTGGTCAGCATGCGCTTTTCACCGGCGGACAGGCCGCGGTCCTTGTCACGGCGCCACAGGTCACGAACAACCTCAGCCACCTTGAGCACGTCACCGGAGGCGAGCTTTTCCACGTTGGCCTTGTAACGGCGGGACCAGTTGCTGGCTTCCTCAACGTCCTGCGCCTGCAGCACGGCAAAGACCTCTTTGAGGCCTTCCTCATCCACAACATCGCGGACGCCCACCAAATCAACGTTCTCTGCCGGAACCTCAATCACCAGATCACCCTGGGTGACCTTGAGCTTGAGGTACATCTTTTCTTCACCCTTGATGGTGCGGGTCTTGATCTCCTCGATCAGTGCCGCCCCGTGGTGGGGGTAGACGACTGTCTCGCCAACCTCAAAAACCATGTAATGTGCCCCTTTCCGACGAGCAATTCTAGCACGGTGATGTGCCTCGCTTTCGGGCGTCCGCGGCCAGCGATCAGGCCGCAGAAGCGGGTCGAGTTGCCATCCCACGGCAATCCCCCGCGAGCGGATGCAGACGATCCGTGGCCAAGCGGATAGCATGAGGCAGAAAGCCACCGAACCGTCGAGGAGTTCGCGCCGTGAACATCGCCGCCCGCAAGAAGGCCAAGATGGCTGGCCTCTGCGCAGCAGTCGTTGCAGCCACCCTGTCCGTGACAGGTTGCTCGTACATCAACCCGCAAGCCACCACCATGCAGTACTCCCCGGGTGACGGCATCGTGGAGGAGATGGACCAGGTTTCGCTGAACAACATCCTGATTGTGGCGGAGTCGGAGAACGACCCCGGACGCATCCTGGGCACCGTGGTCAACAAGACCGATCAGGACATCACCCTGACGGTCACCACGGATCAGGCCTCCGCCGAGGTTGAAGTACCCGCCAACGGTGAAACCCGCCTGCAGGACTCGGAGAACGAGGCCACTTTGGATCAGGCCGGCGCCCAGCCCGGCATGATGGTGGAAACCACCTTTGACACCGGCGAGTCCGAGCTGACCAAGTCAGTGCCGGTTCTGGATCACACCTTCCCGCGCTACGCCGAGTACATCCCCGGCGGCGCCCCGGAGACTCCGGCCAACCCGTCCAACACCCCGGGTGCTGCGGAGCACGGCAGCGGTCACTGACCCACCTCACGGGTGCATGACCCCACAGGACTCTTGAAGCGATGCAGGGCCCCACGCCACGGCGTGGGGCCCTTCATCATGATCGGTGACTTCAGTCTTGCTTCCGTGAACTCAATCTTGCTCGGCCAAGCAGCGGTGGTGGCTCACCGCAGAACGCTCTGAACGGAGGGCTGGACTCAGAGCTCGAACTTGTAGCCCAACCCGCGCACCGTGACCAGGTACCGCGGATCGGACGGATCGGGTTCAATCTTGGAGCGCAGGCGCTTGACGTGCACATCCAGAGTCTTGGTGTCCCCCACGTAGTCCGAGCCCCACACGCGGTCGATCAGCTGCCCGCGCGTGAGCACCCTGCCGGCGTTGCGCAGCAGCATCTCCAGCAGCTCGAACTCCTTAAGCGGCATGCTCACGTTCTCCCCGTCCACGCTCACCACGTGACGCTCCACGTCCATGCGAACGGGGCCTGCGGCAACCGTGGTGGAGTCCGTGTCCTCGGGTTCCGTGCGGCGCCTGAGCACCGCCCGGATTCGAGCCACCAACTCGCGGGATGAATACGGCTTGGTCACGTAGTCATCCGCACCGAGCTCCAGGCCCACCACTTTGTCAATCTCCGCATCCTTCGCGGTGAGCATGATGATGGGCACCACGGACTTCTGCCTGATCTGACGGCACACCTCCGTACCGGACTGCCCCGGTAGCATGAGGTCCAACAGGATCAGGTCGGCACCGTTGCGCTCGAACTCCGTGACCGCATCCAGGCCGTTGTCCACCACCTGGGACTCGAATCCTTCACGGCCCAGCAGGTAGGCCAGCGGATCAGACAGCGACTCCTCATCTTCCACGATCAGGATTCGGGTCATGCTCGTTCTCCGTTCGGTTCAGGGATCAAGGTGGCGCCGATGCGGGCGTCGTCGTGAGCGGATGAGGACTCCGCCAAGGTTTCCGGGAAGTCCATGTCCTCCATGACGGGAATGGACAAGGTGAACGTGGAGCCGTGGCCCTCTCTGGACCAGACCGTGACCTCACCGCCGTGCTGCTGCATGACGTGTTTGACAATGCTCAGCCCCAGCCCGGTGCCACCGGTCTGGCGGGAACGAGCAGCGTCCACCCGGTAGAAGCGCTCAAAGATGCGCTCCTGCTCCTCCTCCGAAATGCCGGGGCCTTGGTCCGTGACAGAAATCTGGATCATGCCGTCACGTTCCCGCAGCCCGATTCCCACGCGGGTTCCGGACGGGGAGTAGCGGATGGCGTTGTCGATCAGGTTGCGCAAGGCGGTGGTCAGAAGATCGACGTCGCCGAAAGCCTGGGCGTTGATGCGCCCGCCGGCCACGATTTTGATCTCCCGGGATTCGGCAGTCAGCCGATTGCGGTCAATCGCCTCCCCCACCACACGGTCCAGGTCCACCGGCTGGCCTGCGGCCACCACGTCCGTGCCCTGCAGGCGGGACAACTCCATGATGTCCTGCACCAGGGCACTGAGCCGGGCGGATTCCTTGTGCAAGCTCTTGGTGAAGTGGCGGATGGCTTCAGGATCGTCAGCGGCATCGTCAATGGCCTCCGAGAGCAGGCGAATTGCACCCACCGGGGTCTTGAGTTCATGGGACACGTTGGCCACAAAATCGCTGCGCACCGACTGCGCCCGCACAATCTCCGTCTGGTCCTCCGCCAGCAGCAGCACGTATTCATCCCCCAGGATGGCCACCCGCATGTCCAGCACCGTGGTCCCGGGCTGATTGCCCCCCGGCCCGATTTCCAACCGGCACTCGCCGGTCACCCCGGTGGCACGCACCGTACGGATCATCCGCAGCAAGTCCTCCTGAACCACCACGTAGCCGCGCACCAGCCCAAAGGCGTAAGCGGCCGGGGAGGCACGGACCACGCCGTCCACACCGTCCACCACCACATAGGCCTGTCCGATCACGGAGAGGACATCGGCAGCGCCGTCGGTAAGCCCGGGCTCGGCGATCTCCGAGGCATCCGCACGACGGCGGGGTGTCCCCCTGAGTACCAGGAGGCCACTCAAGCCCAGCAGCAGGCCGATCAGCCCTGCGACTGCGGCAACGACGGAAGAATCCACGCCCCTAGCGTATGCGGGCGATCCCCAACCTGCGGCACAAAAGTGGCGTTGAAACCCGCTGCGGCCCCGGTGTCACGGATGATTCCCTGGCAGTTGGCCAGACGTTCACCTAAGCGCCCCCTCGCGTCTCCCCGCGAACCCGCCACGGCGCTGAGATCGGCGGTAGGCTTGATGGCTGGATCTGAAGTGGCGCAGCCGTGCCCACTCATCAACACCCTCAACGCTCGGCACCCGCCGCAGCACAGCAGTGGGCACAAGATTTGAGAGGAGCGCGTGATGCGCGAAGTTTTCCAGGCAGAACTCAAGCAGGTTGGCGAGGAACTGGTGGAGATCGCCACCCTGGTGCACAAGGCCCTGACCGAGGCCCGCCAGGCCTTCCTGGAGGCCGATTTGGAAACCGCACAGGAAGTCATTGCCGGGGATGCCCGGATCGACTTCATGCAGAACGAGCTGGACGAGCGTTCGATCGACATCCTGGCCCTGCAGTCCCCCGTGGCCTCCGACCTCCGCATGATCGTGGGTGCTCTGCGCATGAGCTCCTCCTTGGAGCGCATGGGCGACCTTGCCCGTCACCTGGCGCAGGATGCACGACGCCGCTACCCCGAGCCCGTTCTGCCGCAGCAGTTGGAAGAGACCTTCCGCCGCATGTTCGATCTGGACCTGCAGATCATCCAGGGCGTCATCCAGATCTTGGAGACCCGGGACATGTCCGTGGCTGATGACATCTACACCCAAAAGGGTGAGGTCAACGCCCTCCACCAGGAAGTGTTCAATGCCCTGGGCAGCGACTCCTGGGACTCTCCGGTCAGCACCGCCGTGGACGTCACCCTCTCCGCCCGTTACCTGGAGCGCATTGGTGACCACGGGGTGTCCGTGGCCCGCAAGGTGGCTTACCTGGTGACCGGTGAATGGACTCCGTCCGCCACCATGGATCGCCCCACCGGACACGGTCACATCAGCGCCAACTGAGCCCCGCCCCGGCCCATGAGGGCCGTTCACAACTCGGTTTCGGCCCCCGTTGCCGCTGGGACACCGGCAAAAGCGTGGTCCCAGCGCCCACACAGACAACGACGCCGACACTCACGTGAGTGTCGGCGTCGTTGTCTGTGGTTGAGGGGTTACTTCTTGCCCTGGTTGGCCACGGCCTGGATGTTGGCAGCAGCTGCCTCCGGGTCCAGGTACTCGCCACCGGGGGTGACGGGCTTGAAGTTCTGATCCAGCTCGTAGTACAGCGGGATGCCCGTGGGGATGTTCAGCCCGGCGATGTCATCATCCGAGATGCCGTCCAGGTGCTTGACCAGTGCGCGCAGGGAGTTGCCGTGGGCAGCCACCAGCACGGTCTTGTCAGCCTTGAGGTCCGGAACGATCTGCTCCTCCCAGTACGGCAGGAAACGCTCCAGGACGTCCTTGAGGCACTCGGTGCGCGGGGCGTTCTGAACGTCTGCGTAACGGGGATCGTGAGCCTGGGAGTGTTCGTCGTTGTCGTCCAGCTCGGGCGGCGGGACGTCGTAGGAACGGCGCCAGGTCATGAACTGCTCTTCACCATACTGGTCACGGACCTGGGTCTTGTCCTTGCCCTGCAGATCCCCGTAGTGACGCTCGTTCAGGCGCCAGGACCGCTTGACCGGGATCCAGTGGCGGTCAGCCGAGTCCAGGGACAGGTTGGCGGTCATGATCGCGCGGCGCAACAGGGAGGTGTGCACGATGTCCGGGAGGATGTCGCGCTCCTTGAGCAGCTCTCCGCCGCGTGCGGCCTCCTGCTTGCCCTTCTCCGTCAGCGGGACGTCCACCCAACCGGTGAACAGGTTTTTCTCGTTCCAATCCGACTGCCCGTGGCGCAGCAGGATCAGCTTGTACTTTGCTTCAGTAGCCATGACCTCAGTATTTCATCGGGCACACGGTGCTTGAGACCAAGTTGCCGCCCTGTGTCTGAGAGTTAAGGCTCAGGCCACGCCAACTCACCAGGCGGAGGGGCCCTGGGACTCCACATCCACGGCGGGCTTGACGTCCACCAGGTAGACACCACACACGGTGGCGGTGAGCAAGGCGATGAAGTAGCCACCACCCAGGTTCAGACCGCCCGAGACCGCCGCCATCAGGGCCGGCACCGCACTGAGCACGGTCACGGCAGAACATGCACCCGTGACGGCCAACCAGAAGTTCCGTGTGCGCTTGAACGCACGTTCGAACTGGACAGCCTTGGTCCGGGTCAGGCAGTGGATGAAGGCAAGAGAGCAGATCACCGCAACGAACACCAGGACCGCCACGTTGCTCCAGGAGACAACTTGGGCAATCAGGAAGTGGAACGGTGAAGAAATCATGACCCGAGCTTAACGGTCGAAAGCGCCTGGGTCAGATCCGCCCACAGGTCCTCCACGTTCTCGATTCCCACAGACAGTCGCAGCAGGGATTCGGCAACGGAGTCAGGTTCGTCGTGGTGGCGGCGTCGTCGTTCGATCAACGATTCCACCCCGCCCAGGGACGTTGCCGGGGTCCAGAGGCCCAAGGCCTCCACCACGTGCTGTGCACCGGCGGCGTCCGTGTCCAGCTCCATGCTGATGACGGCGCCGTAACCCCCGCGCATCTGCGCTGCGGCACGCTCATGGCCGGGGTCCTGGGGCAGGCCGGGGTAACGAACCCGGGACACGGCGGGGTGTCGGTCCAGGCGGCCGGCCAGCTCCAGGGCTGTCTGGTTGCTGCGCTCGACGCGCAGGGCCAAGGTGCGGACCCCGCGCAACGCCAGCCAGGTTTCGAAAGGTCCGGCGACGGCCCCGTGAATGCTCCGGTGGTGTTGCAGCGTGACGCGCAATTCAGGGTTGGAGGTGACCACGGCCCCCAGCACGACGTCCGAGTGCCCTGCCAGGTACTTGGTCACCGAATGGATCACGATCTCCGCCCCCAGGCCCAGCGGTTGCTGCAGCAGCGGGGTGGCAAAGGTGTTGTCCACCGCGGTCAGAATGCCCTCCCGGCGGGTGGTGGCCAGCAGAGCGGGAAGGTCCGCGATCTCCAGCATGGGATTGGTGGGCGATTCGAGCCACAGCAGATCCGCGCCACGGGCCGCTTCCAGCGTTGCCTGGGTGTCCGTGACGTCCACTCGGGTCACAGTGAGGTGACCGGCGGCAGCGGCGTCGTCAACCAGGACCTGGGAGCCTTGGTAGGCGTGCGTGGGCATGACCACCCGGCCCCCGGCGGGCACCAGGGACATGACCGCGGCAACCGCAGCCAGACCGGAGGCCACGGCCAGAGCGGGAAGGTCCGAACCTTCCAGGCGGCCCAGGACACCCTCAAAGTCGTCCCAGGTGGGGTTGGACATGCGTGCGTAACCGCGGTCCGCATCAGTCATGTCACTGATGCCTCTGTAGGTGGAGGTCAGCACCAAGGAGGGGCTGACGGGGGCATCGTGAGCAGGCGCGGGGCGCCCCCCGGCGACGACGACGGTGTCCGGGTGCAGATCATGAGTTTCGGCCATGTCCACAACCTTAGATCCGAGCGCTGTGTTGTCTGTTCCCGCCGTTACAGTTGTGCCGTGACTTCCGCCGACTTTCCCCGCTACCCCCTCGGATCCGCCGCAGGTGAGCCTGATCCTTCGGTGCCGCGCGCGGGATTGTTCATTGCGCTGGAAGGTGGTGACGGTGCCGGAAAGTCCACGCAGATCAAGCGCCTGGCGCGCGGCCTTGCCCAGGGTGGCCTGGAAGTGCTGACCACGCGTGAACCAGGGGGGTCCGATCTGGGTGAACGCCTGAGGAATCTGGTGCTGGACCCACAGTTCGCCCCCGTGGACCCGCGCACGGAGGCCTTGCTGTTTGCCGCATCCCGCAGTTCCCACGTGGAGACCGTGATTCGACCCGCCCTGGAACGCGGCGCCGTGGTGATCACGGACCGTTTCCTGGACTCCTCCGTGGCCTATCAGGGTGCCGGCCGTGGACTGGGTACCTCCGTGATCCGGGATCTCAACGCGTGGGCCGTTCACGGCGTGATGCCTGATTTGACGGTGCTGTTGGACGTCAGTGCTGCCACGGGACGGCAACGCCGCTCCACCCGCGCTGAGGACCGCATGGAACAGGAGTCCCAGGACTTCCACCATGACGTCCGGCAAGCCTTTTTGGCGCTGGCTCAGGATTCGCCGCAGCGCTACCTGGTCCTGGCCGCTGATCAGCCCATTCCCGTGCTTGCGCAGCAGATCAGTGAGCGTGTCACACAGTTGCTTGCGGAGCGCAATCTGGGTGATCAGGCGGCTGCCGGACGGAGCACACCGTGAGTGTCTGGGATGAACTGGTGGGTCAGGATTCCGTGGTGCACCAACTGCAGCGTGCAGCACAGGACCCAAACCCCACCCATGCCTGGCTGTTCACCGGACCACCTGGTTCTGGCCGGTCCAGCGCTGCCCTGGCCTTGGCCGCAGCCCTGTTGTGTGAGCAGACCGATCCCGCTCAGCGCGGCTGCGGCCACTGCGCCGCCTGCCGCACGGTGGCCTCCGGATCACACGCGGATCTGACACACTTCCGCACCGAGCACAACGAGATCCGCATTGATGATGCCCGCGAGCTGGTGGTTCGCGCGCAGGACAAACCATCCGTGGGCCGGTGGCGCGTGTTGGTGGTGGAAGATGCGGACCGCATGGTGGAACGCACCTCCAACGTGATGCTCAAGGCCATTGAGGAACCGCCGCCCAACACCATCTGGCTGCTGTGCGCCCCCAGCCCCATGGATGTGTTGGTGACCATCCGGTCCCGTTGCCGTCCGGTGACCTTGCGGATCCCGCCCGTGGATGCCGTGGCGCATCTGCTGGAAACCCGTGACGGTGTTCCAGCACCGTTGGCCATGGAGTGTGCGCGGCTTGCGCAGTCGCACGTGGGCGTGGCCCGCAGGCTCGCTCACTACGACGACGCCCGCCAGAGGCGACGCCAAGTGGTGGAAATGCCCCTGCGCCTGGGCGGCGTTGCCGATGCCGTCCGGGAAGCAGACCGGCTGACCAAGCTTGCGGAAGAGGAAGCCGCAGCTGATGCGCAAGCTCGTCACGAGGACGAAAAAGCTCATCTTTTGGTGGCCCTGGGGGCCCCTGAATCTGGCCGGATGCCACCGAACGTGCGCAGTGCGCTGAAGCGGCTGGAGGACGATCAGAAGCGCCGCGCCAAGCGGATCCGCACGGACACCCTGGATCGTTTTCTGATTGACCTGACCACGTTCTACCGGGACGTGCTCACCGTGCAGTTGGGAACCGGATCCGAGTTGATCAACACCCACCTGGCGGAAGATCTACGTGACTACGCCCTCAACAGCGCACCGGAGGAATCCTTGAAACGGATTGACGTGATCAGCCGGACGCGGGCCCGGATTCGCACCAATGCGGCAGCGGGCTTGGCTTTTGAAGCCATGGCGGTGTCACTGCTGTGAAGTGGGTGGTGAACCAAAAAACCGGGAGGTCCCTTGCGGCCGGGCTCTGTGCTGCCGTGCTGTTGGTGGGGTGCTCACAGGGTGGCAGTTCGGACTCCACCGGTTCCTCCCCCGATGCCCTGGATGGAACCGATGCAGCCTTGTCCAGGTTCTACCAACAGGAGCTGAGCTGGGGCGAGTGTGACCAGGTGGACAACGGCACGGATCTGGAGTGCGCCGATCTGACCGTCCCCGTGGATTACGCGGACCCGCAGGGTGAGACCACCACGGTGGTCATGGCCCGCACCACCGGTGGCGCAAACGCCGCACAGGGCTCTTTGCTCATGAATCCCGGTGGCCCCGGTGGATCCGGCGTGGACTTGATGCAGTACGCCTCCACGTTCTTCAGCCAGGACGTTCTGGACAACTACCAAGTGGTGTCCTTTGATCCACGCGGTGTGTTCAGGTCTGACGGGATCACATGCTTGAGTGATTCCGAACTGGATCAATGGCGGGAGAACTCCACCTTTGATCCGCAGACCGACTCCATGGACGTGATCCGTGAGGAGTACCGCACCGTGGGCCAGGCCTGCCAGGAGAACTCCGGGCCGGTGCTGGAGCACATGGACACCGAATCCGTGGCGCGGGACATGGACGTCATGCGTGCAGTCCTTGGAGATGCGCAGACCAACTACCTGGGTTTCTCCTACGGCACACAGCTGGGATCCACCTATGCCCAGCTTTTCCCGGAACGCGTGGGACGTTTTGTGTTGGATGGAGCCGTGGACCCGTCCTTGACCAGCAGCCAGATCACGTTGGGGCAGGCCCGCTCCTTTGACGAGTCCCTGCGGGAGTTTGTCCGCGACTGCACGGAAAACAACAACATGTGCTTCACGGACGGTTCTGTGGATGATGGTCTGGAACAGATCCAGACCATCCTTGACCGCACCCTGGAGCAGACCATCACCGCAGGGGGCCGCACGGTCAGCACCGTGACTGCAGCAGAAGGTGTTCTGGTTCCGCTCTACAGTCCCGCCTCCTACGGCACACTCAACCTGGCGCTGCGCGATGCCCAAGACGGTGACTACTCAGCGCTGCAAAGACTCTCTGACGCCAATCACGGGCGCACCAGCAACGGCTCCTACCGGGGCAACTCCACCTTTGCGTTCTCCGCGGTCAACTGCCTGGACTACAACACGCGTGACGTCACGGACCAGCAGATGAACGACGACCAGGACGAACTACAAGCTGCAGCACCCGTGTTCGGCCAGTACCTGGGATACGCGGATGCTGCCTGCCAGGACTGGCCGGTGGCTCCCGTGCATTCCGCGGAACCTGCCACCTATGACGGCGACTCCCAAATCCTGGTGGTGGGCACCCAACACGATCCGGCCACCCCCTACCCGTGGGCCGAGGCACTGACAGAACAGTTGGGCAACGCACGGTTGTTGACCTACGACGGCTGGGGTCACGGTGCCTACACCAGCGGCAATTCGTGCGTGGTGGAAGCAGTCAACACGTACCTGGTAGACGGTGATGTGCCGGAGGAAGGGCAAGTCTGTGGATGACGGCCGGACCCCGCCATCTCGGACTGAAGCCTGCCGTTGGCAGTCCAGCACGTCTCTGACGGAATCCGCTCTCACTGCCTGCACGGGATCGGCGCGATGCAGGTGGCCGGCGAGCGGGAGGTCAGCGGGCGGCGTCGTGATTCGGGGTCTGGGCGATTTGGGGTCTGGGCGCGCGGCGGTGCTAAAGTAACGTGCGCGCTGGACAGCACCGTTATGCGATGCCCCGTGCAGCGCCTCCTTAGCTCAGTCGGTAGAGCGATTCACTCGTAATGAATAGGTCGCCGGTTCGATTCCGGCAGGAGGCTCAGATCCAACGGCCCGTCACCTCACGGTGGCGGGCCGTTCTGCATCCCACTGTGCTGCCAATTCCCCACCGGGCTGCGACATCACCGCCCACAGCGTGGGGTTCTGCGGGTTTTGTGGGAGATCAACGTCGCGGTGGGAACTGGACCAGGCTCATCTGCCCACGCGGCCCAACTCAGCCCGCAGCAACTCCACCAGAATCAGCGGGGATCGTACGATCGTGTCCCAGTTGACTCGAATCACCCGCCATCCGGCGTTGGTCAAGTCCTTTTCCCTTTGCCGCTCCGCACGAATAATGGCCTCAGGGGTCCCGAACTGGCCCGTGTACTTCACCCCGCCGTCGAACTCCAGAACTACCCTTTCCTTGACCCACGCGAAATCAACCCGGTGCCGACCACCTGCGGTCGCGATCGTCACTTGTTGTTCGAACCCCAACAGCGCGTGGTCTTCCAGCACAAGCCTGCTCAGCGTCTCCCCGGGAGATTCTGCCAAACCGTTGGAACGGGCCAGGGCGGCAAGGGCCCGCCGAACGCCTCGACGGTTTGGCACGGTCTGGAGAACGGCCTCTACTCCTTCACGCGTTCCGCCAACCCGCACATAGTGGTCCAGAACAACGACGGCGTCACGCACCGCCAGCTCTCGCGCACAATCAGCGGCGGTTCGAGCAGGCGTGGTCACGAATGCGCCGCCCAAGGTTTGGACCTCAGCTTTGCCCAAGGACCACGAATGGGCCTGGACACGGCGGTCCGTGCGGTGACTCCTTGTGCCATGGTGTCCGATGATCGTGTATGCCCTACGCGGCAGGGTCAGCACGGGCCACCCGTGGAGCAACGCAGCCGATTCTCGGCAAAAAATCAGAGGACGTCGCGCAGCCATGCTCAGTGCATAGTGTTCTTGTTCGCATCGCTGCCACGGTTTCAAAGACAGCCACCACGAGCACGGGGCCCACACGTTCCGTTCAATGCGGAGCAAGCCGAGTTTCTGGTCGCGCCCGTCGTGATCAGCTCGAGGGTATCGGCCCAGGGTGGAGAGGACTTCTTCCCCCGTGAGAAGCCGGTCCAGATTCTGACTGCTGGAGGACTGGCTATGGCCCGGGGCACCAGCGGCCAGAGTGCGATGTATGGATGTTGTTCTCATGCACGGAGCATTCCGTGGTCCGGACGCGCCAACACCCCTTGTTCGTCAATCTGTGGATGACAGGGCAGCGTCGTCGACCGACATGGCTGGGTGAGGAGTTCGCGGCGCTGGAGTCTGACCCTGACTCCAGATGTAGCACCGCCGCAGGAGGTCCTCACAGAGGGCATTGCGTCGGGAAGGTGGGAGCTGGCTGTGCAGCGCAACCCCACTGCGTCGTCGTGGTCCCACAAAAGCCGCGAGACCCCACGCTTTGGTGGGTGTTTTTGTCAGGCGGTGGGGAACCGATCAGGCGGTGGGAAGTGAGCGAGGCGGTGGGTGTGGGGCTCGAAAACCACGGGAGCGCAGCAGGTTTTCGGCACGCTGAACGCGCTCAGTCACGGCGTCGGTGCGGCGAGTCAGAGCGGAGAGGCTGAGTTCATTGGCGCGTACGGCATCCACTCCGGGGCTGCGGAACCGGGCCATGGCCAGGGCTTCGGCCGCTTGAGCAAGGTCGTTGCCCGCACGGGAGAGTTCACGGTGGAGATCGTGCAGCCATCCGCCGTCGGAATGCGGGATCTCTTGGTTCTGATCTGGGGCAAAGCCCTGGGTGGTCACGCAGATCTGACGCACCCTGGGCAGAAGATCCGCAAGGTCATTGGCCACCGGCACCACCTGGGCCAGCAGGTCCTGGTCCTGGATCTGCTCGAGCACCTGGTGGAACCGGTCCAACCCGCGACGGAACCGATCATGCGCCCGCCGCCAAACGCCCTGGCCCAGTTCCTTTTGATCCCGGCGGCTTGCCAGGTGCTCTGTAAAAAATCCCATGGTGCAGACATGTTCTCAGACTTGGTACCCACAGGTTCTCAGACTCGGTGCCCACAGGTTTTCAGACGCGGTGCCGCCACAGGGCCGCGGCCCACCGTCGTGGTGGACTCCCGCCCTGTGGCACCGTGACCGCCGGCGTTGAAGCCACCAGGTGCAGCACTTTCTCATGGGATGAGCAGGACCTTGCCCATGTGGGTGCCTGAGTCGAAATACTCGTGCGCCTGTGCCACGTCTTCCAGACTGAATCGCCGATCAATGCGGACTCTGATGTCACCACGCTCCACCAGAGGCCATACGTGCTGGTGCACCTGGGCCATGATCTGCGCCTTCTGATCCTGCGGGCGTGCGCGCAAGGTGGTCCCCATCAAGTGCAGACGGCGTCCCATGACACTGGCCAGATCAATCTCCGCGCGGCGGCCGCCTTGCAGTCCGATCACCACCAGACGCCCGTCCTTGGCCAGGGCCTTGAGGTTCGACTCCAGGTATTTGGCGCCCACCACGTCCAGGATGACATCAGCACCGCGATCGTCGGTGAGTTCCTGCACAGCGTGGGTGAAGTCCTGGAGGTCGTAGCGGATGGGCACAGCACCCAAGCTCTGGACGTACTCCGCTTTGGCCTGGCCGCTGACCGTGGACAAGACCGTCATGCCGAATCCGCGGCACATCTGGATGGCCGCAGTGCCGATGCCACCGGAACCGCCGTGAACCAGGACAGTTTGCTCAGGTTTTGCCTGGGCCTCCATGAAGATGTTGGACCACACGGTGGCCAGAACCTCCGGCAGGCCGGCCGCCTCTTCAAGATCCGTCCCCTCGGGGACGGGCACAACGTTGGTGGCTGGGGCCACCACCTCCTGCGCGTATCCGCCTGAATCCAGTAGGGCACACACCGGATCCCCGACCTTCACGTTGCTCTCCGGGTCAACGTCTGGGCCGACTTCCGTGACGATGCCGGAGACCTCCAGGCCGAAGATCTTGGAGGCACCCTCAGGAATCTTGTAATTACCAGTTCTCTGCAACACGTCAGCCCGGTTGATACCGGCAGCCGTCACCTGGATCCGGATGCCATCAGGTCGCATGGTGGGGACCGGCTGCTCCGTGACCGTCAATACCTCGGGTCCACCCGGGGTGGTGTCCACAACTGCACGCATGGGTCTCTCCTGGGGGTTGGGTGCGTCGTCGTCGGTGAGCAGGGTCACCGAACTTCACGCAAAACCGTATTGCAAGAGCGTCGGCGGACTGTGCTAACGTGTTCCCTCGTACGAAGCGGTGAGAGCCGACTGACGTACATGGAAGGTTGTCCGAGCGGCCGAAGGAGCCGGTCTTGAAAACCGGTGTGCGGTAATCCCGTACCGTAGGTTCGAATCCTACACCTTCCGCATTAGGCAAAGGCCCGGTGGTCAGCGAGAAATCGCAGGTCACCGGGCCTTTGGCATTCCCCCACCGTCTCGGAAACCGCTTACCTCACGGAGCCATCACACAAGAGGCGATTCGCTCATCCACAAGTTCAGGTGAGGCAGTAGAGCACCACCTTGCACCCGCGGTAACCTTCCCCTAATCAGAGCTGAACAAACATGATCCTCGCGGGCCAGCCGATATTGCCGCGACCATATGCAGACCCAACCTGAACAACACCGGAGAGCAACCAGTGGTGACATCAGAAACCCTGATCTTCCTGGGCACAGCACTGATGATTGCCACCATCAACACCACAGCATTCATACTGGCGTGGCATGGACGAGGGCCAGACGTATGGCACAGGAGGCAGCCCGGCTGGCTCCCTTTGGCCTTCCTGTCCGGAGCCCTCGCCGGCACGAGTCTAGTCATGTTCACAACAATTGCAGCCATCCAAGAATATTTTGACATAGCAATTTTTCAACTTTTTCCCATGGGATTCACCATGGCCTACGTACTTGTATTCTTTGTGGTAGTTCCAAGTGTTCCTGTATTGGGTTTCCGTAGAGAGCGGATGAAATTCCTGTGCCCAAAGTGGATCAACGTGGCCCGGTTCCAGAATGACCTGGAGCTTGCACGGAAGACAATCTGGACCTAGGGCCAGCAGCCACCCCGATCAGCCCACCCACTGGCGCAGACCACCTTGCCCCACAGGACCCGAACCAACCACTGGCGCGCCACAGCAGAGGTTCTTGCACTACTGGCAGCATGGGGGCTGCTCCTCAAGATCCAGTCCGAACAGCTCGCGAGCCGTCCACCCCTCCCCGTCATTATCTTTTTGTGGACCAGCCTGATCGCGATCTCCCTGTTCACCGCTGGGCATTTCCTGTATCTGGTTCTTTGCTTGTTGACTCCCGCACCGATAACCCTCTCCCAAAAAGGGAGTTTTCACCCGGGACTGGCAAGTTGATTGGGTTGATGACAGCGCGGTCCAATATGTTGACTATCGCCTGTATTTCCATGTATCAAGCCGGGTTGCAAGGTTCTACCACGACAACAACAAATGGAACCCGGGGCGGCCATTTGGGTACGGACGCCGCGTTGCAAGCGGCCATCGCCTGGTCTGCCAAAAGCACATTGCGCATGCCGTGAAAACCCGCGATATCGCAATGGCTCTGATGAACACATACGGCGTTCCTGACCAACCCACCCCCGATCCTGTCCTCCTACCGTGGGCTCACTAGTCACCCCGGCGCACCCCTTCAGCAGCCGACTGAGCAACCATCCGGTAGCTTGAATCCCATGGACTCCACAAAGACGCCGTCTTCTACCGTGCCCCGCCGCTACACCGAAACCTTGCGTTTCCTGGCTGCTCCCACCGACCTTGGACATTCCGGCACGGTTGACGCCGGCCGGGTTCTGGAGTGGGTGGACAAGGCCGCCTTTGCCGCAGCCACCGCCTGGGCGGGCGCCTACTGCGTGACGGCCTACGTGGGAAACATCCACTTCCGCTACCCGGTTCAGGTTGGCGAGATGGTGGAGGTCACCGGCACAGTTCTGCACACCGGCCGCTCATCCATGCACGTCAGCACCGTGGTCCGTTCAGGTGATCCCAAATCCGGCAAGTTCGAGGAACGCGCCCGCTGCCTGGTGATTTTTGTGGCCGTTGACGACGACGGCAAGGCCACTCCCGTGCCCACCTTCACCCCGCAGACCCTGGAGCAAGAACTGGCACAACAGTACGCACTGGATCGCATCCCCATCCGGGATGAGATCACTGACCTGTTGGCTGCCCAATCCCCTGCCGTCGAAGGTGAGGCCGAGCGTGTGATCTTACGGTTCCTGGCCTCACCCACGGACGTGAACTGGGGCGGGAAGGTCCACGGTGGAATCGTCATGGAATGGATGGACGAGGCCGCCTACCTGTGCGCCACACGCTACTGCGGCAAGGACACCGTGGCGGTGTTCTCCGGCGGCATCCGGTTCCTGCAGCCGCTGCACATCGGGGACATGGTGGAGGTGGACGCCCGCCTGGTTTACACCGGCAACAAGGGCATGCACATCTGGGTGGAGGTCCGCTCCGGGGATCCCAAGGGGCAGGAGCTGGCGGTGACCACCAATTGCATCACCGTCATGGTGGCTCGCGACGACGAAGGCACCTCCATCCCCATCCCCGCCTGGGAACCTGTCACGGATGAGGACAAGCGCCTGTGGCAGCTGGCCCGGGACATGTTGGAGATCCGCGGCCGGGCCCCGGGCAACCGCCTGCCGAACCACATGCTGGAGGATTGAGCATTGAATCGTACAGATAGTCTTGAAATAGATCCTATCGGTGGCGCTTGGTGGACACCTGGCGCGGAAAAACGCATGGCCTCCGGATTCGTGCAGCTGAGGGCAGGAATCTGGTGTCTGGAGGTCATTGGTAGCTTGCGGAATCCTCTGGACCCTGCAGGCACCTCACGGGCCCATTTGTTGGGAAACTGTTATGGAACTCCTTATACACTCTGGTCCACGGATTTCCATTATTGCAAAGGGGGTATGGGCGCCCTACCGGGAAACCGATCAGACGTCACCACTTCCACAACCGAGACTTGGAAATCTAAAGTTCTACTGAAGGGGGTGCACGATAGTGGGCAAGAATTATATTCGGGCATTCAATTCTCCGTCACCCACTTGAGCAGCTGGACGCCTCGCTCAGAGCCATACCACCTATGTAAACAAACATCCGGCCAACGAGACCCCGTAGAGTTTACATTCCCCGACCACAAGATACGTATTTGTTATATCACTCTTACCTCCTTTGGAAACTATAGTCAAAGCACAGACGAAGTAGCAGTTGTCCAAATACTCCTCAATGAAGAATGTCGTTTCGAGACTCTAATCAACGAGTGGATGGAACCATTTCTAAGGCTCCAGGCGGCCAGCCTCCAGGATGATTGCTCCGCATTCAATATCGGCCTAGCACCAGCGGCGACGCAAAAACGAGTCGACGGCTGGCCTGAGTTTAGTGTAGACGTGGTAAATGCCAAGGAACTAGAGGATCAATCAAGCACTTATAAAACTCGTATTTTTAATAACAATGACATCAATTTTTCCAATTTTTTCCCCGAATGGCGCAAAATCTGTACACAACTACCAATCCCCACAGCACTTCTATACCCCTCCAACCAGCCAATAACATTAGAGGCTCGCGTGGTTCAGGCGGTCAACGCCTTAGAAGCGTGCCATCGCAAACTTGGACAGACCGACACTGACCCACCTGAAGCCTACGAGCAGCTCAAGAGCGACCTTGCAAACTTACCCACTCCAATAAATCGTAAGAGGCGTGAGAGAATTCTTAAACTCTACTCTCGAACCAAAGAACCCACACTTGAATCGAGGCTTTTATCAGTAGTCGAATCCTTGGGCGCCAAATCATGCCATATTCTTACATCGCACCAACCCGAAGAGTGGGCTCACATTGCGAGTAGACTGAGAAATGTATTAAGTCATGGGCTTGAGACAAATACGAATATTGAGCAGAATGTCAATCTTTTATGGCAGGTAATAAATACAACGACACTTGCTATCACTTTGCAGCTTATCCAGGCAGCAGGCGCCGATGTTGAAAATATTTTACAAAAGCCTCAAAATCGGAGTCTTGAGCAAGCTAATCCTAATAACAGGATTGACTGGAAGTTATTTTCTTCACATGAAACCTTTCCGCCGTTGTCTTCGGTCAGTAATGACGACCCGCCGAGTAGGCCGTTTGATCGCCCCTGAGTGGGGCGGTTTCAGGGGGTCAGTGCAACACCGGATTGATTGGTGGTGTTGTTCATGGGTGCTCCTGTGGTGGCGTTGGCCAGGCGGGTTCGGGTGTTGGAAGAAGCTTTGGAGGGTGTCCCCGTTGAGGTGCTAGCAGCCAGAGAAGGAGTCCGGGCCCGCTCAGTCCGGCGGTGGATAGAGAACGCGGGTCT
>NZ_JAAVUN010000250.1 GCF_012163155.1 Kocuria subflava
GGAGGCCTGGTTCTCGCTGGGTGCCACCCCGGCGGTCGCCTACTCGTACATCGCCCGGAGGGCCGCCCGCGATGCCGTGATCCCCAATGTCGACCAGACCCGCGCCACCGGCCTGGTCACCCTGCCCGGCGCCTTCGTCGGGGCGCTGTTCGGGGGTGCATCCCCGGCCGAGGCCGCCATGTTCCAGCTGGTGGTCCTGGTCGGCATCCTCCTGGTCCAGACGGTGTGCACCACGGCAGTGACCATGGTCCTGTCCCGCAATCCTCAGTTGGTCGCGGACCAGGACTGAGCGAACCTGGCAGGATGTGGCCCACAGCCGCCGTCGACAGCCCGGAAAGGCAGGCATGTCCTCCGACTCCCGCAGCCAGCAGCCCAAGCACGATCGAGAAGCCTTCGGCCCCTCCCCCGTGGACCTGGCCCTGCTCGCCATACACCAGGACCTCAAGGGCATCACCGACGGCGAGCCCTCCCCGTCCATCCCCGCGCTGGCCAACGCGGACCCGGATCACTTCGGCATC
>NZ_JAAVUN010000251.1 GCF_012163155.1 Kocuria subflava
GTCTCCCCGATCGGCGTGATCGCCGGCAGTCAGGATGGCGTCCTCCGAGGGGTTCTCGACGGGGTTCGTGTTCATGGCGTTTTCCTCTCGGGTTGACTGGTCGATCCGGTCGTGGGTTCCGACGGCGAGGTGATCGACGTCGTTGGTCGGTTTACTGGTCTTGGGACGAGGTCATTGCCGTCCACCGCGCCGTGGAGCAAGGGGTGGTCCCGTGAACGTGCGCCGGTCACAGTTCCAGCCTCAGAACAGCGATGCCCGGGAACACTGCGAAGAGCACGGACAACGGGAGCACCAGGAACACGAGCGGCACCATCATGGCGATCTCCTTGCGACCGGCGATCTCCATCAGGTCGCGTTTGTCCTCGTCACGTACGTCCTGGGCCTGGGCTCGCAAGACCTCGGCCAGAGGGGTTCCTCTTTCCAGGGCGACGACGATCCCGTCGACGAATCGTGAGACGTGTGAGACGCCCACCCGGTCCGAGAACTCCTGAAGGGCCTGCACCAGGGGGACGCCGGA
>NZ_JAAVUN010000252.1 GCF_012163155.1 Kocuria subflava
CGTATTACCTCGGTGAGGACACCGACGAGAACCTGAGCCGCACAAAAGACGCAGCCGCTCGTTTGGCCGACGCCTTGAACGATTCGGAATCGGCGTTCCTCGAGTGCTTGGACCTGATGGCGGGCCGCCATCTGATCCTGGTGGTGAGTCGGACCGGACTATGGATCTATCACGATGCAGTTGGGTCCCGTTCCGTGTACTACATGGCGGGAGGCGGCGGAGCAGCTTCTCATGCTCATCTCCTGGCATCCACTTTCGGTCTGAAACCATCCGGAGTGGTAAAGGCCTCGCACACCTGGGATCTTTCCCCATTCACGGGTGGAAAAGCATTACCTCCCAACCACCGGATCGAGGTCCTGTCCGGCCAGGTTGAGCGCCATTGGCCCTTCCGACCGAACCCATGGATTGCCCGCTCCGAGGAAGACCGCCTGGTACGGGTGCAGCAGCTGTGGCAACGTCAGATGGAACTCGTGGCGCGAGGGGTGACGCCCCTGCGCTTTGCGCTGAGTGGAGGTG
>NZ_JAAVUN010000253.1 GCF_012163155.1 Kocuria subflava
AGGGAATCCATGCCGTTGGCGTGACAGGCCTCGAAGAGGTCGTCGAGTCGGGCTGCACCGTCGAGCATCGAGTACTCGGTGTGCACGTGCAGATGCGTAAATCCCTTGCCCTTGGTCACCAGAAGATTCTAGCGGCGGACTCGGACACGAGCCTCACGGGACACCCGTGGGAGATCTCTCAGGGACCGCCGTCGCGCAGGGTCTCCAATGCGTAGTCGAGATCCGGGGGGTAAGGGCTCTCGAAGGTCACGTTCTCACCGGTGGCCGGGTGTTCGAAGCCCAGCCGACGAGCGTGCAACCACTGCCGGGTCAGCCCCAGGCCCGCGGACAGGGCCGGATCGGCCCCGTACGTCAGGTCTCCGCAGCACGGGTGGTGCAGTGCGGAGAAGTGCACGCGGATCTGGTGAGTCCGCCCGGTCTCCAGGTGGACTTCCACGAGCGTGGCACGACCGAAGGCTTCAAGGGTCTCGTAGTGGGTCACCGAATCACGTCCACCGTCCCCGACGGCGAATCGC
>NZ_JAAVUN010000254.1 GCF_012163155.1 Kocuria subflava
GGCCCGAATTGGAATCCGCAGTGGCCGCGAGAAGCACGTGCGCGCTGGGGTGACAGCGCCCAGTGGACCGAATACGCCGAACGCGCAGCGGCTCGCACCACGCAAGACTGGGAAGCGATCAGCATTTCCGTGCGGGAGCTTGAGGCAGACCTTGGCACCGCCGTTCGCAAGGGGCTTGCACCACGGTCGACGGAGGCCATGCAGCTTGCTGAACGGCACCGGGCATCCATCGACACATACTTCACGTGCACTTACGACCGGCACGTTCTCTTGGGTCGGATGTACGTGGCCGATGACGCGTTCCGCTGTCACTACGACGACATCGCGCCCGGGTTGAGCACATGGCTCACGATCGCCATCAAAGAGAATGCCCGGCACCATGGAATCGACCCGGATCAGGCAACTTGGGGGGACCTAGGGAAGATGACGAACGGACCACTGAACTGGCCGTGCTCGGACGCGAAAACCGGCACCTGAAGCGGGCCTGCTCCTCTCGGTCTTCGCTTCAATCAACG
>NZ_JAAVUN010000255.1 GCF_012163155.1 Kocuria subflava
CGTTGATCATGTGGTCCGGGGCGACCGCGCACACGACCCCGCGACGCAGCGGGTGGGTCTGGAGATCCCCGCCGAAGCGCTCCAGCACCGGCGCCGGGAAATAGGCATCCACCACCCGGTCGGTCCAGGGGTCCTCCGCCAGGTCCGACTCCACCAGCGCCTCGGAGAGCTGGATCTTGGCGTACGCCGTGAGCACGGACAGTTCGGGGGAGGTCATGGTCTCTCCCGCGGCGATGCGCTCCTCCATGGCGTCCGTGGACGGGAGGTACTCGATGGCCCGGTCCAGGTCGGCGGTGTCCTCCAGCCAGTCCATGAGGCGTTCGTAGGTCACCATGTAGTCGTCGGCTTTCCACCGGTCCACGGTGAGGGTGACGTTCTGCGCCACGTTGGTGCGCAACACCAGATCGGCGACCTCATCGGTCATGGACTCGATGAACTGCGCCCGGTCCTCTTCCGACAGACGCCCGGCGGTGACCATCCTGTCCACCAGGATCTTGATGTTGACCTCCCGGTC
>NZ_JAAVUN010000256.1 GCF_012163155.1 Kocuria subflava
TCCCGGGCCGCCCCCCCCCCCCCACTCCGACACCCCCGACCGCCCAGAGCTCCGCAAACTGGTCGACGACATGTTCGAGACCATGCATGACGTCGAAGGCGTTGGGCTGGCGGCGCCGCAGATCGGCGTCGGTCTGCGGATCTTCGTGTACGACGTCGAGGGCTGTTCCGGGCACGTGATCAACCCGGAGATCAACGTCGGTACGCAGCCTCAGGACGGATCCGAGGGGTGCCTGTCGGTGCCCGGCATGGGCCACCCCACGCCGCGGGCCGAGCACGCGACCGTGCACGGGTACGACGTCGACGGCGCCCCCGTGACCGTCGAAGGGCACGGCCTGTTGGCACGGTGCCTGCAGCACGAAACCGACCACTTGAACGGCATGCTGTACGTCGACCGGTTGCGGGGCGAGGCCAAGAAGGAAGCCATGCGGACCATCCGCAATCGTGAGTACTCCGCCGTCGTCTCGGGCGTCCACGGCAAGAGGTCCTCGACGATCGTGTCGGGACGTGGGTCC
>NZ_JAAVUN010000257.1 GCF_012163155.1 Kocuria subflava
GGCAGAAGAGCCTCCCTCACTCCCAGGGCCGCGGTCAGGCGGTCAGCCAGTTCTCCAGCGCCCGGTGACAGTCCCGAATGGCTGCAGCGGTGACGTGCTCGTCGTCGGTGTGTGCCAGCAGGGCGTCCCCGGGGCCGAAGTTCACGGCGGGGACCCCCTTCTCGGAGAACCGCGCCACGTCCGTCCACCCGTACTTGGGCTGCGGTTCCTGCCCGACGGCGTCCACGAAGGCCGCGGCGGAAGGACGGTCCAGTCCCGGCCGCGCCGCCGGTGAGAGGTCCACGAAGGTCAGTTCGTGTCCGGGGAACAGCTCCCGGCAGTGCTCCTGCGCCTGGTCCAAGGTCTTGTCGGGGGCGAATCGGTAATTGATCTCGACCCGGGCGGCGTCGGGAATCACGTTGCCCGCAACCCCGCCCTGGATGCGGATGGCGTTGAGGCCTTCGCGGTAGACCAGTCCCTCGACCTCGATCTCCCGGGGCTCGTACTCGGCCAGGACGCTCAGGACGTCGGCGAG
>NZ_JAAVUN010000258.1 GCF_012163155.1 Kocuria subflava
CCGGCCACCACGTCGGTTTCGTCGGCCTCCCCGACTTCCCAGCGCTCAAGGACGCGGGCCAGGGCACGGTCGGCGGCCCCGTCGTCGTCAGCGAACTGGTGGGTGTGCCCGTGCGCCAGATCACGCCCGGCCCATGCCTGACCACCGGTGTCCGTTTCGCCTCCGGCACTGCGGAGCTGAGCCGCGATGTGCGGGGGCAGCTGCCGTCCACCCGGGGTCTGTTCGGAGGCCATCAGGCGGGGGGACGGCCGGCGACGTCGAGGGCCTGTTCCAACGTGAAGCGGCCCGCGTAGAGCGCCTTGCCCATGATGGCGCCCTCCACGCCGGCGGGAACCAGCTGTCGCAGCTGCGCGATGTCCTCGAGGGTGGCGATGCCACCGGAGGCCACGACGGGCTTGTTGGTCCGCTGCGCAACGTCCTTGAGCAACTCCACGTTGGGGCCCTTGAGCGTGCCGTCCTTGGTCACATCCGTCACGACGTAGCGCGAGCAACCATCCGCTTCCAGGCGGTCGA
>NZ_JAAVUN010000259.1 GCF_012163155.1 Kocuria subflava
GTGCCGGCGTGGAAGGGGAGTCGGAACGCCAGCGGCCCGGACGACGACGCCCGTTTGGCGAGTGCCGCATCGCCCGTCTTGACCCAGCCGGCGAGCGCAAGATGAACGACGGCGTAGCGGCCGTCCACTTCCAGCAGCAGGAACTTCCCTCGCCGAGTGACCGAAGTGACGGTACGTCCCACAAGAGATTCGTGAGGTGGTTCGGCGGTCTTCAGGACACTGAACGCAACGATGTCGAACCGGCTCACCCTGCGACCCACGGTACGGCCGCGAAGCAGCCCGACGACGGCGTCGAGTTCCGGGAGCTCAGGCATGGTCCCAGTATTGCCTGTGCCTCGGACAACTCAAGCGATCACGCCGTCGAGCTCCAGCCAGTCCGCCATGAGCCGCAGTTGCCGATCCAGGGCGGCGCGCGCATTCGCGGGAGCGTCCCGCTCCCACGTGCACCTCTTGACGATCAAGGCACCGGCCACTCGATCAGCCTTGAGATCGACTCGGGCCACCAGGGTGTC
>NZ_JAAVUN010000026.1 GCF_012163155.1 Kocuria subflava
GCCAAAAAACGGCTCAGTGCCGATCCGGGATATCGGCCGCCGGCCCGAACCTGAGTCGGTGGATCGAGGCTTAGACTTGAGGCCATGCCCACCCCCACTGATTCCCAGAACCATGGCCACCGGCAGCGGAGCAGCGTGCGTCGGTCCGGTCAGGTTTACCTGGACCACGCCGCAACCCATCCCACGTTGCCGGAGGCAGTGGAGGCCATGGTGGGCCAACTGCAGCGGGGCGGCAATCCGTCCGCCATCAACGGCACCGGCCGCGCAGCGCGCAGGGTGTTGGAGGAAAGCCGGGACACCATCGCTCAGCTGCTCAACGTGGATCCCGTGGAAGTGGTGTTCACCTCCGGTGGCACGGAGGCTGACAACCTGGCGGTCAAGGGCCTCTACGGGCAGCGGCATGCGGAGGACCCCCGCCGCACCCGGGTGGTCATTTCCGCCATCGAGCACCCCGCCGTCACGGAAAGCGCGCAGTGGCTGGCTGCCGAACACGGTGCCGCCGTGGAGTTCCTGGACGTGGACGCCCAGGGATTCGTGGACCCGCATCACCTGCGCCGCCTGCTGGAGCACGACCCTGATTCCGTGGCACTGGTGGCCGTGATGTGGGCCAACAACGAGGTCGGCACCATTGAGCCCATCCAGGACCTGGCCGCAATCTGTCACGAGTTCGGTGTCCCGTTCCACACAGACGCCGTGCAGGCCTTCGGTGCCGTTGACGTGGATGCCTCCCAGCCGGGGATTTCCACCGTGGCCATTTCCGGGCACAAGCTCGGTGCCCCCGTGGGCTCCGGGGCACTGGTGGTGGGGCGCTCGGTCAAACTGACCTCCACCAATCACGGTGGCGGACAACAGCGCTCGCTGCGATCGGGAACCCTGGACGCAGCCGGTGCGGCAGCCTTTGCCGCCGCCGCTCGTACCGTCACCCGGGACCTGACCGTTGAGGCTGAGCGCTTGGCCACGTTGCGGGACCGCCTGATCCGCGGAGTTCTTCAGGCCGTGCCACAGGCTGTCCTGCGCGGGCCTCAGGACTTTGATCATGTGGGCACAAGGCTGCCCAACAATGCCCACTTCACCTTCCCGGGCGCGGAGGGGGACTCCCTGCTGTTCCTGTTGGATGCCGCAGGTTTTGCCACCTCCACCGGCTCGGCCTGCTCGGCCGGAGTCCCCAGACCCTCCACGGTGCTGCTGGCACTGGGCCTGGATGAGGACACCGCCCGCGGCGCACAACGCTTCACCTTGGGCCATGGCTCCACCGACGACGACGTCGACGCCCTCCTGGCCGCGCTGCCTGAGGTTTACGCGCGGGCCAAATCCGCGGGAATGGCCGGTCAGGTTTCGACGTTGCACTAGGGCCGTCTGTCTTGAAGAACCGGCTCCCCGTTTCACCCCGAATGAGTTTCAGGAGAATCCCGTGCGAGTGCTCGCAGCCATGTCCGGAGGTGTCGACTCCGCAGTCGCCGCCGCCCGCGCCGTCGAGGCCGGCCATGACGTCACAGGAGTGCACCTGGCCCTGAACCGGATGCCGGGCACGTTGCGCACCGGTTCCCGGGGGTGTTGCACCGTGGAGGATGCCAATGACGCCTGGCGTGCGGCGGAGAAACTGGGCATCCCGTTCTACGTGTGGGACTTCTCCGAGCGGTTCAAGGAAGACGTGGTGGATGACTTCGTGGCCGAGTACGCCGCGGGGCGCACCCCCAATCCGTGCCTACGTTGCAACGAGAAGATCAAGTTCGCGGCCCTCCTGGAGAAGGCCATGGCACTCGGATTCGATGCGGTGTGCACGGGCCATTACGCCAATGTGGTGACCGTGGATGGTCACCCCCAGCTGCACCGTGCGGCGGAGGATGCCAAGGACCAGTCCTACGTGTTGGGTGTGCTCAAGGAGCAGCAGCTCAACCACTGCATGTTTCCCTTGGGTGACACCCCGTCCAAGGCACTGGTGCGTGAGGAGGCCGCTCGACGCGGCCTGTCCGTGGCCGCCAAGCCGGATTCGCATGACATCTGCTTCATCCCGGACGGGGACACCCGCGGGTGGTTGGCAGAACGCATTGAGATGGAACCCGGGCGCATCCTGGATGCAGAAGGCGCAGATCTGGGGGAGCACGACGGCGCTCTGGCCTACACGGTTGGACAGCGCAAGGGCCTGAAGATCGGGCGACCAGCACCGGATGGCAAACCACGTTTTGTCCTGGAGATCCGCCCCAAGACCAACGAGGTGGTGGTGGGCCCCAAGGCAGACCTGGCAGTGCGCACCATTCGAGGCATCCGTGCCTCCTGGGCCGGCCAACCCGTGGCGGTGTTCCACCAGTTCATGGATGAGGAGCAGGCGGTGGGGGCGTCGTCGTCAAGCATCCGTGTGGAGGTGCAGGTGCGGGCCCACGGGGACTCGTTGCCGGCCACGGCCTGGTTGGAAACTGTGCTGGATCCGGACACCCACCCACTTGGCGATCAGGACCGAGCCTTCCGTACGGAACTGGTGATGGTGCTGGATGAGCCGCTCTCCGGTGTGGCCCCGGGCCAGTCTGCCGTGGTCTACCACGGAACCCGTGTGCTGGGACAGGCCACCATCAACACCGCACGCGCCGGTGTACCCGCTGACTTAGGATTTTCTGCATGAACCATTCCCAGGACAGCACCCAGACCGCCACGGATGCCGCCTTGGTGGAACTGCGTTCCATCCGCGGCACCATTGACAACCTGGATGCTGTGCTGGTGGGGGTGCTTGCCGAGCGGTTCAAGGCCACCCAGCGGGTGGGGGAGTTGAAGGCAGTGAACAACCTTCCCGCCGGTGATCCGGAGCGTGAACAGCGGCAGATCGAACGTCTGCGGACGCTGGCTGCGGAGGCACAGCTTGATCCCGAGTTCGCAGAGAAGATCCTGAACTTCATCATCAGTGAAGTCATCCAACGTCACGAACGCATTGCCGAGGAACTGCGCACCGGTTCCCATGACTGACACGCTCGAGCGGGAAACCCAACAAACGCGCGCCACGGTACTGGCGCAGCTGCCCGGTACGGACATGGTGGAGACCCTCACCGTGCTGCGTGGGGAACTGGGGGCTCCGCATCGCAGCGTACTGCCGATCCTCACCAACCGTTCCGACACCGCGGGCACCGCCCCGCGAACGGTCAGCGTCCTGACGGAATTGTGGTGCGATCTTCAGCCGCACGGGTGGAGGCTGACGCGCCATCCCGGCAAAGAGTCTCGGGCGGCCGAATCCTTGCTGGCCAGTGACGTCAACGCCTTGGCTGACGTGGTGGGTGCAGAAAGCACAGGGGATCGTGGCCCTGTCACCGTGGAGATCACCGGTCCGGTCACCCTGGCCGCTGAACTGCACCTTCACAACGGGGAACGGGTGCTACAGGATCACGGTGCCCGCCGTGACGTCACGGCGGCAATGGCTGATGGCCTCACCGCCTGGTTGCCGTCCGTGGCTGCGGCCGTGGACGGGCGTCCGGTGGTGCTTCGGTTGAACGAACCGCAATTCACGCGGGTGGTCCAGGGACAGGTTCCCACCGCCAGCGGCTACAGAACCCTGCGTGCCGTCCCGCGCCCGGAGGCCTTGCAGAGCTTGCGTGCCGTCACGGAGGCTGCCCGGCAGATGGGTGCCACCGTGGAGATCGTGTTCCCCATGGGGGAGGATCCGCGCACCGTGGATCACGACGTCGCCGATCGCCTGGTGGTGGAGCGACCAGGCCCGGATCCGTGGGTCTGGGAACCCCTGGCAGCATCGGTGGAAAGTGGCATGGCGCTCGGTCTGCTGGTTCCGGAACTGCTTCACGCGGCTGCGCAGGACCATCGCGGCAGGGCGCGGGTGCGCACCGGTGAGTTGGTACGCAGCATCACCGGGCCCTGGCACAGCCTGGGATTGCCCTCGGCACAGCTGGATCAGCTCACCGTGGCTCCCTCCGTGGGCTTGACAGATTGCTCCCCGGCCCAGGTGCGCCGAACCTTGAAACTCTCGATGGACCTGGCCCACGGACTGCACCAAACCGCTGTGGAGGCATGAGAACATGCCTAGCAGGACGGCCCCACCGGCCGTTGCAACACTCCGGGCGTGACCAAGGCCCGGACCCGGTCAAGGACCCGATGACGGAAGTGGATGGAGAAGACGTGAACGCGCGCATCCTGGTGGTTGACGACGACGACGCCCTGGCGGAAATGATCGGCATCATCCTCAACGCGGAGAACTATCAGACGATTTTCTGCGCTGACGGTGCCCAGGCGGTCCAGGCCTTCCATGATTCCGAGCCGGATCTGGTGCTGCTGGATCTGATGCTGCCGGGCAAGGACGGTATTCAGATCTGCCGTGAGATCCGAGCCACCTCTGACACCTCAATCGTGATGCTCACCGCCAAGTCGGACACGGAGGATGTGGTCCGGGGCCTGGAGGCAGGTGCGGATGACTACATTCCCAAGCCGTTCAAACCGGCCGAGTTGCTGGCACGTGTGAAGGCACGTCTGCGTCCGGGATCGCGTGCCACCAGCAACGAACTTGTTGTCGGGGACGTCTCCATTGACATCACCGGCCATCGTGTGACTCGCGGCCAGCAGGAGATCCCTCTGACTCCGTTGGAGTTCGAGTTGCTGGCCACCTTGGCACGCGCCCCCGAACAGGTGTTCTCACGGGAGATGCTGTTGCGCGAAGTCTGGGGCTACCAGCACGCAGCGGACACCCGCTTGGTCAACGTCCACGTGCAGCGCCTGCGCTCCAAGGTGGAACGCGATCCGGAGAACCCACAAATTGTGGTCACCGTGCGTGGTGTGGGATACCGCGCCGGGCACCCTGAGCGTCACTGACCTGACGGGCCGTAGGCCGCCTGTCTTTGAGGACCCGCACCACGTGAATCCGCATCACCGCCATGACTGAACGCACAGACCTTGAACCTGCGGGCGCTGGACCCACCGTGGACCAGAGTGTGCTGGACACCGAGCACACTGCGGCTCAGTCTGCCCGCAATCAGGTGGCTCGTGCTGCCGGGCGCGCGAATCGGCGTGATGGCGCCACCAGCTCAGGGGCACCTGGTCGTCGTCGCGGCCCGTTGACGGTGCTGCGCTTCCGACTGGCCCTGCTGGTACGGCGGTGGCGACAATCGCTGCAGTTCCGTGCCGTCACCATTGCCATGATCGGCGCGTTGGTGATCTTCCTGGTGACTGGTGCGTTCCTGTCCCACCAGATCTCCGAACGCTTGTTCAACGATCGTCTGGAGCAGGTGCTCACCCAGTCGGAAACCGACTTCACCCAGGTCCAGGCCAATTTTGATGCTTCCGATGCCGCAGACCGGGATCAGCTGCAAACCTTGGTCACCGCCACATTGGACGCCTTGGACTCGGACACCTCCACCAGCCAGCGGCGCTGGTTGCTGATTCCGTTGTCCTCCAGCACCGGACAGAGTCTGTTGCCGGCCCAGGCGGAAAGTGACTGGATGACCTCCGCCACGGTGCCGCAGGACCTACAGAACCGGGTGGCCGGGGATGCCGGGACGTACTGGCAGTCCTCCTCCGTGCGCCTGGAGGACGGCGGAGTGCCCGTGCCCGTGGTCATCGTGGGCAAGGTGGTGGAGCCACAACCAGGGGCTCGCTACGGGTTGTACCTGGTCAATGACTTCTCCCAACCCCAGCAGACCTTGGATGCCATCCACGCCGTGCTGATCCTCTCCACCTTGGTTCAGGCACTGTTGGTTTCCGGCGTGGTGGGTTACGTGACCCGGGAAGTGGTCCGCCCGGTCTCCACCACCGCGCGAGTCTCCGAGTCCTTGGCAGATGGCAACCTGGGCGTGCGCATGGAGGTTGAGGGTTCACATGAGGTGGCTCGTCTGGGCCGGTCCTTCAACCGCATGGCGGACAACCTGGAGGACCAGATCACCCGTCTGGAGCGACTCTCCAGCATGCAACAGACCTTTGTCTCGGACGTCTCGCACGAGCTGCGCACCCCGTTGACCACCGTGCGCATGGCGGCGGAGGTCCTGCACAACGCGCGCGAAGACTTTGATCCAGTCAACCGCCGTTCTGCAGAGCTGCTCTACAACCAGGTGGACCGGTTCGACACCCTCCTGGCGGATCTCCTGGAGATCTCCCGGTTCGATGCCGGTGCCGCGCGCCTGGACATTTCCGGGACCAACATCTTTGCCCTGGTCAACGAGGTCCTGGAAGCCACAGCTCCGTTGGCCGCCAACAACGGCTCCGTGGTCCGCGTGCACTCTGACCTCCAGCGCTGCATTGTGCAGATGGACCAGCGGCGTATCGACCGAATCCTGCGCAATTTGCTGGTCAACGCCCTGGAACATGGGGAGGGGCGGCCGACCGACGTCGTGGTTCGCGCCTCGGACGTCGCCGTGGGGATTGCTGTGCGGGACCACGGGATCGGGATGACCGAGGAGCAGACCCGTAAGGTCTTTGACCGGTTCTGGCGAGCCGACCCCGCCCGTGCCCGAACCACTGGTGGCACCGGCCTGGGCCTGTCCATTGCCGTGGAGGACACCCGTCTGCACGGCGGGCGCCTGGATGCCTGGGGTGAACCGGGGGAGGGCGCGTGCTTCCGCCTCACGTTGCCGCTGCTGCGCTCGCGGCCGCTGAACGACGACGACGTCAGTCCCGTGGAGCTGCCGCCCCAGGATGACGAGCTGCCGTCGGTGGCTGTGGTCACGGACACCGGAACGTTTGCGGCCGTACCGCTGGACCGAGATTCCGTGATTGCGCCCGTCACGGATTCCATTCCCGTGGTGGGCGATACGGAGCGGACTGATGCGGAGGAACTCGAAGCTCCCGGTGATGACCGCGTTGACGGTTCAGCCGACGCCACACCGGCCGGTGGCTCCGGGCCTGACGCCCATGCGGCTGTTGGCGGCGGCTTGGATCTTTCCCCAGCTGAGCCCCAACCCCAGCGGTCGTCGGGGCCCAGCGTTCTGGATGCTGCGGGGCTGGACGGTCCTGCGGCACGCCATCCGGTGTTGCGTCCGGCCATCGGTGGCGAGTTCCTGACCACTGCCGAGGTCAGCCAGACGGGTGTGGACGGGACGTATCTGTCAGAGGCGGAGGAAATGCGCCCGAGCGCGGTTTCCATCGATCCAGTGGACGTGTCCTCCGGTGAGGCCAACGGCGATGCGGATCAGACTCACGACGAATTGAATACGACTGACGACGGCCTCAATAAGACTTACGACGAATTGAACAAGACTTACGACAAGCTCAATAAGACTTACGACGAATTGGATGAGTCCTACGACGATCTGGATGAGGCCTATGAGGACCTCTATCTGGATGACACCGGTGAGTTGCCGACATTCCGGGAAGCCACCTGGGCAGACTCTACGGGCACCCCTGACGTTTCTGGTGACGCGCCTGAGGCCAGGGGTGGCACCGAGGCCACCCACGCGACCGAGCAGACGGGGGATACCCGTGAGCACTGAAGACCGGAACCGGCGCGCACGCAGCGTGTCCACCGCCACTCGGTGGAGTGGTGCTGTTCTCACCATGGGACTGGTGATCTCCGGATGCGCCACTATTCCCACATCGGGCCCTGTCCACCAGGTGGAACCACCGGTGGCCACGGCCACGGAAACCACTGCGGAGTCCACGGTGGCAGGACCTGAGGACGGCATGTCCCAGGAGGAGATCGTGCGCGGATTCCTGGCGGCCGGGGCGGGTCAGGAAAACGACTACGGTGTGGCCCGCCAGTTCCTGACCCCCGATTTGGCCTCCACATGGCGTCCTGACGCCCGCACGGTGGTCTTCTCAGGGGCTGCCGGGATCCAACAAGGTCTTGAAGACGACCAGGTGCGGGTCAGCGTTGACGCGCGGGCGTTGATCGGTGACACCGGGATCATGCAGCGTCAAGAGGCCGGGTCCAGCGAGGCCATGGACGTTGAACTGACCCAGGTGGACGGCCAGTGGCGAATTTCTGATGTGCCGGACGGTGTGTTGATCCCTGCCTCCAACCTCAACGAGCTATACCGACCCCACAACCTCTACTTCCTGGCCCCTGACGGTGAAACGGTGGTTCCGGACCCACGCTGGTTCCCGGACCGCCCCGGAGTGTCCACATCCCTGGTTCGAGCCCTGTTGGCAGGGCCCGCTCCTTACCTGGAGTCCGCCGTGACCTCGGCCTACCCGGCAGATGCGGAACTCGAGGGGGCCTCCGTCCCTGTTCAGGACGGCACCGCGACGGTGTCACTGAACGTCCCCAATTACAGCGCCTTGGACGTTGCCACCAACCGGGAGATGTACTCCCAGTTGACCCTGACCCTGCTGGCACTGGACAACGTGGATCGTGTTGATTTCCTGGCAGGCGGTGGGCAGATCGATCTCGGTTCCAGCAATCAGGAGATGCTTTCCACCGATCCCCAAGAAGTACCCGGGCGCCAGATCGGTTTGGACGGGGACCAACTGGTGTTCCAACAAGGTGGCCAGTCCAGCCCGGTCCCGGAGGTTTCCCAAGCCCTGGTGGGCTCGGACCCCAGTGATCCCGCCATGAACCGGGACACCAACGAGTTCGCAGCCCTGACCCAGAACCAGTCGGAACTGGTGACTTTCTCCACGTTCCAGCCGGAGCCCGCGGAGCGGTTCACGGGCACGCGCCTGACGGCACCGTCCGTGGACACCGACGGATGGGTGTGGTCAGGTGATCAATCCGGTCAGATCCGGGCAGTGGAAATCGCCCAGCCTGATGCCGATCCCGTGACCGTGGACGCAGACTGGTTGGATGGGCGGACCGTGACCTCCCTGAAGATTTCAAGGGACGGCACTCGTGCTCTCTTGGTGGTGGCAGACGGTGACTCGTCTCAAATTTTGATCAGCGGTGTTCGTCGCGATTCAGACGGTACCCCCGAATCCCTCAATGAGCCCTACGTGGTGGACTCCGGGCAGGGGGCCGCCATGATGGGCGATGCCCGTTGGATCAGTGAATCGCAGTTTGTGGCCGCCACCATCACGGACCGCAGCGCTGCACCACGCCTGTACGACGTCTCCGGGCGCTACCGTGACCTCCCGTTCTTGGAAGGCGGGGTTGAAGGGATCTCCGGAGGCAACGGAGACTCGGAGATTTTTGTGGTCACGGACGGTCAGCTGCGCATGCTCACGGGGGAGTCGTGGTCCCTGCAGAGTGAATCGGTGGAGTCCACCGCGTTCGCCGGCTGACCGCCGTGTTGCAGCCGCTTCAGTTGTTGATACTGCCGGTTCAGTAGTCGGGGCTGCCGCTTCGGTGTTGGTGCCACGGCTACAGGGATCGGCGCTGCGGGTCCCGTGACCGGTGCTCCACACCGGGGTTGGTCCCGCGGTCCCTCCGGCCGCCCTCCACAGTTTGTCGGTCTGGGTGCCCACCGCGCCTCACGACGACGATCCTTGAGTCATGCACGCTGGAGATCCACCCCACAAGGCGCCCCCGGTAGCCCGGAAGCACCTACGTCCTGGCCCGCGTCCGCCCGCTGGCCTGGATCTGCCACCCGCTGGTCTGGATCTGCCACACGCTACCGGCGCCGGTTCAGCTGCTCAGAACTGGGCACGCCGTATGGACCGTGCGGCTGCAACGGTGCTCTCGGCCATGGGTGAAGCCCTGGAAGTGGTAATCCCGGTGGAATGTGCGGTCTGCCGTGCCCCTGCCGCCACGTTGTGTGCGCCGTGTCGTCGACTTCTGAGCCGAACCACCGTGCACCCCCGCCGTGTGGAACACCATGCCCGTCATACCCAAGGGTTGCCGATTGTGGCGGCGGGTCGTTACGAACATGAGCTGGCCACCTGTCTGCTGGCCTTCAAGCAAGCAGGCAGAACTGATTTGACCACCACCTTGTCTTCGGTGCTGGCCAGGGCGTTACGGGCTGCGATCGGTTCAGACCCCTCCGGCGGGGCCTTTCAACCGGTGGAGTTGGTGCCGGTTCCGAGTTCAGCCACGGCGCTGCGTCGTCGTTGGTTTGATCCCGTGAAAGTGCTGCTGGGGGCTGTGGATGTGGAGGCAACCGTGAATCCTGACGTGCACTGTGTGCCGTGGTTGGCGCACACCAGTTGTGATCCTGGCGGCAGCCTGCGCAGCCTGGCGGGGCGGGTGCGCACAGCGGGTGGCGGGCAGGCCCAGAAGTTCAAGACTGCTGACCAACGCGCCGTGACCGGGAAGCCGCCCTTCCGTGTGGTGCAAGGACGTGGCGACCGATCTGCCGGGCGGCGTCGGCCGACCCGGGTGATTCTGGTGGACGACGTCGTGACCACCGGTGCCACCCTGAACCGGGCTCGACGCACCCTGGAGGAGGCCGGTGCCACGGTGTTGGGTGCGGTGGTTCTGGCGGCTGCAAACACACCCACGCTGGAGGTGACGGGTGCTGCGTCTCAGAAGTCTGTGTGAAGTGGATGCCGCACCGGCTCACAAGATGAATTACTGGTGTGATCAAGGTAACGTGAACGCTACCGGGACAGCCTCCCGGGGTGGGGATCAGCACCCGCCTGATCTCCACATCTACCAGTCAGACTGGAGGACACCATGGAGCTCATCATCCAGGGACGTAACGTCAGCGTGCCGGAACGGTTCAAGGAATACGTGGCCGAAAAGGTCGTGAAGTTCGAGGAACTGGGTGACAGGGTCCAAAGGATCGAGATCAAGGTTGTCAAGGACAACCCCACCCCCGGTCGGGACGGCATGCGCGTGGAGACCACCGTGATCGGACGCGGCCCCGTGGTCCGCGCGGAAGCCCGCGGGGACGACAAGTTTGCGGTTTTCGACGAGGCCTACGCCAAGCTGATCGAACAGCTGCGCCGAGCGCGGGACCGCCGCAAGGTCCACCGTGGCAACCACCGGCCCACCGCCGTTTCGGAAGCCACGGCAGCATTGCCCGTGGTGGCCTCCGACGGTCCTCTGTTCGCCTCTGCGGATGAACTCGCCGCAGCAGAGACCGAGGCATTTGACACCGATTACCCCCTGGAAGATGACGTTCCGCCCGTGGAGATCCGCCGCAAGCGGTTCCCGGAGGAGCGCATGACCGTGGACCAGGCCGTGGACCGCATGGAATTGGTCGGCCACGACTTCTACCTGTTCGTGGACTCTGAAACCGGTGAGCCGTCCGTGGCTTACCGGCGTAAGGGCTGGGAATACGGTGTGATCGGACTCAGTGCCGATGTCACCAGCACGGAGTCCGAGCCGGCTCGCGCCTACCAAACCAGCTAGTCAGACGCATTTGCAGTGATCGCGCGCGGTGCGGGGAGGGTGGAGCTCCCCGCACCGTTGCTGTGTTCACTGACGTACACTGAATCGGATGACCTGGCTGCCAACCGGCGGCTGAACAGCATGAACCCAACAGATTCACAAGGAGCGTGAGCACGTGGCCTCAATCCTGGAGAAGGTGCTCCGGACCGGGGACAAGAAGGTGCTGAAGCGCCTGAAGGACTACGCGGACGCGATCAACTCGCTGGAAGACGGATATCGCGAGTTCTCCGATGCCGAACTGCAGGCCGAAACGGATGCGTTCCGCGCTCGCGTGGCTGACGGTGAATCCTTGGACCGAATCCTTCCGGAAGCTTTTGCGGTGGTCCGCGAAGCCTCCTCCAGGACATTGGGCAAGCGCCATTACGACGTTCAGCTCATGGGTGGTGCGGCGTTGCACCTGGGCAACATTGCCGAGATGAAAACCGGTGAGGGCAAAACCCTGGTGGCCACCGCACCCGCATATCTGAATGCACTCTCCGGCAAGGGCGTTCACGTGGTGACCGTCAACGACTTCCTGGCGGAATCCCAGGCCGAGCAGATGGGGCGCGTCTACCGTTTCCTCGGCCTGGAAACAGGAACCATCCTCTCCGGTCAGGATCCCGCCACCCGGCGCAAGCACTACGCGGCAGACATCACTTACGGCACCAACAACGAATTCGGATTCGACTACCTGCGCGACAACATGGCGTGGAGCGTGGATGAACTGGTCCAGCGTGGCCACAACTTTGCGATTGTCGATGAGGTCGACTCGATTCTGATTGACGAGTCCCGAACCCCTCTGATCATTTCCGGCCCGGCTTCAGGGGATGCCAACCGGTGGTACTCCGTGTTTGCCAACCTGGTGCAGCGCCTGGAGCTGGACAAGGACTACGAGGCTGACGAGAAGAAGCGCACCGTGTCCGTGCTGGAAACCGGCATTGACAAGGTGGAGGACTGGCTGGGGATCGAGAACCTCTATGACACCGCCAACACCCCTCTGATCGGGTTCCTGAACAACGCTCTGAAGGCCAAGGAATTGTTCCAACGGGACAAGGACTACGTGGTCATGAAGGGCGAAGTCCAGATCGTGGACGAGCACACGGGCCGCATCCTGGCGGGCCGGCGCTACAACGAGGGTGTTCACCAGGCCATCGAGGCCAAGGAAAAGGTGGAGATCAAGCCCGAGAACCAGACCATGGCAACGGTCACGTTGCAGAACTACTTCCGCCTCTACAACAAGCTGGCGGGCATGACCGGCACGGCGGAGACTGAAGCTGCCGAGTTCATGAACACCTACGAACTGGGTGTGGTGGCCATCCCCACCAACAAGCCCATGGTGCGTCAGGACAAGACCGACCTGGTCTACAAGAACGAAATCCTGAAGTTCGCAGCCGTGGTCCAGGACATCGAGGAACGTCACAAGACCGGTCAGCCGGTTCTGGTGGGTACCACCTCCGTGGAGAAGTCCGAATACCTCTCCAAGCTGTTGGCCAAGCGCGGCGTCCGGCACGAGGTGCTCAACGCCAAGAACCACGCACGGGAAGCCGCGATCGTGGCCCAGGCGGGGCGTAAGGGCGCGGTCACCGTGGCCACCAACATGGCTGGGCGCGGTACGGACATCATCCTGGGCGGCAACGCCGAGGCTATGGCCATTGAGCGCATGAAGGAAAAGGGCCTGGACCCTGAGCGTGACCGCGAAGGCTATGAAGCCGCCTGGCCGGCGGTGCTGGCCGAGGCAGAACTGGAGATCGGTGACGAGCACCAGGAAGTTCTGGACCTGGGCGGACTCTACGTGCTGGGCACCGAACGCCACGAGTCACGACGCATCGACAACCAGTTGCGTGGCCGTTCCGGGCGTCAGGGGGATCCCGGTGAGTCCCGGTTCTATCTGTCCCTGACCGATGACCTCATGCGGTTGTTCAACGCCGGTGGGGCGGCCCGCCTGATGGCCAACGCCGCTGATGACACTGCTCTGGAGTTCAAGATCGTCTCCCGTGCCATCGCCTCGGCCCAGAACCAGGTGGAAGGCCGCAACACTGAGCAGCGCAAGAACGTGTTGAAGTACGACGACGTTTTGAATCGCCAGCGCAAGGCCATCTACACGGACCGTCGTCGGATCCTGGAGGGGGATGACCTGCAGGATCAGATCCAGCAGTTCCTGACGGAAGTGGTGGGCTCGATCGTGGTGGACCGCACCCGTGAGGGCCACCCTGAGGACTGGGACCTGGACGGGATGTGGGAGGCACTGGGATCGGTCTACCCCGTGGGCGTGGCCTCTCAGGAACTGATTGAGGAGGCCGGCGGCCGTGAAAAGCTGACCACCTCATTCCTGCGTGAGCAGATCGTCTCCGATGCCAAGGTGATCTATGAGGAGCGCGAGGAATCCGTGGGTTCGGAGACCATGCGCAACCTGGAACGTCGTGTTCTGCTCTCCGTGTTGGGACGCCGCTGGCCGGAGCACCTGTACGAGATGGACTACCTCAAGGACGGCATCGGCCTGCGAGCCATGGCGCAGCGCGATCCGCTGGTGGAGTACCAGCGCGAGGGCTTCACCATGTACGAAACCATGATGGGCGGCATCCGTGAGGAGACGGTGGCCTACCTGTTCAACCTGGATCTCTCCAAGCAGAGGGCCGGTGCAGGTGGTGCCGTAAAGGTCAGCGTGCCCAAGCAGCCCAAGTTCCTGCAATTCTCTGCCCCCGGTGAAGAGGGCGAGGTTGATATGCACACGGAGCCCAACACCACGGTTCCGGCTGACCAACAATCTGGTTCAGATTCGGCCGCCGGTGGTTCAGACTCCGCCGCCAGTGATGCCGATTCTTCAGCAGAGGTGACGGACACAGCTGACCCGCAGCGGGGCTCCTCTGACCACGATGCTGCCTCCCTTTCGGGCGATGACCAGGCTCCGCAGCAACACCGTTCCCGAGCGGAACGTCGCGCAGCGGAAGCTGCGGCCAAGAGGCGTAGGAAGAAGCGTTCCTGACCGACCTCACCCGATGTCCAACACCGTGATGCGCCAGGCGCGCTCCGGACGTTCCACACGCAGAACCACGGCGCGGGTGCGGGCGTCGTCGCGGACCACCAGGGCGACCTCGTAGATGCCGTCGTCCACGTGGCAGACCCGTTGCCGCAGTACCTCCGAATGCTGGTGTGCTGCATGGACGGGTGCGCCTGCGGGCTCCAGGAGGCGGCGCTGTTGCATCAGGTCGGCTCGGCGCCGCAGCTTGTCCACGATCGCCTGTGTGGTCCAGCGTGCCAACTGCTGTGCGGGTCTGGTGCCTTGAAGGACTTCCAAGGCGGCCACCGCGATTGAACGTGACAGTGCCGTGACGCGTTCGCGTTCATCACCTGGGGCGAATGTTGGTGCCGGGGTGGCCCGTTGTTGGCTGCGCCAGACGTAGCCAGAGGGTCTGTGTGGTGTGGCTTCACTGCGAGCGATGATGGACATGGTCTGCTCCCGGAATGGTTGAGTGGTCTGGGTCTGATGACGGGGTGGGCACGCGGGCCGGACTTGCGTTCACCGCCCGTTTCAGCTGGGGACCAGTGAGTCGGGCAGAACCAGGACTGTTCCCGGCTGCAGAAGGTCCGGGTCAGTGACGTGATGTGCATTGGCCTGCCAGAGCTGCGGCCATGTGGCCGACACTTCCGCATCCGTTGCGCCGGGACCCAGCAGCTGTGCGGTCAGGCTCCACAAGGACTCCCCAGAACGAACCGTCACGGTGCCCTCCACCACGCGCTGTGATGGGGGTGTGGGTGCTGTGGTCGAATCCGGGGCCGTGGGGGATCCATGACCGGGGCCCAGGGCCGTGAAGTCCGGATCCCAGAAGGGAGATAGGTTCCCACCGCTGCCGCCTTGCCAGGTCTCTCCGGTGGCGGTGGCAGGGGTCGCCGCAACTTGCATGGTCTGTTGTGGCACTGCGAGTTCGGGTGCCGAGATCGCTGTGGCACTCAGTCCGGTCTGGGCAGCCCAGGAGGTCTGCGGTGCGGCTGGCGCAGTCACGGGCGTTGCCTGCACCTCCACGGGTGTCGCCTGCACTGCCGGCGCGGAGGCGACCGTGATGACGGGTACTCCCACAGCTGCCAGTCCCAACACATAAGGCAATGTGCCGCCACGGTGCTGCTGCGCCCGCTGCGGCTGCTCGAGCTGATCGTGACGGCGGCAGACAGGTGTGGTGGGTGGCGTGAACCGCTGTGCCGGTTGAGGAGTCATGATCTCGTCTTCCTGTGTCAGATGCCGAACCGTATTGTTTGATGTCATTTGATGCTCAAGGACGTCATGCGTTGATCATGAGTGATGTCTGCGCCACAGTCAAGGATGTGACGTCGGCCTGGCGTGATGCGGCGTAAAGTGACGGCACGCGGCCCCGGCCCCAGTGGAAGGCAGGGGAAGACGCGGAGAAGACGTGCGGAGGAGCAGAGACCATGCGCTGGGATGACCTTTTTGCGGACATGGAAGCGCAGTTGGCGGCCCAGCGCTACCGGGACGTGGAGGCCGAAGCAGCTGAGATGACCAGAGCAGAGACCGCTGAGGCTCTCCTGGAGGACCGCTGCGCGGCCCATCGCGGTTCGCACCTCCGCATGAGTTTGCGCGGTGGTCTATTGGTGGAAGGTGTGGTGGATTCGGCCGGTGCGGGATGGACCGTGCTGCTGGATGCAGGCCATGAAATCCTGGTGCCACTGGATGCCGTGGACTGGGTCGAAGGTTTGGGCCTCCACCGTCAGTCTCCGGAGCAGCGACGTCGACTCGGCCTGCCCCACGCACTGCGGGCGCTGGCCATGGCGCGCGTGGGTGCCAGGGTTCACCTGCGTTCGGGCCCCACAGCCGTGTTGGAAGGAACTGTGGACCGGGCGGGGCGCGACCACTTGGACCTGGCGTTGCACCCACAGGAGGAATTCAGACGTCGTCGGGTGGTGCGTTCAGCGCGCACAATTCCCTACAACGCCTTGGCATGTGTGGTGGCGGACTCTGGTACGCAATGAAACCGAGTCAGTCGATGTCCACTCCGCTGCGCACAGCTTGGGCGGTCTCCTGATGCTTTTGTTGCACCCATTGCTCGAACACGCTGATCTGGACGCGCCATTGACCTCGGCCGCCGATCTGGATGGCAGGCAGTTCCCCGGAGCGCACCATGGCACGAACCTGCGCCGGGGAGGCGCTGAGGACCTCTGCCACGTCTGAGAGTGTGTAGAACTGGGCGTCGGCCACGTCGTGCTCCTTTGGTGACCGGGCAGGTGCCGGCGGTGATGGATGTTCCCGCTTCAGGGGCACCCACCAGTGTGCCACTGCCTGGGCCGTGTGCCGGGTTATCCACAGGTTCTGATGCAAACGGGTCTTTTGGCGATTTGTTGCAGATGCTTCGTCCACAGATTGACCGACGGCCTCGAAACCGCATGCCAGTTTGCGTCACGATGACTGCAAAACATGAGCAGGGTGCTGGTCGCAAGGCACAACGTGAACACAGGAGCAGCCGGTGGCAGGTGGTCTGAACTCATATGGCGGTGAACAACGCAACCGCAGTTCTTCCCGCGGGGGTGCTGGAACAGACTGGGGCACCGCGGCTTCGCCCGCCTCGGGAAGGTTCCGCCGTCCCGGGTGGCGTGAACCCCGCCTGTTGATCGGGGTGGGGCTGGTGGTGGCGGCGGTCGCCGGAACCACCGCCACCATGGCTTTGACCAGCACCACGGAGCAGTACCGAGTGGCGGCCCGGGACCTGGACGTGGGAACACGAGTCTCGGAGGAAGACTTCAGAACAGTTGAGGTCCGACTGGAGGGAACGGAAGGGGCCTACCTGCCCGGTTCGACCGACCTGGCTGACGGTGCTGTGATCGTGGACCGCGTGCCCAGTGGGCAACTCGTGCCCACTGAATCCGTGGGGGAGGCCCAAGATCTGGGGCGCCGGCCCATGGGGATTCCGCTCAACACGGCCCTGCCCGCAGGCACGGGCGCCGGCGATTCCGTGGATTTGTGGGTCTCCAAGCGCGAATCCAGTGGGCGTGGGTGGTCGGAACCGGAGCAGATTCTTGAGGGTGCAGAGCTGGCCTCCGTGGACCAGGCAACAGGGACACTGGGTGCCGGGCAGCAGATGACGGCCCAGGTCCTGGTGGAAGAGGACGACGTCTCGGATGTGGTGGATGCCTTGGCCACGGAGTCCCGGATCACCGTGGTGCCGCACATCGGTGGTGGCCGGTGAATTTGGCACTGACCAGTGTGGGCCCTTCGGCAGATCTCCTGGCGCACCAGATCGATCGCCTCCACGGTCCGGTGACCTTGGTGCGTCGAGCATCTGACCTGGTGGAAGTGCTGGCCGTGGTCCGCTCGGGGTTGGCGCGCGCCGTCGTCGTGGCAGAAGGAGCCGAGCAGTTCGGTGCCGAGGCCATGGAGGCCTTGGAGCAGGCACGAGCCCTGGTGGCCGTTCTGGAGGGTCACGACGACGACCGCCTGGTGGAACTCGGTGCGGTGTTCCTCCCGGCTGATGCAGACGCACGTGAAGCTGCAGAGATTCTGATGGAAGAGGGGCAACGGGCCCAGAGCCAACCGTTGCGTCAACGACCCCCATCAGTCTCCCTGGAATCCACGGTTGAACAGTGGGCACAGGAAGAAACCGCAGGTGGATCCTCCGATGCCGCACCACTGCGGCCCGAGCTGAGCGAGCCCGAGTCGCGCAACGGCTGGGCTGCAGACCTGCACGTGGATGACCCGGCGGAGGATTCCGGTCAGGGGATCACGGAGATCTTGGGTGCCTCCGGTGTGGTGGTGGTCTGGGGCCCGCACGGCTCCCCGGGGCGCAGCACCGTGGCCGTCAACATGGCCGCCGAGATCGCTGCCCTTGGCCATGCGGTGACGCTGGTGGATCTGGACACCTGGGGCCCATCCGTGGCCCACGTCTTGGGGTTGCTGGATGAAACAGCGGGGGTGGCGTTGGCCTGCCGTGCCGCGGATCGCAATCGACTGGACGTGCCAGCACTGGATCGAGCTGCGGTGCGTGTGGATCTGGGTGGGGCACACCTGGACGTGTTGACCGGGCTCACCCGCTCGGAGCGCTGGCCGGAACTGCGGGGTGGGTCCGTGGCCAAGCTGTTGAATGCGTGCCGGCGGATGCGCGGTGGGGCGGGAAAGTCTGAACTGCCTGTTGTGGTGGTGGACGTGGGATTCAGCGTGGAGGAGGACGAGGAACTTTCCTTTGACACCCAAGCGCCGCGGCGCAATGCGGCCACCCTTGTTGCATTGGAAGAAGCAGACCTGGTGGTGGCTGTGGCCGCCTCGGACGTGGTGGGCCTGCCGCGAGCAGCCAAGTCCCTGCCCGTGGTGCTGGAACGGACCCAGGCTCCGGTGATGGTGGTGGCCAACAAGGTGCGCAAGGCAGCGGCAGGCAGATCTCCTCGGGCGGGGATCCGAGAGGCCTGGGAAGCCATGGGTGCCCCGGTGCCGATCTCTGACTACATCTCGTTTGACCCCACCACCGTGGACCGTGCCGTGCTGGATGGATCGGTGTTACGCGAATGCGCGGGTGGATCTGCCATCCGGGGCGAGGTCAAGGCCGTGGCGGAGAATGTGCTGCGCCGACTTTCTGGGGCAGAGGTGGCAGCCGCGGAGGAAGAAATGGTGCGGGAGACAAGTTTTGGCCGAAGGATGAGTGCCTGGTTGCGCCGGTGATAGCCTGCCATGGAGCCTGAACCCGTGACAGGCTCCTGGCTTGCAGCGATGATGCTGAGTGGGTCAGACGGAATCCTCGCCACAGAAGGTCGTGCTGTTGCCACTCACCGCCCTGCAGGAACACCCCGAAGTCTCCGAACAAGCCCGTGAGCACCTCCATCTTCTTCTGGGGGAGTGGCAGATTCTGGCGGATCTGGGCATGGGGGATGTTCTGCTGACTGTTCCCGAGCGGTACACGGCAGGGGGTGCTGAACCCAGGCGGCCTGCAGTTGGGGCACCGATGGTGGTCATGGCACACACCAGGCCCGGCACGGCCCAGACCTTTTACGCGGATGATCTTCTGGAGCGGGAGGTTGAGGAGTCCCTGGGTGATTTCCTGCGCGAGGCATGGGGCAACCACTCGCTGTCCGTGTACCGGGACCGTGTGGCACAAACGCAGGTGTTTGCGGTGCCCGTGACGTGGCAGGGAATCACGTTGGCCGTCCTGTCCCTGCACGCCGAACTCGGGGAGGACCGCCTCTCCAGCATGGATCTGACCTACCGGGACTGTGCCATGGACCTGATGAAGATGGCGCAGGCCTGTGATTGGCCCGCATCCGGGGTGCCCACGGCTCCCGGGCGCGGTGCTCCCCGGGTGGGCGACGGTGTGATGTGCCTGAGCGCAGATGATTCCGTGCGGTTTATGTCGCCCAATGCCGTCTCTGCCCTGAACCGGGTCAGCTCGGTCTCCAAGGTCATGGGCAAGACCCTGACGGACGGCTTGGCATCAGCCCTGCCGGTCGGTCAGCAGGTGGACGAGGGCCTCATGGGCGTGCTGCGCGGGCGCATGGCCGACTACGCGGAATTGCGCCGGGGCCGCACAGCCATCACTTTCCGCTCGATCCCGGTCAAGGTGGATGGCGAGCGGACCGGGGCGATCGTTCTGTGCCGGGACGTCTCCGAACTGCGTCGTCGTGAACGGGAGCTGTCCTCCAAGGACGCCACCATTCGGGAAACCCACCACCGGGTGAAGAACAGCCTTCAGACCGTGGCCGCGCTGCTGCGGATGCAGGGGCGCCGCTCCGACTCCGAGGACGAACGCCGCGGTCTTGTGCAGGCCATGGGCCGGGTGGAGACGGTGGCCATGGTTCACGACGCCCTGTCAGAGATGCCAGAGGGTGCCGTGGATTTTGACACCTACTTTGCGCGGCAGCTGAGGGCCATCGTGGATCTGGCGGCCACGGGTTCGCGGGTGAATGCCGCCATGGAGGGCAAGTTCGGGGAGATCCCGGGGCACATGGTCACGCCGTTGGCGTTGGTGCTCAATGAGGTGTTGACCAATGCGGTGGAACACGGCCTGGCCGGTCACGGTGGCAACATCACCGTCACGGCACGTCGGCACATGGTTGAGCCCACACCCGCCACGGACGGCTCGGCGGCTGGCCCGGCTGAGGAACTGGTGGTTGTGGTGGCTGATGACGGTGCGGGCCTGCCCAAGGATTTCCCCGTGGGGCGATGGGCTGCGGATGAACGCATGGACCCTGAACTCAAACCGCGCGGCCTGGGCTCCCGAATCGTCAGGAACCTGGTGCTCGGGGAACTGGATGGTTCCATCACCTGGGCCAGGGGTGAGAAAAGCGGCACGGTCGTGGAGACAACCGTGCCGCTTTACGAGGATCCCGTCTGACGGGAATACCAGTGAAGGTCTGTTGATTCAGGAGGCGCGGCGCGCCCGGGCGTTACGGCGCTTGAGGGCGCGGCGCTCGTCTTCGCTCATGCCACCCCACACACCGGCATCCTGACCGGAGGACATGGCCCAGCTCAGGCATTCATCCATGACGGGGCAGCTACGGCACACGGCCTTGGCTTCTTCGATCTGCAGAAGGGCGGGGCCGGTGTTTCCGACCGGGAAGAACAGCTCAGGGTCCTTCTCGAGGCAGGCTGCGCGAGAGCGCCAATCCATCAGCGATGGCTCCTTTCGAATGCACGTGACTGCCGGGCATGACGGGGTGCTCCCCGGCGGGGTGTGCGACAGTGGCAAGGGGCGACGCGCTCCGGTGACCGGGCACGTCTGAAAACTTGCCTAGACTTTCGCATGTGAACACCGCGTGAACAAGGGGTTTGGGAGGTTCATCACACCACTTCCTGACCTTGTTCTGCGCCACAGTTGCCCATGGCCGGTGTGCACCGTTGCTGGGCACCGCACCCGCCCCCATCCGTTCGTCCAAGTATTCGAGGAGTCACCGTGCCCGCTGCTGCCACCCCCACCGGGTCCTCCGGTGAGTCCGGAGCAACCGGAATCCGCCCCGCCGCTTTGGTCCCCTTGGTGCTGATCGTGGCGGCCCAGGCCTTGATTCTGGGTGTGGGGACTGCGTTCATGGTCTTCTCCATGATCACCGGGGACGTGTGGTCAGTGCCCGGAGCGATTTTCCTGACCGTGGTCTTTGGTGGTGGGTGCCTGTGGCTGACCAACGCGGCCTTGGGGTTGTGGCGGGGCAAGCGGTGGCCGCGGGCCGCTGCTTTCACAGCGCAGCTTTTCTCCCTGGTGGCGGCCGGTGCCATTGTGCTGCCCTTCACGACGCCGGGCGCGCTGGCCCTGATTGCCGCAGCCTTGACCGCCATGGTGTGTTTGTTCCTGCCGCCGGTGGTGGACTGGACCACGCAGGACGTGGATCCGCAGCTGCGCTGAACTGTGGCCGTCGATCACGAAAGGCGAGCGGGCGTCGTCGTCGTGAAGCGTCTCACTGTGGCGAACGTGCGTGGGCTGCATGGAGCACACGGCGGGCTCCGGTACTTTGGGCATAATGCCGTCAACGGTGCCCCGGGTACCGCAGCTTCACCCGGCAGGCGCTTGCCTAGCGGCGCCGGGACATCATGGAAACGGAGAGAACGTGAACGCTGATCTTGTGGTGGTCGGATCGGGCTTGTTCGGCCTGACGGTCGCAGAGCGCGCCGCCAACGAACTCGGGTTGAAGGTTGCGATCATCGATCGCCGCCATCACATCGGCGGAAACGCGTACTCGGAGAAGGAAGAGCGCACGGGAATTGAGGTGCACCGCTACGGCGCGCACCTGTTCCACACTTCCAACGAGCGCGTGTGGGACTACGTCAACCGGTTCACGGACTTCACCAACTATGTGCACAAGGTTTACACCCGGCACAACGGTGAGGTTTTCCCCATGCCCATCAACCTGGGCACCATCAACCAGTTTTTCCGTTCGGCCCACGGCCCGGCCGAGGCCAAGGCTTTGATCCAGGAGCAGGCCGGTGAACTTGCCGGTACTGATCCTCAGAACCTCAACGACAAGGGCATTCAGCTGATTGGACGGCCGCTGTACGAGGCGTTCATCAAGCACTACACCGCCAAGCAGTGGCAGACCTCCCCGGAGGAACTGCCTGCATCCATCATCACCCGCCTGCCGGTGCGCTACACCTACGACAACCGTTACTTCAATGACAAGTACGAGGGTCTGCCGGTGGATGGTTACACCGCATGGCTGGAGCGAATGGCTGAGCAGCCCAACATTGAGGTCCACCTGAACACGGACTTCTTTGACGATTCCCACGAATACTCCAAGGCCAACGTGGTGGGTCAGGTTCCGGTGGTTTACACGGGTGCTTTGGACCGGTACTTCGATTACGCCGAGGGGGATTTGTCCTGGCGCACCATTGACCTTGAAGAAGAGGTCTTGGAGATGGAGGACTTCCAGGGCTGCTCGGTGATGAACTACCCGGATGCGGATGTTCCGTTCACCCGTATTCACGAGTTCCGTCACTTCCACCCGGAGCGTGACTACACCAAGGACGCCACCGTGATCATGCGGGAATTCTCCCGTTTTGCGAACAAGGGCGATGAGCCTTACTACCCGGTGAACACCTCCGTGGACCGGGAGAAGCTGCTGAAGTACCGCGACCTTGCGGCGGGGGAGTCCTCCGTGCTGTTCGGCGGGCGCTTGGGCACCTACAAGTACCTGGACATGCACATGGCCATCGGCGCAGCACTGTCCATGGTGGACAACAAGATTGCCCCGCACTTCACCGGTGGCAACAAGATCCAGTCCGGAGGCATTGACGCGTGAGCGCAGAGACCCAGAACCCGGCAGGCGATCAGCCCGCTGGTCAGAGCGAACAGGACGCCCAGGGCTTCTTGTCCAAGATCTCCAATTCCCCGCAGACCGGTGGCCAGAACCTGCGCGAGGTTGCCCGCGTGGTGCTGCCGGCCAACCAGGACTTGGACGCCCTGCCGCTCTACGTGGACGGACCGGTCCTGAAGGAGGGCCAGTCCACTGCCGGTGGTGACACCGTGGAACACCCGGATGACATCCTGTCCCGGCGTTCCATGCGGATCCGTTCGGGCCGGCGGGTGTCCTTCGGCTCCTATTTCAACGCGTTCCCGGCCTCCTACTGGCGGCGCTGGACCACGGCGGAGAAGGTTGTGCTCTCCGTGGCCACGGAGGGTGCGGGTTCGCTGATCGTCTACCGCTCCAATGCGCGCGGTATCTCCCAGCGTGTGGAGGATCGGCGGGTCAAGGGCACCCAGACCAGCGAATTCGACCTCACCTTGGCGCCTTTCGGTGACGGTGGTTGGTACTGGTTCGACCTCATCGCCGACGACGACGGCATGGTGCTCACCCAGGCTGCATGGTCCGTGCCGGATGATCGCCCGGCCGGCACCGTCACCTTGGGCGTGACCACGTTCAACCGCCCGGACTACTGCGTGAACACCATCCGCACCATTGCGGATGCTGATGGGTTCGACGACGTCCTGGATGAACTGATCATTGTGGATCAGGGCAACAAGCTGGTGGAGGACGAATCCGACTTTGCTGAGGCCCAGGCCGCCATGAACGGCAAGCTGCGCGTGATCCGCCAGGGCAACCTGGGCGGTTCCGGCGGTTTCTCCCGAAACATGTACGAGGTGGTGCAGGGTCGTGAGGACGGCTCCAAGTCCGACTACGTGCTGATCCTGGATGACGACATCCTGTTGGAGACCGAGGGCGTTCTGCGGGCGGTGGCATTCGCCGACTTCTGCCGCACCCCAACCATTGTGGGCGGGCACATGTTTGACATGTACAACCGCCCGCTGTTGAACGGGTACGCGGAGGTCATCAACACCTACCGCTTCCTGTGGGGCCCGATTGACGGTTTGGGTGGGCTGGACTTCTCCGAGGCCGGCCTGCGCTCCCGGCCCAACCTGCACCGCCGTTGGGATGCCGACTACAACGGTTGGTGGATGTGCTTGATCCCGCGTGTGGTCCTGGAAGAGGTGGGGTTGTCCCTGCCGGTGTTCATCAAGTGGGATGACTCCGAGTATTCGTTGCGCGCCGCTGAGGCCGGTTACCCCACCGTGTCCCTGCCGGGTGCTGCCGTGTGGCACGTGTCCTGGATGGACAAAGACGACGCCGTGGACTGGCAGGCCTACTTCCATGAGCGCAACCGTCTGATTGCAGCCTTGCTGCATTCCCCGTTCCCGCGTGGTGGCCGGATCATCCGTGAGTCGTTCAACGTGGACACCAAGCACACCATCTCCATGCAGTACTACGCGGCCTCCACGGTGTTGATGGCCATTGAGGACGTGCTCAAGGGACCGGAGCACCTGCACGGGATGATCGGCACCAAGATGCCGCAGATCCGGGCGCTGAAGGACGAGTTCTCTGACGCCCAGTTCAGCAAGGACCTTGGTGTCTACCCGGCCGCCAAGAAGTCCAAGCCGTCCAAGCGTCAGGGCCCGCCCAAGCCGCCCACCTACCGTGCGTTGCTGCCGTGGGCTGCCAAGACCGTGGTCAAGCAGATCGGTCTGCCGGTCCGGGACCTGGCAAAGTCCAACCCGGAGGAGTACGTGGCCCACCAGGACGGCAAGTGGTACCACTTGTCCACCCTGGATTCAGCGGTGGTCTCCAACGCTGATGGCACCGGCGCGGCCTGGCACAAGCGTGACCCGCAGGCGGTCCGTGACCTGCTGGCCCGCAGCGCCAAACTGCACGCTGAGCTGTTCTCCAAGTGGGAGTCCCTGTCCAAGCAGTACCGTGAGGCGCTGCCGCAGATCACCTCCGCTGATGCCTGGGTACAGACGTTCCAGGACAACCCCGCTGCACCGCGCAAGGAGCAAGGATGAGTTCTCCGGCACCAGAATTGGTGACGCCCGGCAAGGGCCGGGGCCTGCGGGACGTGGTTCACAACCGCTATCTGCTGCGGTTGATTGTGGACAAGGAAATCCAGATCCGGTATCGCGGAACGGTGCTGGGTCTGGTGTGGTCCTATCTCAAACCCGGCGTGCAGTTTGCAGTCTTCTACATCGCCATGGGTGTTTTCCTGGGCTTGAACCGCGGGTTGACCAACTTTGCCGTGTACTTGTTTGCGGGCATTGTCCTGATCAACTTTTTCAGTGAGATCTTTGGCAACGCCTCCCGCTCCATCACGGACAACGGAGGATTGCTCAAGAAGATCTACCTGCCCAGGCAGCTCTTTCCGGTCTCCAACTTGTTTGTGGCTCTGGTGCACTTTGTGCCCCAGATCCTCATCCTGATTGTGGCCTCCGTGGCCACCGGTTGGTTCACGGGTGTGGACGTCAAGCAGATCCTGGCCATTCCGGTGGCCATCGCCATCATTGCGCCTTTTGCCCTGGGGCTGGGGCTGATGTTCGCCACGTTCAACGTGTTCTTCCGGGATGCGGAGAACTTTGTGGACATGATCTTGATGGTGGCCACGTGGGCCTCACCGGTACTCTACGCCTGGACCATGGTGCGGGATCAGCTGTGGAGCTGGGTCTACTACGTCTATTTCCTGAACCCCATCACGGTGGCCGTTGAGTTGTTCCACTACGGGTTCTGGTACCCCACGGTCAACAATCCCGAACTGTGGCACGTTCCGCCGCATTTGCTGACCGTGTGGACTCCCATTGCGCTGGTGATCTCCCTGATCACCTTGTTCCTGGGAGACGCCATGTTCCGCCGCCATGAGGGCAACTTTGCCCAGGAGCTCTGAGCGCCCATGACCACCATTCCGTTCAAGAAGCCCGGTGTGGTCCACAGTGAGGAGACTGTGGCCATTCGCGCCAAGGACATGACCAAGTGGTTTGTGCTGCGCCACACCCGCTCCATCAAGGAAGCCTTTGTCTGGCTGGTCAAAGGCCGCAAGGGGGACCTGTCTGACAAGTTCAAGGCCTTGGACAACGCCAGCTTTGACATTCACGACGGCGAAACTGTTGCCCTGTTGGGGTTCAACGGATCCGGCAAGTCCACCACCCTGAAGATGATTTCCGGTGTGATGCACCCGGATTCCGGTTACGTGGGCACCCGGCGCAAGGTGGCGGGTCTGATTGAGGTTGGTGCTGGTTTCCACCCGGATCTGACGGGCCGGGACAACGTGTACCTCAACGGTGCCATCCTGGGGATGGACAAGGCGGAGATCGACTCCAAGTTCGATGACATCGTGGCCTTCTCCGAGATCGGTGAGTTCATTGACACCGAGGTGAAGTTCTACTCCTCCGGCATGTATCTGCGCCTGGCTTTCGCGGTGGCGATTCACACGGACCCGGAAGTGTTCCTGGTGGATGAGATCCTCTCCGTGGGGGATGAGCCGTTCCAGAAGAAGTGCATTGCACGCATCAAGGACCTGGTCCGCCGCGGCAAGACCCTTGTGGTGGTCTCCCATGACCTTGACCTGATCATGGACATCTGTGAACGCGGCATTGTGCTGGAGCACGGCAACATCGTGTACGACGGCTCCTCCGTGGGTGCCGTGGCCCGACTGCGCGACCGCCCCGTTGAGGACGTCCAGCGGGAACAGAATGAGCGAGTTGAACGCCGTCTGGTCTTGAAGCGCGAGGAACGGGAGAAGGCTGCCGCAGAGGCCGCCGAGCGCGGGGAGAAGTACGTCCCTGAATACGACCCGGAGCTGGACGACCCTGCCGATCTGGATGATGCGGACAAGGTCAAGCGCACCAAGGGACGTTGAGATCGGGTGGGTTGATCCACCTGGCGAGTCAACCCACCACCACCCAAGCGTGAACCCTCACGGCACTCGTTCATCACCACGTGATGGGCGAGTGCCGTGAGGGTTTACCTGTAGGTGGGCGGGATCAGTCCGCCGGTCAGGAATCCTTGTGTGGGTTCATGTGGTGGTTGCAACACCCCTAGTAAGAACAGGGGGTGGGTCCCGGTATGGACGCGAGACC
>NZ_JAAVUN010000260.1 GCF_012163155.1 Kocuria subflava
CCGGACCAACATTGCGGAGACGGCCGAAGAGATCCTGGCGGCAGGGCACGCGGACCTGATCTCCATGGCCCGCCCGTTCCTGGCGGATCCGGAATGGGTGGACAAGGCCGGGTCGGGGCGAGCAGACCAAATCAACACGTGCATCGCATGCAACCAGGCCTGTCTGGACCACACCTTTGCGCACAAGCGGGCCACCTGTCTGGTGAATCCACGCGCCGGGAACGAGACCAGCCTGATCCTGAGTCCGGCCCGGCGGGTCAAGCACATCGCCGTGATCGGCGCGGGCCCGGCTGGGCTGTCCTGCGCGGTTTCCCTGGCACGGCGCGGGCACAGGGTCGATCTGTTCGAGGCCCAGGACCACCTGGGTGGTCAGTTCGCCCTGGCGCAACGGATTCCCGGCAAGGAGGAGTTCTCGGAGACCATCCGGTACTTCACCCGCCAGCTGGAGTTGACCGGGGTCAGCGTGCATCTGTCGACCACCGTGGATGCCAATTCCCTGGCCCAGCAGGACT
>NZ_JAAVUN010000261.1 GCF_012163155.1 Kocuria subflava
GCCGTTGTCCGCGCCGTCCTCACCGAAGTAGACCCGCTGCAACCATTCCTGCCGGTCCTCCTCGCCGCGGGCGATCCGGTCCAGGCCTTCCTCCATCTCCGCGGTGAAGTCGTAGTCGACGTAGTCGGAGAAGTGTTGTTCCAGCAGACGCACCACGGAGAACGCCGTCCAGGACGGGATCAACGCGGTGCCGCGCACCTTGACGTAACCGCGGTCCACGATCGTGGAGATCACGGCCGCGTAGGTCGAGGGACGGCCGATGCCCATTTCGTCCATGGCCGCCACCAGGGAGGCCTCCGTGTAGCGGGCGGGGGGACGCGTCGAGTGACCGTCGGCGGTGACCTCCGCGGCCTCCAGTGCGTCGCCCTCCTCCATCTGCGGGAGACGCTTGTCGCCGGACTTCGCGTCGTCCTTGTCCGTGCCGGTGTCCCGGGCAGAGTCCTTGGCCTCCTGGTAGGCGGAGGGGAAGCCGGGGAAGGTGATCACGGTTCCCGAGGCGCTGAACTCGGC
>NZ_JAAVUN010000262.1 GCF_012163155.1 Kocuria subflava
AGGTAGACCTGGGTCTGGTTGCCGTTGTCTGAGGTGAACGTGCCCTCCGTGCCCAGGTGGTACTTGACGTCACCGGAGCCCTCGGAGGCACGCGGGTCCTGGCTGCCCTCGAACTCGCGGAAGACCTGAGCGTAGGACTTTCCGGCAATGTTGGTCAGCACGTTGAGACGGCCACGGTGGGCCATGCCGATGACCACACCGGCCATGTTCTCGTCCGCGGCGTCCGAGATGACGGCGTCCAGCAGCGGGATGAGGGACTCGCCGCCCTCCAGGGAGAAGCGCTTCTGGCCGACGTACTTGGTCTGCAGGAAGGTTTCGAAAGCCTCTGCTGCGTTGAGTCGGCTGAGGATGCGGAACTGCTCGTCGCGCGTGGGCTTGGTGTAGCCCTTCTCGAGCTCGCCCTGGAACCACTCACGCTCGGCGGGGGTGTCCAGGTGCATGTACTCGACGCCTACGGTGCGGCAGTAGGCGTCACGCAGCAGGCCAAGGATGGTGCGCAGCGTGAGGGTC
>NZ_JAAVUN010000263.1 GCF_012163155.1 Kocuria subflava
CCGGCGTCGACGAGTCGGTCGATCACCGGGTGCGCCCTTTTGGGGCAACTCCTCCCTCCTCGTCGAGCCACATCGCGGCCCGGCGGAGGATCGCGATCTCCTGCTCGTGAATCGCCCCAGGTTTGATGCCGCATCCTTTTGAGTTGGAAGGATGTATGTCATGCCGAAGAAGATCGATCCCGCGTTGCGCGAGCGCGCTGTCCGGTTGGTGCGGGAGCACCGGTCGGAGTACCCCTCGCTGACGGCCGCGTCAGCGGCTGTCGCCCGCCAGGTGGGAGTCGGCCTTGAGTCTGTGCGCCGGTGGGTGTTGCAGGCCGATATCGACGACGGCACCCGCGAAGGGGTGACCAGCGTCGAGCATGCGGAGATCAAACGGCTTAAGGCGGAGAACTCGCGCCTGCGGGAGGACGTCGCGATCCTGAGAGCGGCGACGACTTTCTTCGCGTCAGTACCAGAATGAGGGTATCCCGGCGGGGCTGGCTCGTTTATTCGCTGCTTTCGTAGCTTGTC
>NZ_JAAVUN010000264.1 GCF_012163155.1 Kocuria subflava
CCCCCAAGGCTGGAAGCATTATGGGAACAGTCCGCCGCACCGGACTCCCCACTCCGAACGACTTTGGATGTCCCGCTGCAGCGCGCCGCGGAGGAGATCATTGCCAACACCGACAGTCCAAGTGCACTCGTGGCGGTGAGAGTTTCCACGGGTGACGTGTTGGTGGCCGCCTGCGGACCCGACGACAACGCTTATCCGACGGCAACTCTCGGCCAATACGCACCGGGGTCGACTTTCAAGATTGCGACGTCGCTGGCTCTTCTGCGCAAGGGCTTGACGGAGGATTCCACCGTTCACTGCACCGAGAACATTTCCGTGGACGGCCGCAGTTTCAACAACGCGGGGACCTACCTGTCCGACCATTTAGGTGACATTTCCCTGAAGGAGGCCATCGCGCAAAGCTGTAACACAGCGCTGATCGATCGGCATGAGGAAGTCAGTCAGGACGACCTGGCCGATGCCGGTGCAGCCCTCGGCATCGGCGCTGAATGGGACTTGGGCATCCCCGCC
>NZ_JAAVUN010000265.1 GCF_012163155.1 Kocuria subflava
CTGGATGTAGGCGGTCATGCCACCGACCTCGAGCTGACCGTCGTCGATCCGGTGCGCTCCGAACCACACCACGGCCGCGGTGGCCACGTGCAGGACCATCATGATGAGCGGGAACATGAGCACGAACAGTTCGCCGATGCGCATGGAGACCGTGGCCAGCGCGTCGTTGGCGGTGGCGAACCGGTTGCGTTCGTAGTCCTCCCGCACGAAGGCCCGCACCACGCGCAGGCCCACGACCTGTTCGCGCAGGACTCCGTTGATCTCGTCGATCCGGGACTGCATCGAACGGAACATGGGCATCAGCCGCACCACGATCACACCGATGAGCACCGCGAGCAACGGAACCGAGACCCACACGAGCCAGGAGAGCCCGGGGTCCTCGCGGATGGCCATGATGATCCCGCCCGCGGCCATCAACGGTGCGGCGACCATCATGTTGAGTCCCATGAGGACCAACATCTGGACCTGCTGGACGTCGTTGGTTCCGCGAGTGATCAACGACGGCGCA
>NZ_JAAVUN010000266.1 GCF_012163155.1 Kocuria subflava
CGCTGCCGCGTTCAAGTAGAGCGCCGCAGCCTCCATCTCCACCGCCAGCATGCCCATGGACGCCCAGCGCTGGTTGACCTGGTCATTGGCGTTGTAGAAGACATCGCTCGAGACCACCCCACCCACGTGCGTGGTGGCACCGAGTTCGTCCGCGGCGCGCTTGGCCCGCTCCAGCAGTTGATACGAGGCCAACGGGGCAATGGTGCCCGGCAGTTGGTACTGGTTCGCGTAGTTCGAGTCCGTGGAGGCCCCCTGGGCCATGACGACGTCGTACAGGTTCAGCTGGTCCTGCAGGGCCCCGCAGGGACCCCCGCGGATCAGGGTCTGCACCCCGAAGACATTGATGAGTTCCCAGCTGTAGATCCCCATGGACGGCATGCCCATGCCGGTCCCCATGACGGAGACCTCCTTGCCCCGGTAGGTGCCGGTGAAGCCGAGCATCCCGCGCACCTGGTTGAAGCACTCGGCCCCCTCCAGGTACGTCTCCGCGATGAACTTGGCGCGCAGC
>NZ_JAAVUN010000267.1 GCF_012163155.1 Kocuria subflava
GTCATCGGGGAACACGTCGAAGATCCCGAAGGAGTAGGGCCCGAGGCGGACCGCGAACCACTCGGTGGTCGCCGGCTCTCCCTCAACAAGCGCACGGCCGCTGTCAAGGAACTCCTTCTCGTCGTCCTCCTTGCCGGGCAACGCATCAAACCTGACCAGCAATCCCTTGGTCACACTCATGATGTCTCCTCTTCCTTTGTCGTGGTGCCCGCGAGTTGGGACACGATCGCCTCGGAGAACGCCGGCAGGTCCTCCGGCGAGCGGCTGGTGATGAGATTCTTGTCGATCACGACCTCCTGGTCGACGACGTTCGCGCCGGCATTGCGCAGATCCGTGCGGATGCTCGGGAAGGACGTCAGGGTGCGACCGGTGGCCACGTCGGCCTCGATCAACGTCCACGGTCCGTGACAGATCGCCGCCACCGGCTTGCCGTTCTCGACGAAGTCCCGGACGAAGGCGACAGCGTCCCCGTCGATCCGGAGCTTGTCGGGGTTCACCGTGCCGCCCG
>NZ_JAAVUN010000268.1 GCF_012163155.1 Kocuria subflava
GGTAGAGGAGTTTTGCCACGGGGAAGACCTTTCGTGTGTGTCTTGCGGTGAATCAGGTTCTTGGATCGGGAGGCGGTGCAGGCCGCCGAGTGGTCCTGGGTGGCCAGGACGATTCAGGGGCCGAAGCCCCTTCGGAGGGAGTCCATGGCATGGCTGAGAAGGTCCTGCCAGAGCTTGCGGGTCTGGTCCGTCAGGTCGCCACCGGTGGCCGCGAACCAACGGTCCACGCACACGGTCATGGTGGTGATCAGGTACTCGCCCAGGAGGTGGGCCTCGAAGGGGTCGGCGTCGTCGACGCGGTTGTTGAGCAGCCCCACGATTTCCCGGTTCACGGAGTCCGTTGCCCGCAGCGCCACCAGCCCGAGTTCATCGGAGCCCTCGGCCGGAAGCTTCCGGGGGCGACGGGGCACACAGGTCGGAGAGTCCGGGGCAGAAGCTTCCGTCAAGGTGTTCGGCAGGAACGGGAAGACGGCCTGGCAGACGGTGCCGATCACGTCCAGCTGCGCT
>NZ_JAAVUN010000269.1 GCF_012163155.1 Kocuria subflava
TGTCGTCTTGCCGTCCGAGGACGGGGATTCGGACGCTGTAGTCCGAGTACCCCGTCCGGGAACCCGCCGACTGTGCCAGAAGGTGTTCGTGGTTGCCCTTCCACGCCTGGGCGTCTTGGGCCGTACGCCAATAGGAAACCGTGATGCCAAGGCCACCGGGCGTCCGCGCGGATTCGTGACCCAGGTAGCCCGGTTGGTCGATGACCAGCATTTCCATCCGAGCGGCCATCTCCTCATACCCCGGCGCGTTCCCGGCCAGGGTGCTCGTGAAGATGACCGCAGTGTAGGGCGGGTGAAAGTCGGTCAAGCTCACGGTTTGGCCTCCCCGCAATCCCTGCGACTCAAGCTTTGGTGAAGTGTACGGGTTTCCAGCAAAGCGAGGGCATCTGCCAAGACAAGCGAAGTGCCGTGACGCGATGCGGGGTCCCCTCCCCCAAAGAACCCATGACCCGCAACGCGGATCTCATGGAGTTTTACGCGGCCGGGGTTCCGGGGGGGGAACTCCC
>NZ_JAAVUN010000027.1 GCF_012163155.1 Kocuria subflava
TCTACCACCTCATCAAGGTCAACCCCCGCACCGGCGAAATCGCGAGTTGACAACTATAGGAGCGTCAACGCTCTCGCAGAGACCGTCAACGGGCTCTACAAGACCGAGCTGATCTACTCCCGGCCCGTCTGGGAGACGGCCAGCACGGTCGAACTCGCCACGATGGGCTGGGTCAACTGGTGGAACACCCAGCGCCTTCACGAGGCCCTCGACTACCGCACGCCCGCAGACGTCGAGGCCGCCTACACTCACCCCACGACGACCGCACCCGCGACCGTCTTACCACGGACGAAACCCAGGACGCTTCAGTTTCGTGCGCTCACCGTAGCCGGGGATGACCCAGTCCGCTGGTGGGCGGGCAGCTCCACCGTGAAGACCGCGCCCTGCCCGCGACCAGGGGAGGTGGCTGTGAGACGTCCGCCGTGGGCTTCGGCCAGGGCCTTGGAAATGGTCAGGCCGATCCCGGAGCCACCATGGTCGCGGTCGCGGGCGGTGTCACCGCGGTAGAAACGTTCAAAAACGTGAGGTATCTGCTCCAGGCTGATGCCGTCGCCGGTATCGGCGACACGGATGGCCACCCGCCCTGGGCCCTGCCGGTTGGCGCTGAGCGTGACCTGTCCGCCGGCTGGGGTGTGGCGCAGGGCGTTGGAGAGCAGGTTGCCCAGCACCTGGCCCATGCGTTGCCGGTCGGCCTCGATGTCCCCGGCGGTCTCGTCGACGTCGATGTTCAGGGCCACACCTTCGGCGGCGTAGGCCTCCCGGTGGGCCTCGGCGGCCGCGCGCACCAGCTCGGCCACAGGTTGTTCGGTGCGGTCCAGGATGATGCGGCCTTCCTCCGCGCGGGAGACGTCGTTGATGTCTTCCACCAGACGGGTGAGGCGGGCGAGCTGTTCACCCATGAGCTCGCTGGTGGTCTCGTCCCAGTGGGCGACCTCGTCCTGGAGCGCCTCCAGGTAGACCGTGAGCACGGAGATGGGGGTGCGCATCTCGTGGGCCAGGTCGGAGAGCATCCGTCGGCGGGTGTCTTCGGTGCGCTCCAGCTGGGCGGCCATGGTGTTGAACGCCCCGGCGAGGGCGTCCACCTCAGCGCCGGCGCCCATGGCGGGGACCCGGGTGTCGTAGCGGCTGCGGGCCATGGCCTGGGCCGCGTGGGTGAGTGCGTCGATCGGGCGCTGGAGGCGGCGGGTGAACACCAAGGTGACGCCCAGGGCGCATACCAGGGCAGTGGCCAGGGCCATCCCCAGGGTCCAGAGGTTGGTGTCGCGGTAGGCCTGTTCCACATGCATCAGCTGGGTGGCGTCGTGCCCGGCCCCAGCGCGCAGCAGGTGCTCGTGAAAGATCGCCGGGCCCACTATGGAGGCGGCGAGGACCGCGGCGAGGATGCTGGCGATCACCACGATGGTTTGCGCCAGGAAGAACCGGGAGGCCAAGCCTCGTGGGCGGTGCCTGCTCATCGGCTTGCCATGCGGTAACCGACCCCTCGGACCGTGCTGATGCAGTCAAGATCGGGGTGTGCCTCAATGAGTTTGCGGCGCAGATGCCCGATGTGCACGTCCACGATCCGCTCGTCGCCCACCCAGGACGGATCCCACACGATGTCGATGAGCTGACGGCGGGAGTAGGCCCGTCCGGGGCCGGCCGAGAGTGTGGCCAAAAGATCGAACTCGGTGCGCGTCAGTGCGACCGCGGCCCCGCTCACCCGGGCCTCGTGGGCAGCGAGGTCGATGACCAGGTCCCCGAAGACCCATGGGGCCTCTCGAACGGTGACGGTGCGCGGGCGTCGCAGCACGGCCTGGACCCGTGCGACGAGTTCGCGCACGCTGAAGGGCTTGGTGATGTAGTCATCGGCGCCCACCTCCAGTCCGGTCAGCTTGTCGTCCTCGTCCCCACGGGCGGTGAGTATGAGCACATAGCACTCGGAGAAAGACCGAAGGGCACGGCACACCTCGATCCCGTCCAGACCTGGCAGCCCCAGATCCAGGACCACCACATCCGGGTGCTGGTTTCGGGCTGCTTCAAGGGCCGCGGGGCCGGTGTGGGCCTGGTCCACGGTGTAGCCGGCGCGGGAGAGATACGTCGCGATCATCTGCGCTAGGGCCTTCTCGTCGTCGACCACGAGCACCCGTCCCGGATGGGACGGGGAATCGATGCCTGGGTTCATGCCTCCAGTGTCGTCCCCACGCTGCGACTGGGTGACCGCGAGAGCGCAGGTCATCTGTGATCTTCGCTGAATCTTCACAATAATCCCGGTCTCTTCGCCCGTGCGCGGATCCAGAATGGTTGTCGTCGTTCGTGCCCTGCTGTGCCTCGGAAAGGAATCATGAATCAGGTTTCCCGCAGACGGATGTTGACTGGTGGCTTCGGCCTGCTCGGTGCTGGTGTCCTGGCAGGGGGTGCACCTGCCGCGGGTTCCTCCGCGGCACCGTCACTTCCCGGCCGGGCTCTGGTGGAGAAGACGCTTGTCGCGCAGCCGGCGACCCTGGACTTGGGAGGCTTGCAGGTCGATACGTGGGCCTACGGTGACACGGTCCCTGGACCGCTGATCCGGGCCACGGCCGGGGACCGGTTACGGATCACCGTCGACAACCAGTTGCCGGCCGAGACCACCGTGCATTGGCATGGCATCGCCCTGGAAGCCGCTGCCGACGGGGTGCCAGGGCTGACCCAGGACCCGATCGCCACCGGGAGCACCTACACCTACGATTTCACCGCACCGGATCCGGGGACCTATTTCTACCACCCCCACGTCGGGCTCCAGCTGGACCGGGCTCTGTACGCCCCGCTGATCATCGATGACCCGAAAGAACCAGGGTGCTACGACCACGAATGGGTGCTCGTGCTCGATGACTGGCTCGACGGCACGGGACGCACGCCCGAGGACGTGCTCCAGGCGCTCACCTCCTCCAGTGGGAACGGGGCCGGCCACGGGGGCATGACCGGAATGGACCACGGGGACATGGACATGAGCTCCCCGGAGGCTATGGGCGGTATGGATCACGCACCGATGAAGGGCGGTGGAGACTCGCCCTACGGCGAGGACGCCGGGGACGTGACCTACCCGCATTACCTGGTCAACGGCAAGGTGCCGGAGGCCCCGGATGTGCTGGCCGCCAAGCCGGGGGACCGGGTGCGGCTGCGGATCATCAATGCCGCCGCCGACACCATCTTTACCGTCGCTCTCGGCGGGCACCGCATGGAGGTGACCCACACCGATGGGTTCCCCGTGAAGCCGCAGGAGACGGACGCGCTGGCCATCGGCATGGGCGAACGTTACGACGCGATCGTCACCCTAGCTGACGGGGTCTTCCCGTTCGTGACCGCCCCCATGGGCAAGGACGGTCAGGCCATGGCGTTGATCCGCACCGGCTCCGGCGCCGCACCGGCCCCGACGGTGACGCCGAAGGAACTGCGTTGCCCGGCCTTGATCGGCGCCGAACTGGAGCCGGCCGACAGCGCCCGGTTGGAGACCCGGGACGTCGAAGTGGCCCTGCCTATGGCGCTGACCGGACAGATGGACCCTTACCAGTGGGGGTTCAACGGCGCTCCATACGGCAAGAATGACCCGCTGATGATCCGAGAAGGCCAACGCGTCCAGCTGGACGCGGCCAACCAGACCATGATGGCCCACCCGCTGCACGTCCACGGACACACCTTCGCCCTGCCCAACGGATTGCGCAAAGACACGGTCATGCTCGCCCCGATGCAATCCCTGGCCCTGCAACTGCAAGCCGACAACCCCGGGGATTGGATGGTCCACTGCCACAACCTCTACCACGGCGAGGCCGGAATGATGATCGAGATGAGGTACCGCCGATGACGCTCATGCCCCGACGGGCTCTCCTCGGTTTGGGCCTGGTCACAGGAACCGGGCTGGCGGTCGCAGCCTGTTCCCCGCAGCCGGGCGCCTCCACATCGGCCCCCTCCGGTGAGGGCGCCGCCGGGGCCACGGCGATCACCCATGTCCATGGGATCACACGCGCCCCGGCCGACGGGGTCGTTCTGCTGGCCACCCACGAAGGCCTCTACCGCCTCGAGGACGGGGACCTGACCAGGGCCGGGCCCATCGTGGATCTGATGGGCTTCACCATCGCCGCCGACGGCCGCTACCTGGCCTCAGGCCACCCCGGCCCGGGTGTAGACCTACCCGAGCCATTGGGGCTGGCAGAGTCCACCGACGGCGGGCAGAGCTGGAGCGTGCTCTCTCGCGGTGGGGAATCGGATTTCCACGCCCTGGCTGCTGGCCCCGCCGGGATCATCGCCTTCGATGGGCAACTTCGGTTCAGCCCCGACGGGCGCACCTGGCAGATGCGCGCCATTCCCTCGGCCCCGGTTTCTTTGGCCGTGTCCCCGAAATCGGGGGCGGTGCTGGCCACCACGGAAAACGGCGTGCTCCGTTCCACCGACGACGGGGCCAGCTGGTCCCCCCTGAACACCCCCCCAGCTGGCCTCACTGGTGGCCTGGGCCGACGACCGCACCATCGTCGCCACAGGGATCGACGGGCGCCTGCTGACCAGCACCGATGCCGGGGCGAACTGGACCTCCAGCCAAGAACCCATCGGGGAGGTCACCGCCCTGGGCGCCAGCCGCACCGATGACGGTGACGTAGAAGCGCTGCTGATGGCAGAAAACCAGGTGTTGCGCACGGTGGACGGGGGAGCGACAACACAGCAGCTGCTGTGACAGCTGGGCTGTGAGTTGACCAGGGCCGAGAATGCCCACCGGGCGGGCCCCACCCCGACAAGACAACATCAGGGAGACGACCATGAGCGAGGCCCCTAAGTGCCAGGGGACGGGCTCGGTGATGAGCGCCGCAGGCGCGGCCGTGCCGCGGAAGCGGCTGAGCGGCATTGACGCAACTCGGAGCTGGCCCTGATCGGGTTGGCCGCCATCCACTACCTGCCCGCCCTGGTGGCCGGGGTGGACTTAGGTCGGGTTGACCGCTATCCACTACCTGCCCGCCCTGGTGGCCGGGGTGGGCTTAGGAAGCATCACAACTTCCCGGAAACCCCTCGCCAAATATACCCCCGGGGGGTACTGTCGAGAATGAGGAGGCAACTATGACGGATTCGCACGCCCACCACCATGGTGGAGCCTCGCCCTTGCGCGAGGCCCCCACCCCCGATCACCCCCACGATTCCCAGGACGAGCATTCGGGTGACGGCGGCCACGAGGGAGACGGTGACCATGGAGGCCATGGTGGACATGACCACGTCGCCATGTTCCGCCGCTTGTTCTGGATCTCCCTGGTCATCTCGATCCCCACGATCTTTCTCAGCGGCAGCTTCGCGCACCTGCTGGGCTACCAGTTGCCGGACAACGCACTGATCACCTGGGTCCCCGTGATCCTCGGCACCGTGCTCTACGTCTGGGGCGGCCGCCCGTTCCTGACCGGTGCGGTCGACGAACTCCGGCAGCGCAAACCCGGCATGATGACCCTGATCACCCTGGGCATCTCGGTGGCGTTCTTCGCATCCTGGGGCAGCCACCTCGGGCTGCTGCCACCGGACCTGGAGTTCTGGTGGGAGCTGGCGCTGCTGGTTGTGATCATGCTTCTGGGGCACTGGGTCGAGATGGCGTCTCTGGCCCGCACCTCCAACGCGCTCGATGAGCTCGCGGCCCTGCTGCCCGACGAGGCTGAGGTGCTTGACCCTGACGGCTCGACGCGCACGGTCGCGCCCTCGGACCTCGCCGTCGGCGACCGCGTGCTTGTCCGCCCGGGCGGACGCATCCCCGCCGATGGTGAGGTGATCGAGGGCGAGGCCGACATCGACGAGTCCATGGTCACCGGTGAGTCGGTCCCCGTCCTGCGCGGGCGGGGCGACCGGGTCGTGGCCGGCACTGTGGCGACCGATCGACCATTCACCCTCCAGGTCACCGAGATCGGCGAGAACACGGCGCTGGCCGGCATCCAGCGTCTGGTCCAGGACGCTCAGTCTTCCTCGACCCGCGCCCAGCGCCTCGCCGACAAGGCGGCGAACCTGCTGTTCTGGTTCGCCCTCCTCGCTGCCGCGATCACCGCCGTCGTGTGGGCGATCCTCGGCACACCCAGCATGGCGCTGGTCCGTGTTGTCACCGTCCTGGTCATCGCCTGTCCCCACGCTCTGGGGCTTGCGATCCCGCTGGTCGTCTCGATCTCGACCGGACGGGCCGCCCGCCAGGGCATCCTCGTCTCGGACCGCAAGGCCCTTGAGCTCGTGCGCAGCATCGACACCGTCGTCTTCGACAAGACCGGCACCCTCACCCTCGGCGAGCCCGCTCTGCTGGGCGTGCAGCTGGCACCAAACGCCCCGGCGGGCATGAACGAGGACCGTCTTGTGGCCCTCGCGGCCGCGACCGAAGCGCAGAGCCAGCACCCTCTGGCGCGGGCGATCGTGGCCGCCGCACAAGACCGCAACCTTGCCGTGCCGCAGGCCACCGGCCACGACAGCGCGACCGCGGTCGGCGTCTCGGCCACCGTCGAGGGCACCGACATCCGCGTCGGTGGCCCCGCACTGCTCAGCCAGGCCGGTGTGGAGCCGCTGTCCACCGACGAATGGGCTCAGGACGGGCGGATCGTTCTGCATGTCCTCGTAGAGGGCCGAGTTGCCGGGGCCCTAGCCTTGGCCGACGAGGTCCGTCCGGCCGCCCGCGAGGCGATCGAGGCCCTGCACCGCCTGGGGATCGAGACGGCGATGCTGACCGGCGATGCCCACAACGTAGCCGAGGCCGTTGGCCGCGAATTGGGCATCGACCGCATCGAGGCTCAGGTCCGTCCCGAGGAGAAGAGCGCCCGGGTCCGCCAGTTGCAGGAACAGGGCAAGAAGGTCGCGATGGTCGGCGATGGTGTGAACGATGCTCCGGCTCTGGCCCAGGCCGATGTCGGGCTCGCGATCGGCGCCGGAACCGACGTCGCGATCGCCTCGGCCGGGATCATCCTCGCCTCCGAGGATCCGCGCGCGGTGGTCTCGGTCGTGCGGCTCTCGCGCGCCTCCTACCGCAAGATGGTGCAGAACCTCTGGTGGGCTGCCGGCTACAACTTGATCTCGGTGCCGCTGGCAGCCGGTGTGCTGGCCCCCATCGGGTTCGCCATGCCCATGGCCATCGGCGCGCTGCTCATGGGCGCCTCCACGGTGGTGGTTGCGCTCAATGCGCAGACGCTGCGCGGCCTCGACCTCACCGCTGAGGGGTCGGTCGAATGGGCAAAGAATCAGACCTGACCCGGGTCGTCAGCGTGGCCATCAATTCTTCGCCAGTCTGTTGTCGCAGGGTTGGCATAGAGACTTTCAGGCCATCCACGCCTGAAGGAACATCAACGAAGGAGACGAGATGAAGAAGTCCATCTGGACTACCAGCATGGCCGCTACCGCAGCGGCGAGCATGCTCGCGCTGACCGCCTGCGGAGGCACCGCGGAGGAGGAAGACGCACAACCCGCGCCCTCGCAGACGGCGTCCGAGGCGGCGACTGCGCCGTCGACATCGCCCGAGTCATCGAATATGGACATGGGCATGGATCATGGTTCCGGGGGTATGGCCGGGCACAATCCCGAGGGCGGGCCCCCGCCCGAGGGCATCGAGACCGCAGCCGATCCCACCTATCCGATCGACTCGACGGCGGTTCTCACCGCTGACCACATGCCCGGCATGGCGGGGTCAGAGGCGACGATCACCGGTGCCTTCGATACGACGGCCTACTCGGTGAGCTACACGCCCACAGATGGTGGCGAGCCCGTCGTCGACCACAAGTGGGTCGTGCACGAGGAACTGGAAGATCCGGGTGAGGCGCCTCTTCCGGCGGGTACCGAGGTCGTGCTGGAGGCCAATCACATGCCCGGCATGGAGGGCGCCGAGGCGACGATCGAGAGCTCGACCGAGGAGACCGTGTACATGGTCGACACCACGATCGATGGCATGGAGATGGCCAACCACAAGTGGTTCGTCGAAAGCGAGCTCCAGCCCGCCGAGTAAGCGTGAAAGGGGCGGTGTCCCGGCCCGCGCGTCTTCACGAACTCTTCATGGCTTCGCCCTTCCGCCTCCTGCCGGTCGCTGTCTATGGTCAACGGAGCGGGTTGGTGCCTGCCAGCCCGCTCCGTTCGGATCGACAGAAAGAGCGAGACCATGACTCATCACGTGAGCTCGATGCTGGAGACGTACCCGAAGGATCTCGGCGGCATCGACACCCAGAAACTGGCCGAATGCATCGAGGCCTGCTTCGAGTGCGCGCAGACCTGCACCGCCTGCGCCGACGCCTGCCTGGCCGAGGACATGGTCGCGGAACTGACCCAGTGCATCCGTCTGAACCTGGACTGCGCCGACCTCTGCGAGACCACCGGGAGGGTGCTCTCCCGCCAGACCGGCAACAACATCGACGTCAACCGCGCCGCGCTCGAAACGTGCCGGACGGCGTGCCGGTCCTGCGCCGAAGAGTGCGAGAAGCACGTGGATATGCATGAGCATTGCCGGGTCTGCGCGGAGGCGTGCCGGCGCTGCGAGATCGCCTGCGCGGATCTGCTGGCCTCTCTGGATTGAGACCGGCCTGCTCAGACCTTTGTTCGCCTTCCAGCAGGCTGAGGCTTGCCGCAGCAAGCTGGGGGCGAACCTCAACCGTGGGGGAGATGCCAACGGCGCCAAGCCACAACCAGGTGAGGATGACTGCGCGGTCTACCAGTGGCGTCCGGACCCAGTAATCCATGGTTCGATCCCCACAGGGCCCACCATTGTGATGTCTCAGTACATGGGAAACACCCCGAACCCTCAGGTTCGGGGTGTTTTTCGTTGTGGCTGGTACTTCCGCGTGGGGTCCAGGGTGAGCTCGCGGAGGATCTCTCCGGTGGCCTTGGCCACGATGGTGATCTCGCGGTCCTCAACGATCAGAACGACGTGGGTTCGGGCGTGGGCTCGGCCGATGCCGATGTGGAAGAGCTGGCCGTCGTAGCGCAGCGTGACTTTGCCCGTGGCGTCGATCTTGTCGGTGCGGAACCGGGTCGTGGCCGGTGCCAGGGGCCCTGGGGTGTCCTTCGGTGCGGCGATGTAGGCGGCGTACGGGGTGGTCTTCTTCGCTGAGTGGATCCGCTGAGTGTTGTAGATCTCGCGGAACTGATCGAGCAGGGCCTGCAGGCCCGGCAGGTCTGCTGGTGGGGGCTGGGCTGCCAGCCACTTCTTCAGGGTCTGCTGGAAGCGCTCGACTTTGCCCTGGGTCTGCGGGTGGCCTCCGCGGCAGTCCCGCTTGGATGGTGGACAACGTGGCTTCGTAGACGGCGGGGCCGTCGGCCCACATGCGGGACTTGGTGGTGATCCAGCGGTGGATGCTGGCCGCGATCGCACGCGCCTCAGAGGCCGCTAGTGGCGATCCCGCGCCATTGCTTGTCCAGACTCAACCGCCGTTCGACTCGATCACGCGGCGACCCCGCCCCGCCGCGCCGGCCCGGTGCCGGGCCCGGCAAAGTCGCGCGCGATCGGCGGCAGGGATGCGGTCAGGATCAGGGCGGCGCCGAAGACCAGGGCGCCGAAGCCCATTCCCCAGTAACCCAGCGTGCCCACGATCCCGCCGAGGAAGAACAGGCCCACGAGCACAGTGAGCACCCGCAGCTTCTCCCGGTCACCGCGCACTGGGGCGGCGTCCCGGCTGCGGTAGAGGATGCGGCCGAGCTCCACGGCGATATCGGTCACCATCCCCGTGACGTGGGTGGTTCGCACCGGGAAGTCGCGGATCTTGGTGATCAGGGCGTTCTGCAGGCCCATGGTGAAGCACAGCGGTGCCACGAGCACCAGCTCCGTCTCAGGGCCCTCGAATCGCCCGGCCAGCAGACCGGTCACGAGCATCAGTACGCCCTCCAGTGCCAGGACGTTGGCGTAGCGGCTCGAGAGCCGTCGTCGTCGGCCCCAGGTGAAGACCACGGTGCACATGATCGCCCCGACGATGAATGAGGACACGGCCAGGGCCGCCGCCAGCACCAGGCGCCAGTCGCCGGTCATGAAGTGATCGGCGCCCGAGGCCGTCATCCTGGTCATGTGCGACGTGTAGAGACCCACGGCCACGAAGCCGACGGAGTTCAGAGCCCCGGCGATGACCACCAGCAGGTAGGCCAGGTGCCGGTCGAAGAGCGGGGTTCGGCGGGGGCCGGAGAGTAGCTGGGCGTAGCGGTAGATCTGGCGGGGAGCGCGGGGGAGCATCTCGGTACTATAGGCAGGCGCGTGTGAACGGCGGATGCAACGCAGGTAGGGATCCGCCGGGAGTCCGCTCAGTTCATCAGTCGATTCTCATCTGGGCGCGCACCGGTGCAGGGTGGGGCCGCAGAGCTGCTCAGCGCCGCAGGATCATGGGGGTGTGCGTGATGCCGGCTTCCAGGAAGGGCGCCTCGTCGCGTAGGAGACACGCTCTAGCCGATCAGGCCGCGAGATGAGCACGTGGTGGCTCGCGTTCGGCGGTGACCTCCGTCCAGACGGCACGAGCGGGTTGCCCTGTGGACGTGAGCCGGCGACACCTTGTGTCGGCGGGACTGATAATCCATGGGTCGTGGGTTCGAGCCCCACAGGGCCCACCCAAAGTGTCCTACGGGAACACGCGACATGCGTAGGTTCGTCGTGTTCATGTTCCGCCCCCTTGCCTTCGTCGTCGCCGTCTGCGTGGGCTTCGCGGATGATGGTGGCGAACGGCTCGGCGAGTCGTGGGCGTAGTTGCTCGTCGTCGGTGATGTCGAGGCGGGTGTAGAAGGCTTGGTTCGCCAGCCGTCGGTCGGCGTCGCCGGATCGGGCGTAGGCGTGGTGTGCGTCGGTGAGCAGTCGCAGGCTGTCGTGGAGGAACGCTCGCCCTCCGGTGTGGTGCTCGTCGTACTCCGCGAGTTTCCGGTTCACGTCCGCCAGGCCCGCCCGGACGCGGTCTTGGTGCCGCTTCAGAGTCGGGAGGTCGATCGCGTCTGCGAAGTGCGCGGCCAGCAGCTTGTCGCTCTCGGCTTCAAGTCGCGTCCGGTTCGCGGTGAGATCGGCGAACTCCTGGTCGCGTCCGGCGGAGCGTTTGTCGAACGCCGCATCCACTCGCGCGGCGAGGCTCAGGTAGTCGTCCTCGCTGATCGTGATGGATCGGTAGGAGTCCTCGACCAGACGTTCCGCGACGGCGACGGGCACCGCGCGGCGGGTGCAGGTCGTCTTCTTCGCGGCGCGGCCGGAGCAGATGAAGTAGGCGTAGGTCGTGCCTCTCGGGTTGGTCGCGAAGTCGAGCAGCATCCTCGACCCGCAGGTGCCGCAGTGCAGCAGGCCTTTCAGGTGGTGCACGTGCTGCACCTGCCGGGTTGCGTGCGCGTTGCGCGCCTTCAACAGTGATTGCACCTGATCGAACAGCACAGGCTCCACGATGGGTGCGTGCGCCCCGGGATGCAGCGCGCCCCGGTAGCGGATCACCCCGGCGTAGTACGGGTTCGTCAGCACACGGTAGAGGGCGTTCTTCCCCAGCGGCTTCGCCGGGCGCTTCGGAGTCGGCACGGACACCAGTCCGCGTGCGGTGAGGTCGCGCAGGAGGCCGGTCACGGAGGTCTCTCCACCCGCGTACTGCTCGAATGCCCAGGTGATGAGTGGGGCGCGTTCGGGATCGACTTCCACTGTTCGGACCTCGCGGCCGCGCTCGTCAGTCTTGCGGACGTTCAGGTAGCCGATGGGAGCGCGCCCCGGGGTGCCACCTTGAGCGAGCTTCTGCGTGAGCCCCTTGGTGACCTCAGTGGCGAGGTTGCGGCTGTAGAACTCCGCGATGGACGACATGATGCCGTGGACGAGCATCCCCGAAGGCGTCTGATCGATGGACTCCGTCGCCGAGACGAGCGTGACTCCGGCGTTGATGAGGGCTTCGTGAATCTTTACGTCATCAGCGCGGCTGCGGGCGAGCCGGTCGAGCTTATGAACAATGCAGAAGGTGACCCGGGTCGCGGCGATGAACGCCAGCATGTCCTGCAACCCGTCACGATCCGCCGAGCGTGCGGACTCTCCGGCGTCGATGAACTCGCGCACGATCCGCGCGCCCAGCTCGTCGGCCTTTCGCGCGTTCGCCTCGCGCTGGGCGGGGATCGAGAATCCCTCCTCGGTGCCGCCGCGTTCAGCCTGCTCCCGCGTCGACACGCGGAGATACGAGACGGCAAGGAGCGCGGGCATGGCGGCAGACTCATCGGAAGTCTTGGTGCTGAGTGTCGCGGTTCTCATGGGTGGCCTCCTTGCCGGGTGCTTCTTGGATCCGATTCTCTCGCGCACCCCTGACAAACCGAAGAGCTCAGTGGCGCGCAGACGCCAGGTCGTCGGGCGGTGGGAGCCCATAAGGGTCGGCCTCGCCGTTCGCCCACGCGCGATGCCGGGCCTCCGCGATGCCCAGCACCCACTCCATTAGCTTGCCGAGGTCAGGCTCATCACGCCGCGTCACCCGCAGCCGCAGACTCCGATCGTCGCTTCCCATGCCAGACAGGTGCACGACCCTCCGCACGATGCACACTTTCGCCCGTCCGCCCGTCACCACTTTGAGGTCACACGCATCTTGCAGATCGAGGAGTCGCCACTTACGTCGGTGACGAAACAGACGTACCGTGGAACATGGCCACCAAACGCTACGACCCCACAGCGGCCGACTTCAACGGTCGCTACTCCCGCTGGGTCGCCGCCCTCGAATCCGGCAGCGAAGCCGAGCTGCTGGAAGCCACCGTGGCGCTCCCAACGCTCAACAAGCGCGTGCTGAAGAAGCTCGCCGTAGTGGACCGGGACGAGCCCGACCCGAAGGTAGGGGCGGAGCAGAAACGCGTGATCGTGCTGCTCAGCGAGATCAACGCCAACGCGCAGCAGCGCCGCCGCGAACGCGAGCAAGCCGAGCAACGTCATCGCGACCGTACCGTCCGCGTCGAACGCAGAGTCGACCTGCCCACCACCTGCGCCCGATGCGGCACCAAGCTCAAAGAAGTGAAGCCCACCGGCAGGCCGCGCCTGTACTGCTCTCCCGCCTGCCGCAAGGCCGCTTACGAAGACCGCCGCGCCCACCGCGACGGCGCCGTCAAGGTGCAGATCATAGAGAAGGTCGTCACCGAGGTGCGGGAACGTCGCATCGAGGTACCGCACCCGAGGAGCGAATGCATCGATGCCGTGCTCTACGACAACGAGGCTCTCGTCCAGGCCATGTGGGTGCTCATCGACAACGTCGCCGACGAGAACTACGAAGCATTCAGCCCCGATCGGCCAAGGTTCTGGGACCTCTACAACAACGTCGAGGTCCTCTACGAAGCCCTCGTGAAGCGTGCAGCAGCCGACGAACGCCGCCCTCCCGTGCCCGAGCCGACACCGACGAACAAGCACAGGCGCAAGATGCAGCTGATGACCAGGCCTGACCCTGACACGTAGGGGCCGCCGGAGTAGAGCCACGACGTGGGCTAAGTGCACCTTTGGTTGTCGTTACGGTTTCAGCCTTGGTAGGATGGCGGTGTGAGGGAGCGAGAGATTTACCCGAGCGCACCTATCGTCCTGATGGCGATCGAGGTGCGGCACCCGCTATGCGAACCACTCGACCGCAAGCAGGTCGCGGAGGTGTCCGCGCGGATCAAACAGCTGCTGCCCCTGCCGAGTGAGATGAACGAGGTCTCCGTCACCGTGCAGGCAGGGCCGGACGGTCCGCCCACACAGCAGCAGGTCGTCAGCAGCTTCCCGAGGTGGACGAGCCGTGACAAGCGAACGGCACTGTCCATCCGGCCAGACAGCCTCGTGATCGAGACCACTGACTACGGCAGTTACGACAGGATGCGTGAGTTGCTCGACGCCGTGCTCCGGGCCCGCCTGGCCGTTGCAGCCCCGGCCGGAGTCGAGCGGATCGGACTCCGGTACATCGACGAGATCAGAGTCCCAGCAGAGAACGGTGGCGGCGCACCCTCCTGGGAACAGTGGGTGGATGCCACCTTGCTCGGTCCCGCGCATGTCGGTGCGGAACTGGGGCTTGTGCCGGTTGTGAACGAAGGCGTCTTCGTCTTCTCCGGCGGCATCGATCATGCGCTAGTGCTGAGGTACGGCGCGCAGAGCGATTACGCCGTGCAATCGACTCCCGACCTGCGACGTCCGTTGCCTCCTCCGGGGCCACTGTTCAAGCTGGACATTGACAGCTTTTGGCAAGCAGCCGACGAGGTGCCCGAGTTCGACGCAGAGCTCATCCTGCGTCAGGCAGACGCACTTCATGAACCAGTGCGTGGGGTCTTTGAGAGTGTGATCACGGATCGACTACGAGAGGAAGTGTTGCGAAATGGCTGACACCTTGGTGCGGAACGCCGCTGTTGAGTCGGCGCTGGGATCGCGCGCTACGGCGGGTGACTCCACGTTCACTCGGAACCTGACGGAGACGAGACTTACGCCTCCCCGCTTGACGACGGAAGTTGGCGGAATCCGGAGCGTAGCACGTGCGCTCCACGACGACGTGGACGACCTCCACAAGCGCACCCACGAGGACGAGTGGCGCACGGCGGCAGCTGAGCGCGGTAAGGCCAGCGTGACGTCGATGCTCACGGAGCTTGCTGGTCTCGGGTTCGCCTGGCGCGACATTGCACGGATGGTCGGCGTGAGCGTGCCGGCCGTGCAGAAGTGGCGAAAGGGAGAGAAGGCCTCGGGCGACAGCCGCATTCGGATTGCAAGTCTCCTTGCGGCGTGCGACTTGATCATGAGCCACTACATGGTCGACGAGATCGCCTCCTGGTTCGAGATGCCGCTCTCCTCGTCTGCCCCTGTCACGCCGATCGTGCTCTACGCAGCCAATCGTGCGGACCTCGTCTTCGAGTTCGCAAGCGGCCACGTAGACCCCGAAGCGCTGCTGTCGGAGTTCGACCCCGACTGGCGCGAACGGTACCGATCAGACTTCGAACTCTTCGAGGCGGGCGACGGCAACCGCTCGATTCGCATGAAGGGCTGATCTTGAGCCACGACCTCGAATCCCCGTACGCAGAGGGTGTCCCCGACTGGGACGCCCTCTACCGTGCGCGCGGCGATGAGGTCGGGGCGACTCGCCCCATCTTCACCGGTGATGTGTTCACAGGCGTGCAGCTACCCGGATCGACCGGCAAGACGAAAGCGCGCTCCGTGGTCGTCCTGCAGCACCCGTGTTCGATGCGCACGAACGGCGTCGACCTCGCCTGGCAAGTACTCGTCGCCGAGGTGGCGAATCGCAAGGAACTCGACGAGCACGGCTGGGTGGGCGGCAACTTCAACCTGATGCCGCTGCCAGACGTCCGCCCCGAGGTGACGAGCCAGAGTCGGCATCAGGCGGCGAACTTTGACAACCTCTACACGGTGGCACCTGACGCGCTGACCTCGCGCGTAGCCTCCCTGTCACCGTTCGGGGTGAACCTCCTACTTCAGCGATGGGTGCACTACAGCTCCCGAGTCGTCGTGCCCACCCACACCTTCCACGAACAGACCGTCGCCTTCTACGAAGAGGCAGACCTGATCGAGGAGTGGTGCGACGAAACGAGCGGCGATGATCTCCGAGCCGAGACGCAGGCATGCCTCGACTGGCTTCGCGCCGACAGGGACGGCACGACCTATCAGGAACTGCTGAAGAACCCGCAGTCCCACAGCATGATTCGCCGCACGATGCGCCAGGCGCAGAAGAACGGAACCAGAGTTGAGAACGACTGACCTCGCCAAGGTGCGCGCCACGCTGTGGGCAGCGGCCGATGAGTTGCGCGCGAACTCGAAGCTGACGCCGGTACAGTACCGCGACCCGGTACTGGGTCTGGTGTTCCTCGCCTACGCCGAGAACCGCTTCGAGGGGATCAGGGCTGAGGTCGAGTCGAGGGCCTCTGCGCGCAACCCCGCCACGGTCGCGGACTACAAAGCGAAGTCGGTGCTGTACGTGCCCGACGAATCGCGGCTGTCGTATCTGGTCGGGCTGCCCGAGGGCGACGACATCGGCAAGGCCGTGGATGGCGCGATCAAGGCCATCGAGGCGACCAACCCCGAGCTGAAAGACATCCTGCCCCGCGGCTACCAGAAGCTAGAACGCCCGACGCTGATTGAACTGCTGCGGCTCTTCGCGCCGCTGCCGACGCAACTCGAAGGCGATGCGTTCGGGTTCATCTATGAAGACTTCCTCGCCAACTTCGCCGCCCAGGAAGGGAAGGGCGGCGGCGAGTACTTCACCCCCTACTCGATCGTCCGGCTGATCGTCGAGATTCTCGAACCCTTCCAAGGCCGCGTCTTCGACCCTGCCTGCGGCTCGGGCGGCATGTTCGTTCAGTGCGCGAAGTTCGTCGAACGCCACCACGAGTCGGCGACCCGCAAGCTCTCGGTCTTCGGTACAGAGAAGACCGAAGACACCGTGCCCCTGGCCAAGATGAACCTCGGACTCCATGGGCTCTCCGGTGACATCCGCCAGGCCAACAGCTACTACGAAGACCCGCACCGCGCGGTCGGCGCGTTCGACTACGTGATGGCGAACCCGCCGTTCAACGTCGACAAGATCAAGAAGGCTCAGCTCGCGGGCGACAAGCGGTTCCCGTTCGGCCTGCCCAAGGCTGACAACGGCAACTACCTGTGGATTCAGCAGTTCTACGCGGCCCTCGCACCGACCGGTCGCGCCGGGTTCGTCATGGCGAACAGCGCGGGCGACGCGGGGCACTCCGAGAAGGAGCTGCGCAAGCAGCTCATCGAGTCGGGCGCGGTCGACGTGATGATCGCCATCGGCTCCAACTTCTTCTACACCGTCACACTGCCGGTGACACTGTGGTTCCTCGACAGGGCCAAGATCGGAACCCCGCGCGAAGACACGGTGCTGTTCATCGACGCCCGGCACATCTACAACCAGATCGACCGCGCCCACCGTGACTTCACACCCAAGCAGATCGAGTTCCTCGCCAACATCGTGCGCCTCTACCGGGGTGAGGACGTCGAGACCGGGGCAGGCAGTGAGGCGCTGCTGGCCGAGAACTTCCCCGAGGGGCGGTACGTGGATGTCGCGGGCCTGTGCAAGGTCGCCACTCGCGGTGAGATCGAGGCGCAGGGCTGGAGCCTCAACCCCGGCCGTTACACCGGCTCGGCAGTCGTTGACGAAGACGATAAGGACTTCGCAGTCAAGCTCGGAGAGCTCTACGAAGAGTTCACTCAGCTTAGCGACGAGGCGGGAGTGCTGCGCGCCAAGGTGGATGCCGCCGTCCAAGGGATTCTCGGCGTATGAGTGAGTGGCGTGAACTGGAACTTGGTCGGGGGCTGCGCGTCAAGCACGGCTGGGCGTTCAAGGGTGAGCACTTCCGTGACAGCGGAGAGCAGATCGTCCTGACTCCGGGCAACTTCCACGACGGCGGTGGCTTCAAGCCGAAGAACGGGACCGAGAAGTTCTACGACGGTGCTTATCCAGAGCAGTTTCTCCTCAAGCGCGGGGATGTCGTTACTGCGATGACCGAGCAGGCACAGGGTCTGCTCGGAAGCACGGCGACGATCCCGTCGGACGAGACCTTCCTTCACAATCAGCGGATCGGACTGGTTGAGATTACCGATCCCGAGGTGCTCGACCTCAGATACGTCTATCACCTGATGAACGCGCCCATGGTGCGCCGACAGCTTCAGGCGACAGCAACCGGATCAAAGGTGAGACACACGGCTCCGGAGCGGATACAGGACGTGCGTGTCGCGGTTCCCGATATCCCTACGCAGCAAGTCATCGCCGAGGTGCTCGACACGGTCGATGTCCTGATCGAGAACAATCGGCGGCGGGTGGCCGTGCTGCAGGAGATGGCGCGGGCCATCTACCGCGAGTGGTTCGTGAAGTTCCGCTATCCCGGCCACGAAGACGTGCTCCTCGTCGACTCCGCCCTCGGTCCCATCCCCGAGGGCTGGGTCGCGGGGACGGTTGGCGATGCGCTCGAACTCAAGTACGGCAAGGCTCTGAAGGCAGCTGTTCGGCGAGGCGGCGAGGTCGCGGTGGTTAGCTCCGCTGGCGTTGTCGGTTGGCACGACGAGTCGCTTGTCGACGGTCCAGCTATTGTCGTTGGGCGTAAGGGGAACGTCGGAAGCGTCCATTGGGTCGATGGCCCCTGCTGGCCCATCGACACTGCGTACTACGTCGCTACCGGCCTGCCTCTCCGATTCGTCGTCGAGCAGTTGCGTCGCACTGAGTTCACCAACACTCACGCAGCCGTTCCTGGCCTGAGTCGCGATGGTGCCTACGCAAGGCCCTTCCTGATCCCACCGAGTGACCAGCTCGACAACTATCAGAGCATCGTCGATCCGCTGGGCGCTGAAGCCTCTGCTCTCGCGAAACAAAGCGACAGCCTTGGGTCGTTGCGCGACTTGCTGCTGCCGAAGCTCGTCACGGGACAGATCGACGTGTCGGCGCTCGACCTGGACGCCCTTGTGCAGGAGGGAGTCGGGTCATGACGCCGTCGGGTCCGGAGTTCTCGTACGTCGAGAGGCCCAGCATGGAGTTGCTGGGTCAGCTCGGTTGGACGCAGGTCGATGCCTTTCAAGAGACCCTGGGACCGCAGGGAACCCTCGGTCGCGACTCCCAGCACGACGTGGTGCTGACCCATCGCCTCCGGTTCGCGATGCGCAAGCTCAATGATCCTGATGTTCCTGACGCTTCGATCAACGAAGCCATCGAGGTGCTCACCAAGGATCGTTCGGTCATGGACCGGGTGCGTGCGAACCGTGAAGTGTACGACCTGCTGCGCGACGGCTACCGGGCCGAGTGGACCGACGACCTCGGTGAGAAGCGCATCGAGACGCTGCGGTACCTCGACCTGAAGAATCCAGCCAACAACGACCTGCTGGCGGTGCAGCAGATGTGGGTCAAGGGCCACCTGCACTCCCGCCGACTCGACGTCGCCTTGTTCGTCAACGGCGTGCTGTTGGTGCTCATGGAGTTCAAGGAGCCGGGGGCTGCACTGAAGTCGGCGTACGACGACAACCTGACCGACTACCGCGACACCATCCCACAGCTGTTCATCCCGAACTGCTTCGTGCTGCTCTCCAACGGCAGCGAGGCGAAGGTCGGGGCGACATACGCGCCGTGGGAGTTCTTCGGCGACTGGAAGGTGATCGACGCCGCGGGCACTCGTGGCGTGATCGCGCTGGAAACCGCGCTGCGGGGAACCTGCGAACCGGCGATCCTGCTCGACCTGTTTGAGAACTTCGTCGCCTACCTGGAGCGCCCGGGCGGTCTGATCAAGAACGTCGCCCGCTCGCACCAGTACCTCGGCGTGAACGCCGCCATTGAGAACTTGCGTCGGGCTCGTGCCGCACAGGACAAGCGGCTCGGTGTGTTCTGGCACACCCAGGGGTCGGGCAAGTCGCTGTCGATGCTGTGGTTCACGCAGAAGGTGCTGCGTCAGATCGCTGGCAAGTGGACGTTCGTGATGGTCACCGACCGCACCGAGCTCGACACTCAGCTCCACGGCGAGTTCGCCGACGCCGGGGCAGTCCCGCCCGAGGCACGGGTTCACGCGGCATCCATCGCTCATCTTCGCGAACTCCTCGCCGCCGATCACCGCTACGTTTTCACGCTGATCCAGAAGTTCCAGCCGTCGAAGGCGGCGGGCGAGCGGGAGATGCCGGTGCTCTCGGAACGCTCGGACATCATCGTCATCACCGACGAGGCGCACCGCAGCCAATACGACAGCCTCGCCCTGAACATGCGTCGAGCGCTGCCGAACGCATCAATGATGGGCTTCACCGGCACGCCACTGATCGCGGGCGACGAGCAGGCGACCCGAGAGCAGTTCGGCGAGTACGTCAGCATCTACAACTTCCGCGACGCCATCGAAGACGGCGCGACCGTGCCGCTCTACTACGAGAACCGCATCCCCGAACTGCAACTGGTCAACGAGAACTTTTCCGACGAACTCGACGCGCTCCTCGAAGTGGCCGAGTTGGATGAAGACGCCGAGGGTGCGTTGGCGCGCGAGTTCGGCACGCAGTACACCCTGCTGACACGCCCTGAGCGGTTGAAGACCATCGCCTCCGATCTGGTGCGGCATTTCGTCGGGCGAGGGTTCGCGGGCAAGGCGATGTACGTCGGCCTCGACAAAGCCGCCGCCGTGCGCATGTATGACCTGGTGCGGGAGGCGTGGGCGGAGCACCTGGCCGAGCTGCGTGCTGAGCACGATGCGCTGCCGGAACTGGAGCGACCCTGGCTCGCTTCGCGCATCGAGTTGATGGAGACCACCGACATGGCGGTCGTGGTGTCGCAGAGCCAGAACGAGCTGAAGACACTCGACGACCTGGGCCTCGACATCCGTCCCCATCGCGAGCGGATGAACCGCGAAGACCTCGCCGAGAAGTTCAAAGATGCGGCCGACCCCCTGCGGCTCGTCTTCGTCTGCGCCATGTGGATGACCGGATTCGATGCGCCGAGCGTGTCGACGGTCTACCTCGACCGGCCGATGAAGAACCACACCCTGATGCAGACCATCGCCCGCGCCAACCGCGTGTTTCCCGAGAAAGACAACGGGCTGATCGTCGACTACGTTGGCGTCTTCCGAAATCTGGAGAAGGCACTCGCCGTCTACGGCGCAGCGAGCGCGGGCGAGTCTCCCATCGAGATCATCGACGCGCTCGCCGGTGAGTTGGACCTGGCGGTCTCGGACCTGATCTCGTTCTGTGCGAACGCCGGGGTCGATCTCATTGCGATGCGCGACGCTGAAGGGTTCGACCACATCGCCAAGCGCGACGCTGCGGTCGAGGCTCTGCTGGTCGATGAAGAAGCCCGCAACGACTTCACCGGCAAGGCGCGGCAGGCGCGCAAGCTCTTCAAAGCGCTCCTCCCGAATCCGAAGGCCGCCGCCCAGCAACGCACCGTCGCCGTGATCCGAGTGCTCCATGAGCGCATCGTCGAAGTCACTCGCCCACCGGAGGCCGACATCTCGGCCGTGGCAGACGCAGTCGACGCGCTACTCGACCGCTCGGTCGGCGCGGAGGAGTACGTCATCCGAGCCGCAGCCGAAGGAACCAACCCTGACCCGTTGATCGACCTGTCGCTCATCGACTTCGACGGCCTCGCCGCCAAGTTCGCCGGTCGGCAGCGGGCCGAGACTGACCGGCTCGCTCAGTTGCTCCGCCAGCAGGCGATCGGAGCGGCCCTGCGGAACCCCACCCGCTACGAGCTCGTCGAACGCATCGAGCAGCTCATTGAGGACTACAACGCGGGCAGCGTGAACATCGACGAGTACCTGCGTCGCCTCATCGAACTGTCCCAGACCCTGACCGCCGAGGAAGAACGGGCCGTTCGAGAGGACATGACAGAGGAAGAACTCGCGATCTTCGACCTGCTCACCCAACCCGACCCTGTCCTCACCGCAGAGGAGCGAGATGCCGTCAAGGCGAGCGCAAAGTCTCTGCTGGAGCACCTACACGAGAAGATCGTTCAGGACTGGCGGCGCAAAGTTGCCACCACCAACGACGTCAACAGCACCATCCGCCGAGTCCTGGACCAGAGCCTGCCGGAAGTGCCATACACCGTCGACATCTTCCACACCAAAGTGCAGTTGGTCTTCGACCACGTTCTTACCGCCTACGGCGACAACGGCGAGAGCGCCTACTCGCCCCGAATCGACTTCAGCTACCCGAGCGACCGTGTGCAGGTCGAGTACAACGGTCCGATCGACGTGAACAAGGTCGCCGACGATGTCGTCGCCCGCATCCACGCCGACCCCGAGTTTGCGGTGAGAGTGGCCGCCGAGTTGGGGACGAGCCCTGATAGATGAGCGAATCAGGGTTGACCCCCGACGATCGCCAAACGCGGCTCGCCAGCTGGCTGGCGGAGAAGCGTCCAGACCTGGCGAGCATGTACAGGACCGCTCGCGACCTGCTGGCGACTGCCGCGAAGCCGGGTGATGAGCGGACGCGTGTCTCGCACATCTGCCACTCAATGCGAGAAATGATGAATCGTCTTCCGGGCGCACTCGGGATCGCGGGGACAGGCGGTGGCGGCCCACGGAGCTCGACCCATGTGCGCAGACTTCCTGCCATCGCCGCACGCTTCCCCAACCTCGACCTCCGCCAAGAGGTCGAGAACGTCCCGGTCCCTCAGGCGCTGGCAGTTCTCCTCGATGACCTGATCAAAGCTGCCGTCGCTGAGGACGGGCGAGTAGCTGCGAACGCTGCCGCGCTGCTCACTGACGATGGGAACACCAAGCATCCGGCAGTCCGCGAGTGGAAGGACCTCGTCGACTTCTTCGTGAAATGGGCGCATCTCCACGACGCGCAGAGTGACGTTCAGTTGATCCCATCCGACAACGACCTGAGGCAGCGGATCGAACTTGCCGAGGCTCTCATGGACGGCATTAGAGCTGAGTTCTTCGACAGCCTGCACGCAATCGAGGACCTGCTCGCCGAAGCCAACCAGCTCAAGGACGGAGGCGAACAAGATGGCTGAGTACCAGGCTCCGACGGCAGAGCAGGTTCAGGCAGCGCTACGCCGGCTGACGTCATTCCAGCTACGTCGGGCGTTCTACGAGGGGCTCAAGAATCCACATTGGGTGAAGCCACTCGCTGATGCGGGAGCTTTCAGCAGCCCTCCCGAACCAGAAGTCGGAAGCGACGGCATCGTGCGTGAGCAGTACTGGCCTGAAGCTAGCTACTTGGATGCGATGGTTGAGCATGTTCCAGCTGAGGTTGCTGAAGTTCTTGGCACTCTCGCGGGTAGCAGCAACTCCTGGGTCCGGAGAATCGCATTCTCTGCTGGCTCGCGTATGCCCACAGCCATTGCCGCCAAACTGAAGCCAGTCATTGATGGCTGGGAGGATAGCGGCTACGGGTGGCGCACAGATCCACGGGACCTCGTGTCGTTCACGGTCAACCTGCTCCAAGGAGGCGAGACCAAGTTCGGCGTTTCCTTCGCCAACAAGCTGTTCCGGCCAATCAAGGACAAGGGCGGCAACAACGACCCCGTGACGGAGCTGAAGGCCCATTGGTATTCGCGCGAACTCCCGAGGGTGACCATTGCCCTCGGAGACAACGCATTGAAGACCATCCTGCCTTGGCTCACGCTCTGGGAAAAGAACGAAGGAAGCATCGGAGACGAGTTCGACCACAGCGGCTTTGGGCGCTATGAGATCTCTAGAAGGCAGAACTCCTACCACGAGATCCAGGATGCGCTGATTGACGCCGTGCGCGACGCGGCGATCCAGCATCTGGAGAGGGACCCAGCGGCGGCGTGGGCGGCCCTCAACAGAAAGCCGATCCTCATCGTGCGCCGCATTTCGCTTTACGCGGTTGCAGAAGTCCTTGGGCGCCAAGCGGCTACTGGCAGGGCGAACACCGACCTGCTGACTGTCGCGCGAGAACTCATGGTCGACGCGAAGTCCCGCGAGCAACTCGCCACATCGGACTTCATCGGGCTGCTCCGCGCGATAGGTGCGGTGTCTCATGCTGAGCTTGACCAGCTTGAAGGGGTGCTGGCGTCCGGCCACATCACCGAGCAGGAGGCGGCACGAATCACGCGGAACCTGCGTGAACGAGGCGAATCAGACGCCGAGATCCAAGACCAGATCGCACAGTGGGACAGGCGATGGAGACACCGCGTGTTGGCCGGCGTTGGGCCTGACCTCCTCCCAGCCACACTCAGGGAGCAACTGGACGTGCTCGATGCTCAAGATGGCGTCGTTGATGACCCCACGCGTCCGACCTTTCAGATGTCTGGTTGGACCGGACCGAACAGTCCAATCCCTCAGGAGGAGATGGCAGCTCTGGCTCCGATGGAGCTTGTTGCGCAGTTGGAAGGCTGGCACGACGAGGGCGACGGCTGGGGTCCCGAGCCTTCCCACGAGGGGCAAGCGAGGGTGCTTGAGGCAGTCGTTACAAGTAACCCAAACGCGCTGGATGGCCAGCGGGACCTGGTCCGACGATTGCGCCCGACCTACTTGCGGGCAATCCTCAGCGGCTGGGAGGGAGCGCTCAAGTCAGAACTCGCGCTTCCTTGGGAGCAGGTGCTGACTCTCATCGGCGACATCCTCGCTCATTCCGATGAATCGGATTTCCCGGTTGAGGGTGGTCGATTCGACGACGATCCGGACTTCACAGAAGCCAAGAAGGTCGCGGTCCGATTCATCGCCCACCTGGCGGCCAAGGCCCCGACCACGACGCTTTCCGAGAAGCAACTGGGCCGACTGGCGGACCACCTCTTGACCGCTGCAACCGGAACTGCCACCTGGAGCGAGTATGTCGGCACGGTCGAGGAAGAGGACTCCGGATGGGACCCGCTCATGGTCTCGCTGAACTGGAAGTGGCCCATCTTGTTGCGGGGGCTGATCAACCTAGTTGGTCTCGGCGAAGCTCGCCCTTGGCATTCCAGGTCGCTCGAAGCGCTCGGCCAGCAACTCGCCTTGGAGGATCCTCGCGGCGCCTCGCGAGCCGTTCTAGGCGAGGGGCTCGCAAAACTCTTCAATCATGCTCGCAGTTGGCTTCTCGGGAGTCTCTCTACCTACTTCGGCACGCGCTCAGGACTGGACCGGAACCAACAGATCGCAGTGACGACTGCTATCGCCATGCAGTACTACCACCCGGGCCTCTACCGGCTCCTCACTGATTCCATGATTGCCGCGCTCGACAGCACCGAGCAGATCTCGATCGGTTGGGGCAACGATGTCTCGCCGCAGCAACGGATCGGCCAGTGGGTGATCGAGGCGATCATCCGAGGGCACATCGGAGACGATGACCCGCTGCGCACTGAGTTCTACACCCGGGCCGACCCCGACGCTCGCGGCGATGCGATCGGGCACACCGCGTGGTCGTTCATGCACGCCGAGGAAGTCGACGATGCGATCCGCGACCGGCTCGCTGACCTCTGGGATGAGCGCGTCCGCCACGTCAAGGCACACCCCGAGGACAAGGCCGAGCTCATGGACTTCTACTGGTTCATCCGGAGTGAGAAGTTCCCGGCCGCATGGTGGCTACCCCGGCTGGTCGAGGCCCTGACGCTCAATCGAGAGCTGGACACGAACGGGATGATCGGCGAGCAACTAGCTGCCGCCGCCGACGAGCTTCCACGGGTCGCCCTTGACGCGCTGACCATGCTCCTTGCCCCCGCCGAGACGCCGGACCGGGACAACTACGACCTACGTACGCACTCACTAGCACCGGTGATCGCGGCAGCTCTCAAGACGTCCGACCCCCAGCTCCAAGCCGATGCACGATCCCTAGTGAACCATATGGGTGAAAGGGGCGAGATCGATCTTGAACGACGAGTTCAAGCGATCCTGCGCGCCAATTCGGAGGGAGATGCCACGACTCCCCCTGCGAGAGACCGATGGTAGTTAGTCTCGATCACCGATCGCGCGTCTTCGCCCACACCGTGCCGCGATGGACGCCGAACCAGCTCGCGAGGGTCGTCACGCTGACGCCCTCCGCACGGGCTGTTCGCATGGCGTCCACTTCCTCGTCCGTGAGCCGTGTTCGAGGTCGTTTCTTTGGTTCCGCCGAAGCGTCGATCAGCGGGTCATCGGCCTCGCCCTCAGGCTCGGCATCCCCGCGAACGCCCTGATTCCTCGCGTAAACGAGCCGCTCAACCGGTGGTCGCCTGTTCCCGCAGTGCTCCACTGCTTCCACCCCTCTTTCTCCGAAGCCCCCGCGGTGACCAAGTCGCTGCGGGGGCTTTTGCGTGCCCGCAGAATCTCTTCGGCGGAGAGTTGACCACTTCAAATTCTCCATTGTGCAGTTAGAGTGATGAGCGTCACCAAATACGCCTGCATGCGGAGGGGAAATCATGCAACGTTCCCGTGCCGCACGGATGCTTTGGGCGAAGACCCCAGGCCAGGACCTTGATCTTGTGGAGCAGCGGCTCTGGCTGTCTTTACTTCAGCATTGCCGTGATGCGACGGATGTGGGTGGACGACTCTTTGACATCTGGCTCCCCCGTCAACTCCAGGATCGTTTGAGCGCAGCCAGCGGTGGACACGGGCGCGAGTTGGCAGCGTGGGCTGCGGGTGTGCATGACATCGGAAAAGCGGGCCTTCACAGCTGAGTGTGGGTAGCGGTTCTCCGCCAGGGGCGATGACCGCCTGCAGCGAGCAGAGCCCGTAACCGGTAGTTGTCGAAGTTGCGGAAGCCGCGGGCGACGCGACGCATGGTCTCGATGACGCCATTGACCGCTTCCGTGGGCCCGTTCGAGGCTCCTGCGGTATCGAAGTAGGCCAGGATCGCGGCCTTCCACCGGCGTAAGGTCCGTCCGAGCCGGGCGATCTCCGGAATGGG
>NZ_JAAVUN010000270.1 GCF_012163155.1 Kocuria subflava
CACCCGGGAGGGTGACCACCACCTTGTCCCCGACCTCGAAGATGTGGGCACCGCACACGATGCCCTGCACGCCGGAGGGCTCAATGCCCTTGCCCGTCAGGCTCTGTTCCTGGCCTTCCGGGACCACGCGGACCTGGCACCAGTTGACCGTCTTGCCATTGGAGTGCTCCTCCGGCTCACGGCACAGGACCTGACCGACGACGACGGGGCCGGAGATCTCGTCCGACGGCCGGTGGACCTCTTCCTCCTCGAAGCCGACCGACACCATGGTTTCGAGCACCTGCTCGGCTGTGGCCCCCTCCGGGACCGGCGCGTACTCACGCAGCCATGACAAAGGAATGCGCATGTCAGACCTCCATTCCGAAGTGCTGGCTGAACCGAATGTCACCCTCGACGATGTCGTGCATGTCGGGGACGTTGTTGCGGAACATCAACGTGCGGTCGATGCCCATGCCGAATGCGAAGCCGGAGTAGGCCTCCGGATCCACGCCCGCCGCACGCAGGAC
>NZ_JAAVUN010000271.1 GCF_012163155.1 Kocuria subflava
ACGTCGTGCCCGTTCGATCATTCCGCTCGACAGGCCCCCGCCCCGAGGCCGCAGGCCACGATCCTTCAGCTCGGGAATCATCCGCCCCGCACCGCAGCCCGCGTCCAGGACCGTGTGATCGGACGTGTCCAACACCTCGTCGCAGAAGGCTCGAATCATGGTCCGGTCCACCGGCTGCTCGATGCGCAGATCGGGAAGAAGTACGTCGTAGGTGGGGGCGGCGGCGTCGTACACGGTGCGTACCGGGGTGAGGTCCATGGACTCACTATTGCGCAACGCTCCGACGGCTCAACCATGAGCCCTTGGCGGATCGCCCCTGCGCGGCGATGATCGTCACATGCCCTCCTACCGACCGCAGGTCCCGGGGCCGTTACGGCAGTACATCTCCCGCTGGGAGGGATACGACTACACCCTTCCCGACCAGCTGATTCACCACGGCCTGCCGTCCACGGACATGACCTTGATCTTCCCGTTCGGCCACCCGCGGGCTGGGGGGGGGGGTGTG
>NZ_JAAVUN010000272.1 GCF_012163155.1 Kocuria subflava
CCCCCGGCCCCGCCCGCCGCGATGTCCCCCAAGGCCGAGCGCAGGCGAGCCAACTGGATCTGGTTCTCCCGCTCCCACGTGTCCACGTGGTCCTCGGCCGTCTCTCCCTCGGCCTGCAGGGCTTCAGCGGCCATCGACACCAACGTGGTGTAGACGTCCTCCCGCATGGACATGCGCGCCAGTGACTCCCACCGGGTGGTCTGCGGCAAGGCCCCGATGCGCTTGAGCAGCGCTTCGATGCCGAACCGGTCGTAGAGCAGGAAGTAGACCCGGCCCACCAGTTCCAGGTCCTCCCCCGCCTGGCTGCCCAGACGCACGACGTCCAGCAGTGGGTAGGAATCCAGGATCCAGGACCATTCCCGGGCGAGCTCCTGCGGGACGCCCTGGCGTTGGGCGATCTCCAACAGTTCGTCGTCCCGGGTCGCGGACTCATGCCCCAACAGCACAGTGTCACTGCTGCGCAGTCCGGCGATCGGCGCGTAGCGCTCGGTGACCTCGGCGATC
>NZ_JAAVUN010000273.1 GCF_012163155.1 Kocuria subflava
GACCTCGATCCGGTACCGGGCCCGAAGCTCTTGTGCCGCTTGATCCAGGCGAGCTGGGTCGCGAGCAACCAGCACCAGATTCAACCCCCGGGCGGCCAGTGCTTTGGCGAAGGCGGCCCCGATGCCCGAGGTTCCGCCCGTGATCAGTGCGGTGAACATGAAACCCACGGTACACTACGGTGGGCGTAGCGTAACCGGTGACTTGAGCTCTCCAGCGAACCAGTGAGTGGCTCACCGCCTTCCGCCGGCTACGGTCGCGCAGCCAGCCCGCCGTCCCCGGAGAATCGCGTGAGCACCACAGGTGATCGGCCAGGTTCCCATCTGGTCCAGCACAAGAACGGATCACTCGACCACCGCGCCCAACAGCGTCCGGCGGTCGACTCCGGCTTCCCGGCCCATGACTTCTGCCGTGGTGAACGAGGTGCCTTCCACGAAGAGCTGGACACGGCCCAGTTCGAGATCCGACCGCTGCACGTGGGTGTTCTGGACGCCGTCGCGCATCT
>NZ_JAAVUN010000274.1 GCF_012163155.1 Kocuria subflava
CCACAGTTCGTGTTGTGGTTGGTGCCGCTGGTGATCCTGGCGCGACCGCGGATCGTCGAGTTCCTGGTCTGGCAGGTCATCGAGGTCTTCCACTGGTTCGCCATCTTCTCGTGGCTCTACGCCAACGGTGCGCAGACGCCCACGCTCGGGATGTGGACCACCGTCTACGTGGGGGCCGTCCTGCTTCACGTGGTCGCCGTCGTCGCGATCTGTGGTGCCACGGTTGGGGACATCCTGCGCGGCCGCGCCCCCCGGGACGTGGCCGGTGAAGCCGCTAATCTGAGCCCGGAACAAGCGTCACCCGGCGGACTGGATTCGTCGGCTGAGGGCGTTCGGGGACGGAATCGCAGGCAAGGGGAGGTGACGCATGGCTGAGGGAAAGAAGGGCAGACGCGGGGCCAACGGATTCGTGGTCTTCGTGATCGGCATCCTGGCCGTCCTGCTCTCCTTCCTGCTGCGCGTCCCGTGCCGGGTCCCCGAGTGGAACGTCTCCGAGCGCTTCC
>NZ_JAAVUN010000275.1 GCF_012163155.1 Kocuria subflava
GTGGACGGGCTGGCCTTTCTCGGCGTGACCGTCGATGACTCGGACACCCACGTGGTCAAACGCGTCATCGGCGTCGGTGGCGACCGTGTCACGTGCTGTGATGCGCGGGGGAGGATCGTGGTCAACGACGTCGCCCTCAACGAAACAGGTGTGTATCTGTCCGATTCCGAAGCGCCGTCAGACATCGCCTTCGACGTGATCGTTCCCGAGAACCACTACTTCGTGCTCGGGGACCGGCGTTCCTCGTCCGGGGACTCCCGCTTCTACCTGCCGGAGGAGAAGGCCTTCGTGAGCAAGGATGACGTGGTGGGGACCGCGTTCGTGGTGACCCTGCCGGTCTCGCGGATGGGCCCCTTGGGGGACCAACACGCGGTGTTCGACGAGGTCCCGGACAGAACCGACACCTCCGGAGGCGGCTGGTGGTGAGTGTCCCACCGACCTCGGACACGGAGCATCGTCTGCTGGCCGAGGGTGCTGTCCGAGTGGCGGGGATGGACGAGGTC
>NZ_JAAVUN010000276.1 GCF_012163155.1 Kocuria subflava
AACAGGCTCATGTCCGGCAGGGCCAGGGCTTGGGAGTCGGCAAGGGCACGGCGGACGAGTCCGTCGTTGGTCGATCCCAGCTCCGCAACGATCTCCACCGGTGCACCGAGCAGTGCCTGCAGCCGTGAGATCAACGCGGTGTCACCGGTCAGTGGCTGCATCGGCGAATGAGCACCGTTCACCGCGGGCAGCGTGTCAACCATGCTCTCCGACTTCACCTCTCCGGCTCCCTCTGGCACTGCGGCCTTCCGTCATCTCCGTACCCGAAACGGGCCACGACCCCAGACAGGGTTATCGTCGTCACACAGAAACCTGCCTGAGTCCACAGTAGTAGTACACCCACCCGAGAGAACCCCGAGTGCCGGATCGTGCACTTGCCCTGTGGCCCATGGCGCAGCCATCGACGACGAAAGAGGAGCACATGTCCCTCCAGGCCGTGACCTACGTGTACGGAGGTTCCGCTGAAGCTCTGGCCGAGCATCGCCCCGCCCACCGACAGTTC
>NZ_JAAVUN010000277.1 GCF_012163155.1 Kocuria subflava
CGCCGTCACCGTCCATGTAGACCTCGGACTGGACCAGGACGTACTCGTGATCCACCTCCGGCAGGCCCTCCGGGTCGATGATCACGGCACCGTGCATCCCACCCGAGATGTGGGCGCTCATGGGCATGGTCGAGCAGTGGTACATCCAGATCCCGGACCGGTTGGCCGTGAACCGGTAGACCAGCTTCTCCCCCGGCGGGATGGTGCGCATGTTGTCATCCGGGGCCACCTCCCCCGCGTGGAAATCCACGGAGTGACCCATGGACCCGTTGTTGACCAGGGTCACCTCGAAGGTGTCGCCGACCTTGCCCCGCAGCGTGGGCCCTAGTCCGGATCCGTTGAACGTCCAGCGCTGCTGCCACACCCCCGGGGCCACCTCCAGCGGGACTTCAGTGACTTCGAGCGTGACTTCGTGGTCGGCATTCTCCGTGCCGTCGGTGACTTCCGCGGGTTCGAGCCCCGGATCCACGACGTCGGACAGCTCGGCTTCCGGATCGGCGAA
>NZ_JAAVUN010000278.1 GCF_012163155.1 Kocuria subflava
GCTGGGGCTGCGTGCCCCGCAGTTGCACGGCGGTCCCGGACGCCAGGACCCGGCCGACGTGGAGAATCACCATGGCGTCGCACAACCTGTCGACCAGATCCAGCTGGTGGGACGAGAAGAGCACCGGGACTCCCCGTGCCGTGTACTCACGCAGTAGGTCAACCATGGAGTCGACGGCCGTGGGGTCCAGTCCGGAGAACGGTTCGTCGAGCACGAGCGCCTGCGGTTGATGCAGGAGGGCGGCGGCGACCTGGACGCGCTGCTGATTACCCAGGGACAGGGTCTCCAACTTGTCCTTGACGCGGTCCCCCAGGTTGAAGTGGTGCAGGAGTCGTTGGGCCTCGGCCAGCGCGGCCTGTCGGGACATCCCACGCAACTGACCCAGGTAGCCCAATTGATCGAGGATCCCCTGTTTGGGGTAGAGCCCGCGTTCTTCGGGCATGTACCCGAATCTGACACGGTCCTGCGCGGTGATGGCGTCCCCGTCCCAGAGGACCTCTCC
>NZ_JAAVUN010000279.1 GCF_012163155.1 Kocuria subflava
TCTACGAATCCCTCCCGTCGGTGCCCGTGGCCGAGGAATCCTCGGGAGGCACCGGTGATCTGATCGCCAACACGGACGTGTACGGCAACCAGACCCTGTGGTCGGCATCTGAGGCACAGGACCTGACCAATTGCGTCTCGGACGACTTCGGAAGCCAGAAGTCGATCGTCGTCAACGCCATGGAAGGTGGCGCCGCCATGTGGGAGGGCGCCTCGTCGGGCATCGACTTCACGTACGTGTCCTCCGAGGACGGCGACTGCAACACGTCCAACAACAACGTCGTGTTCTCGGTCGAGCCCACCTCCGAGACCGGGTACATCGCCCGTGCCTTCTTCCCGGACTCCCCCAAGTTTCAACGCAACGTGCTCGTCGCCGACCAGTTCTACTCCTCCGGGTGGCAGCAGGACGCGATCCTGGCCCACGAACTCGGACACGTGCTGGGCTTCCGCCACGAGCACACCCGTCCGGAGGCCGGAACCTGCTTCGAGGACAACAACTGGAG
>NZ_JAAVUN010000028.1 GCF_012163155.1 Kocuria subflava
ATGCGAAGAGCCTTCCATGAAGACCATCGACTAGCGACGTCAACTGGAAACCGAGCCATAGGTCAGGTCAATGAGACACCTACTCGTGCATCAGTCCCGTTCGCCATGGCCGTTCAAGAGGTCGCGATAGCCTTCGCAGAGCGCGACTCCGGTGCGGATGGAATCCTCGGCCGTGCGCGGGCACGGAGTGGAGACGCCTGTGGTGCCAGTGGTCTCGTAGTAGACCCATGCGTGGTCAAGGCTCAGGCTTGCGACGTCGTCGAGGTGCTGTCGGAGATCATCCTTGACTGTGAACGGTAGAGCATCGATGGGCGAGGTTGCCTTTAGGCCCGCGAGGTGGCGCTGGTAGAACGGTGACTTGTCCTGGCAGTACTCGATGGTTTGTTGCAAATTTGTGGCCTGCCATGCATCCAACGCTTCCGCACTCATTTCACCGGACCATTGGAGTTTCTGGGCGGCGGCGAATTCGTTTGCAGCCTCCCACAGGTCTGCGTTTCCGAGAGGAATCATCTTTATTTCTCCTTCGCGGGATAGAGCGGCAAGTCGCCGGTAAGGGAATTGATCGCCTTCTTGGGGCCGCAGAGACCGATCGCAGCGAGTTCGAGGTCGTGCGTGCTCGTCGAGCTCAGCTTGGAGATGTACTCGTCGTAGGTCTTGCATCCCTGGGCCAGTCGGGTGAAGGGGAAGACGTCAATTCCGGAATTTGCCTGATCGGCGCGGCTCCAGGCGGACCCGAGCAGGCTTTCATCGCCGGCCAGAACCGGTAGCGGGGCTAAGACGACCCCGGGCAGCTCAGAGTCAGCCGTTTTCACCGGCGGCCCCATGAGTGCGGGAAACGCGGTGGTGATCATTGCCGCGACGATCGACGCGGCGTTGACAGCCAGTCCCGTGGGGAGATGACGGTCGACGACGATGACGGTTTTCTGTTGCTCGGCGCTCATGGCTGGAAGTCCTTTCGGGATGGAGGAGTGCTGATCTGGGGTCGCTGCTTTCACGTACGGGTCGGGGAGCTTCGTGCATTCATGGCGACACCGATGATGACGGTGATCGCGCCGACTGTCTTGAGTACGGTGATCTCTTCTCCGGCGATCACGACCGCCCATACGACTCCGAACACGGGCACGAGGTTGAGGACCGCTACGGCCTGGCTTGGTTTCAGCGCCGTGAGGCCGAACGTATAGAGGAGAAACGCCAGGGCGGAACAGCCGACGGCGAGGTAGGCGATCAGCCAGATCGCGTGCGCGTTGAGGTTGGTGGTCGCCCCCTCGGGCAGGAGGGGCACGAGCAGGCAGAAGCCGATACCTCCCCAGAGGTTCTGCAAGCCCGTCGTGGGAAGCACGCCGAGACGTTGGCTCGGCGATACGTTTACCGGCTTCCGGGTCGAGATCATGTTGTAGGCGGTCCACGCGACTCCGCCGAGGAAGAGGAAGAGGACCCCCCAAGGACGGTGGGGTGTTTCCTGGGCGGGCTCGTCGATGGTAACGAGCACGACGCCGGCGAACGCGACGAGGGCTCCGACGACGTTGATCGGGGCCGGCCTGCGGCGATGGGAGATGGCTTCGGCGAGCATCGTCATAACAGGATAGGAAGCCACGATCAGGACGGCATCAGTGGCTGTTGCCAGGGCGACCCCATAGTTCTCGAGGGCAAAGTAGATCGTGATGCCGACCAGTCCCGCGCCTGCGACGGCCGCGTGGGCTCGCCAAGGCGCGCGCAGGCGTGCCCGGACGAGAAGGCAGATGATGATCAGCAGTATTGCGGCAGCCAGGAACCTGATCGCGCCGAGTGTCAGCTCTCCCACGTAGGGAAGCACGACCTTCGTCACCGCAAACGAGGTGCTCCATAAGAGAGCGGCACCCGCCACGGCGCCGATATGGAGCAGTGTCGAGTCGCGTCTCATGGTCGTTCGCTAACGCCTGGGAGAATGTCGGCCACGGTCCACGTCGCGATCTGCTTCCACGCGTTCTTGCCCCGCTGGTGATCGGGATGAACCTGGAAGATGTCGTAATCACCAGCAGTGTCGAACGTGCTCACGACGAGGAAGTCGGCAGAGTCAGGCCTGCGGCTGGTGTCCCACCCGCACACCCAAGTGGCGATCTCCGGGATGGTTGCCGGGTGGCCGCCGGTGATCGCGGCAGCTACTTGAGCCCGGGGATCGTCGCGGGAGACGTCCGAATTCAATGTGAACGCAACGACGTGCGTCAGTTGGCTCCCGCTCAATGTACCTCCCTTCAGTCGTCGGAGGCGGCGTACGTCCCACGCGTGCCGAGCGCTACGTAACCACCTAGGTGACTACGTAGCGTGTCTCGAAATGTACACGGCATTCGGACCTCTGCCAATCGGCTGCGGAGAAAGACGGGCTCCGTGTCCTGACCACCTATCGAACGGGATCCGGATGTGCCATATCATGTGGAGCTGCGCGCAGTTCCACTGGGAACCTTGCCCGCAGGCTGCGAGGCGCCAGGCGTTGCACCCCCCTGCCTGCCGCGCCTGAAACGCCCAATGATCGATTGCGAAGTGCGAGCTCCGATGATTACGCGCGCTCGCCTGAAATGGTGGTCAATCATGCAAACGAGGAGAGCAACGTGAGCCAGCCGGTGTTCGGCGATACCGAGATCCAAGCACTACGCGCAATCGGGCTCACAGAGTGGGAATCTAAGGCGTACTTAGCGCTTCTCGATGAGGCCCCCGCCACTGGGTATGGGGTCGCCAAGCGATCAGGAGTGGCACGCGCTCGAATCTATGAGGTTCTCGATTCCCTCGTAACCAGAGGGGCAGCACGAGTCTCGAATGGAAAGCCGCAGAAGTTTGCGCCTACGGCCCCAGAAGAATTCCTGAAGGTTCAGCGTCGACAGACGGAGGAATCGCTTTCTCGCGCTGATGAAGTCCTTCGCAATTTCGGAGCTCGAGACGAGAGCGACAGCGTCATCTGGGATCTGCAGGGGCGCGGCGACATCCTCCTGCGTGCTCAGGACGTCATCAGTCGCGCATCAACTCGGATCCTGTGCGAGATCTGGGAAGCCGAAGCCGATCGCTTGTATGAGGGTCTTGAGGACGCGGCCAGTCGTGGAGTCACGATCATCGTCGTCGCATATGGCACTGTCGATTTTCCATTTGCCACAGTCTTTCCGCATCCGGGAACTGACGAGGTCACCCACGGACTCGGCAGCCGCTGGTTGGTAGTCTCAGCCGATGACCGTGAGGTCGTGGCTGGAAGTGTGTCCGGCGGCGCTGAATCCCGAGCCGCCTGGACCAGGCATACCGGGCTGGTCGTGCCGATCACCGAGCTCGTGCGTCATGATCTCTATAAGTTGGAGATGCTCAATGCACATGGCGACATCCTGGAGGAGACCTTCGGCCCTGCCCTGGCGACACTGAGAGCGAAGTACGGACCTCTCGCATAAGAAGGCCGACAAGCTGATGCCCGATCGGGAAACACCCACGAGGTCGTCACGGCCCCAATCACCCGTAGTATGAAGTGCGCGGGTTTGACTCCAAACTTCCTGAACGAGAACCGGATCATGCCCCCGTGAGTTCCTCGAATGACACGATCCCCCGCAGCTCCCTGTAAAGCAGAGTGTAGCGGGGCCGCTCGAACCAACGACAGCGTCACGACTAGCAACAGGTTAGGCAGGCTGATCTACAAACTGCTGCCGCCAGTGGCATCGAGGACCTGGCCGGTGGCCCATCGACCATGTTCGGAGGCTACGCACGCAATGATGGCGGCGATGTCATCGGGCCAGCCCATGCGACTCAGCACGACGCCAGAGACCACTCCATCCCCAGCAGTCAAGCAGGTGTACAAAATCTTCACCACCCGTGTACACGCGTTGGCTGGAGCACCGGCGTTTGCCCTGGTCAGCGAGTTTCGTGGAACACCCACAAGATGAAGGCCCCGGTGAAGACCGGGGCCTTCAGTCATTTCCGCTGGGTGCCGGAGGCCCCAGCTGCACCTCAATCCGTGTCGACTGCGCCTCCGCTGACCACCTCGGTACGCGTTTGACCACCGTTTCTCGGTTCTCCTGGCTTTTTGCGTACTGGAACTGGCCATTTGCGTCCGCGAGCAGTCCGTCCGTCCGTCCGTCACCAGCCGCGCACGTGGCGCTGGCAGGACGCCAGCGGGGAACCGGTCAGCGGTCGTAGCGCGTGTAGGTCCCGGCCATGGACCCACTCGGGTCCAACCTGGGCAGGATGGCCTCGGTGATCTGGCGCAACTGCCCCACTTGCTCCGGGCTGAGGGCGTCCAGGACCCGCGAGCGAACCGTACCCACGTGGCCCCGCGCCGCATCCTGAACCACCGACCAACCCGCGTCCGTCAGCTGCGCCACGGTGGCGCGACGGTCATCCGGCGCTGGCGCGCGTTTCACCAGCCCGCGCTCCTCCATACGGCGAACCACGTGGGAAAGCCTGGGCAAGGTGGCGTTGGTCTGGTGGGCCAGCGCGGTCATGCGCAAGGTCCGGTCGGGGGCTTCGGAGAGCATGGCCAACGTGTAGTACTCAAAGTGCATCAGCCCGGAGTCTTCACGCAGCTGGGTGTCCAGGACGCCCGGCAGCAGTTCCACCAGGGCAACAAGGCGCACCCAGGTGGCCAGTTCGTCGTCGTCGAGCCACGGCGTATCGCTCATCACAAACCCTCACATTGGTTGACGCTACAAGTATAGCGGCCTAGTGTTTTAGTTAAAGCAACAACTATCTAACGGAGGTTCCCGCCATGACCACCGCCACCCGCACCGACCTCCTGGCCGCCGACACCTCCATGGGTGCCGTGACACTACTGGTTGGGGATCTGCAGAAGATGACGGACTACTACCGGAACGCCATCACCCTGAACGTGCTCTCTGAGACTCCGCTGCGCGTTGTCATGGGCCGCAACAATCAGGCGCTGGTCATCCTGGAACTCGCCCGGGAGCTGCAACGGGTGTCCCACAACCAGGCGGGCTTGTTCCACACGGCCATCCTGTTTGAAACCCAGGCCGATCTTGCCGCCGCCATCTACAGCGTGGCCAGCCGTTACCCCGGGACCTTCACCGGCAGTGCGGATCACCTGGTCAGCCAGGCCTTCTACTTCTCCGATCCGGAGGGCAACGGCGTGGAGCTGTATTGGGACCGGGACCGTACTGAATGGAGCTGGGTCCACGGCCGTGTGGAGATGGACTCCCTGTTGCTGGACCCCAACGCCTTCATGCGGGAACACCTCACGGAAACCGCTGTTGACCAGGCGCATCAGCGCAGCGCCACCGTGGGTCACGTTCACCTGCAGGTGGGTGACATCGCCAAGGCCAAGCGCTTCTACGTGGACCAGCTCGGCTTTGAAACCACCGCCACCATGGGCACGCAGGCCCTGTTTGTCAGCGCGGGCGGTTACCACCACCACATGGCCATGAACACGTGGAACAGCCGCGGCGCCGGCCCCCGTCCCAAATCCCTCGGCCTGGGCACCGTGCGCCTGGAGCTTCCCGGCACCGACGACATCGGCGAACTCACCGAACGTCTCACCCACCACGGAGTCACCACCCACGACGACGGCGCCACCCTGGCGTTCCAGGACCCCTGGCTCAACCGAGTCGAGGTCTCGGTCAAGGGCTGACCTCAACATTCCAAACACGCTTTTTGGCCGCAAAACCTTCTACGAGAGCGGCCAGAACCATGTTCAGGATGGAGTCACCCACCGAGCAGCGACTTGCTCCGCCGCCCATCGTCGAGAAGTGCTTTGTGCCGTCCATCAGCACTGATGGGCGGCACAAAGCACTTCTCAGCGGCGGACGGGCACCCATGGGCGGCACAAAGCACTTCTCAGCGGGGGACGGGGACTTTTGGGCGGCACAAGTCACCGTTCGGCGCAGGAGAGGCGGCCCACCAGCGTCACAAGTCACTGCTCAGCGGACAAGCGGGAAGCAGCGGAGGAACGGAGCGACCACCGAACCCCCAGAAGCCACAACACACCCCCTCCCTGTAGTCAGTTGTGTAGTCATACTCAATGACGCTCATGGGCCTGGGACGGCCAATGATTGACGCGACACTAAAGTTGTCCACTCGCCTCTGCCGTGGCCGCTCCCATTAGCTGTGATCAGGATTCTGTTGTGCCCGGCCTCTCCGTCCCCCCTCCGCCCCCAGGTATCCGCGCGTTCGATTCAGTGCTCGTGGAGTACCGCACCGTGCACCGCCAGCCCCGTGTGATCTTTGATGAGCTGGTCCGTGAGGCCTTTGAAGCCGCCGCCACCATTTCCAACGTGCTGCTGGTGGCCGGTGTCAGCGCAGACGTGCTGCATGGGGAGACCAGCCCCGTGGACTGCACCCTGTATCCCACCGTTCCCGGCTCCTACGTGTTGCGCTACGAGCTCCCGGGAATACCCGATCCCCGGGCCCCCAAGCGCAAGTTGCCCAAGCTGCTGCCGCCGGTGTTGAAGTCACGCACCCCGGGCCCGCAGATTGATGAAGTCCTTCAAGAGGCGTTGATCAGCGGTAACCGCGTGACGGTGGAGATGCTGCTGTGCGTGGGTGTTCTGACCAGAATTGATGAGGGCCGGTTGTCAGCCTCGGCCGGTATTTCCGGCAACGATCCCTTTGTGGAGATGGTGGGCGGGGTTCGTGTGATCCAGCGCGTGCACCGCAGCACCTGGGTGTTGTTGCAGCGCCCGGACATCCAGTCGTCCCTGCGCGGCATGTTGGCCCCGTTCCGGGATGACCAGCTCTACACCATGACCTTGGTGGAGAACCCGCACTTCAGCAATCTGGAAGCGGCTTACGTCATCACTGCCACCCAGCGGTTGCGGGAGTTCGCATCCGGCGGCCCGCTGCACGTGCCACCGCTGGAACGACGCTGAAGCCCACCACACCTCATGCGGGCGCAGGGGCTGCCTCACCCGCGCTGCAGGAGTAGCGCAACCTCGTAGTGGGTGGTGTGCGGGAACATGTCCAGCACCTGCCCCTCCACGGGCCGCCAGGAGGGCATGTTGGCCAGATCGCGCGCCAGGGAACGCGCGTTGCAGCTCGAGTAGATCAGGTCCTGGGCCGCACACTCATCCAGACGGTGTGCCAGCTCAGCACCCAGGCCCCGCCGGGGTGGATTCACGACGACGAGATCCGCCGCCCCGCCGTCGTCGTACGCCCCAGGCGAGGATGCAGAACCCAACTGTTGCTGCCAGGCTGTGGCATCCCCGGCGTGGAACTGCACGGATTCTGGCCCCAGCCCCATGTGGGCGACAGCCTCCCGGGCCCCGCGCACGGCTTCCGCAGAAACCTCCACGCCCAGTACGGACCGGGAGGGCCCCACCATGTGCAGTGCGAATCCGCCCACCCCGCAGTAGAGGTCCAGCACCCGTGACGGGTTGATCTGCTCGGCCCAGTCCGCCGCGCGCCGGTAGAGGGCGGCGGCAACCTCCGTGTTGGTCTGGAAGAAGGACCGCGAGCGCAACCTCAGCGGCACGTGGTTGACCTGCATGAGCAAGCTGTCCTGCTCGGTCAGCACCAGTTCCTCCGGGCCTTCCAACACAGCCTTGTGTTCGCGTTGGAGGTTGACGGAAACCACCGACAAGGAGGGCAGTGCTGCCTGCAGGGTCGGGAGGTTCTCCCGAATGCGTTGCACTTGGCGCTGGGATCGGAGAACAAAGCGCAACATCAACTCACTGCCGGCGGAGACCGTGAGCAGCACGTGCTTGAGTTCACCGCGAGCCTTGGTCACGTTGTACGGCAGCAGGCGCAGTTCCGCACTGAACCGGGCCACCTGCTCCAGAGCTTGACCCACCACCTCCAGGTAGAGCGGGCAGGCACGCAGATCAACACCACGGCCGCGGGGGTCAAGGATCCCCAACGTGGGCTCCTGAACGCTCCCGGCGACCACCATCTTGGCCTTGTTACGGAACCCGGATTCAGCACTTGCCACGGGTTCCAGCCATTGCAGCGCACCCGTGTCTGACCCGGCCTGACTCAGGACCTCCCGCACACCTGCGGCTTTGGTGGCCAGCTGCAGCGCGTAGGGTTGATCGATCAGCGTGCACGAGTGGCACAGACCCCGGTTGTGATAGTCGCACTGCACGCACTCGAGCCTACCGGGAGAGGAGTTGGCCCATGCCCACAGCAGACCCGAATCCGCCCACGGGCAGGCCTGCCGCACCCACCCCTGCCACCATGGCCGGACGCCGCGATCCCGCGTTGACCGTCAAACCCGTGGACTACGCAACCGCTGCCCGCAACCACGCCCGCCGCTCCACGGCGAGCACCCCGGCCGACTCCCCGGCCGTCAACGACGACGCCCCCTCCGTGCCCAAACCACTGACCACCAGGCAACGCGAGGACCTGGCCGCCAGGATCACCGCCGCCCTGGAGCAGAACTCTGCCCGGGCATGGGGCACCCAGAACACCTTGTACTCCGTCGTTTCCGGGACCCCCGTCCCCACCGGAGAGACCTTGAAGCTGAGCGCGCCGGAGGCCAACGTGCCCGTGGTGGGCGCATGGGAGGCCACGCTGGAGGATCTCCAACAGTGTGTGGAGGATCCGGAGGATTCATGGTCGGCGGACCTTGGCCGCACCGACTACTTCCTGCGTGGGGATTTGTGTGTGCAGATCCGCCGCACAGACGGTCAGATCATGGGCATCTACCGCGCCGGTTGGGCCCTGGCGCGTCGCCCGGACAGCCCTTTGCCGGAGGAGCCCGGATCCGGCCGTTCCGCCTCGGGTGGACGCGGCACCAGATACCCCACCAATCAGGCGGAGTTGCTCAAGAGATTGCGCGCAGCGGGGTTCGTCGTCGTGACCTCAGGGCCCACGCACGGGAAGATCACGCACCCGGATCACCCCCGCCGGTTCCTCCCGTACGCCTCCACACCGTCGGGTCAGCGTTACGGTCGTCACGTTGTGACGGCAGTGAAGCGGGTGTTCGGCATCGATCTTCGTGACTGAAATGGATCAGGATTAGACTCGAACACCGTGAAAGCACTTCTCCTGGAAAACATCCACACCGATGCCGAAGAGATCCTGCGCCGTCACGGCGTGGAGGTCGAAACCAGGAAGGGGGCCCTGGACGAAGCCGAGCTGATCGAAGCCCTGGAGGGTGTTGACCTGCTGGGCATCCGCTCCAAGACCACAGTCAGTCGAGCGGTGTTTGAGGCCCGCCCGGATCTGATGGCCGTGGGTGCGTTCTGCATCGGCACCAATCAGATCGATCTGGTGGCTGCAGCCGAGTTCGCCACCCCGTGCTTCAACGCCCCCTACTCCAACACCCGGTCCGTGGTGGAACTGGCCATTGGGGAAATCATCAGCATGGCCCGTCACCTCACGGACAAGAACGCCGCCATGCACTCCGGCAACTGGGACAAGTCCGCCAAGGGCGCCCATGAGGTCCGCGGGCGCACGCTGGGCCTGATCGGCTACGGCAACATCGGCAAGCAGCTCTCCGTGCTGGCCGAGTCCCTGGGCATGCAGGTCTATTTCTATGACGTCCGTGACGAGCTGCCCATGGGCAATGCCAAGAAGTGCTCGTCCATGGATGAGTTGTTCGAGAAGTCGGAGACCATCTCCCTCCACGTTGACGGACGGCTCTCCAACGCGGGGCTGATCGGGCGCGCCGAGTTCGAGAAGATGCGTCCCCGCACCTTGTTCCTGAACCTCTCCCGCGGGCACGTGGTGGACATTGACGCACTCAAGGACGCCCTGGTCTCCGGGCACATTGCCGGCGCCGGTATTGACGTCTACCCGGAGGAGCCCAAGGCCTCCGGCGATCCGTTCGAGTCACCGCTGCAGGGTTTGCCGAATGTGATTCTCACCCCACACATCGGTGGTTCCACCGCGGAGGCTCAGGAAAACATCGGTCATTTTGTGGCCTCCAAGATGCTGGACTACGTGGAGCAGGGTTCCACCGCCCTGTCCGTGAACTTCCCGCAGGTGCAGTTGCAGCCGGTGCGCGCAGGCGTCCGACTGTTGCACGTTCATGAGAACGTCCCGGGCGTTCTGACCGCCGTGAACTCGGTGCTTTCCGAGCACGGAGTGAACGTTGACGGCCAGCAGCTGGTCACGGAGGGACCCACCGGTTACATGGTCACCGACTGCTCCTCCGGTGTGAATTCCACCGTGGTGGAGGAAATCCTGGCCTTGCCCGCCACCATGCGGTTGGCAACCATCGGCAATCTCTGAGAAATCACTGTGGAGCAGTTTTTGCGCTGACTCCCAGAGAAGGCCGGGGGCCGTGCGTCTACTATCCTTGGAGCAAACCCTGACCACAGACTTGGTCAGTTGCTCCAAGGCGAACGCGCGGCCCCCGGTTTTTCAAGCATCCCGTGCCTTCGCCTGGAATGACTCGTGGATCGCAACGCCGATTGGAAGGAGGGCACGTGGGTTTCCTGGACAACTTGGAACGCGGGATCGAACGCGCCGTGCGCACTGCCTTCTCCACCGGCTCCCGCAAGCGGATTGAAGCCGTTGAGATCGCCAGCGCCCTGCGCCGTGAACTTGATGAGCACTCGTTCACCATCTCCGCCGGGCGCACCATGGCGCCCAATGTTTTTGTGGTGGAGTTCTCCGACGACGACTTCCCGCAGGCCCAGGAGTGGGGCCAGCCTCTGGCGGAGGAACTGTGTGAGGTGGTCATCCGCCACGCCCGGTCCCAGACCTACACGTTGCAGGGTGCGGTGCGAGTCTCCTTCACCCGCAACCCGGAGGTGGAACGCGGCCAGTTCGTGATCACCTCCTCGGCGGCGCGCATGGAAGCTCACGGCGTGGAAGCCGGTGTCCGCGGGCCGCATCACGGCGTGGCCGATGGTCCTCATGGGGGACATGGCGCCCACACCAACGCCCCGGCCTACGGTGACCAGTACAGCCAGCCCGATGACGACTGGGGATACCCGGAATCCACTCCGCAGCACTGGGTGCCGGTGTTGGAGATCAACGGTCGGCGCCTGGCTGTTGAAGCCGATTCCGTGGTGCTGGGACGCTCCGCTGACGCTGATGTGACCATTTCTGACACCGGCGTTTCCCGCCGTCACCTGGAGATCCGGCACATGGGGGATCACTGGATCGCCGTAGACCTGGGCTCCACCAACGGCTCGCACGTGGACGGGGAACGTCTGCAGGGCCGGGCGGAATTGGTCAACGGTTCCGTGATCACCATGGGCCGCAGCCGGATCATCTTCCGACTGGTGGCCCCAAGGAGGAACCACTGAATGTCTGAATTGACCGTGACCCTCCTGCGCTACGGATTCCTGGCACTGCTGTGGGTGTTCATTGTTGCCATCGTGATGTCTCAGGGGCGTGACCTGGCGGTTGACCGTCGTCGTCGCAACAAGGGTGGAGGCAGTGGGGCTGCTGCGCCCCAGGCACCTCAGCAGGCTGCCGCTGCCCCGCAGCCGCCGCGCCAACTGCCGCAGAGTCTGGTGGTGCTGCAAGGTCCCACCAGCGGACGCACCTACCAGTTGGGTGCTGCCCCCGTGCTGATGGGCCGCTCGCCTGAATCCACGGTGCCTTTGGAGGACGACTACGCCTCCGGACGCCACGCGCGTCTGTTTCCGCAAGGCTCCCGCTGGTTCCTGGAAGACCTGGGCTCCACCAACGGCACGTACGTGAATGAACAGCGCCTGACCCGCGCCGTGGCCTTGGAGGTCGGCCAACCCTTCCGGGTGGGCAAATCCGTGATGGAACTGAGGTCCTGATACATGGCCTTGGTTTTCCGATTCGCCGCCCGCTCTGATGTTGGCCGGGTCCGTTCCAAGAACGATGACTCCGCCTACTCCGGGCATCACCTTGCCGTGGTGGCTGATGGCATGGGCGGTCACGTGGGCGGCGACGTCGCCTCCGCCTCCGCGGTGATCGACCTGACCCACCTGGACCGGGACGGGTACGACGGCGATGCCACCACGGTGCTTGCGGATGAGATCCAGAACGCCAATCAGAACTTGGCTGATCTGGTCAAACAGCATCCGCGTTTGGGGGGCATGGGCACCACGGTGACCTCACTGATCATCGATCAGGAGAACATCTCCCTGTGTCACATCGGTGACTCCCGGGCCTACCGGTTGCGCGGTGGTGAGCTGGAGCAGATCACCACCGACCACACCTTTGTGCAGCGCCTGATTGATGAAGGTCGCCTGCGCCCGGAGGAAGCCGAAACCCACCCCCACCGCAACGTGCTCATACGCGTGCTGGGGGATGTTGATGCTTCCCCGGAGATTGAGTCGGAGCTGATTCCCACGGCCCCCGGCGAGCGCTGGCTGCTGTGCTCGGACGGGCTCAATGCCGTGGTCCGCCCTGAGATGATCCAGCGTCTGCTCAGTGCCGATTCCGAATTGGACGTGATCGCCCAGGCCCTGGTGGACGTCACCCTTCAGCGCGGTGCGCCGGACAATGTGACCGTGGTGGTCCTGGAAGTGGTGGATGCCGCTGACGTGGAGGCCCTGGGTGTTCCGCTCAGTGGTGCTCTCCCGGACCCGGAGGACGCCCTGACCTCCGATCAGATCTCGGATCGGGACGCCAACCCACCGACGGCCGAGCCCGCGGCTGCGGATCTTCCGTGGGCACAGCCTGGCGCCGGGGCTGCGACAGCCTCCACAGACGCCTCCACGGAGGCTGATCCCAACACTCAGGCACCACAGGAGCCGGTTGGGCCGTCTTCAGCTGCTGCGCTGCGTCAAAACCTTGAGCTGCATCCGCACATCCTGGTGGGCGCTGCAGCCAACGCCACCCAGACCGGCCGGATTCCCACGGTCAGTGATTCCGCCATTGCCCGCCGCGCCACATTGCTGCGCACCAACGCCACGGATCAGCTGGCAGACATCTCCGAGGTGGATCAGGCACTGGGTGCTGGGCACAAACGGCGTACCGGCCGGTGGATTGCCCTTGCGGTGGCGTTGTTGCTGGTGGCAGGTCTGGCCGTTGCTGCCCTCAGTGCCAGTTCCTGGGTCCAGGAACGCTATTACGTGGGCGTTTCTGAAGGTCGTGTGGCCATTTACAACGGTGTTTCCCAAAGCTTGGGCCCCGTTCAACTCTCCCAGGTGGAAGACACCTCGGAGATCCAAGTGGATGAGCTCTCGCCCTACTCACGCTCGCGCGTGGAGAACACCATCCCGGCCAACAGTCTGGAGCACGCCCAGAGCATCGTGGACGGGCTGCGCGCTGATGAAGCCACGGCAGATCAGAGCCCGGAGGCCACGGCATCCCCCAGCCCGTCGGGTTCAGGCACGGTCAGTTTCCCCACGGCGGCAGCACCCACGGACGGCGCAGATGCAGGTACCGCACCTGCTGCACCGCCACAAGAGGGTGATCAGTGATGACCACTCCCGCTGCTGCCCCCACAGCGCCCACAGCCGGTTCCAGCGCTTCTTCCGCTCCGGTGCAACGACGACGCCGCCTGACCGAGCTCCTGCTGCTGGTGGTGGCGTGGACCATCGGAATCGGTGCCAACATCCTGGTGGACCCGGAACAGGCATCCTCTGAACCAGCCCACGTCTACCGGTCCGCCGCTGTGTTGATCGGTGGTTCGCTGCTGCTCCACCTGGTGCTGTGGTTCCGGGCACGCTATGCCGACCCCTACATCCTGCCGATCGTGGTGACCTTGAACGGTCTGGGCATCGCCATGATCCACCGCATCGATCTGCTCATGGATTCATCGGCAGGGACCAACCAGGTGCTGTGGACGGCCATCGGCATCACGGCCGCTGCGCTGGTGCTGTTGTTCCTGCGGGATCACCGGCGTCTGCGGCAGTTCACGTACATCTCCCTGGTGGTTTCCGCGCTGCTGCTGGTGCTGCCCTTGTTGCCTGGTCTGGGCACGGAGATCAACGGTGCCAGGATCTGGATCTCCATCGGCGCGCGCACGTTCCAGCCCGGTGAGATCGCCAAGATCACGCTGGCCATCTTCTTTGCCGGTTACCTCTCCACCAACCGGGACGTCATCCTGTTGGCCGGCCCCAAGGTGGGTCCCGTCCGGCTCCCCCGCTTCCGGGATCTGGCGCCCATGTTCGCCGCTTGGTTGGTGTCGATCGGCGTGCTGGTCTTCCAACGGGACCTGGGCACCGCCATCCTGTTCTTCGGGCTGTTCGTGGCCATGATCTACCTGGCCACCGGAAGGCTGAGCTGGATCGTGTTGGGTCTGTTGTTCGTGGCAGCCGGTGGCGTTGTGGCCTCCCAGACCTTCGGTCACGTGGCTGCTCGCCTGGATGCCTGGTGGCACGCCTTTGATCCGGCCATTTACGACGCCCCCGTGGGCGGCTCCCGCCAGATCGTGCAAGGTATTTTCGGCATGGCCTCCGGCGGACTGTTCGGTCAAGGCCTTGGGCAGGGTCGCCCGGATCTGGTCTCCTACTCCAACTCGGACATGATCATCACGGCCTTTGGAGAGGAACTGGGGCTGATCGGTCTCAGCGCCATCCTGCTGATGTTCTTCCTGCTGATCTCCCGTGGCTTCCGGGCAGCACTGGGCACCCCGGACGGATTCGGCAAGCTGCTGGCCGGTGGGCTGGCCTCCATCATGGTCATCCAGCTGTTCGTGGTGATCGGCGGCGTGACCCGTGTGATTCCTCTGACCGGTCTGACCACCCCGTTCATGTCCGCTGGTGGTTCCTCACTGCTGTCCAACTGGATCGTGGCCGCACTGCTGCTTGCCATCTCCCACTCCGCCCGCCGCCCGGTGGTCACCGGCCCGGCCAGTGCTGAGGACATAGCGGAGTTCGAGGCCCACGAGCGGGAAGAACAAGAGCGGGCCGAACTGCACGAAACCGAACGAGCGGAACGGGCCGAGCGGCGTCGTCAACGTCAGCAAGCGGCCGAGGCCCGGAAGGCAACGGCTGAATCGAAGTCATCGGAGGCACAGTCATGAACCGCGCCATTCGACACATGTGGATCGCCGCAGTCGCCATTTTTGCTGTGCTGTTGCTGGCGCTGACCTCCATCATGTTCTTCCAGCAGCGTTCCCTGGCCGCAGACCCCTGGAACACACGGACCCTGTACCAGCAGTTCGGAAAGGACCGCGGCCCCATCCTGGCCGGCGGCCAGGAAGTTGCCCGCTCTGTGCCCACCGATGGCGATTACGCCTACCAGCGTGAGTACACGGACGGGGCGGCCTATGCCCCGTTGACCGGATACTTCTCCCCCATCCACGGCGCCACCGGACTGGAGAACGCCATGGGCGAGCAGCTCTCCGGGGACTCGGACAGCCAGTTCTATGACCGCTTCATGGCCACTCTCTCCGGGAATCAGCCCTCCGGGGCTTCCGTGGAGATGACCGTGGACCCCGAGCTCCAGGACCTGGCCTACAACCTGCTGGACGGCCGCAAGGGTTCCATTGTGGCGCTGGAGCCTTCAACCGGTCGGGTGCTGGCCATGGCATCCTCCCCGTCCTTTGATCCCAATGCCCTGGCTTCCCATGATTCGGCCGGGGTGATCGAGGCCAGCCAGCGGCTCAACGCAGATCCAAACCAGCCCATGAGCAATCGCGCCATCGCCGGAAGCCTCTATTCTCCCGGCTCCACGTTCAAGATCATTGACACCGTTGCGGCCCTGGAGTCCGGTGAGTACACCACGGACACCATCATCCCCAACCCGCAGGATCTGGAACTGCCCAACACCTCCACCACCCTGCCCAACTACGTGGGCGGCACCTGTGCATCCCGCACGCAGGCAGACCTGGAGTTCGCCCTGGCCAACTCGTGCAACACGCCGTTTGCACAGATCGCCATGGATCTGGGGCAGGACCGCATCAGTGAAACCGCTGAGAACTTTGGCTACGGCCAGGAGCTCAGCATCCCGCTGGCCGTCACGCCGTCCAGCTTCCCCACCGACCTGGACGACGCCAGCCTGGCCATGTCCGCCATCGGACAGTACGACGTCCGCTCCACGCCCCTGCAGGTGGCCATGATTTCTTCCGCAATCGCCAACGACGGCGTCCTGATGCGCCCCCAGTTGATCCAAGAGGTCCGCTCCTCTGATCTGTCCGTGATCGATTCGTTCCGCGCGCAGCAGATGCAGCGTTCCACCTCCGCAGACGTGGCCAACACGGTGACGGACCTGATGGTCAGCTCCGTGGACGACGGCATTGCCCGTGGGGCACAAGTTCCCGGGTACTCCGTGGCCGGTAAGACCGGCACGGCGGAGATCGGCAGCAGCGGCACCAGTTCCTCGTGGTTCACGGGCTTTGCCCCGGCGGACAATCCGCAGATCGCCATTGCCGTGGTCTACGACGACATTCCGGCCGGTCAGACCTCGGATGCCACATCCAATGCCCAGCAGATCTTTGAGGCGGTGTTGAACCGATGAGGCCCCCCTCCAAAACGGTCCTGGGTGGCCGCTATGCGCTGACCGAACGCATTGCCATTGGTGGCATGGGGGAGGTCTGGAAGGCCAAGGACAAGGTCCTGGGCCGCACGGTTGCCGTGAAGATCCTCAAGGAGGAGTACACAGGGGATCCCACCTTCCTGCAGCGCTTCCGCGCGGAGGCACGTCACACGGCCCTGCTCAACCACCCCGGTGTGGCCAACGTCTACGACTACGGCGAGGACGACGGCTCCGCCTACCTGGTCATGGAACTGGTTCCCGGTGAGCCGCTGTCCAACATCATCGACCGTGACCGGACCCTACCGGTGGACGACGTCCTGAACTACATCGGCCAGACGGCCCGTGCCCTGGCCGCAGCACACGCTCAGGGTTTGGTCCACCGTGACGTCAAACCCGGAAACTTGATGATCACCCCGGAGAAGCGGGTCAAGGTCACGGACTTCGGGATCGCGCGTGTGGCGGATCAAGTTCCTCTGACGGCAACCGGTCAGGTGATGGGCACCGCCCAGTACCTGGCCCCGGAACAAGCCACGGGTCAGACCGCAACGGGATCCTCAGACATCTACTCCTTGGGCATCATCGGCTACGAGTGCCTTGCAGGACGGCGCCCGTTCACCGGTGAATCCCAGATCGCGATCGCCCTGGCCCAGGTCAACGATCCCCCACCGGCCCTGCCGCAGTCCGTACCCGACGCCGCACGCGCATTGATCATGTCCATGTTGGCCAAGGACCCGGCTGGCCGGCCCTCCACTGCCGGGGCCCTTGCCGGTGCCGTGGACTCGATCCGACGTGGTGACCTGGCCGCTGCTGCAGCCGCTGTTCCGGGCATGCGTGAGTACCTGGACCTGGATGACGCCCCTACTGAGGCACTGAACACGCGTGACGACGACACCCGGATCTCCACCCGGGTCACCGGTTCCGCAGCACTCGGTGGGGCAGGCACCGGTGCCGCAGGATCGGGTGCTGCCGGTGCTGGTGCTGCTGCCAGCGCTGGTGTTGCCGCCGGAGCGCCAAAGCACGCTGAACCGAGCGCCTCCACCGCGGAGATGGCGATCGCCCACGAGCAGGACTTCGGCAATTCTGCCTCCCAGGCAGCAGCTGGTGCGCCCGTCACGCAGTCCCCCGTCCCCAGCACCTGGACACCGTCGGACTCGCCGTCGGCAGCCGGCTCCGGAGACCACCGTGAAAGCGGCGCAAGTTCAACCGGTGCCTCGGGGCGGAAATTGTGGCCCGTGGTTCTGGTGGGCCTGGTGATTGCCGCGCTGGTGGCTGCAGTGATCTTCCTGGCCCTGCAGAACTTCGGGGAGAACTCCACCCCGTCTCCTCGTGGCACGGTCTCCACCGCAACCGCTGAGTCCACCACCACGGATGGTCCCACCTCCGTGACCATCAACGCTGAGGACTACATCGGCCGCGACGTGGACACCGTGGTCACCGAACTGAACAACCTGGGCCTGGATGTCCAGGTGGTGGGTGAATCCAACCAGGACACCCCCGCCAATCAGGTCACTGATGTCTCCCCAACCGGTACGGTGAACAGCGGGAAAACCGTCACGGTCACGCACTCCACCGGACCGGACACCGTGACTCTTCCCGATGACATGGTGGGCCGTCAGTTGGAGTCGGTGATCGACGACGTCACTCCGTTGGGGGTCAACATTGACGTCTACTACGACGAAAACTCCTCGGAGGACCCCGGCACCGTCACGGGTTCCACACCGGAGGAAGGCTCCGATGTGGAGGTGGGTTCCACCATTGACCTGGACGTGGTGCCCAGTGCTTCCCCCAACCCCACCCAGACCACTTCCAGCGGCAACACTTCCAACCAGAACTCAACTCCTACCGCCAGCCCCACGCCCACGCAGACGGCTGCCGACCCCACCGGTGGGTCCACCACCGATCAGACGAACCTTGCAGCCCCGGCAGACGCCCCCACGTCTGCTGCGGGCGGTGCTCTCACCACGGAAGGCTGACCATGGCTCAGTCACCTGTCCCCTCAGTGATCAACAACCGCTATGAAGTCGGTGAAACCATCGGCCGCGGCGGTATGGCCACGGTGTACGTGGCAACGGACCAGCGCCTGGGGCGCAAGGTCGCCATCAAGGTGCTCAAACCTGAGCTGGCGCGGGACGAATCCTTCCAAGAACGTTTCCAACGTGAGGCGGAGGCCGTTGCCGGCCTGAACCATCACACCATCACCTCCGTCTACGACACCGGTGAGATCGCTCCACAGCAGCCAACGGATGTGGCATGCCCCTACATCGTGATGGAGTACGTGCCCGGTCGGACGCTGCGTGAACTCATCCGTGCTGGTGAGCTCTCTGCCCGCGAGTCCGTGGACGCCATGCTGGGGATCCTGGACGCACTGGCCTACAGCCACCGTTCCGGGATCATTCACCGGGACATCAAACCGGCCAACGTGGTGATCACCCCGGATGGCCGGGTCAAGGTCATGGACTTCGGCATCGCCCGCGCCGTGGAGGACACCCAGGCCGCCCTGACACAGACTCAGGCGGTGCTGGGCACCGCCCAGTACCTCTCCCCGGAACAGGCCCGTGGGGAGAACGTTGACGTGCGTTCCGATCTCTACTCCGCGGCCTGCGTGTTTTTTGAGATGCTCACCGGACGCGCCCCGTTCGTGGGTGAAGCTTCCGTGGACATCGCGGCCCAGCACGTGCGCGACGCCCCTCCGGCGCCGTCCGAGCTGGCACCCCGGTTGCACTCGGTGTTCGACGGTTTCATGGCCAAGGGCCTGGCCAAGGCCCGCGACGACCGCTTCCAGTCCGCACAGGAGATGCAGGAGGCACTTGAGCCTCTGCGCGAGCACGCGGACGTGGATGCCACCACCATCATTGCCGCCCCCGTGCTTTCGGAGGACGGCCAGGACGACGACGCCACGCGCTCCACTGCCCCGGTGTTCCCCATCTCCACGGCAGCTGCAGGTGTTGCAGGGGCCGGGGCTGCAGGGGCCGGGGCTGCGGGAGCTGATGTTGCGGCTGCCGGTCCCGCGGGGGGCAGTGCCACCTCAGCTTCGGGTGCTGGCGCTTCTGTAGCCGGCCAAGCCGGTGCGGGCTCGGCCACGGGCGCCACCTCAACACAAAGCCACGGTTCGCTGTTCGCTCCCCCGGGAGGTGACGACGACGCCCCCGTGGGTGCCCGCAGCCAGAATGACCGTGACGCGGAAGACCGACGACGCCGTACGCGCCTGTGGTTGTTGCCGCTGCTCCTACTGTTGTTGATCGGCGGTGGCATTGCTGCTGCCACCATGTTGCTGCGTGGACCGGACCAGGTCACCGTCCCGGACGTGGTGGGCATGTCCCAGGAGGATGCCGAAGCCGAACTTGAGGATCTGGGGTTGGTCACGGAGATCACCCGGGAGAGCAGCAACCAGGTGGATGAGGACACGGTCATCTCCTCCGATCCCGGTGAAGGATCAGAAGTGGATTCCGGTTCCACGGTGACGCTCACGGTTTCTGAGGGTTCGGACAAGGTCACGGTTCCGGATGACCTGGCGGGCCAGTCCGAGGTTTATGCCCGGGAAATGGTGGGCAACGCGGGGCTGAACGTCTCTGGGACCCGCAGCGTGAACCACCCCTCGATCGCACGCGGTCTGGTCGTGGGCACCGATCCTGAAGGTGGTTCGGAGGTGGACCGGGACAGCGATCTTGAACTGTTGTTGTCCACTGGTCAGGTGACTGTCCCCGACGTCGTGGGAATGTCCCGTGACAACGCCGTGGCTGCCATTGAGGGCGGTGACGTCCAGCTTCCCGTTGAGGTGGCCACGGAGGCCACGTCCTCATCACCGGCGGGTACCGTGCTGCGGCAGTCCACCCCGGGTGGCACGGATGTGAACCAGGGCACCACCATCACCATCACGGTGGCCACCGCCCCCCGGCAGGCTCCCGCGCCGGCCCCGAGCCCGGGTGGTGGCAGCAGCCCGTCGCCGTCGCCGTCGCCCACCGACGAGGCCAGTGACGAACCCACCCAGGAAGAGTCTGACGAGCCCACCCAGGAGCCCACGGAGGAACCGGCCGACGAGCCCACACAGGAGCCGGAACCCACTCAGGCTCCTGAGCCCACAAGCCAGCCCACGCGCACCAGCAGTGGTTCCCAGAACGGCAGCAACGGCAACGCATCGAATGCGAGCAACGGCAACGGGTCGACCGCGAATGCGGCCACCAACAGCACCGCCGAGGCCGCAGCCTCCACGGTTGATGCGCTCACCAATGGCGGGTCATCCAACGGCTCAGGCACCGGTAACGGTTCCTCGGCAGAGAGCACCGCGGACACCGCCAGCTGACCCCGGTCCACGAGCCGTCACGTCAAAGGTGTGGGGGCCGACCATCACACGATCGTCGGCCCCCACACCTTTCACGTTGAGCCAGTCTGCAGATCAGATCGTGACCGGATCAGATGGTCACCGGATCAATGGATGGCCCGTTCAACAGGTGACCTGCTCAGTTGGTGATCAGGGGTGAGAGCTCAGCGGAGGCCTCCGCTGCCCCTTCCAGGCCACAGATCTCCAACCAGTTGCCGAGCATGCGGTAACCGCCTTGGGTGAGCACTGACTCCGGGTGGAACTGCACACCGTGCAGGGGTGCATTGCGGTGGGTGAGCCCCATGACCACACCGTCAGCGGTCATGGCGGTGACCTCCAGGCACTCCGGCACGGTGCGCGGCACCACGCTCAAGGAGTGGTAGCGGGTGGCAATGAACGGGGACGGCACACCCTGGAACAGCCCACCGTCGTGGTGCAGGACCTCAGAGGTCTTCCCGTGCATGAGCTGCACGGCGTGGGCCACGGTTCCGCCGTAGATTTCCGCCAGAGTCTGGTGCCCCAGGCACACACCCAACAAGGGCTTCAGGGTCTCTTCCGCGAACCGGATCAAAGGCCTGCAGACACCGGATTCTGCAGGGGTTCCCGGGCCCGGGGACAACAGCACGCCGTGGTGATCATCTGCCATGCCACGGGCGGTGTCTGCATCCACCTGGTCATTACGGATCACCGTGGTCTGGGCACCCAGCTCCTCCAGATAACCAACCAGTGTGTAGACAAAGCTGTCGTAGTTGTCCACAACCAGGACCTTGACGGTCACATCTGCCTCCCGGGCGTACTGCGGTGATTCAATCCCGTCCAGCCTACTGCCGTTGGGGCACCAGCGCCCAAGTGCTGTGACGCTATGATGGAGGGTGCCGTCGTCGTCGTTCAGCTGCAGATACCCACCGGGGTGGCAGGAAACGGCGACCACCCGCCTGCAGGAGGAATTCCCCGAGTGACCGAGCCCAAGAAGCGCATCACCCGCAAGCGCACCGTGGTTGAGGACCCGGCACCTTCCACAGCGGTCGACGACGAACTCACCCGCCTGGCCATTGAGGCCCTGCCCGAACGCCGCCGCAAGGAGTGGGAGCGTTCCCAGCGGGCCAATGGCAAGAAGGCCGTGGGCAACGTGGAAGACGACTCCCCCGCCGACTCGCGTGAGGACACCGCTGAAGGCGTGGCTGATGAGATCACCCGCAGTGTGCGCAGTACCGCACCGCATGCGGACCAGACTGCCACCTGGTACAAGATCATCATGTTCGGGCTGATTGTGATCGGCCTGCTGTGGCTGATCGTGTGGTACTTGATGGACTACTCGTGGCCCATTCCTGCCATCGGCTACGGCAACGTGGGGATCGGTGTGGGTCTGATGATGATTGGTCTGATCATGACCACGAGGTGGCGTTGAGCACCGGCGCTGATCCCCATCGTCCGGATCCCCTCAAGGATGAAATCGCCAAGGATCACGCGCACACCAAAAAGCCAGGTCGGTCCAAGCTGAGCCCCGCTGTCACGGAGGTTCGCTTGCGCCGCCTGGCTCTGGTCCTGCTGATTGTGATCCCGTTGATCTGGTGGCTCACTCGTTTGGTGTGAGCCACCAGATCCGGGTCAGGCGTGATTCACGCCTGGGGTGCCACAAAAGCAGCGTCCAGGGTGATGACCACCTTGTCGGAGACCAGCACGCCGCCTGCCTCGATGGCAGCATTCCAGGTCAGACCGAACTCCTTGCGGGAGATGGTGGTCTGAGCCTCAAAACCCGCGCGGGTCATACCAAAGGCATCCACCACAACACCGTTGAACTCAGTGTCCAGTTCCACGGTCTTGGTGATGCCCTTGATGGTCAGCTCACCGGTGATGGTGCCTTCGCCGTCACCCAGGTCGAAGCTGGTGGAGGTGAAGGTCATGGTGGGGAACTTCTCCACGTCAAAGAAGTCCTCGCCGCGCACGTGAGCATCACGGTCAGCGTTGGCGGTGTTCACGGAGGCGGTCTGAATGGTTGCTTCGATGCGGGACTGGTTGACCTGCTCGGCAACGTTCAGGACGGCCTCTGCCTGATCAAAGGTGCCGTGAACCTTGGAGATGCCTGCGTGGCGGACGGTGAAGCCAACCTTGGAGTGGGCGGCGTCAAAGTTCCAGGTACCGGGGACAAGGCGATCGAACGTGGTCATGATGAGTTCCTCCTCGCGAAACCTTCAATTAGTTGATGTGTCACCAACATTAGGACTCCGTAGGTGACACGTCAACTAATTGTGAAGTTTCGTGATGTGAGGCTGGCCACTTGCTGGTGCTGACTGCACTGAGCCTCGCCGCCAGCACCCTGGTGCAGCGGCAGCGTGGCTGGTCATGCTCAGATCTGGTAGTCCACCACGGACCTGGATGAAAGGCTGTGGAACTGCCGCCGGTGGTAGACCATGGGAGCACCGTTGGGTTCGGTCCCCAAGATTTCCACCACACCTGCGTTGAACACCAGAGCCGGGCCGGCCTGGATGCGAGCCAGAGGATGCACCCGCATCACACGACCCACCCCCTTCAGCAACGGTTCACCGGTGGGCAGCCACTCCCAGTCCATGGCGTCCCCGAACCGCGGAGCCCCGTGGGTGGCAAAAGCCTGCGCCAAGCCGATGTTCGGCGCATCCAGAAGATGCACCAACAAGGAGTCCGCCTGAGCCACCAACAAGGCAGAACCACTTCTGGCTTGTAGGGAGAACCCAATGATGGGCGGCACGGCTGAAACGGAGGACACGGAGGAAACTGTCAGCCCCACCGGCCCGTCCGGCCCCTTGGCCGTGATCACGGCAATTCCCGCAGGATGATCCCCAAAGACTGCGCTGAAGTCAGCCTTCTGCACACCCACTTCACCAAGGTCCCCGGACGGCACTACATAGTCTGCAACCGGTCCCGCCTGCTCTGATGCAACAGCCCCGGGAGAGCCGGCTGATTGATTCGGTGCGCTCATCATTCCCACTTTCAGCACGCACCACACGGGCAGCACGGCTCGCTCAGATTCAACAAGCGTTCGTGCCCCGCCGCATCTGAATTCGGACAGTTTTCTCCAGTCTGACAATCCCGGCCGGGTTGTGTCGAACCGGCAGTTCACACGACGACGCCCACAGTCCATCCCCGGCCGAATCACCCCAAACCGTGGAAACCACGGGCCCAATGGATCAGCGGTTCACCGCTGGAGGCCACACTCGTCTGGCTCGGGGCCCCACTCGACTGGCCTTGGGCCACGCTCGCCTGTCCTTGCCGCGCCGCGCCTCCCCGCGACGACGACGCCGGTCCACCCATGGCAGTCACACGTCCCACCACCAACTGATGGGTTGCCACGCTGTGAATCTGATCCGTCCGGACATGGAACCATGCCAAGCAGTTGGAGATGACCACCGGACCGTCCTTCCCCACACGTTCGTGGGGCACGTTGGAGAGCAACCCGTCCACAGGGTTTCCCGGTGAGGCCAACCAAGAAGCAATGGATTCCTGGTCACGGTTCAGCACAGACAGGGTCCAGGTGCCTGCTCCTTCCACGGCTTCGCAGATGCGTCCCTCCTCAAAAAGGCTCACGGCCATGGTGGGCGGATCCCAAGAGACATCCAACCAGCCCGTCACAGTCACCGCGTGGTCACGGTTTCTGTGCCTGACCGCCACCACTGCCACGCCAGAGGCCAGCTCCTGCGCCAGGAGCCGGTATGACTCCACAAAAGCCTCAGTGCCTTCAACAACATTCACGGCCTTGGCCGATTGTTCAGATGCCATGACGATCACCCCGTTCCACCGGAGCTCATCGCCGAGTTCCGTGCTTGTGCCGCTGACGCTGCTGGTGCTGCCACTGCCGGCACTTGTTCCACTGCTGGTACGAACACCGAACAGGCCCTGTGTCCCACAATGTTCTCCACCGCCCGATCGTTGCAGTCACGCCTGCCGTGTCCGTCTCAGGGTGATGTTCAGGCGGCCGCCGTCACGCATTCCGAGTTGGGGATCGCCGGTTCCGGAGCGGATTGCAGGCACCCCGTGAAATGCCCAGCGAGACTCCCTGCCGAAAACAAACAGGTCACCACTGCGCAGCTCTACGTCTTGATACGGGCGGGACCGGGTTTCTGTATTGCCCAGGCGAAAAACGCAGGTGTCGCCCAGGGAGATGGACACTATGGGGTCATCCCCGGTCTCATCCAAGTCTTGGTGCATGCCCATACGGGCATCGTGACTGTAAAAGTTGATCAGAGCGGTGGTCGGCACAAAGCTCCGCACTTCAGGTGCCTGTGCGCCGTAGGCCTCACGTATGGCTCGCGCACCCAGTTCCAGCAGCACTGACGGCAACGTGGAACCCTGGGGATTCAAGGTGTTGCTCTCCCCGAACCACGACTGAGTCCAGTAGTCCCCCATGACCATGGACTGGGCAGACATGGTGCCGCCCCCTGGCAGTGTCCGGTGCTTGAGGGGCCGCGGCCCGCTCACCCACAGCCGGCACAGGCGTACAAGGTCCATCTGCTCAGAAAGGGCCAGCCAGTCAGGAACATGAACCGCGCCCGGCGCCACGTCCTGGCGCGTCCGGTCGATGGTGAACAACTCTGGCCCGCCTGGACCGCGCAGCACACTGGGTCGGCGCATCAGATCACCCCGTCACGGCAGTTTTCAGTAGGTATCCCGCCATGGTGCCCCGGCTCATTTGCCGTCCCATGGCTTGCGTTTGAGCCTACTGCTTGCCTCAGACATCACAATCATTGTCCAACCCACGCTGAGTGGTCGCTTGCCTGGTTGGTCTCTGTTCAGTGGTCGATTTCCTGGCCCATCAGCGCTGATGGGCCAGGAAACCGACCACTCAACCAGCACACCCAGCACCACCCACCCCGCAACACAACCACACCACCACACGGCACAGGGCACAGGGCACAGGGGGCACTGGGCTCAGGGGGCACTCCACAACCCAGCACCAGCACACCCAGCACCCATGACCACCCCGCAGGGGCAACACTGGCGCACAACAATATTTGGGTATGAGAAAAGGGCCCCGAACACGACGGTTCGAGGCCCTTCTCTTGTGTTTGTGGTGTTAATGCGGCGGTGACTTACTCTCCCACACCCTCACGAGTGCAGTACCATCAGCGCTGTA
>NZ_JAAVUN010000280.1 GCF_012163155.1 Kocuria subflava
CGGGACGAAGCAAAAGAGGGGGGGCCTGCCCCCCCCCTCGCCGAGGCCCCCCCCCCCCGGCCAGATTCACTTCGGTCGGCGGAGACGGAGGGATTTGAACCCTCGATCCAGGTTTCCCCGGATCCTTCATTAGCAGTGAAGTCCATTCGGCCGCTCTGGCACGTCTCCCCGCTGCACCCCGCGGAGGCCATGGACCCCGATAGGAAACAGCACGCGCCATGCTAGTCGGAGCGCGTGACTCGGGTCAAAACCACGTGGTCGGTCAGGCGGGCCGTCACCCCCGGGAGGCGAGCACGAACGGCAGCACAGGTCCGCTCCCGGCCAGGCGGAGTTCGCGGGCGGCCACGGTCAGCGACCACCTGCTGTCCACCAGGTCGTCGACCAGCAACACGGGCTGCCCGTCGATCTGCTCCAAGGCCTGGCGAAGGTCCGGGGTCACCACAAACTTCCCCCACACCGCAGCCACCTGGTAGGCGCCGTTACCCCCGCCGCCACCTGGATG
>NZ_JAAVUN010000281.1 GCF_012163155.1 Kocuria subflava
GGGCCGCGTGTCGTCCGTCAAGGAAGGGTTCTGGTCGTATGAAACTTGCGCAGGATTCTGGTGGCCTTCCTCGCTTTCGAAGACGAACTCGGTGCGAGTACGTGCCTCCCCTTGGAACTCACCCGTCCAACGGACGGACCATGCCGGTTCAGTTCTTCGGTCCTCGCGGGATCGGACCCCTTCCACCTCTTCCCAGGTGTCGCCTATGCGGTTGGTGCGGACGGTGAGTTCTTCGTCAAGACCAGATATGCGCTTGAGGTGCAATGGTCCACCCCACTTCATGGACCTGATTCCGAGAGCCTTCCCTTGCGCGTCCTCGCCTTGCATCCCCTGCTCGTCCGTGATCTCGAGGCCGCCGTCGAGCAAGAACCAGGAATGCAGCGTGTGGCGCTCATCGTCCTGTGTCACGACGTGGTCCTCGATGACGAGCCGACGGCCCGGATGGTACGTGACGGTTCGTTCAGATTCCCATCCGTCGTGGGGCACCGCAGTCACGATCCGG
>NZ_JAAVUN010000282.1 GCF_012163155.1 Kocuria subflava
AACGCGATGGACATCGACGATGTCGGGGCCGCGGACTTTCTCGTCAGACTGATGACTCGAGTCACGTACGAGCAGTTCCCCTACCAGGAGTCGATCTTCGAGGAACTTGCTCGCTCACACGCCTGGATGGTCGAGGGCCTGCCCGACGTCGAGACCCGAGTGATTACCGAGGACTCGCTGGCGGACATGCTCGACGGAGTTCCGTTCCGCGAGGCGATAGGCGCGACGTTCTTCCTCCAAGTGGGTGCCTTCCAGAACGGTGGAGCATACAAGCCTGGCTGGCTGGATCAGCCAAACTTCACTGAAGTGCTGAAGCTCTATCCGCGGACGAACATAGAGAAGATCGCCTCGCGACTCACCACGACACCCGCAGCGTTTCGGACTGCTTTCAACGACCACTCGGTCGGAACAGCCACAGCGGCCCGATTCGATTACAACCCGTTGTTGGCGACGCCGTTCGTGGACATGGGCGACGGGGAACCGGGTGCTCCAGCGGCGCGTC
>NZ_JAAVUN010000283.1 GCF_012163155.1 Kocuria subflava
GGCCGCCAGGTCGACCCCGGCGGCAACGTCCTGGCCGGCCTGGACCAGCCCGGACTTGGGCGACAGGGAGGCCACGCGATCAGAGTTGGCGATCACGATCTGGGTCAGGAGGCTCTTGGCGCGGGTGGCCAGGAAGTCCAGTTCGAAGTCGATGAGCGGTTGGCCCACGGTCACACGCTGGCCCTGTTCGACCAGCGGGGTGAAGCCCTGCCCCTGGAGGGCCACGGTGTCCAGGCCGATGTGCATGAGCACGTCCAGGCCGTCTTCCGAGCGGACGGTCACGGCGTGGCCGGACTGCTGGACGTCCACCACCTCACCGGCAACCGGGGCCACGAGCTGACCGGCCAGGGGGTCGATGGAAAACCCCTCACCCATCATCTTCTGCGCGAACACGGGGTCCGGCACCTCTTCGATCGGTACCAGGACACCGGTCAGAGGAGCGATGAAATCGATCCTGGTGGCCGTCGTCGGGTCACTCATTGCGTCCCTCTTCTCTCCGTT
>NZ_JAAVUN010000284.1 GCF_012163155.1 Kocuria subflava
AGTCCATGCCGTCGGCGGGCATGCAATAGGTGCAGCGCAGGTTGCACTTGTCGGTCAGGGAGATGCGCAAGTCTGTGGCGCGCCGCCCGAACCGGTCCACCAGGCCTCGGGCCGGGTCGGCGGGTGAGGGCTCGAGCTTGGTGCGCAGCGTGGGGATCCCCAATGCGGTGGGCACCTCGATCACCTCTCCTCTGGACCTCTGCCGGGTTGTCGTGCCGAATCCGGCGGTTGGGTCAGTCTACGAGCCATCTAGTCTGGCCTCCATGACACGGGTCAACCACCAGCACTCCAAGGGCCCCCACGAAATGCCCGCGACGGGCGGAGACCGGCCCCGGACGGACCACGGACACAGTCACCACGCCCCGCCCAGAAGCGTCGAGGATCACCTCCGCGCGGTCACCGAGTTGCTGGGGCGCAGCCCGTGGTTCGGGCGGGAACCCGTGCGGCTGCCGCTCGGGCAGGCGGCCGGTCGGGTCCTGGCGGGGGACGTGGGGGCAGGG